>JAWUXZ010000037.1:0-48813 GCA_034111085.1 Dinoroseobacter sp.
TGCGTTTGGGGGTTAGGCCAAAGTGGTCATCACGGCCACCCAGCAGCTAGCTCTATGCCTCAAGCCGATTGAACCGCGATCTCGAACACTTCTGGATCGCCGACCGCTTGTGCGATCAATAACGCGCCCTCTAGCTGGGCCAACAGGCGGAAGCCTGACCCTTTTTCCCGTATCGCCAAATCAATCGCCGTAGCGCTTTCGGTGAAAAATCGCCTGGCTTGCTCGGCAACTGCTTCTGGCAAGTCAGCGCTTTCGGCGGCCAACACCCCACATAGGCACATGCGCCCATCGGCGCGGCTGGCCTCGCGGAACATCTGTGTCCAGACCGCGACCACGTCGCCGCCAACCTCGATCTGCGCTGCGACATGCGCCAGAAACCGCTCCCGATACCGGCGTGCAACCGCTGCGCCGAGGTCTGCTTTGGTTGGGAAGTGGTGATGCACACTCGCGCTCTTGATCCCGACATCTGCGGCAACTTCCCGAAACGAGAAACCAGCATAGCCCGACAGCCTGATCCGCGCTTCGGCGGCATCAAGGATCATCGCGGCGCGCGCGCCCTTCGGTCCTCTGCTCTCGGCCATGTGATCCTCATCGCTTGTGTTTGATTGCTATTCTATCTACCACTAGGTAGTCACTTTGACCAGCCCGTAGCGGAGCCTCTCAATGCTTATCAATGCCGAATTTGACCAAAAGGTCGTGATCCGCCCTGAGGACCGCGCTTGGGTGCCGTCGCCTGCCGGAGGGGTCGAGCGCTGTATGCTTGACCGCGTTGGCGGCGAGGTTGCGCGCGCCACATCGCTGGTCCGTTTTGCCCCGGGCGCGGACTTCCCAACTCACGCACATAGCGGCGGAGAAGAGTTCTTTGTGCTCGAAGGTACGTTTTCAGACGAGACCGGAGATTTCCCCGCGGGCTCCTATGTGCGCAACCCAATCGGCACCTCGCACAAGCCCCATACGGACGAGGGCTGCACGATCTTCGTCAAACTTCACCAATTCGCGCCAGACGATCAGGCGCATTTCAGCGTTAACACATCTGACACACCTTTCCGCCAAGGCTCCGCCACCGGACTATCTGTTCTGCCTCTGCACAGCTACGGCACCGAAAGTTGCGCGCTGGTCCGTTGGGCACCGGGCACCAAGTTCAACCCGCACACCCATTGGGGCGGCGAGGAAATTTTCGTGCTGAGCGGTACGTTTCAGGATGAGCATGGCGACTATCCGCAAGGCACATGGATCAGGTCTCCGCATTTGTCGCAGCACCACCCCTTCAGCACCGAGGGTTGCATCATATATGTGAAAACCGGTCACTTGACTGAGATCAGCGTGCCCGCCACCGGCTCGTGACCAAAGTGCCCCTGCAATCTGTCCATTTTTAGAAAGCTCATTTCATGTCACGCCCCTCAATCATTGCAAGAATTGCCGCGCTGTTTCGCAACAGGCTTTTGGTCATCGGGTTGGTGGGTGTCGGGGTGGCTTCGGCGCTCGTTTTTGCTGGCTATTCTGTTGCTACTGCTCAGATGTCTCACCACGGTACTGGGATGCACGGCCACGGTGACGATAGTGCTACCCATGACGAGATGAACATGCCGGGGCTTCGCGGCCTCGATGCCACTGCGTTTGAAAGCGAAGAACTCGCCATCATGTTCCGCGGCTTTGAGCAGATCACACGCGAGGTGGAAAACCTGCCCAACGGCATCCGCACCATCACCATGTCGGATGATCCTGAGCTGCTCGGTGTGGTGACAAGCCATGTCCTTGGTATGATCGACCGGGTGGACACTGGGCAAGATCCACAGGTCTTCATCCAAAGCCCCACACTCGACATTCTGTTCGAACGCCGGGCCAGCATCACCACCGAGATCGACTTCACCGATACCGGAGTGATCGTAATCCAGACCTCCGAAGATCCGGAAGTTGTCGCGGCGCTTCAAACCCATGCGGGTGAGGTCAGCGATATGGTGGATCGCGGGATGCAGGCGGTTCATGAGGCGATGATGAAACGGGCATCGAACTAGCCTCCGGGCCGTCATCCACCCTCCCCCTTCCCATCCGCGCCTTATACCTGTATGGCCCAGCCATCTGAGACGTAACGCTTTGGCTCCGGCGTTCGCATGAAGGACAGGGGTCGGCGGCAATGGGGCCGCTATTTTTAATGGGAGACCCGGAGGGCCGGGAGTGCTCCCTGACAGGAAACGTTTAATGTTTAAACAAGTAAAGAAGTCGATAGAGTGGGGCGAAGATACGCTTACTCTGGAAACGGGCAAGATTGCTCGCCAAGCAGACGGCTGCGTCATCGCCACTTATGGTGAGACCTCCGTAATGGCCGCCGTGACCTACGCGCGGACCCAAAAGCCGGGGCAGGATTTCTTCCCGCTGACCGTGCACTACAATGAAAAGTATTACGCCGCTGGTAAGATCCCAGGTGGATTCTTCAAGCGTGAAGCGCGTCCGACCGAGAAAGAGACGCTGACTTCGCGCCTCATCGACCGTCCGATCCGCCCGCTGTTCGTCGCCGGCTTCAAGAACGAAGTCCTCGTGATCTGTACCGTGCTCAGCCACGACCTCGACAACGATCCCGATATGGTTGCGATGATTGCGGCTTCCGCAGCACTGACCATTTCCGGCGTTCCGTTCATGGGCCCGATTGCCGGTGCGCGCGTTGGTTTTGAGAACGGCGAATACGTTCTGAACCCAACCGTCGACGACATGCACGAACTGCGCAAGAACCCTGATCAGCGTTTGGATCTGGTTATTGCAGGCACCAAAGACGCCGTGATGATGGTGGAATCAGAAGCCTACGAGCTGTCTGAAGCCGAAATGCTGGGCGCTGTGAAGTTCGGTCACGAACAGATGCAGCCCGTGCTCGACCTGATCATCGATCTGGCCGAAGACGCAGCCAAAGAGCCGTTTAACTTCCAAGCGCCTGACTATTCCGAGTTGTTCGGTAAGGTCAAAGCGGCCGGCGAGACGCAAATGCGTGCTGCCTTCGCCATTGGTGACAAGCAAGAGCGCACTCAAGCGATCTCGGCTGCTCGCGATACGGTACTGGCATCGCTGTCGGCTGAAGATCAGACCGATGCGAACCTTGGAACCTGCTTCAAGAAGCTGGAATCCTCGATCCTGCGCGGCGACGTGGTCAAGAACGGTGTGCGCATCGACGGGCGTAAGCTCGACGAAGTTCGCGCTATCGTATCCGAGGTCGGCATCTTGCCCCGGACCCACGGCTCTGCCCTGTTCACCCGTGGCGAGACCCAAGGTCTGGTTGTTACCACGCTGGGCACCGGTGACGACGAGCAGATGATCGACGCGCTGAACGGCACGTACCGGTCTAACTTCCTGCTGCACTATAACTTCCCTCCCTCCTCGGTTGGTGAAGTTGGTCGCTTTGGTCCTCCAGGTCGTCGTGAGATTGGTCACGGCAAGTTGGCATGGCGCGCGCTTCAGGCGGTTCTGCCCGCGGCAACCGACTTCCCGTACACCATTCGCGTGGTGTCTGAGATCACCGAATCCAACGGCTCCAGCTCTATGGCGTCTGTTTGCGGTGGCTCTTTGTCGATGATGGACGCGGGCGTTCCGCTGAAATCTGCGGTTGCTGGTGTTGCGATGGGTCTTATCCTTGAGGATGACGGCTCGTATGCGGTTCTGACCGACATCCTTGGCGACGAAGATCACCTTGGCGACATGGACTTCAAAGTGGCTGGTACCGAGCTCGGGATCACGTCGCTGCAGATGGACATCAAGATCGCGGGCATCACGCCTGACATCATGGAAAAAGCCCTCGACCAAGCGAAAGCCGGTCGTTTGCATATCCTTGCTGAGATGGCCAACGCCTTGACCGAAGGCCGCACGGAGTTCTCCGAGCACGCCCCGCGGATCGAGACGATGCAGATCCCAGTCGACAAAATCCGTGAAGTGATCGGATCGGGCGGCAAAGTCATCCGCGAGATCGTGGAACTTTCGGGCGCGAAAGTGGACATCAACGACGACGGCATCATCAAGATTGCATCCGCCAATGGCGAAGCGATCAAGAAAGCCTACGAGTTGATCCACTCCATCGTGGCCGAGCCTGAGGAAGGCAAGATCTACACCGGAACTGTGGTGAAGATCGTCGACTTCGGTGCGTTCGTGAACTTCTTCGGTAAGCGCGACGGTCTGGTCCACGTGTCCCAGATCGAAAACCGCCGCCTGAACCATCCTTCGGATGTGCTCAAAGAAGGCCAGGAAGTAAAAGTTAAGCTTCTGGGCTTCGATGATCGCGGCAAAGTCCGGTTGGCCATGAAGATGGTGAACCAAGAGACCGGTGAAGAACTGGCGAAAGAGGAAGGCGCAGAGTAACCCTCTAGCCCCTCTTTTAACGCGACAACGAAAAGCCCCGGTGGAAACGCCGGGGCTTTTTTTGTAACTCACTTGAGGATGACCACCTTGCATCCCGCGATCCAAACCCTCGACACCAGAACTGCCCTCTCCCGCGAGATGGAGTTGCTTGAGGCCGTCTCGCGCGACCCATCGCTGCGGTTTCTCTGGCTCTGGCAAGGCACCCGGTCGCTCGTCGTCCCGCGCAAGCTCGCCGTGCATCCCGATTTCCAAGCCACCGCCAATGCCCTAGCCGCGAAGGGTTGGCCCGCCCACACGCGTGCCACGGGGGGCGATGCGACGCCGCAAGGTCCCGGCATCATCAATGTCACCCATGTCTACAGCCTGCCTGCGCGCGAAGCCTTTCACATCGACACCGAATATGACCGGATTTGCACGCCCATCGAGGCGGCTCTTGGCGCAGGTGCCACGCGCGGTTGGCAGCCCGGCGCGTTCTGCGACGGCGCCCATAATGTGCAATTCAACGCTAAGAAATTCGCGGGCACCGCCATGCGTTTTCGCCCCAGCCGTGCAGACCGCTCTCGTGTGACCGTCATGGCACATGCCTTGATGCTGGTAGAACCGCCGTCCGCAAGCACGATCGCGGCGATCAACGATCTGCTGGGCCGCCTTGGTCAGGGCCGGGTTATCATACCTGAGGCGCATACTGGCCTGCCGCCAAACCTCACGCTTGATAGCTTCGTGAACCGCCTTATCGCCGCGTTCGAGGCCCTGCCGATTTCGCCGCTGCTAACTTTAATCACGCCTAGCTAGCTAGCCCATGTCAGTTTGCGTGATCGCGCGCATACGGTCCACAAACGGCCTCGGGCCTTCACCCTCTTGGCGCAAACCATACGCGTCGGCCAAGTCCCAGACTCCGTATTTCGGCATTTCAGTCGCTTTGGAATAGGCCCAAACGCCAAGTAGGATGCCTTCGTCGAGTAAGCTCTGCGCGCTTGCCGCCTCCAGCAAAGGCGCAAGACGGCGACGATCACCAGGGCGGGTAAAGTCGCGGTCCAGCTTGGCCAACAAAGCGCTGTAAGAAATCGGCCGCCCCTTACGCGCCGCCTTATGCAGCACCTTTGAGGCCTTCTTCACTTCCGCCGCCAACTCTTCTTGCCACGCGCGCAAAGACATCGACGAGACAAACAGCACGCCACCAATACTGACCGCACTCAGCACGCCGCGGCCCAGCATCGCGCGCACGGCTGGGGGGGTGACGCCCATCCATTTGGCAACGACAGGAATGGGCAGGAAACACGCGTCGGTTAGGGTCGCTTCGCGCAGATACGTATCGAGATTGGCAAAATGCATAGGCAGCTCCGATCTTCGGTTTACATACTATGGATTTACATAATTTGCGAAACACTTTGGGACGTGCGGGTTGAGGCCCGCTATAGGGTTGCCAAATAGAAAGGCCCCAAGCGAACTTGAGGCCTTTCTAGAGCGAATTTTGGGAACCCCGAGGGGTTTACTCAGCGGCGGGTTTGACCACCGCATCAACCTCGTCAGTCAGCACCTCCGGCACGGGCTTGGGCGTCGCATTCATCGCTTCGTTGGTGACTTGCGCAAGCCCACCTTCAAGCGACACGCCAAGCTCTTCGCCAAGCTTCTTGAGCGCGGGCATTTGCACCGCCATCCCAAGGATCGAGTCGAGCACTTGGTTGACCACGGGCTTGTCACCACCTCCACCGCCGCCTCCACCAAGACCCGCCGCACCGCCAAGACCCGTGACCTGATGGATCTTAATAGAGTCGATCTTCTCGGCAGGTTTCACCATCTGCGCAACGATCTCAGGCAAGGCCTCCAGCCGTGCGAGGTCGACTTTCATATCGACGATTTCCTGCGAGATCGCATTTTCGGCCTCCACAATCGCGCGGCGGCCTTCAGCTTCGGCGAGCAGGTCCTTCTTCTTGGCCTCGGCCCGGATCATGATCGAGTCTGCATCGCCTTGTGCCTCCGCGCGCTTGGCATCGGCCCGGTCGGCAGCGGCGTCTTTCTCCGCTCCGGCTTCCAGACGCACACGGGTCGCCGCGCGTTCAGCTTCGCGCTCAGCCTCGATCAAGGCGATGGCCTTCACCCGCTCGGCCTCAGCCGTAGCCCGCGCGGTCTCAACCGATTCCGTGGCTTTGGTCGCTTCGGCGCGGGCCAGATCTGCGGATGCACGCGCACGGCTTTCTTCTTCGGATTTCTGCGCGACGATGATTTTGCGATCCTGATCGGCCACTTCAAGCTCGCGGTCGCGGCTGATCTCGGCCACCTTGACCGCGCGTTCGCGGGCAATATCAGACGAACGGATGGCTTCCTCGCGGCGGATCCGGGCCTGTTCTTTCTCTTTCTCTGCATCCTCAGTCCGGCGCGCAATCTCGGCACCTTGGGCCGCGCGCAGGGTTTGCAATTCTTCCTGCTGTGCGATCTCGGCGGCCTGTTCGTCGCGCTGGATCATATACTTCAGCTTCTGCGCTTCCATCGCGGCACGTGCCACCGACACCTCGGCGTCCGCATCAATCTGGGCGCGTTCCTTCTTCGAGGTCGCAATAACCTCGGCCAACCAGCGCATACCGACGGCGTTAAACGCGTTGTTCTCGTCAAGCGCTTCAAACGGCGTCTGGTCAAGCGCGGTCAGTGAGACCGACTCGAGCTCGAGGCCGTTTTTCAGCAGGTCTTCGGAGACGGCGTTTTGAACCTCTTGCACAAATTCCGCGCGGTTCTCGTGCAACTCGTCCATGGTCATCTTCGCGGCCACTGCGCGCAGGCCGTCAACCAACTTGCCTTCGATCATCTCGCGCAACTGGTCCACATAGAACGTGCGATCCCCGAGTGTTTGCGCCGCGCGGCTGATGCCTTCGACTGTCGCATTGACCGAGACGTAGAATTCGACGCCCACATCGACGCGCATCCGGTCTTTGGTGATCAATGCCGCCTCGCCCAAACGCTGCACTTCGAGGCGCAGAGTTTTCATGTTCACCGGGCTGATTTCATGCAGCAGCGGGATCACGATTGTACCGCCATCCATGATGACCTTCTTGCCGCCAAAACCGGTCTGCACGAGACTGACCTCACGTGTCGCACGTCTAAAGAGCCGTCCAAGAACGAGGCCGATGATAACGATCAGGGCGACCAGAGCCACCACGATTGTGAGTACGATTTCGAGCGTCATATAGGTCTCCTGAAAGGTTGGTTAATCGCTAAGAACGATGGCATGAAACGCGCCGCTGCGTCGATTGCGCACCACGAGCACTTCGGTGCCTTGAGGAATGTCGGGATCACCCACCAGCGGTGTGACCCTGACGAAATGGAAGTTTCCATGCCGGTCGGTGATGCGGACCTGCGCAGGGCTGTCTGCGCGCGCGGTGCCCTGACTGACAATGCCGCGCTTGCCGCTCAGGGACCGCTCGGACAGCGAGCTGGTCTCGGTCTTAGGCAAAACACGGGCAAACACGCGACCAAAGCTACGTGTAAATAGAATCGCGCCAACTGCGACAGGTGGAACGGCGAGAATTGCTGGCAGCGGCGCGCCGAACAGGGTCGTCGCCACAGATTGCAGGATCAGACCGCCCGCACCAAAGCCAAAGCACATCGTAGCCAGCCAAATCACGAACGGCATTTGACCAATGCCGAGCCACGAGAGCGCTCCGGGGTCAACTGAGGCACCTTCGATCCCATCGCCGACTTCAGGCAGATCAAATTCACCGGGATCAAGGTCAAACCCGTCCAAGTCTGGAATTTCTGGCAAGTCTATTTCAACGTCCAGATCAGGACCATCTCCGACCATCGTGGACCCAAGGGCGGCGAAGATCAGCTCCAGCGCTAAAAGCGCAAATAGCAGCGAGAACGCGACCGTGAACGGGGCGTATGGGGCCGACAGCGCGACCTCAAACATGGGCTAGCAGATTGTTTTGCATGATTATCATATGGGGTCTCACAGGGCCGTGATCAAGGCCAACCCTGCCGTTTGCGGGGTTGGCCAAGGGAACTAGCTTGGGAATTTAGTGGTCCGCAGATACGGGAAGTGCGTTGTAAACGCGCCGAATTTCGCGGTCGCATCTTCGTTGGACACGCTCGCCGGGATGATCACATCTGCGCCCTCAGTCCAGTTCGCGGGCATTGCAACGCCGTGCTTGGCGCTGGCTTGCAACGCATCAAGCGCGCGCAGCACTTCGCCGAAGTTGCGCCCAACAGTCATCGGGTAGGTCATCATCAGTTTCAGCTGCTTGTCAGGACCAATGATGAAAACCGAGCGTACAGTCGCGCTATCGGCAGGCGTGCGGCCATCTGGCAGATACGCCTCGGCTGGCAGCATGTCGAACATCTTGGACACCTCAAGGCTTTCATCCGCGATGATCGGGAAGGTCGCAGGCGCGCCGGCGAAGGCTGAAATGTCGCCCTTCCACTTCTTGTGATCCTCAACGCCATCGACAGAGATGCCGATAACTTTGGTGTCGCGCTTGGCCCAATCATCGGCCATTTGGGCCACAGCACCGAATTCGGTCGTGCAAACTGGCGTGAAATCTTTGGGGTGCGAGAATAGGATCGCCCATTTCCCGTCGAGCCAATCGTGAAACTGGATCGCTCCATCGCTGGTTTCGGCGGAAAAGTTGGGGACGATGTCGTTAATGCGCAAAGCCATGGGGGCCTCCTTTGGCAGAATGTCTTAAGCACATATACGAACGCCCTCCCCCCGCTTGCAAGGCACAGCGAGGAGTGACAGGGTTCCGCCGAATTTAAGGAGATCTCAGATGATCGAGAAACGCAACTTTTACATCAATGGCACATGGGTTGCCCCGGTCGATGGCACCCCTTGCGAGGTGATCAATCCCGCGACCGAGGAAGCTTGTGCTGTAATCTCGCTTGGCGGCCTCAAAGACACTGACGCGGCCGTAGCGGCAGCACGTTCGGCCTTTGAGGGGTGGATGATGACCGACCCCGTCGAGCGGCTGGCCCTGATCCAGAAACTGCTCGATATCTACACTGCGCGTGCCGAAGATATGGCCCAAGCGATCTCGATGGAAATGGGCGCGCCGATTGATCTAAGCCGGACCCAGCAGGTCACAACGGGCATTACGCATATCAAGACGTTCCTGCGCGCCGCCAAGGGCTTCGACTACACACGACCCTTGCATGATCGCGCGCCCGACAATGCCGTGCTCTACGAGCCTGTGGGCGTCGTTGGCATGATCACGCCTTGGAATTGGCCAATGAACCAGATCACCTTGAAGGCGATCCCAGCGCTTGCGGTTGGCTGCACGATGATCTTGAAACCATCTGAGGTCTCGCCGCTGTCTGGCACTTTGTTTGCCGAGATGATCGACGAGGCAGGCTTTCCCAAGGGCGTCTTCAACCTCGTAAACGGCGACGGTCCGGGCGTCGGCTCGCGGCTGAGCACCCACCCAGATGTGGACATGATCTCGTTCACCGGATCGACCCGCGCGGGCATCGCCATCACCAAGGCCGCCGCCGACACGATCAAGCGCGTCAGCCTTGAGCTGGGCGGCAAGGGTGCAAATATCATCTTCGCCGACGCCGATGAGGCAGCTGTCAAACGCGGTGTGCTGCGGGTGATGAACAACTCCGGCCAATCGTGCAATGCGCCGACCCGGATGCTGGTTGAGCGGTCGATCTACGACAAAGCCGTCGAAATCGCCGCCGAAACTGCCGCAAGCATCCGCGTCGGAGTGCCGGATGAAGAAGGCGAGCATATGGGTCCGGTCGTGTCCGAGGCGCAGTTCAACAAGATCCAAGGGCTGATCCAAGAAGGCATCGATGAAGGTGCGCGGCTTGTTGCAGGCGGCGTTGGGCGGCCTGAGGGCCTGAACCGTGGCTACTTTGTGCGGCCCACGGTCTTTGCCGACACCAACAACCAGATGATCATCGCTAGCGAGGAAATCTTCGGCCCAGTGCTGGCAATGATGCCGTTCGACACCGAAGAGGACGCCGTGCGCATCGCCAATGACACGCCGTACGGCCTGACCAACTTCGTCCAATCCCAAGACACCGAAAAGCGTCAACGCGTGGCACGACGCTTGCGCTCGGGCATGGTCGAAATGAACGGCAAGTCACGCGGCGCAGGCTCTCCCTTTGGCGGCTACAAGCAGTCAGGCAATGGGCGCGAAGGAGGCGTTTGGGGTCTTGAAGACTTCCTAGAGGTCAAATCTGTCTCTGGCTGGAACGCAGGCTAGAACTCGCGCGCCGGAGAGGATTTCCCGATCCGGCGCGCACCCACTCAATCCGCGATTTGACACGTCACAATTATTCGTTGGATTGTCTCTGACGCATCGTCCTAGTCTGGCCTAACTTTGGCAGGGGACGGCGATGACCTTGATGGCAAACCGACTGGGCGTAGATATCGGCGGCACGTTTACGGACGTTGTGCTGGAATGTGATGGCGCAGTTTTCTCCGCTAAGGTGCTGACCACCCATGCAGCGCCTGAGGATGCGATCATCGATGGGCTGCACCTCGTCTGTGCCAAAGCAGGGATCGCGCCCTGCGACATCGGCCAAGTCATCCATGGCACCACACTTGCTACGAATGCGCTGATCGAACGGCGCGGCGCGAAAACCGCGCTGATCACCACGCAAGGCTTCCGCGACGTGATCGAAATGCGCACCGAATCGCGGTTCGAGCAGTACGATCTAAACCTAACCCTGCCCGAGCCTCTGCTGCCGCGCCAACGCCGCTACACCGTGCAAGGCCGCATCGACGCGCTCGGCCAAGAGCTGGTGGCGATGGACCGAACCGAGGTGGAGGCGGTGGTCGATCAGATCATCGCCGCAGATTATGATAGCGTCGCCGTCGGGCTGATCCATTCGTACCTGAACGAAGCGCATGAGCGTCTGGTGCGCGAAGTGCTGGCCGCGCGCGCCCCAGGTATCATGGTCTCACTGTCTTGCGAGGTCAGCCCGCAAATGCGTGAATACGAACGGTTCAACACCGTCGTCGCCAACGCCTATATCAAGCCCCTGATGAAGTCCTATCTGGGACGGCTCGAAGGGCGGTTGCGCGCTGAGGGTGCCGTTTGCAATGTCTTCCTGATGCACTCGGGCGGCGGGATTATCTCGCTGGACAGTGCGGCGGAGTTTCCGGTGCGGCTGGTCGAGTCCGGGCCTGCGGGCGGCGCGGTGTTTGCCGCGCATATCGCGGCCCGCTACGGGCTAAAGAAGGTGCTCAGCTTTGATATGGGCGGCACAACTGCGAAAATCTGCCTGATCAAGGACCAGACGCCAAAGACCTCACGCGTATTCGAGGTCGCGCGCACCTACCGGTTCAAAAAGGGCTCTGGGATGCCGATCTCGATTCCTGTCATTGATATGGTCGAGATTGGCGCGGGCGGCGGCAGCCTCGCCCATGTCGATGCGATGCGCCAGATCCGTGTCGGGCCGCAAAGTGCGGGGTCCGAGCCGGGGCCCGCCTGTTACGGGCGCGGCGGTCTGCAACCTGCGGTGACAGATGCCGATCTGGTGCTGGGACGGCTGGATGCAGAGAAGTTTGCTGGCGGCACAATCAGGCTGCATCCCGATCAATCCGCCCAAGCGCTTGAAGCTGTGCTGGGTGCGCCGCTGGATATGGACGCCGAGACCGCCGCTTTTGGGCTGGCCGAGGTGGTGGACGAGAACATGGCCAATGCCGCGCGCGTTCATGCGGTCGAGAATGGCGAAGACCTCAGCGATTATACCATGATCGCGTTTGGCGGCGCTGCCCCTCTGCATGCCGGACGTCTTTGCGAAAAACTTGGCATCTCCCGTCTGTTGGTGCCCCCCGGTGCGGGCGTCGGCTCGGCCATTGGGTTTCTGCGCGCGCCGTTCAGTTTTGAGGCAACGCGCTCGGTCTATATGAAGCTCTCGGCCTTCGCACCGGACACGATCAAGACCTTACTGGGCGAGTTGCAGACCGACGCGACCAGTTTTGTGCGCACGTGCGATGCGGAGGCTGCCATCGAATGCATCTTCAAGGTCTATATGCGATACTCCGGCCAAGGCTGGGAAATCCCTGTCGATCTAAGCCAAGCCCAAGCCATGGCCCCTGATGCAGCAGAATTTGAGCGGCTGTTTGAAGCTGAATACATCAAACTATTCGGACGCACGGTCGCGGGCATGGATATCGAAATCACCGTCTGGTCGGTGAATGCGACAACGCCGTCTGAGGTCGTTGCTCGGGTTGCACTGGCGATCGACGGGCAAGCAGCCCCAATCGCCGCTGAGCGCCAGATATTCGACCCTGCCCTGTCGCAGTTCACGAACGCTGCCGTGGTAATACGCGAGGCCATGCAACCCGGTGCCCATGTCGAAGGCCCCGCAGCCATCACTGAGGATGAAACAACGATCATCATCCCGTCCAGTCGCCGCGCGATCCGCCAACCAGATGGGTGCATCGACATCACGCTGAAAGCACAAGGCGTCCGGACATGACCCACTCAAACGTGGCCTATCAGGTGATGTGGAACCGGCTGATCTCGGTCGTCGAAGAACAAGCCCAAGCGCTGGTGCGCACCGCGTTCTCAACGTCCGTCCGCGAAGCCGGGGATCTGTCCGCAGGGGTCTATGACACCAACGGTCAGATGCTGGCACAAGCCGTGACAGGCACACCCGGACATGTGAACGCGATGGCCGATGCGGTGGCGCACTTCATCCGCCGGATCGGGCGCGACAACATCTTTGAAGGCGACATCTACATCACCAATGATCCATGGGAAGGCACCGGGCATCTGCACGACGTCACCATGGTCACACCCTCGTTCCACAACGGCGCGCTGGTGGGGTTCTTCGCCTGCACCGCGCATGTCGTCGATATCGGCGGGCGCGGGTTCGGGGCCGATGCGGCCAGCGTGTATGAAGAAGGCCTCTATCTTCCGATCATGAAATTTGCCGAGCGCGGCGTGGTCGATGCGACCTTGCTGCGGATTGTGCGGGGCAATGTGCGCGAGCCTGACCAGCTGGTGGGCGATATGTATGCCCTGGCCAGCTGCAACGAAATCGGGCATCGGCGGCTGGTCGAGATGATGACTGAGTTCGCGCTGCACAGCTTGGACGGGATCGCTGCGTTCATTCTTGAAAACTCCCGTCGGGCGACCTTGGAACGGATTGCGGCGCTGCCACGCGCGACTGCAACGGGCGAGATGACAGTCGACGGATTCGACACACCGATCACGCTCAGGGTAACGCTGACCATCAAAGAAGACCGCATCATCAGCGACTTCACGGGAACCTCGCCCGTGGACAAAAAGGGCATCAACTGCCCGATGGTCTACGCCAAGGCCTATGCTTGCTACGCACTGAAATGCGCGATTGCGCCCGAAATTCCGAACAACGCCGCGTCGCTGGCACCGTTCGAGATGCGCGCGCCTGAAGGCACGATTGTGAACGCCGTCCATCCAGCGCCCGTCGCGTTGCGCCATATCGTCGGCCATTTCGTGCCCGATACGGTGTATAATGCGCTCGACAAAATCTTGCCCGGTATGGTGCCTGCCGAGGGGGCCGGGTGCTTGTGCAACTTTCAGGTCTCTCTACGTCCTCGAACAGATGCGCCTGCCCCCAGCAGTGCCGCGCGGTCCGAAGTGCTGACCTTCAACTCCGGTGGCGCGGGCGCACGCCCAACACTGGACGGGATGAACGCGACTGCCTTTCCCTCGGGCGTGATGACCATGCCGATTGAGGCGACAGAACACGCCGGACCCGTAATCATTTGGCGCAAAGAGCTGCGGCCGGACTCAGGCGGTGCAGGCCAGCAGCGCGGCGGTCTTGGGCAATATATGGAAGTGGGCGCGCGCGAGGGGCACGAGTTTGATTTCCAAGCGATGTTTGACCGCGTCGATTATCCAGCGCGTGGGCGGCGCGGTGGAGGGGCTGGGGCCGCAACAACGATCAGTCGCGATGATGGCGCGGCCATGCGCGGTAAAGGCAAGCAATTCGTTCCCCACGGGCGGCGCGTGATGCTCGCTCTGCCCGGCGGGGCTGGTTACGGCGATGCAAGCACGCGCGACATAGATGCCATCAAACGCGATCTGGCGCGCGGCTATATTTCGGCCCAGAGTGCAGCGCAGGACTACGGCCTCAGCGCGTCTGACATCGCCTTGATAGACGCCGCGATCGCCAACGGAGATGACATCGTATGAGCGCCCACCAAACCCCCGCACAGACCAGCTACGACATTGTCATCATCGGCGGCGCGATCATGGGTTCGTCCACCGCGTGGTTCCTGACCGAGCAGGCAGATTTCGACGGGCGCGTCCTCGTAATTGAGCGGGATATGAGCTTTGCTACCTGCTCGACCGCGCACACAAACTCCTGCATACGCCAGCAGTTCTCCGAAGAGCTGAACGTGCGGGTTTCGCAATTCGCGGCGGATTTCGTCAACAACATCCGCGCGCGTATGGGCGGTGACGCGCGGGTGCCAAACCTGTCGATCCGGTCCTTCGGCTACATGTATCTCGCAGGTACAGAGGGCTTTGCGAATGTGCTGCGCGAGAACCAGAAGGTGCAACTGGCCTGCGGGGCTGAAACGGAGCTGATGACGCCCGAGCAGATCAAGGCGGCCTATCCGTTTTATAACGTAGATGATCTGGTCCTAGGGTCGATCAACACCAAAGACGAAGGCTATTGGGACGGCGGTGCGGTGTTTGATTGGTGGCGCAGACAAGCGCGCGAACGCGGCGTTGAATATGTGCAAAACGAGGTCGTGGCGATTAACAAAAACGCAGCGGGCACTCGGGTTGAAAGCGTTGTTTTGGCCTCAGGCGAGGTGATCGCATGTGCGCAGCTCGTCAACGCGTCTGGCCCGCGCGCGAGCATGACTGCGAAGATGGCAGGGATCGACATCCCGGTGGAGCCGCGCAAGCGCTTCTCGTGGGTGTTTGCGGCGGCACACCCGCTCGACCGCGACCTACCGCTGACAATTGATCCCTCGGGCGTGCATTTTCGCGAGAACGGCGGCGGCACCTATCTGGCGGGGGGCCATTCAGAGGTCGATCCGGCCGCAGATCCCGATGACTTCACCATGGATCTCGCGCTTTGGCAGGATCACATCTGGCCGATCATTGCGACCCGCGTGCCCCAGTTTGAAGCCATCAAGGTGCAAAGCGAATGGACCGGGCATTATGCCTATAACACCTTCGATCATAACGCGATCATCGGGCCACATACCCAGATTGAGAACTTCTATTTCCTCAACGGCTTTTCTGGCCACGGGCTTCAGCAAAGCCCCGCCATGGGACGCGGCACCGCCGAGTTGCTGGTGCATAGGGAGTACCGCAGCCTTGATCTGGGCGCGTTCAATTACACCCGCCTCGTCGAGGACCGCGCCATCATAGAAAAGGCCGTCATCTGACGCCTTGGAGGAGACTGAGATGAAGAAACTCGTTCTGACAGGTGCTGCCGGACGGCTAGGGTCGTATCTGCGCGAACCGCTCTCGGCGATGTGCGATCAGTTGGTGTCGACGGATTTGGCAGATGACATCGGCACGCTTTATCCCGGCGAGGCCTATGTGAAGGCCGATCTGGAAGACAAGGCCGCGATTCAATCGCTGGCTGAGGACGCGGATATGATCGTCCATTTCGGAGCGATCTCGGACGAGGCCCCGTTTGAGGACATACTCGGCCCCAATATCATCGGTGCCTATAACGTTTGGGAAGCCGCCCATGTGAACGGCGTGCGCCGCGTCGTCTATGCCAGCTCCATCCACGCGGTCGGCATGTATCCAAAGACCGAATTTATCGGCACTGACGCCCCTCACCGCCCCGATACGTTCTACGGGCTCGCCAAGTGTTTCACTGAGGATTTGGCGCGGATGTATTGGGAAAAGCGCGGGATCGAGGCGGTGTGTTTGCGCATTCTGTCTTGCGCCAATGTCACCAATCCCCGCGCGGTCGGATCATGGCTCAGCTACGGGGACCTGATCAGGCTGGTGCAGCGCGCAATTGATACGCCGGTCACCGGGTTCTCGATCATCTACGGCGTGTCAGACAACGATCGCGCGCCCGTGGACAACGCCAAGGCCAGCTTTCTGGGGTACCGCCCGAAGGACAATGCCGAGCAATTTGCAGAACAGATGTTTGATGAGGCCGGAGCGCTCGATCCGCAGGATGCGGGTCATATGTGCCATGGGGGTCCGTTCGCCTCCACCCCGCTTGGAAGCAGCGGGATAGCGGCGTTGAACTTGCGCGAAGACGACTAGGCGGTGGCTGACTAGGCGCTGGCGGAGTGCGCTTGGGCAAACGACATCAAGCGCTTGCTCTTCTCGTCCCACAGATGCAGCCGCGCACAGGCAAAGCTCTCGCGCACAGTCATACGGTTACCGGTGGCAAGCTCTTCGTGGTCACGTAGGACTTGCGGAAGTCGGTAGAACGGGATGCGGCTATACAGATGATGCACATGGTGAATGCCGATATTGGCGGTCATCCATTGCAGAGGCTTTGGCAACGCATAGTGCGAGCTGCCATGCAGAGCCGAATCGTGCAGTTGCCAATCTTCGCTCTGCTCCCAACGGGTCTCTTCAAACTGGTGCTGGATGTAGAACAACCACACGCCCGCGGTTGCCGCGATTAGCGATGATGGCAGGAAAATCAGCACAATCGCCGCCCATCCGCCAAAATACCAAACGAGGCCCAGCGCCGAGGCGAGTGCTGCATTGGTGCCGCCCGCGCTAACCCAGTATTTCGCGTCGCTCATCAAGCCCAGCGGCATGCGGTTTTGCAGCAAGAACAAATAGCCTGGTCCAAGCGCGAACAAGGTGATCGGGTGGCGGTACATGCGGTAAAGCAACTGCTGAAACGGCGAGCGCGCATTGTATTCGGCAAGCGTCAAAGTATGCACATCGCCCATGCCGCGCCGCCCCAGATCGCCGGAACTGGCGTGGTGCATCGAATGGGTGCGCCGCCACACGTCATAGGGCGTCAGGGTAAACACACCAAGCACACGACCGACCCAATCGCTGACCACACGGTTCTTGAACAGCGAGCCATGACCACAATCATGCTGAATGGTGAACATGCGCAACAGGAAGCCCGAGGCCAAAACCGACAGGCCGAATGTCAGCCAGTAGCTGATCGACATCGACCACCAGGCCAACGCCCAGAGCGCCACAAACGGTCCAAAACTGATCGCCAACTCAAACGCGCTGCGCCATTCGTTCGGTTCGCGGTATGCGGCCAAGATCTTCACCCAATCACGGGCATCACGGGTGACGGGCTGCGCCCGGGTGAAATCTGGGGTCTGGTTCATAGGCCTGCTCGTGTTTTTTTCATCGATGTTTGATACAACAGATAGGCTAACCCAACGTAAGTAAAGCGTAGATACCTTGGGTACGGCGAGAGTTCGCCGGCAACGGCCCTCTCTAAAACGGCACTTTCGACACGAATCGCATCCCCCGCCCGCCGTCTGGATGGCGCAGGCGCAGCTCAGTTGCGTGCAGCATCATGCGCTCGTGATCCCGCGCAGCCCCCTCGGAATAGAGCGGATCGCCCAAGATTGGATGGCCCAGCGACAGCATGTGAACCCGCAATTGGTGACTGCGCCCGGTCAACGGAAACAGGCGCACGCGGGTGTTGCCATCAGCGTAGCTTTGCACTTTCCAGTCGGTATGCGCCGCGCGCCCAGTCTCGTGGCAAATCATCTGACGCGGACGGTTTTCCCAATCGACAACGATCGGCCCGTCCACTGCGCCATCGCGTGGCTCCAGCGTGCCAGATACCCGCGCGACATAGATTTTCTTCACGTACCGTTTCTCAAATTGCAGCCCAAGATGGCGCTGTGCGGACGGCGTCATAGCAAACACCATCACCCCCGAGGTATCGCGGTCAAGCCGGTGGACCAGCAGCGCGCCGGGAAACACCCGTTGCGCGCGTGCCATCAAGCAATCGGCCAAATGCTCGCCCTTGCCCGGGACGCTCAGCAATCCTGCGGGCTTTTCCAGCAGAAGGAGTTGCGCATCTTCGTGCAGCACGACCAGCGAACTTGTCGGAGGATTATAGGCATCAGTCATGCGCCTCCCTTGCCCTGCCCGACCTCACACGGCAAGAGCAAGCGCATGAGTTTCCAAGCTTGGATCATCTTCACCGCCTTCTGGGCCCTTTTCGTCACCACGCCCGGCCCGAACGCGGTCAACTGCATCCAAAACGGCATGACGCACGGCTTCGCGCGCAGCCTTTGGGGGGTTGCCGCGATCCTGACGCAAGCCAGCCTATTCCTGCTTGGCTCAGCGCTTGGGGTGACGGCGTTAATCATCGCCTCGCCAACATTATTTTTCTGGGTGCAGATGACCGGGGCAGGTGTGCTGATTTGGCTTGGACTGCGCGGTTGGCTGAATGCCGCAAAGCCCCTCGTTGCAACCGCCTCGGCTGGCAGTCTTTACGGTCGCGCGCTGGCGATTGCGACGTTCAACGCCAAGTCCGTTGCGGGCTATCTGGCAGCATTTTCGCAGTTTGTAGAGCCGGGCGTGCCGATCTGGGCGCAGATGCAAGTGATCGTTCCAACTGCCCTAAGCCTGACAGCACTCAGCTACACAGGCTACACTGCCCTTGGCGCAGGCTTGGGCAAACTGGCACTCGGCGCGGTTATGAACCTATGGGTGCGCCGAACGCTTGCGGTCTGCTTCATCCTATATGGCGTGCTCCTAGGGATGGCGCAGCTACCGACCTAGTCCCTTTGCTTTCGCCAAATATCCACTAGCCAACTGCCCGACCAAACGTGACGTCCAAAATACCCTGCAACGCTGCCGCATCCACCGCGTCAAACCCGTCCGGCTGGTCACTGTCCAGATCAAACACCGCGATCAGCCCGTCCGGGCCAAACACAGGCAACACGAGCTCGGACCTTGTGGAAGACGCGCAAGCGATATGGCCGGTAAATGCTTCCACATCGGCGACAATTTGTACGGCCTCCTCACGCGCGCAAGCCCCGCACACGCCTCGCGCGAAGGGTATAACGAGACAGCCATGCCCGCCTTGATACGGTCCGATTTTCAGCAATTCCGGCGAGACGACGCGGTAGAACCCAACCCAATCAAAGCGGTCATCGGCATGAAACACCTCGCAGGCCAGCGTTGCCATCAGCGCAACCTCATCGGTCTCGCCTTCAGTCAGCGCCGCACAGGTTTGCGCCAAGTTCTTATAATCCACCCGCATCAAACCCGCTCAAGCGCGATGGCCGTGCCTTCACCACCGCCAATACAAATCGCCGCAATCCCGCGCTTCAATCCGCGCGTCTCCAGCGCATTTAGCAGCGTCACGATAATTCGCGCTCCAGATGCGCCGATGGGATGGCCCAGCGCACAGGCGCCTCCGCATACATTGACCCGATCATGAGGCATACCGAGGCGCGACATGAAGGCCATAGGCACGACGGCGAAAGCCTCGTTCACTTCCCACAAATCCACATCCTCAATGGCCCAGCCGAGCCGCTTCAGCAGCTTTTCGGTCGCAGGCACGGGGGCTGTCGGGAATTCACCCGGTGCTTGCGCGTGGCTGGCATGTCCGAGAATCCGCGCGCGAATCGGCAGGCCCTTTTCAGTCGCAACGCTTTCACGTGCGAGGATCAACGCCGCCGCCCCATCTGAGATCGACGAGGAATTGGCCGCCGTCACCGTGCCGTCCTTGCGGAAGGCAGCTCTCAGGTGCGGGATCTTGTCCGGGCGTGCCTTGGCGGGTTGTTCGTCTTGCATAACTTCTGTGTCACCGCCGCGCGAGGAGACAATGACCGGCGCGATCTCGGCATCAAACGCACCGGACGCCTGCGCCTCAAGCGCGCGGCTGAGCGACGCAAGCGCATAGTCATCCTGTGCAGCCCGTGTGAACTGAAACGCTTGGGCGCAATCCTCAGCAAACGTGCCCATCAGGCGGCCTTTGTCATAGGCATCCTCCAGTCCATCGAGGAACATATGATCAATCACCTGACCATGACCGATTCGCGCGCCGTCGCGCATCTGGGGCAACAGATAGGGTGCGCGGCTCATGCTCTCCATCCCGCCCGCTGCGATGATATCCGCGCTACCCGTGGCTAATGTATCATAGGCCATCATCGCCGCCTTCATGCCCGATCCGCACATCTTGTTCAGTGTTGTTGCAGGCACCGCGTCGCCTAACCCGGCCGCGAATCCCGCCTGCCGTGCCGGGGCCTGACCTTGGCCTGCGGGTAGGACACAGCCCATCAATAACTCGTCGACAGTGCTGAGGCCTGCATGACTTAATGCGGCCTTAACCGCGGTGCCGCCCAATTGTGCTGCATCAACCGAGGCAAACACCCCCTGAAATCCGCCCATTGGTGTGCGGCTAGCGCCTGAAATTACGATGCTTTCCAAGAATCACTCCCATTTGACTGTCGTGGATTTTCGCGCTCAACTTATTTGTAAGACTTTGCGCCTAGTGTTTTGGCTACCAAACCAAATCGGGGGCCGAGATGAAACTGGAAACGACCGCGCACGAGGCTGCGCTGATGATCAAGGTCGCCGAGGACCGAATCGACGCGGCAAGCGCAATTCATTTCAAAGACGAAATGCAGAAGGCCACCGTCGACGCACCCGCGCGCGTTGTGCTGGACCTGTCGCAAGTTGGCTTTCTGGACAGCTCAGGCCTCGGCGCTGTGGTCGCCGTTATGAAGTCCTGCGCGCCCGAATCGCGACTTGAACTCGCAGGACTGACGCCGATTGTGGCCAAAGTCTTCAAACTGACCCGCATGACGGATGTATTTCGTATCTACGGATCCGTTGAAGAGGCGCTGGCTGCATGAAAGATGCATCTCTTGCCTCCGTCCAACACATGACTGAAACCCCTGATCTGGTGCTGAATTTCGTTATTCCCGCCACCAACATGGCCGTGCGCCGAATGCTCCATGGCCTAAACCTTAGTCTGCTGGCCAATGGGCTGTCAGACGCTGATATGGAACATGTCGAGATTGTTTTGGCCGAAGTGCTCAACAACGTGGTCGAGCATGCGTATGCGGATCGCCAACGCGGCTCGATCGCGATGGTCACACGCCTAAAGCCCCATAAACTTGAGATTGAGTTGATCGATACAGGCGCGCCGATGCCAAATGACCAACTGCCAAGTGGTACGCTCAGCGCTCATGACACGGCCGATGATGACTTGCCCGAAGGCGGTTTCGGCTGGCACTTAATCCGCGCTCTGACGGATCGATTGGACTACGTGCGCGAGAAGGGTCAGAATCGCCTGACCTTGCATATTCCGCGCACCGTTGGGGGCATGTGTTAGCAGGCGCGCTTTGGTCATTACCCGTGGATAGATCAATTTAATCTGTTGTCGCCGCGAAAATGCCCTGATCTCTCCCAACCACCGCCGCACCCGAGGAGCATCTTAATCCTTGTAGCAAAGATGCTTCCTCCGGTGCCGCATATTATTGCCCCCACCCAGTGTGCGGCACCGGGGCACTTTGCTACCTTTCCCTCCCTTGGCATTCCGTGCGCTGCGGCCTAGCGTCGGCGACAGCTAGGGAGACAGACAAGATGCGTGATTTTCACATGCCGGGCCGCTCAGCGGTTTATGCCACCAACGGGATGTGCGCGACGTCACACCCGCTTGCCGCCAAAACCGCAATCGACATTCTACAATCAGGTGGCAACGCCGTTGATGCCGCGATTGCCGCGTCCGTTCTTCTAGGCGTGTGCGAACCTGCGATGACCGGGATCGGCGGCGACTGCTTTGTGCTGGTCAAGCCCGCCGGGACCGATGAAATCATAGCGATAAACGGCTCTGGCCGCGCGCCAAGTGCGCTCAACTCCGCTGATCTACGCGCGGGCGGACATAGCGTCATTGATCCTAACGCCGCGACTTCGGTCACACTCCCCGGCGCGATTGATGCGTTTTGCCGACTTAGCGAAAGCCACGGGCGCAAAGGACTTGATGCCATTCTTGCCCCCGCGATTGCCGCGTTTGAGGACGGTGTCCCCGTCGCGCCGCGCGCCGCATTCGATTGGAACGAGGCACAAGCCCGGCTGCAAGGCATTGCGCGCAATCAATACCTGAACAACGGCCAACCGTTCCGGTCCGGTCAAAAATTCGCGTTACCGGGTCAAGCCGAGGTGCTGCGCCGCATCGCGAAAGACGGGCGCGCCGCTTTCTACGAGGGCGAGGTGATGGACGATATGCTGAGCAGTATCAACGCGTTAGGCGGCGTCCATACCGCGGGCGACTTCGCCTCGGTCAAAGCAACGCCGACCACGCCAATCAGCGGCACCTATGGCGGATTTGAGCTGGTCGAGCATCCGCCGAACGGCCAAGGCGCGACAGCACTCTTGCTGGCGAACATCCTTTCACATTTCGATATCTCCTCGATGGAGCCGTTCGGCGCCATGCGTGCCCATATCGAAGCCGAGGCATCGAAACTGGCCTATGACACGCGCGACCGGTTCCTTGCTGATCCCGATCACATGACCAAACTGGACCATATGCTATCGATGGACACAGCACGCGCGCTCGCCGAGTTGATCGATCCGCACAAAGCCATGCCCAGCGCACGCACGCGCAGCGAAAACGTCCATAAAGACACCATCTACCTGACTGTTGTGGACCGCGACGGCATGACCGTGTCGCTGATCTATTCGATTTTCAACAGCTTCGGGTCGGGCCTGTCATCGGACAAATTCGGCATCCTGTTCCAGAACCGCGGCTCTGGCTTCACGCTTGAGGCGGGCCATGCGAACGAGGCCGCAGGCGGCAAGCGCCCCATGCACACGATCATCCCCGCGATGCTGCGCCACGACGGCAAAACGGTGATGTCCTTCGGCGTAATGGGCGGGGCCTATCAGCCAAACGGGCATGTGCGAGTGCTGTCGAATATGCTCGATTACGGGATGGAGTTGCAAAGTGCTCTAGATGCGCCACGCAGCTTCGCCGATCTGGGACAGTTGAAGGTAGAACGCGGCTATGCCCCTGAAGTTCATGCCGAATTGGCTGAGATGGGCCATGACGTAATTGTGCCAGACACGCCCATTGGCGGTGCACAAGCGATCTGGATCGATACTGAGAATGGCGTGCTGATCGGTGCGTCGGACCCGCGCAAAGACGGCTGCGCGCTAGGATATTGAGGGAAAACAGACCATGGCAATGACCCCGGTGAAAGACCTCGTCGCACAGGCGAAAACCGAAATCACGACCCTGTCGATTGACGATGCACAAGCGTTTGCGGAATCCGGCGACGCGCTGCTCGTCGATATTCGAGACATCCGCGAGCTGGACCGCGAGGGCCGTATCCCCGGTGCGTTCCATGCCCCTCGCGGGATGCTGGAGTTCTGGATCGACCCGGCCAGCCCGTATCACAAGCCGGAATTGGCCGGCAACAAGCGGCTGGTGCTGTTTTGTGCCAGCGCATGGCGATCAGCGCTCAGCGTGAAAGCACTTCAAGACATGGGGGCACAGAACATCGCCGAGATGGACGGCGGTTTCAAAGTCTGGGCCGCGGCGGGAAAGCCCACCGCTTAGCCTTTAGTTCATCTGGAAATGCAGCGGATAATGCCCGTCCTGGAAATCTCCAAACAGGTCAGGCATGTCCGGATGATCAATGGGCTCGCCCGTGTGATCGGGCACAAGGTTCTGCTCAGACACGTAGGCCACGTAGTAGCTTTGGTCGTTTTCTGCCAGCAGATGGTAGAACGGTTGGTTCTTCAGCGGACGCGCCTCTTCCGGGATCGCCTCATACCAATCGTCGGTATTGGAAAATTCCGGATCAATATCGAAAACAACGCCCCTGAACGGATGCCGCTTATGTCGAACAATTTGTCCTAAATGATATTTAGCTTGCGCTTTAAGCATCATAGTACGTCCCCCGTTGACCAACAGATAGACCGACCCACGCCGCCTTGTCTATGCAACCGGCCCTATTTTGCAGGAAACAGACTGTGACCTTATTCCTAACAGTGCTTGAGGTGGCCGCCCCGGTTTTCTTGATTGCCGCAATTGGCTTTGGCTGGGTGCGCGCCGGATATGACTACCCGGTAGAGTTCGTCACGCGGCTGGGCGTCTTGCTGGCCACACCCTGTTTGATCTTTACAGCACTGGTCGAAACCGAGATCGATCCGAGCGCTTTGGCTGATCTTTCGCTCGCCACTTTCGCGGTCTACGCGGCGATCACCCTAGCGTGCTGGGCGCTGATAAAGGGCGCAAAATTGGACCGCCGCACCTTCCTTGCCCCGATCATTTTTGGCAATACCGGCAACCTAGGATTGCCGTTGGTGCTGTTTGCATTCGGCGAGACCGGGCTGGGATACGGCGTCGTGGTGTTCGGAATCATGTCTGTCTGGGCGTTCACTTTCGGTATCTGGCTCGTCTCTGGCGGCATAGCGCTTAGCCGCCTTGCCCGCGAACCAATGGTGGTCGCTACCGTCGCGGGCGCAGTTTTCCTGTGGCAAGGCTGGGGCCTGCCGGCTGTTGCGGCGAACACGCTGGGCCTGATCGGGCAGATGGCGATTCCGTTGATGTTGCTGACCCTCGGCGTTGCGGTGGCGCAGTTGAAACCCGCAGGTCTTGGGCGTGCAGTGTGGCTCAGTCTTGCGAAGGTCATCGTATGCGCGGGTTTGGCGTATGGTGTTGGGTCGCTGTTCCCGCTCGATCCGGTCGCCTTGGCGGTGCTGACCCTGCAAGCGGCAACCCCCGTGGCAGTCACGTCCTACCTTTTGGCCGAGCGCTATAAGGCAGATGCGAAGTCCGTTGCGGGGCTTGTCGTCGTCTCGACCCTGATGTCCGTGGGCGCAATACCGCTTCTGCTCGCGCTTCTGTTATAAGATCAATCAAGGCCATTTTCAGCGCGCACAAATTACTGTATTGTTTGGACAAAACGAACATAAAAGCAGTTCCGAGGCAGACCAATGCGCCACAGCGTGCGACTTCTCTTTTCGATCCTGATTCTCGCCGCCTGCGGTGGGTCACATAACAACGCGCCGTCGCAGCTGGATAATGCCTGCGCGATCATCGCCCAGCGTCCGTCATATCTCGGTGCGATGAAATCGGCCGAGCGTAAATACGGCATCCCGGTCGCCAGCCAAATGGCCGTGATTTACCAGGAAAGCAAATTCCGCCCCCAGGCTAGGACGCCAGTGCGCTACCAGCTCGGCGTCATCCCGATGGGGCGACAAAGCTCGGCGTATGGATACAGCCAAGCGCTGGACGGGACGTGGGAAGAATACCAGGAAAAGACCGGAAATCGCAGTGCGCGGCGCGATAATATCCGCCACGCAACGGACTTCATGGGCTGGTATATGACCCAAACAAATCAGCGCAACGGCGTCGCACTTGGCGACACGCGCAACCAGTATCTCGCCTATCACGAAGGCCACACCGGGTATTCGCGCGGCAGCTACAACGCGAAATCATGGCTGGTGCGGATTGCGGGCGAGGTTGCGGATCGTGCGGTTATGTATGACGCGCAGCTTCGCGCATGCGGGCGGCTTTCTTAGTTATTGCCGGTCCGCTTGTTGGTCTCGAATGGAATATTGAACAAGAAAGAGGACAGGCGTTCGCGGTCCTCCAGCGCCCCTAGGATCACCGTGGTCGAGCCGTTGTCCTGATCGGTGATGATCCATTGGCGCAACTCCACTGGTTCTGCTGAAAAAACCAACTCGATTGTGCCCTGCTCGGGCCTGTCGGGGTCTTGGGCAATCACCCGCGTGGCAGTGTCATCTCCGCTATGGGACTGCACTAGATCGGACCGCCCCAAGTCGACTTGCCGCGCAAGTATCAGGTTCAACGGCGTGCGGCTGAGCGGGTATTGTGTTGGCATTCCGTCCGAGACCGGATCAAAAATCGCCAACTGGCCACCCCCGGCAATCACCAGCGCATTGTTGGGCGGATCATACTCAAACCGCATCCGACCGGGCCGCTGGATATAGAGCTTGCCAGTCGACAACGTGCCGTCGCTGTTAATCTGGGTAAACGTCGTCTCCACCGTGCCGAGATCGGTCAGGTAACGTGACAACGTATTCAGCGGCACCACTTCCGCAAAAGCGGGAACAGTGACAAGCGACAGGGCGAGGGCCAGAGCAAAGTGTTTCATACCCCTACAGATAGGGGCATCGGCGGCGCTATGGAATAGCAACCGCGCTCACTGCTCCGGCACCAAGATTTCACGCTTTCCGACGTGGTTAGCAGCCGAGACGACGCGTTCATCTTCCATCTGCTCGACCAAACGCGCGGCCTTGTTATAGCCGATACCAAGCTTGCGTTGGATGTAGCTGGTCGAGCATTTGCGATCCCGCAGCACAATCGCCACGGCTTGATCGTACAGCGCGTCCTCGCCGTCGGTATTGCCGCCAAGACCGAGAACCGCATCGATATTGCTCGCCTCATCATCATCCGGACCGACAAGAACCGTGTCTACATATTCGGGCGGGCCGAAGCTCTTGAGGTAGCTCACGATCTCTTCAACCTCTTCATCAGACACAAACGGGCCATGCACGCGGGTGATCTTCGATCCGCCCGCCATATAGAGCATGTCGCCCATGCCCAGCAGTTGCTCGGCACCCTGTTCGCCAAGAATTGTCCGGCTGTCGATTTTCCCTGTCACTTGGAACGAGATCCGCGTTGGGAAGTTCGCCTTGATCGTTCCGGTGATCACATCGACAGACGGGCGCTGGGTGGCCATCACGAGGTGGATGCCGGACGCACGCGCCATTTGCGCAAGCCGCTGAATACAGGCCTCGATTTCTTTGCCTGCAACCATCATCAGGTCGGCCATCTCGTCCACGATGACGACAATATAGGGCAGCGTTTCGGGGCGAATTTCCTCGGTCTCGAACACTGGCTCGCCCGTTGCGTCGTCAAAGCCGGTCTGAACGGTGCGCTTGAACATCTCGCCGCGCGCAAGCGTGTCGCGCACCCGAGAGTTATAGCCCTCGATATTGCGCACGCCCATTTTGGACATCTTGCGGTACCGCTCTTCCATCTCGCCAACGACCCATTTCAGCGCAACAACCGCCTTCTTAGGGTCAGTCACAACCGGGCTCAGCAGGTGCGGGATACCGTCATAAACGCTCAGTTCCAGCATCTTCGGATCGATCATGATCATCCGACATTCATCCGGGGTCAGCTTGTACAGCAGGCTCAGGATCATGGTGTTGATCGCGACCGACTTACCCGATCCGGTGGTGCCTGCAATCAACAGGTGAGGCATCTTGGCGAGGTTCGCGATCACTGGCGCGCCGCCGATATCCTTGCCGAGCGCGAGAGGCAGGCTCTGAGTACTGTCGCCAAAGTCACGCGCAGACAGGATCTCGCGCAGCACGACTTTCTCGCGGTTCACATTTGGCAATTCGATGCCAATAACGGTGCGGCCCGGAACGGTGGACACGCGCGCAGACAACGCCGACATGGATCGTGCAATATCATCGGCCAAACCAATGACGCGGCTGGCTTTCAAACCGGGTGCGGGCTCAAGCTCGTACATCGTGACAACGGGGCCGGGACGGACCGACACGATCTCGCCCTTAACGCCGTAGTCATCGAGGACGGATTCGAGCATCCGCGCGTTCTCTTCAAGCGCCTCGTCGCTCAGCACATGACGCTCGACACTTTCAGCGCTGCTTAGCAACGAAAGCGGCGGGCGCTCATAGGCCGGGCCGCGTTTTTCTTCAAACTGCAACACGGGCTGCGCTTCGGCCTTGGCCTGACGCGACGGCGCGATCGGGCGTTGCGACGGGTATTGGACTAGTGGCTCAGACGCGGCCGTCGGCATCGGGCGCTGCATTGGGCGCGGCGCTTGACCGAAGCTGGGCATAATAGGCTGGGCGCTGTGCGGCGGCACGAAACTGTTGACCGGACCCATTGCTGGCGAGACCGTCATTTGGGCCGGATCAAGCGCCATCGGGGCCTCAGTCGTAGGTTCAGGCGCAGGTTCGGGGAACATCGGCAAAGTTTCGCGCGTCTGTGGATCAGCGGCGACGGGCGCACGCATCAATGGCGGCTCGGCCAAGGGCGCACGGGCGGCGGCTGCCTCACGGGTTTTGCGATCCGCGATGGCTTGGGCGATGCGACCTTGCACACGGCTGCCAACAATGGGCGGCTCGCTGGGCAAGTTCGGATGGGCAAGCGGCGCCCTCTCGACCAGCTCAGGCTGCGGCATCGCCATAGGCGCTTCGGATTTTTCCAGAAACTTACGCCGCTGGGCAACGCGTTGTAGCAGACTTGGGCGCGCAGGTGCTTCTGGTTGCGGCTCCTGCACCGGTTGTGCATGCGGCATCATCTGGGCAGGTTGCGGCTGGTTTCGGGGCATTTCGGGCACAAAGATGGGCGCGCGTTCAGGCCTGTTTGGTTGGACAAAAGCCGTTTGCACCAGAGGTTCCTGCTGCATCTGAGGCTGCACTGGCGCGGACACCTCCCAAGGCAACGGCTCGTCATCACCGCGCTGAGCAAGTCCACCAAGGCTAAAGCCCGAGGCCTTCGCGCGCACACCTGCCCCGGCCGCAGCAACTGCGCCAACAGCGCCTGTCATCGCAGGGACACCAGCGCGCAGGCTTAGCAGTCCTTCGGTCAGGAAAATGCGGGCTTTGGCGAATTCATGCCGCGATACGCCCAAGATGAACAGCGCAAGCACGACCAGCAAAACCGCTGTCAGTACCGTCACCAGTTTAATCGTCAGCACCACGCCAATCGGCGAGATCTGCAATATCCACTTCAGCGCGGTATCGCCCAAAAGTCCGCCCAAACCAAAGGTCAGCGACCAGTCACTGCTCGGCACCAAAGTTGCGGAATGGATCGACAAGACGACTGCCAGCAACGGTGCAAATGGCGCGCGGCTGAGGAACAATTCGGCCCCACGGTGCAAGATCAGACGCACTGACCAGACGGCCAGCGCCACGATAATACCCCAAACGCCGTAGCCAATAACGATGAACAGCGGCGCGGAAATCGAAGCGCCGAACTTGCCCAAGATGTTCTGCGCAGGCGCAGTAGAGGCGGCGTACCAGCTTGGATCATCGGGCACATAGCTGCCCATCGCTAGTGCCAGCACAATGCAAAGCCCCATCAGGCAGAGCCCTAGGATTTCGCGCCCGCGTCGCTCGAGCATCGCCTGCATCCCGTCGTCCAACAGGGGGTCACGGGGTCGTGCTGTGGGGTAGGCCATGCTACGCGCTCCTCATCAAATCTAGCTCGGCGGCGAGGCGGGTCAGCGCTGGGTCCAGCACCTCCATCTCGGCCACCATGGCGACGCGAATATAGGCGTCACCGGGGTTTCCTGCATCTGTGTCTCGGGCCAAATACGCGCCGGGCAAAACGCGCAAGCCAGCGCGCTTCCACAGGCTTAGGGCGGTTGCTTCGCCGGTTTTCCCGTCAGGGACACGCAGCCATAAAAAGAACCCGGCCTCGGGCGAGGTGTATCCGGGGGTATTTCCAAAAAGCCGGTCTGCGAGCACATATTTTGGCGCATATAGCGCGCGATTGGCCTCCACATGGACCTCATCATCCCACGCGCGCACCGCAACAGCCTGCAAAGGGTTCGGCAACGGCGCGCCCGCATAAGCGCGAAGCTGTTTCATCGCGGCGATGCTGTGCGGCCCACCTGCAACAAAACCCGAGCGCAGGCCCGGCAGATTAGAGCGCTTGGACAGCGAATGAAAAATCAACACACGCTCAGGATCACAGCCCATTGCTTGGGCCACGCTCAGCGTACCGGGGGGCGGCGTTTTGCGGTAGATCTCGGAATAACACTCATCGGCGAAGACCTGAAAATCATGGGTCTCCGCGAGGCTAAGCAACTTGCTCAGATACGCCTCGCTTGCCACAGCGCCCTGCGGGTTGGACGGCGTGCAGATATAGGCAATCGCAGTGCGCGCCAATATATCCTCAGGCAGGGACGCGAAATCAGGCAGAAATCCAGTTTCCGCCGTGGCAGGCACGTAGACAATCTCAGCGCCCACCGCTTGGGCGGCAACGGCATAGACCTGATAAAACGGGTTCGGAATCAACACGACCGGAGGCTTGCCCTTCTTCTTCTCGGGACACAGCGCAAGCATCGCGTTGAACAACCCTTCGCGGGTGCCGTTCAGCGCCAGGATCTGCCGCGCGGGGTCCACATCAACGCCAAAGCGCCGCAAAATCCATCCGGCAATCGCGCTCTGCAAGGCAGGCAATCCGTCATTAGCGGGGTATTTGCCCCAACCCGCAGAGGCAGCGGTAATCTCATCCGCCACCCAGTCTGGGAACGCATGTTGAGGCTCGCCAATGGTCATGGCGACAGCTTCGCCGCCCGGTTTATGGACGTCGAGCAAGCTTCGGAGACGCGGAAACGCATACTCCGGAAGGTTCGAAAACCGCTCGGGTTCGATCATTACTGCCTCAATCTCGGGGTCTTATGCCCCTTTATTGTGGATAAGTTACCGGAGGACAGGCGGCAGGTCTATTAAAAAGCCAACATTTTGAAGGGAATTAGCTGAGTGCGGCCTCCAAGGCGGCACCAATCCGCAACAGATGCGCCTCGCCCATAGGTTTGCCCATTGCCATTAAGCCACATGACGGCGTGCCGGTGGGCAGGGTCAACGCACTCAGACCAAGCAGATTGCCGATGCGTGTATTGCGCAAAGTCATCAAGTTGGCGCGTTTGAAATAGGCGTCTTCTGCATCAAGACGCGCGCCGTTCGGTGGCATTATCGGGCAAGACGGGATCAAGATCAGATCAAATCCCGCAACATGCGCATTCCAGGCCGCGCGCGTCCGGTCGACCTGATGCCATGCGGCCACATAGGAGGGCGCATCAAACATCGCACCACTTCGGAAACGCTCGAGGATTTGCGGAAACATCTTCTCAGGTGCGGCCTCAATTACATCTTTCCACGTCCCGTAAGCCTCGCTGGCAAACAAGATGCCCGAGCTCGCCATCAGCGCCTCCAACGGATCAAACCTGATCCGCTCGATTATTGCACCCGCCGCTTCTAGGCGCGGTAAACACGCCTCGAACGCCGCTGCCGGAGCGTCTTCAATATCGTCAAATGCACAGGTTTCCAGCACGCCAAGCCGAACGCCTGACAGGTCCACGCCTCGCAAATCGGGTGCGCTGCAGCCCTGCATTGCCGCCAGCACAAGTCCCGCATCTTCCACGGATCGGCACAGCGGCCCAACCGTGTCGAACCGCGCCGCAAGTGGCACAACACCCGTCAGTGGCAGCAACCCCGAGGTCGTTTTCAACCCGACCAGATCGTTCCATGCCGCAGGTATGCGCACCGATCCGCCCGTGTCCGACCCAATGCCCGCGGCCGCCAATCCAAACGCCACAGACGTTGCAGCCCCCGAGGACGATCCGCCCGACACCGCGTCATGGTCGTTCACGCATGGCGGCGAGGCGGTGACCGGGTTCATCCCGAGGCCGGAGAACGCCAGCTCCGTCATATGGGTCTTGCCCAAGCAGACGAGGCCCGCGCCGGTGGCTTTGCGCAACACATCCGCGTCATGGTCCGGTGTGCGCCCTTCCAGCAATGCGCTGCCTGCTTCGGTCGCCACGCCTGCGGTATCAAACAGGTCTTTCCAACTGATCGGCACGCCGTCCAGCGGGCCTATTCGCGCGCCAGATTTTGCACGCCCGGACGCCGCAATCGCCTCACTCCTCGCGCGATATTCCGTCAGGCGGGCAAAGATACGTGGCGTAAAGTGGTGCGCCCCGATTGCCTCCAGATACGCCTCGGTCAGCTCAACCGGATCAATCTCGCCGGCACCAATTCCGCGCCCCAGATCGGCAGCCGTTGCCGTTAACCACGTAATACCCATAGCGCCGCTCCCCATCCCGGACATTTGGCCGCGACCGTAACCGCCGCCCGCGCAATGGACAATCACGCGTGTCAGGTCATATTTGCAGGTATGAAACAGATGCAGGATGTTCTCATTGTCGGTGGTGGTCTGAACGGGCCGAGCCTTGCGTTGGCCCTCGCCGATGCCGGCCTCAGCGTGACCGTGATCGACGCGCTGCCTTTGCGCGCGCGACAGTCCAAGTCGTTTGACGGGCGGTCCTATGCACTTGCGCGCGCGTCTCAGAAGATGCTCAGCGCGCTTGGGATATGGACCGAGGTTGCAAGCGCGGCGCAACCGATCTTGCAGGTCAAAGCCAGCGATGGCCGCGCCGGCGAAGGCCCTGCGCCGTTCTTTCTGAATTTTGATGCGGCCGAGCTGGAAGACGGCCCCATGGGCTACATGCTGGAAGACCGGTTCCTGCGCCGCGCGCTTTTGGCTGCGATGAATGCACATCCGGGCGTGACGACTGTCGCGGGTAAAACCGTCGAGGCGCAATCGTTGCAACCCGGTGGCGCGACGTTAACCTTGTCAGACGGTAGCACCCTTCTGGGGCGGCTTATTGTCGGTGCCGATGGGCGCGCCTCAGGCACAGCCTCTCGCGCCGGGATTTCGCGCACCGGTTGGGGTTACGGCCAAACGGCCCTCGTCACCGCGATCCAACACGAGCTTCCCCATAATGGGATCGCGCACCAATTCTTCATGCCCTCGGGTCCGCTCGCGATCTTGCCGTTGCCTGACAATCGCAGCTCCATCGTGTGGAGCGAAACCGACGACCAAGCCGCCGCCCTCATGACCCTGCCAGATGACGCCTATCTGACGGCGCTGCGCCCGCGTTTTGGTAATTTCCTTGGCGATATTTCGCTGGCAGGCGCGCGCTTTACTTACCCGCTTGGCCTGACCCTCGCCAACAGCTTCATCGCGGATCGTGTGGCGCTTGTCGGTGATGCTGCCCACGGCGTTCATCCGATTGCGGGCCAAGGCCTGAACCTCGGGCTGCGCGATGTCTGTGCGCTGGCTGAGGTGCTCGTGCAGGCGTCTCGGCGCGGCGAAGACATCGCAAGCCCGCTGGTTCTGGCGCGCTATCAAAGCTGGCGGCGGTTCGATACCGCGTCACTTGCCATGGCCACCGATGGGTTCAATCGCTTGTTCTCGAACGACAACCCGCTCTTGCGGCTCGGGCGTGATCTGGGGATGGCGGCGGTCAGTGCCGTGCCTGCGGTCCGCCAGCGCTTCATGCGCGAGGCCGCTGGGATGACCGGAGATCTGCCGCGTTTGATGCAAGGCAAAGCGCTTTAGGAGCGGCCCAATCCAACAAGCAAACTGCGCTGCAAGCCTTCAGGTGCCGCAATAACGCCCGCCGTTTGTGGATGCGGATTGTTGAACCGCAAAGGCCCGCCATGGGCATCTGAGGTAGCACCACCGGCCTCGCTCACCAACAAGGCGCCTGCCGCGATGTCCCACTCCCACGCATCACGCAGGGTCAGCATCCCGTCGAACGCACCTTCTGCCACAAGCGCCAATCGGTAGGCGAGCGAGGGGCGGAAATGGCGCGTCGCCACCGGCAAACCACCGGGCCAATGCTTGGGATCGAAGTTGGGTTTTGTGGCCAGCAGCCGCGTCTCAGCGCCCGGCACAGCCACGGAAATCGGCGCGCCGTTCAGCGTCGCCCGATGCCCAAGGGCTGCCGCATAGAGCTTATCTTTGGCAGGCAAGAACACAGCCGCCGCCGTTGGCACCCCGTCCGTCACCACCGCAAGCGACAACGCGAACGGCGTCTCACCCGCAACGAACGCACGGGTGCCATCAATCGGATCGATGACAAAAACACTGGAATTCGACAGCCGCGCAGCGGAATCCTCGGTCTCTTCAGATAGCCATCCATAGTCGGGCCGCGCAGCACATAGGGTCTCGCGCAGCATATTATCGACGGCGAAATCGGCCTCCGTCACCGGACCTGCCCCATCGTCCTTATCCCAGACCTGCGGATCTTTGCGCCAGAAGCGCATCGCAATCTCGCCACCCGCGCGGGCCGCCTCAATCAGCAGCGAAAGGTCGTCGTCTCTAGGCCCCGGCAAGCGTCAGTCCTTCGACCAAAAGACTCGGCACCCGTCGGCTTAGATGGGATTGCGCGTCATTCGCGGCCACCAATGTCATCAGCATATCGCGCAGATTGCCCGCGATGGTGCATTCGTTGACCGGATAGGTAATCTCGCCGTTCTCGACCCAGAAGCCGGAGGCACCGCGCGAGTAATCACCCGTGGTCGCGTTGATCGAACTGCCCATCATCGAGGTGATCAGCAGGCCCGTGCCCATGTCGCGGATCAGATCGGCGCGGGTCGCATCACCTTGGGTCAGGTCAATATTTGTGACCGAAGGCGACGGCGGCGCTGAGGGACCACGCGAGGCACTCGCAGTGCTTTGCATCCCCAGCTTACGCGCGTTCGCCAGATCAAGCGTCCATCCCGTCAATATCCCGCCTTCCACAATCGCGCGGCGCTGCGTCGGCAGGCCTTCGGCATCAAACAGACGCGAGGCAGACGCGCGCGCCCGGTGCGGATCTTCAATCACAGACATGCCCTTAGGCAAAACCTGTTGGCCCAGCGCGTCGCGCAACCAAGACGCCCCGCGCGCAACAGCGCCGCCGTTCGAGGCCGACAGCAAATGTCCGATTAAGCCGGACGAGATGCGTTCGTCAAACAAGACAGGAAACGCGCCAGTCGGTGGTTGCTTGGCACCAGCGCGGGCCAGCGTACGTTCAGCGGCTAGCAAACCGATGCTTTCAGGTGACTTCAGATCGCCCTGAAAAATGCGCGAGTCGAACGCATAATCGCGCTCCATCCCCGTGCCCTCGCCGGTGATCGCCACGCAGACTATGCTTCGATCGGTGCGTGCGTAGCCACCGGAAAACCCGTTCGTCGCTGCCAGATGGATCGCGGTGGAGCTGTAACTAGCCGACGCGCTTTCAACTTGGCTAATGCCAGCAACCTCCATCGCGGTGGCCTCCGCGCGGCGGGCATCTTCTTGCAGTTCAGCAGCAGACGGCTCGTCTGTGGTATCGGCCTTCTCAAGCCCCTCGGCATCGCGCGCGCGCGCCAATTGGTCGGGAGTGGCAAGGCCAATATACGGATCTTCTGGCGCTTCTCGGGCCATGGCAACGGCGCGTTCGGCCATCTCGGCCATTGTGCGCTCGGAGATATCTGAGGCTGACACGCAGGCTTGGCGCTGGCCGACAAAGACCCGCAATCCAAGGTCTACGCCTTCGGAGCGTTCGGCTTCCTCAAGCGCGCCACCGCGCACCCCAATCTGGACCGCGCGCCCGTCTGAGGCGAGCGCGTCGGCGCCGTCAGCGCCGGCACGGGTCGCGGCGCTCAATAGGGCTTCGGTCAGGGCGGGCAGGTCCTGGCGCATGGGGCACTCCGGTCTGAGGGTTTGTCCCGACTGAGGTAGTGCGGCATGCGCCCTAGCGCAACTGCATCCCGTTTGCGATCAGGCCGCCATCCGGTGTCAATTGAATGGTGGACACAAGGCTATCAGGTGTGTCGCCCGGACGCGCAGCCATTCCCATCATCATCCGAACGCCCATGACGTCTTGCGGCTGCATGATCCCGATCTGCACCAGACGGTCGATCAAAGCATTCGCACCGTTCAAGCGCAATTCGACCTTACCAACAGCGGCAGGCACACCAGGAACCATGCCGGGGGCGCTCGGATCAAGCTGAAAACTGCCCTCTCCAGTCAACTGCGCCCCAATTATGGAAACCAATAGATCGTTCAAATTAAGGGATGTGAACTCCACTGGAACCATCTGGTTCTGGGGGTCTGTATCGGTCAATGTCTGCAACACCCGTTGCGTTCCGCTGAGGTCAATCAGGATTTCACCGGGATCGCGCGGCAGCACTTCGGACGGATCAAACAAGCTCCACAGCCCGTTCGACGCGGTCAGCCCGCCCAAGCTCAGACGCAAGCCAAACGGTTGCGGCTCAGGGCTCTCAAGGATCGGTGTGCTGATATCAAAGCCAACACTGTCGAGGCCCAGCTCCACCGGGAAGGGCAGTTGATCACCGGCAAAGCGCCATTTCACACCTTGTGCGGCGATATCATATGCAAGCCCCTGCTCGCCCAAAGCCATGCCCAAAGCGCCCCCGGCAGACGAGCCGTCGAGCAACATGTTGGCATCCGGCCCGCTGCTTTCAAACGTATACCCGGTCCCGCTATGGACCAGCGTGGCGGTCAACGATGCACCGCTTTCAAAGATCGCGCTTGGGTCAGCGGTTTGGAACATCGTGCCCGAGGGCGCGTCGCTGTCGCCGCTGATGCCGGTCATACGGTAGTTCAGCGAAAAGCTCGTTGGCGGGCCGTTGGTATCGTCCTCGCCGCTCAGATCGATCTGCACCGCGCCCAGCGTATAGTCGGAGGTCAGGCGCATTCCGTCTGCCATGTAGTCAGTCGCAACCTCCTCCAGCGCAACCGACACCTCGAGTGGGATCGGCGTGCCATTTTCGTCCGTGGCCGCGTCCAGCACATAGTCTGCGCGCGCCGCGTTGTAGCTATAGGTCCGCGCGTCGGCCGAGCCGCCTGCGATCAGGTCGAGCGCTTCATGTGTCAGCCGTCCGGCTACCGTAGTTTCGTCAGTCCTCAGCAACATCAAGACCGCGCTTGGTATCTCGATCTGGACTTCACCACTGCCCGTGTCGGTCAGGATGATTTCGGGCACCGTGATCCGCAACTTGCCACCTTGGACGGGAATCGCAGTGGTCACATCCGTCAGGCGTAAACCACCCGGTACGTCCTCGCGGTCAGAGAACTCCAACGCCTGATCGGCGTCTGAGAATGACTGCTGCCATTCAGCCAGCAACGCGGAGGGCGTGGTTTGAGCGGTCGCAGGCAGCGTCATCAGCGCAAGACTAAAGGCGGTTGTAAGGGCGATCAGGGAGTTGGGACGCATGGGGGGCCTCGATTGAGTGCGAAATTACCCCTCAACACTCGGACGTGCAGGCGCTACGGTCAAGTCAACCCAACACTCCCGCCCCCAAAAGGTGCTGCAATGACCGATATGACCGGAAAAACCGTAATGATAACAGGTGCGAGCAAGGGCATCGGGGCCGCTGCTGCGCGTGAATTCGCCGCTCATGGCGCAAATGTCGTACTGCTGGCGCGCTCTGGTGATGCTCTTCAGGCGCTGGCCGACGAGATTGGGCCGCAAGCTTTGCCCATCGAATGTGACGTCGCTGACTTTGTTGCGCTTGAGACAGCGGTCGCCCGCAGCGTCGCGCAATTCGGCAGCTTGGACGTGATGATCAACAACGCAGGCGTCATCACCCCGATTGGCCGGATCGAAGACGTCGATGCTGAGGCGTGGAGCACGATGATCGACATCAACCTCAAAGGCGTCTTCCACGGGATGAAGGCGGTTCTGTCAGTGATGGCGGCCCAAGGCGGCGGCACGGTGCTGACGGTCAGTTCCGGCGCCGCACATGGTCCGATGGAGGGCTGGTCGCATTATTGCAGCTCCAAGGCCGGGGCCGCGATGCTGACCCGCTGTCTGGATATGGAAACCCGCGATCAGGGCATCCGTGCGATGGGCCTCAGCCCCGGCACTGTGGCGACCGAAATGCAGGTTTTGATCAAGGAGAGCGGGATCAACCCGGTCAGCCAGCTTGATCCTTCGGTACATATTCCTGCCGAGTGGCCTGCCAAATGCCTCGTCTGGATGTGCGGGCCAGAGGCGGACGCGTATATCGGACAGGAGCTGTCGTTGCGTGACGAAGACCTGCGCGCCAAGCTCGGCCTGACGGGCTAGACGATGATCGAAATTGCCGCCGGAGCCGCACGCTGGACGATCACCCTCAACCGACCCCAAAAGGCCAACGCCCTGACCGCGCAGATGCTGGCCGAGCTGGATGCCGCGATCGCAGGTGCCCAAAGCGCGGGCGCGCGGGTGCTGGTGATCACGGGCAAAGGTCCGGTGTTCAGCGCAGGGGCCGATCTGGACGAGGCGCGCGGCGGCACCCTCACAACTGACCCGGTATGGGAGCAATTATCAGGGCGCATCGCAGGCTTTCCGGGGCTGACGATATGCGCGCTCAACGGTACCTGCGCGGGCGGCGCGCTTGGGATGATGCTGGCAAGCGATATAAGGATCGCCGTCGACGGGGCAAAAGTGTTCTATCCTGTGGTCAAAAACGGATTTCTGCCGCAACCCAGCGATCCCGCACGCATGGCCGCATTGGTCGGGCAAGGCCGCGCGAAAATGATCCTGCTGGGCGGGGCCAAGATCGAGACGCGTGAGGCGCTTGCATGGGGGCTGTTTGACCGTGTTGTGCGCGTGGAAGCGATGGCCGAGGCGATTGACGCTTTGTCCGCCGATGCAATGGACGCCACGCCTGCCCTTCTTGGGGCGATAAAGGCGATGTTCCGACGGGCGACCTCAGCCGGAAAAGGTTAATGATTTCTTAAACTTAGGTCAGCGTAGTTGACCCATTGTTTCGCATGCGAAACATAAGGTCAGCACCATTGACCTATTTCTAGCTGCCACGCTTTGCGCGCCCTCGCGCCAGAAAATCAGCCCAAGCTTGTGTCGAGGCGGCTTTACGTTAGACCACGCGGACAGATTTGTATGTGAGTGCTGCGATGAACGAGATCTTGACCCAAGCCCTTGGCTACGCAGACCCCGCCATTGATTTGGCGCGTGATTGGCTGACCTCGCCTGCCGCCTGGTCGCAATTTGGCTTGCTGATCGTGGCCTATTTGGCGGCAAAGCTGGCTGCAAAACGCGCCACGCCTTTACTGACACGCCTGCTCACCCCGGCCGATGACGCCGCCTCGATCTTTGCGACATCACGCCGGTTCGTGTTGATCTTCCTACCCTTACTGCTGCCCCTTCTCGCATACGGCTTTACCGCGATTGGCGAGCAGATCACCCGCGCCATCTTCGACAGCGGTGCTGTGATTGCGTTCGGCAAGCGGGTGTTCTTGTTCCTCGGCGCACGCGCGCTCGTCCAGCATGTGACGCGCGACCCGTTCTTGCGCCTGTTGGGGAAATTCGTGCTGGTACCGGTTGCAGCGCTTTACGCGCTTGGGCTGCTCGACACGGTCATGCTCTACCTAGAGGCGTTTGTGGTGCCGCTCGGCAACCTGTCGTTCTCGCTGTTGTTCTTGATCCGGTCGGTGGTCGTTGCCTCAATCATCTTCTGGCTGGGCGGGTGGTCAAAGGATCAATCGACAGGTTTCATCCAGAAACAGGAAATGCGCCCGGCAACGCGTGAACTGGCCTCAAAGGCCGCAGAATTGGCGATCTTCGGCATCGCGTTCTTACTGTTCTTGAACATCATGGGCCTCAATCTGAGCGTTCTGACGGTGCTCGGCGGCGCCATCGGTGTCGGTGTTGGTTTTGGTCTGCAAAAGATTGCGTCAAACTATGTGTCAGGCATTATCCTGCTGCTGGAAGGCGAAGCGACCGTCGGCGATTTCGTGTCCCTTGACGGCGGCGAGAGCGGCACAATCGTGCGGATGACCGCGCGCTCGGTGATCCTAGAGACCTTCGATGGTCGCTGGATCATGGTGCCGAATGAGGATTTCATCACGACGCGTGTGGTGAATTATTCCGACCAAGGTAGTGCAAATCGCTACGAGGCCGAATTCTCGGTCAGCTATGATACCGACATCAACACCGTGCCAGCCCTCATCGAGGCGGCGGTTGCCAAGCACCCCGAAGTCCTCCACCAACCCTATTCGCCCGATTGCGAGCTGCGCAGTTTTGGCGACAGCGGTATAAATTTTGCGGTGGAGTTCTGGGTCAATGGCATTGATGACGGGGCAAAGAAATACACCAGCGACGTGCTGTTCCTTATCTGGAACGCTCTGAAGGAGGCTGACATCGAAATCCCTTATCCCAAGCGCGATGTGCGCATCATCGGCGATGTGAAAACCCGTGCCCGGTAAGCGCGCCCTCGTGGTCGGGGCTGGACCTGCAGGGCTGATGGCGGCCGAGCGTTTGATCCAAGCCGGATGCGATGTGTTGGTGACCGAGGCCATGCCCTCGCCCGGACGCAAGTTCTTGATGGCGGGCAAGTCCGGTCTGAACCTGACCAAAGACGAGGGCAAAACCGACTTCATCGCGACCTATGCCGATGCCGCCGAATGGTTGCACCCGATGCTCAAGGCCTTTGGCCCGCGTCAGGTGCAAGAATGGGCGCGCGATTTGGGCCAAGAGGTATTTACCGGAACCTCAGGCCGCGTATTTCCCGAGGCAATGAAAGCCTCACCGTTGCTGCGCGCATGGCTCAAGCGGTTGGACAGCAAAGGCGTAGAGTTGCGCAAGCGCTGGCGTTTGACCTCGATTGAGGAGACCACTTGTGTCTTTGACACGCCCGAAGGCGAGCGGCGAGCGGAAGCGGATGTGGTGGTATTGGCGCTTGGTGGCGCGAGCTGGGCGCGGCTGGGCAGTAACGGCGCTTGGGCCGATTGGATTGAAGATTGCGCCCCATTTCAGCCCGCCAATGTGGGTGTTGTGGTGGAATGGTCCGCGCATATGGAGCCGTTTTTGGGCCAACCCGTGAAGGGTGTGGCGTTGCATGCAGGCGAAATGGTGTCGCGGGGCGAGTTCGCTTTGTCTGAGCGTGGGCTGGAAGGCGGCGGGATCTATTCGATCAGCCGCGCGGTTCGCGATGGGGCGGCGCTGACGCTGGACCTGTTCCCAGACCTAAGCGTCGCGGACGTGGCGGCACGGCTGGCAAAACCACGTGGCAAAGCCAGCTTGGCAAACCATCTGCGAAAAGCGCTACGACTGGACGGCGCGCGGCGCGCATTAGTCCAAGAATGGCTGCGACCTTTGCCCGAGGGCGAGGCGTTGGCGGCAGCTTTGAAAGCGGTGCCGGTTCCAGTGACAGGCTTGCGCCCGATGGACGAGGCGATCTCGACCGCAGGCGGCGTGCGCCAAGCACAAGTGGACGAGCGGCTGATGTTGCGCGACAGACCGGGCGTCTTCGTGGCTGGCGAGATGCTGGACTGGGAAGCGCCAACGGGCGGCTACCTGCTGACGGGATGTTTGGCGACGGGGCGTTGGGCGGGCGATCACGCGGCTGACCACATTATGGATTACTAGCCGCGCTCGTGCGGGGCGGTCCAATCTGCGATCTCAGGGCCAAGTGGGAGAATACCGAGCGGGTTTCGCACCTCGCTCGGCGAGAAATACCCCTGCTTGTAGATCTCGAATTGTACCGTCTGAGCCACGCCGGGCATCGCGTAAATCTCGCGCGCATAGGCCCAGAGGTTGGGGTAATCGACCAGCTTTCGCAGGTTGCATTTGAACGCATAGTGGTAGGCCACATCGAAGCGCGCCAGCGTCGGGAAGGCGCGTAGATCTGCCTCGGTGAAGGTATCTCCGGTCAGGTAGCGCGTCTGGCCAAGTTGCGCTTCCATTGCATCAAGCGTTGCAAACACAGCGCGGAACCCAGCCTCGTAAGCCTCTTGCGTGCGTGCGAAGCCTGCGCGGTAGACCCCGTTGTTAAGGCTGGGATAAATCCGGTCGTTCCATGCGTCGATCTGGGCGCGCAAAGGTTCGGGATAAAGGTCAGGGCCACCAAAAGCACCGAGCATTCGGACCATATCAGCGCTCTCGTTCGACACAATCTGGCTGGTCCTGCGGTCCCACAAAATAGGCACAGTGATGCGTCCTGTGTAGGGCGGCGTTTGGTGCGCGTAGACCTCGTGCAGTGACGCGACGCCCAGCTCGGGATCGGCATACGCGCCCTCGCCGTCAAACACCCAGCCTTGATCGGTGCGGCGCGGTTTGGCGATGCTGACACTGATCGCGGCCTCAAGCCCAAGCACGGCGCGGGTCAAAAGCACGCGGTGCGCCCACGGACAATTCCACGCGCCATAAAGATGGTAACGCCCGGCATCTGGCGTGAACGGCCCGCCACCCGTGATCCAATCGCGCAAAGTGGATTTGGAGCGCTGAAACGCGCCGCCAGCTTGCGTGTCGGGACCGGGATCGGGATCGTCGGTCAGGTAGTCTCCGTCGAGCATCAAACCCATGGCTAAAGCGCCGCTGCGCGCTTGAACGCATCGCGGTCCCAGCAGCGGTCAAGATACTGGCGAAGGGCTTCATTCTCGAAGGCGAACTTCGCGTTGATCGCCCAGCTGAGGCAGTGCGCGCAGACAATATCGGCAATCGTGAAGGTCTCGCCCATCAGGTACGGGCCCTCGCCCATCGCCTCGGCAAGGCTATCGCAGGACCTGACGAACTCCCATTTCAGCGGGCCTTTAATCTCGGGCATCCGCTGGTCTTCGGGCAGAACGAACGAATGGCGCGCGGCGGTCCACAGGACGGCGTCCAACTCGTCCAGCACTTTGTGCATCAGGCCGTCTTGGCGCGCGCGCTCCAGCGTTCCGGGCGGGAATGTCAGCGCACCGTGCTTGTCTGCAAGAAAGGTCAGGATCGCACTCGAATCGGTGATCGCCGTGCCATCCACGACCAACACGGGCACTTTTCCGGATGGGTTCACCGCTTTGACCTCAGCGCTTCCGGGGCTGGCTTGGATATGCTCGAACGGCACGCCAAGCTCTTCCAGCATCCACAAAACCCGCATGGCGCGGCTGCGCACACCGCCTATAACTTGATACATAACTTTCCCCTACCCTCGGGCCTTGGCTAGCATTGCCAGCCGAATAAGTGCGCGTTCCATGACCGCTCGATCAGGCGCGCGTTGTGACGAGCGTAGTGTCAGATCGGTCTGCACCAACTCGCCCAGCGCACGCCCCAGCTTGTCGCCACCCCAGTTCTGCGCCTGCCGGGTCATACGCTCGCGATTCTTCCAAAACACCGGCGGTCGCATGGACGCGATGCCAGCCTGCGGACCCCTAGGATCACTTGCGGCGGCATAGAGCGCTCTAAAATGGCGGGTCAGCGCGATGCAAATCGCTACGCCGCCTTGCCCTTGGGCACTGAGCCGCGCCATCAAAGGCCCGATCTCGGCCGCACGCCCTTCGGCGACAATGTGCAATATCTCGTCCAAAGCGGCCTCGGTAGAGGCCGGTGCCACGGCGGCGATGTCATCAACGGTAATCGGACTGGCGTCGCTTAGCTTATAGAGCGTCAGTTTCTCGATCACTTGGCGCATATCACCGGGATCGAGCGCACTGGCGAGGCTTTCCAGTTCGCCCATCGCATCGCGATCTGGCAAGGCAAGCCCCGCCTCGCGCAGCCTGCTCTCGATCTCGGCGCGGTCCATTGGGTCGTCATAGATCGCTGCGGCATAGGCGTTGTTATGAGCCTCAAACGCTTTGCGAATCTTCGACGTGGGCTTCAAGGCACCCGCGGCAACCACCAGCGTCGCGTCACCCTTTTGCCAATCCTGCATCGCAGCCAGCACGGCGGGGGCGATGTTTTCGTTGGCATCCTCGACAAACACCGCACAGGGACCGGGAAAGAAGCCGCGCGCTTTCAGGGCATCGTTCAGCTTCGCGGGATCTTTGCGCAACTCGGACGCAGGCAAGCGGGTCAGGCGCATTTCCTCTTCGGCCTGATCGCCGACCAGCGCTTTCAGCAGGTCTTGGCGCTGGATCGCAACCCGCATCGCGTCGCCGCCATATAGCAGCACGCCCAAGCGGTCCGGCTCGGGCTTTGCAATGAACCGGGCCAGATCACGCCCGGATTGCTTCATAGTTGGGTCTCGGGCACGTCGATCAGCAACTGGCTGACGATCAGATCGCCCAAAGCGACAGACAGACGACGGCGCGCATCGACCTCAGCAGAAGACGTGCCAACGGTCGAGGCCGTCGCAGAATAAGAGGTGAAGGTGTCGACATTGCCGGAGACAACCAGCGCGTTCGTGCCGATATCGCGCAGCGTGTAGCTGGCAGTTCCAACGAGGTTATAGCGTGTGATCGCGGCGCTGCCTTGCACGGCAAGTGCTGTCTGGCTGACAGACTGGGCGACCGAAAGGCCGTATTGCGCAGCACTTGGCCGACCCAGGCGATCCTCAACCGCGCGCACAAGATCGAAATCCGCGCGGTCTTTTGGGGCATCCACAAGCACAGCGTCTCGCAAATCGCGCGCCGCCGTGCCTTCGCGGTAAACCGGCGTGAAGCCGCAAGCTGCCAAGGGCAACGCGCCCAGCAGGCCCAGAACAGTTCGACGATTAGATAACGACATTCACGATCCGCCCCGGCACCACGATCAGCTTTTTCAGGGGGCCGTTTGCCAGCGCCCTTTTGACAGCATCGTCTTCCAGCACCAGCTTTTCAACCTCGGCCTTGTCCATGTCCTTGGGAACCGTGATTTCCGAGCGGCGTTTGCCGTTGACCTGGATCGGAAGCGTTACGGTGTCCTCAATTAGAAGCTCCGGGTCCGGGATGGGCCAAGGGGCATCGACCAGCAGGCCGTCGCCGCCATGGATTTTCCAGACCTCTTCGGCCAGATGCGGTGTCATCGGCGACATCAGCTGCGCGAGGGTACAGATCGCTTCGACCTGTGCGGCCTTGCCAGCTTTTGATTTGGCGAGCGTACTGGTGAAACCGTAGAGCTTCGCAATCGCTGCGTTAAAGCCAAAGCTTTCAATGCCTTGGGTAACGTCAAAGATGGTTTTGTGCAGCGCACGGCGCAGATCGTCGTCGCCTTGGCCAGCATCGTCGTCCATGCCCGTGATCTTGTCAGACAGCGACCAAACCCGGCCCAAATGCTTGAACGTGGCTTCCGCGCCAGAGGCAGTCCATTCAACATCGCGCTCGGGAGGCGAGTCGCTCAGCATGAACCAGCGCGCTGTGTCTGCGCCGTACTTCTCGATGATCGCCACCGGATCGACGACGTTTTTCTTGGATTTCGACATCTTGGCGGAGGGAATCACCGTGACCTCAGTGCCATCGGCCAGTTTGCCGTCGGTCACATGCTCGGGCAGATGATAGACCGGACGGTCGCGCGCGTCCTTGGTCATATAGATCTCGTGCGTCACCATGCCTTGGGTGAACAGCGCATCGAACGGCTCTATCGCGTCTTCAGGCAGATGCCCGCAGATGTTCATCGCCCGCGCGAAGAAGCGTGAGTACAGCAGGTGGAGAATCGCATGCTCGATTCCGCCGATATATTGATCGACGTTCATCCAATACGCGGCCTCGTTTGTATCGGTGGGCGTCTTGGCATGGGGCGCAGTGAAGCGCGCAAAATACCACGAGCTGTCCACGAACGTGTCCATCGTATCGGTTTCGCGCTTGGCGGCCGCACCACATGACGGACAATCGGTGTCGCGCCATGTCGGATGACGGTCGAGTGGATTGCCGGGAATGGTGAAATCAATCGCGGTGCCGTCCTCATCATAGGGCAGCTGGATTGGCAGGTTCTCTTTCTTCTCAGGCACCACGCCGCAGGTATCGCAATGGACCACGGGAATCGGACAACCCCAGTAGCGCTGGCGGCTCAGGCCCCAATCGCGCAGGCGGTATTGGGTCTTCGCAGTGCCCCAGCCAGCGTTCTCGGCAAAGTCTAGGGTCGCATCGATGGCCTCTTGCCCGGTTGATTTATCGAGCCCCGCAAAATGGTTCACCCATTGAACGGTCTCCGTTTTAGGTGGCACGAAGGCGTTCTTTTCAACGGGTGTCGCATCGCCAGACGCATAGAACGTGTCGATCACCGGCAAGTCGTACTTGCGGCAGAAGTCCAGATCGCGCTGGTCATGGGCCGGGCAAGCGAAGATCGCGCCGGTGCCGTAATCCATGAGGATAAAGTTGGCGATCCAAACCGGAAGCTCCCAGTTCGGGTCCAGCGGATGTTTGACGCGCAATCCGGTGTCAAAGCCCAGCTTCTCGGCCTTCTCCAACGCCTCCTCGTTCGTGGCACCCTTGCGAACTTCAGCGCAGAACGCGGCAAGCTTGGGATCATCGGCCTCCATAGCCTTGATCAGCGGATGATCGGCGGAGACACCAACGAAGCTTGCGCCCATCAGCGTGTCGGGGCGGGTTGTATAGACCTCGATCCCCGAATGCCCGTGCGCAGGTGCTGTCAGATCGAACGCAAATTGCAGGCCGCGCGATTGGCCGATCCAGTTGGCCTGCATGGTTTTGACCTTGGCGGGCCAGTTATCGAGCGTATCGAGCGCTGCCAGTAGCTCGCCGGAATAGTCGGAGATCTTGAAGAACCACTGCGTTAACTCGCGACGCTCAACTTCCGCGTTAGAGCGCCAGCCTTTGCCGTCGATAACCTGCTCGTTGGCAAGCACGGTCATGTCGACCGGATCCCAGTTCACCACAGCATTCTTGCGGTAAACGAGGCCTTTTTCGAGGAAATCTAGGAAAAGTGCCTGCTGCTGGCCGTAATATTCCGGATCACAGGTCGCAAATTCACGTGTCCAATCGATGCTCAGGCCCAGCGGTTTCATCTGATCGCGCATCTGAGCAATGTTGTTGTAGGTCCAATCTTTCGGATGGCCACCTTCCTGCATCGCGGCGTTCTCAGCGGGCATCCCAAACGCGTCCCACCCCATCGGGTGCAGCACCGTATGACCAGTGGAGCGTTTGTAGCGCGCGATCACATCGCCCATCGTATAATTGCGCACATGCCCGATATGGATGCGGCCCGACGGATACGGGAACATCTCCAGCACGTAATACTTGGGCTTTGTCGGATCAGGGGTGGCGAGGAACGTTTGCGCCTTATCCCAAGCGGCTTGCCAGTTGGCTTCGATGGATTGGGGGTCGTAGCGGGACATGGCTCGCCTCTCATGTCTTACAAATGAAAACGCCGGACCAATATAATGGGCCCGGCGCTCGGTTTAGTCCTGAGGACTGCGAAGGTCTAGAGATTGCTGTCTTGAATGCGCAACTGGCGCGCACGGGTTAGGATTGCATCCTCAACGGCGCGGGACGTGGCGCGCGGGGCCGTGCCGCCGCGTGTAGCCAGTGAAACCTTGATCGAGCGCGCTTCAAGCGCTGGGTCTTGGACGAAAACAGTTGCGCGATAAGACCGCCCGCCACCGGGAGGTGTGCCGTAGCCGTAGACAATAACGCCCGTGAACGGGTCAACTGTCTCAATAGGCAGGAAGTCGAGCACGTCTTGCGCAGCAACCCAAAGGTATTTGTTCACTTCGACAGTGGTGTTGGGATCATCGTTGGCGGCGAACAGACTGAAGATCGACTCGCGTGCTTCCTCGCCGTTCAAGCGCGCGCTGCGTTGGCTTGATGTTAAGGTACGGGTCTCGCCAGCGCGATCTCCGTCACCGCCAAAACCGAGAAAACCGCCACTGCCACCGCCGCACGCAGCAAGTGTCGCTGCGATGAAAACCAGTGCCGAAGCGCGAAGGATAGTGTGACGCATGGGTCTGCCCTCTGGCAAATGCCTGTTTTTCAGTGGTCTACCCGACAGATAGCGCTGCGACAAGGGTTTTCCCGGACAGCCGATCCCCGCCGCTTGGTTCGATATATACAAGTGATGCCCATAGATACTGAGCGAACGGCTCGGGGAAGGTCGGAATCACTGTGGCTTTGATGCACCATCAAACTAGCTCCCGCTGAGGGCCCCGTGGGGTGAGCTTGCAAACCAAAAGGTAAAAGACGAGTAAAGGTCATACCCAGCCGGATGCACTGCGCTGGGGTGCACCTTTTAACTTACGTGACACACACGAGGGAAAACACGATGAAAAATCTTCTCATCGCTTCGACCGCATTGGTCGCATCGGCTGGCTTCGCATCCGCCGATATGGCACTTGATGGCTCGGCAAACTTTGGCGTTAAGTATAACGCCAATGCTGCGACCACCACTACTGTCCACCACGAAGTTGATTTCGGCATCAGCGGTTCCGGCACCACAGACGGCGGCCTGACATTCGGCGCGTCGCTCGACGTTGACGACGACAATGCCGCACTGGGCACCGTGAACGACTCCGAAGTATTCATTTCGGGCGCATTTGGTACGCTGACCGTTGGTTCGGTTGATCCGGCAACCGACGGCATGGGTATTGCTGACATCGGCTTCGACGGTATCGGTGTCGATGACGACTCCGAGTCGCTCCGGACCGCTGGCACTGTAAATGACGTTCACTTCAGCACCACATTTGGCGCTCTGGGCGTTATCGTTGCTGGGTCTACAACAATGTCCGACGCTTCGATCCGCTTGTCCTACAACTTCGGCGACTTCAACGCATCGCTCGGCCATGCCGAGAACAACGGCGTAGGCGCAAATCGTTCGGCAACCACCCTCCAGCTTGGTGGTACTTTCGGCGCAGTTGCAGCCAAGGCATTCTACACTGATGGTTCCGGTTCTGTGACCACCAACGGTTATGGCGTTGATCTTACCTACGCCATGGGCGCAATGACCTACACCTTCGCATACGGCGACACTGACGCAGCCGGCGACGACGCTGACTACGGTATCGGTGCAGCTTACGCCCTCGGTGGCGGTGCTACTCTTGCAGGCGGTGTTGGCTCGGTTGACGGCACGACTGTTGCTGACTTCGGCATCAACTTGTCCTTCTAATCTTCCCAAACGGGACGATTTAGGAAAGAGCGGGCCTTGTGCCCGCTCTTTTCGTTTGGGAACGCCTTGGCTTTGCCAAGGCCCCATGGCACATCGCTGGTATGAGCCTTTCAGACATCAAAACCCGCATCTCCGCCGCTGAGGCAAAAGCAGGCAGCACCCCTGGCAGCACGCAGCTTATTGCCGTGTCAAAAGTTCAACCACTCGAGCGCGTTGAGGCTGTCCTGACAGAAGGTCACCTCATCTTTGGCGAGAACCGCGTGCAGGAAGCCGCTGGCAAATGGCCA
>JAWUXZ010000038.1:0-12556 GCA_034111085.1 Dinoroseobacter sp.
GCACACGGGTTGGCCGGATCAGCGCATCGCGCAGGGCGTACGTCGGGTCGGTTTCCGCAACCCCGCTCGCAACGGCATAGCGAAACACGGACCCAATGCGCGCACGCAGGCGGTGTGCGGTTAAATGATTTCCTTTTGCCTCAACCTTACGCAGCGTCTAGAGTATCATGTGCGCAATGATTTCAGTGACAGGCCTGCGCCCGAAATCGTTGTTCGCAAGCTTCAAGTGATATTCTGTCTTTGACAGGGTCGCGGCTGATTTGCCTTCCTTGCGCTGCTTTGCCAAAAACTCAGCGCCAAGCTTTTCAAATGTTTGGCCTTTGGCCTCTATCCGGTTGCGCTTGTCTTCCTGTTTGGCTTCGTTGGGATCGTCCCCATCCGCCAAAAGTGCCTTTGCTGCATCCCGCGCCTTTCTAGCTTGTGCGAGGCTCACCGCTGGGTAGTCGCCGATCACCAACAGCTTTTCTTTGCCATCCATCCGATACTTAAAGCGCCAAGACTTCGAACCGCTCACCTTGACCAAGACAAAGAGGCCCTCAAAGTCACTCACCTTGTAAGCTTTTTCCTTGGGTTTGAGGTTCCGAATCTTGATATCGCTCAAAGGCATGGTGGGGGTACGCTCATTTTGTGATTTTCACCGTACCCCCAAATATACCCCTTTTGTGGGAGTACGCTGTTGGACGTTAGCAAACCGCAGTGGCCACACATTTGCATTAAACCACTTATAAACAAGGTCTAGCTGGATGTCACTGGACTTTAAAAAATGGAAAAATGGTGCCCCCACACGGACTCGAACCGCGGACCTACTGATTACAAATCAGTTGCTCTACCAGCTGAGCTATAGGGGCACTCGCGCCGGGTCATAGCGGCAAATGGGTCTGGGGATCAAGCGCTCTAACCGCTTCTGCATCAAAAAATTTCAACCGGCGATATCGGGTTATCATTGCGCGCCCATGTGCATATACAGATCGCACCACACCAACGCAGGCAGCAGCGCACCTTTCATGCAAATCATCTTTCACATTGGCGCCCACCACACCGACGAGGGGCTGCTTTTGAGCAGCTTGCGCGCCAATGCCGAGGCGCTGGAGGCGCAGCGCATTTTGGTTCCCGATCAAGCCAAATACCGCACGGTGCTCAGCGATACCTTGCAAAAATTGCGTGGCAATCTGGCCAGTCCAGAGCTTCAGGATGCTGTCCTCGACACGATATTGGAGGAGGCAGATGGCGACCGCGTGATCTTCTCCAACGAAAACTTCTCTTGCATGCCCAGCGTGATCTTCAACGATGGCACGCTCTATGACCGTCTGCCCAAGCGTATCTCGTGGTTGCGCAACGTCTTCCCGGATTTCGACGTCACCATCGCCATGGGCCTGCGGGATCCGGCCACCCTGGTGCCCGAGGCATATTCAAAGCTGCGCGATGTAGCGCCGTTTCGCGAGTGGCTCGACAAGATCGATCTCAGCTCGCTGAGCTGGCACCGCGTCATCACCGATCTGCGCGAGGCCCTGCCCGACACGCCGCTTTTGCTGTGGTGCAACGAGGACACGCCGCTGCTGTGGCCCGAGATTATCCAGGCTCTAACCGCCCATCCCGAAAGCATGACGCTTGAGGCGCAAGACACGCTTCTATCGACCATAATGTCTGAGACCGGGTTGCAACGGATGCGCGCCTATCTTGCCAGTTCGCCGCCGAAAACCAACGAGCATCGCCGCCGCGTGGTTGCAGCGTTCCTCGACAAGTTTGCACGTGAAGAGGCGATGGTTGACGAGATCGATCTAGAGGGCTGGACTGAGGAGGTCATGGACCCACTCTCCGAGCGCTACGAGGCCGATGTGGACGTGATCGCTGCAATGCCGGGTGTGCGGTTCTTGCTGCCCTAGCGGCCCACCCTAGGACTTGGAACGATGTCACCGCCATCCCAACACGCAAACGCATTCTGGAAATAGGTCAGCCCTGTTGACGCATTGTTTCGCATGCGAAACAATAGGTCATCTTAGCTGACCTAAGATTATGACTTTATTAACCAATTCGAGGTCGCACCGACCCCGGCCGCCCTACATCCCGAGCGCTTCTTTATACAGCTCAAGCACCGCTTCTTCCTCGGACAGGTCTTGGGGGTCACGCTTGCGGATCGCCACAATCTTGCGCAGAACTTTGGTGTCATAGCCGCGCCCTTTGGCTTCGGCCATCACCTCTTTCTGGGCATCGGCAATGTCCTTCTTTTCCTGCTCAAGGCGCTCGTAGCGTTCTATGAACTGGCGCAATTCCTCGCGGGTGACACGGGTTACATCGGAAATATGGTCTTCGGTCACGTCCATCGAAAAGCTCCATCAGCTAGCAGGTCAGAGACAATTTCCTAGCCCCTGGCCCGCCCGCCTGCAAGAGCGGTTGCACCCTTGGACACGCCCAAGTAGCTAGGCGGCGCAATTGGCAAGGATGGACATCCCATGGAAATTCTCATCGCACTCGGCGCTGTGGTCACGCTTGCCGGCCTTGCAGGGCTGATCTGGTGTATTTTGCGGGTGACCAAAGCCAAACGCGCGGGCCTCGATGATGAAGCGCTGCGCGTGGTGATGCAGAAAACCGTGGCCCTTAATCTTGGCGCGCTGTTTTTGTCCGTCATCGGACTGATGATGGTGGTAGTTGGACTTCTGCTCAGCCGCGGCAGTTAGCTCTTATCGGTGTTCAAATCCGCAAAGAGGCGCTCATCATCGCCCAGTTGCAGGATCAAGGCCGCAGGTGACCAGAACTCAGGCGCCTCCATCGACATCATATCCAGACGCTCGGCCAAAATAGTCATCGAGATCAGATCGCCTTGATACATCGGTCCGCCAAGCCAGCGCGGAAAGCCGATCCCTTGAATAACCGCTGCATCAATGTCGCTTGGCCGTGCCACCGCATGCTCACCAACCAACCGCGCGCCTTCGTTCACCATCGCCAGCACGCAACGCTCGGCAATCTCAGCGCTTGAATACGGCTTCGGCGTGATGCCCTTTTCCTCGCGTGCGATGTCGATCAAGGCCGCGACCTCTTCGCATTCCACGGGCACCTTGCTGCCTTCAGGGTAGCGGTAATAGCCGCGCCCCGATTTTTGCCCAAACCAGCCACGCGCACACAACCTGTCGGAGATATCGACATAGCGGTCATCAGGATCGCGCGTCGCGGCCTCGGCCCGGCGGCGCGCTTGCACCACATCGAGGCCGGTCCGGTCAAGGTCTTGATACGGCCCGGTTGGAAAGCCTAGCTCCCGCATCGCGGCATCAATCTCGGCAGGGTTGGCACCATCTTCGAGCAGGAAATCAGCGGCTTTGTGATAGGCCGCCGTCATCCGCGTGGACACATAGCCTTCCGATGAGTTCACCAGCACGGGTGTCATCCCCAGCGCTTTGGCCAACGCAAATCCGCTGGCGATAATGTCCTTGGACGTCGCAAGCGCCGGGCCAATTTCCAGCAAAGTCTGGCGCGCAAACGGGCCCGCGAAATGCAGGCCAATGATTGCCTCGGGTCGCCCGGATTTAGGCGCAAGCCCCTCCACATCCAAGAATGACGAGTTGGTCGCCAAGATCGTATCTTCGCGGGTGATCTGGCCCAGTTTGAAAAACAACTCGGACTTGATATCGAAGTCCTCTACCACCGTCTCGATCACCATATCCGCATCTTCGACCACGCGCAGGTCGGTGCTCATCTTGATCGTCTCAACCAGTACTGCGCGGTCACGCACCCCAATCTCGCCACGCGCCACCAGTGCGTCGAGGCGCTCATAAATGGCGGTGTTACCTGCCTTGAGGGCGGCTGAGTTGCGATCCACCAGCCGCACGAGGTACCCCGCACGCGCAAGGCGCAGCGCGATCATGGCACCCATAATGCCCGCCCCGATCACGGCAATGGTATTGAGGTCGCGCGGTGCAGGCGTGCCCTCAGGGGGCTTGGCCGCAGCGCGCTGCGCAAAAAACGCATACCGCAGAGCTACTGACTGCGCGGAGGCCAAACAATCGTCGAACTCTTCGCGCTCTAGGACCATGCCTTGGGCGAAGGGCAGCATCTGAGCAGACTCGACACAATGGACGATTTTGCGCGGTGCAATCAGCACCTCGGGCAAGCGGTTTGCGGCGTCGTGGTGTTTGCGCAAAGCGGCCCAATTGGTGGCCGGATCAGCAAAGCCCTCGGTGCGCTCTGATGTTGGACGCGGCCCGGATTTATCGGCCAACAGCTCTTGGGCAAAACTCAGCGCATCATGGGTCAGGTCTTCTTCGGCCAACCGGTCCACCAGCCCCATAGCGTGGGCGCGCGCGGCCGTCACAGGCTTGCCGGAGGTCATCATATCCAGCGCTGGCCCGGCCCCAATCAGGCGCGGGGCACGTTGGGTACCACCAGCGCCCGGAAGCAGTCCAAGGGTGACTTCAGGAAAGCCCAATTTAGCGTCAACATGGGCAATGCGGTAATGCGCGGCCAAAGCCAGTTCTAACCCACCGCCCAGTATCGATCCGTGCAGGGCTGCAATCACCGGCTTTTTGCAGGCCTCAAACCGGGCAAAGACATCTGGCAGCAAAGGGGCCTCAAGCGGAGCCTCAAATTCGCGGATATCTGCGCCTGCGGGAAAGGTCTCGCCCGCGCCACCGATCAAGATCAGACGCACGGTGCCGTCGGCTTCCAGCGCATCCAAGGCCTGCAACAGACCCACGCGCATGGCATGACCCAACGCATTTACCGGCGGGTTATCGAGGATCATCACCCCAATGCCGTCCTCGACTTGCGTTGCTACGGGACCGAAAACTGACATACGCGCCTCCAAACACTGACCTCTGAGGGCCATTTCACTGCGCGTTATTGTGCCACTCGCGGCGGCTCAGGGAAAGCGTTTATGCGGCGCGGGTATTGAGGCGCCAATCACAACCGTCTGTTTACGCCATTTAGCGAGTTGCGCCTTCGTATGCGAGCGCAGCAGCGTATTCCTGCAGGTCGCAGTTTTGCGAATATTGGGACCGCAATTAGTAGCGGACAAAAGCCTAGGGACCCCTGCCCGCCTGCAATACAGATCGCTAGATCGGCATATTGTCGAACTGATGCTCGACAACTTCTTCTTCGGCTTCATGCTCGGTTGCCGACGCGCTCAAAGACTGGTTCAGGCTTTCAAGCGAGGCAGGCACCTCCACCTCAGCGTCGCGCAGATGCTCAACCGCCTCAGCCAGCTCAGCGCCATGCTCGGCGGCATGCTTGGGATCAACCTCGATATCGTGGAGCACATGCACCACCTCATCCAGAGCAGTTTTCGGGTCCATCATGAACGTCCTTTCGCACAATCGCGGCACACAGGCGTGTAGGGCAATACGTCCAGCCGCGCAGGGTTTATGTCGGCACCGCACATCGCACAGGCACCGTATTCGCCTGCCTCAATGCGCTCTAGCGCCATATCGATCATCTTGAGTTCGTTAAGGCCCGCCTCGCCCATGCCTTGCAGCACTTCGTCGGTTTCACGCTCGGTCGCAGCGTCTTGCCAATCTTTAGATTGGTGCGTGTCCAACTCGGCGTCGATGCCGTGCAGGCGGGTATCCAACTCACCTCGGCGCGCAACCAATTGGGCTTTACGCTCGGTGATTATGGCGGCAGGCAACGTCATGGCAATCTCCCTCGTTTTATGGATCGCAAAGATGCCAGCACAGGCGCAAAAGCGTCTTTGGTCAGCTCGAAAGCGCAAGGGGTCCCCCCCACCTCCACCTCCGAGCAAAACCGCGCACCAGCCTACTGCTGCACACCTAATTAGAGCACGCCAAAACACCCCCCGCATTGATTCACATCAACTGGCCGGGAGGTTGACGTGGGCTACTTGAGCACCGACATTGACGACATAAGGAGACTTGCCATGCCCCATACTTCCCCTGATGTGACTGCGTTCTTCGACCAAGCTACAAACACAATTTCTTACGCAGTGCGCGATCCAGAAGGCTCGTCCGTCGCGGTCATCGATTCCGTGCTGGATTTCGACCACGCCTCTGGGCGCACAGATACGGCCTCAGCCGACGCAATTTTGGCATGGATCGCCAAGCATGATCTGCGCCTTGAGTGGATTTTGGAAAGCCATGTGCATGCTGATCACTTAAGTGCGGCGCCGTATTTGCAAGAACGCGCGGGCGGCAAGATCGGCATAGGGCGCAACATCACGATGATCCAGGAAACCTTCGGCAAGGTCTTCAACGAGGGCACTGAGTTTCAGCGCGATGGATCGCAATTTGACCAGTTATTCGGCGAGGGCGACAGCTTTGCGATTGGCCAACTCCGGGGCGATGTGATGCACACGCCGGGCCACACGCCTGCCTGCATGACTTACGTGATCGGCGATACGGCCTTTGTCGGCGATACGCTGTTCATGCCCGATTTCGGCACCGCGCGTTGCGATTTTCCGGGCGGGTCGGCGAGTGATCTGTACGATTCCGTCCAGCGCATCTTGAGCCTACCCGACGAGACGCGGATTTTTGTGGGCCATGATTACAAGGCCGCCGGGCGCGACGAGTTTGCGTGGGAAACCACCGTCGGCGCGCAGAAATCGGCCAATGTGCATATCGGCGGCGGGCGCGAGAAAGAGGCGTTTGTCGAGATGCGCGAGGCCCGCGATGCGACCTTGGGGATGCCAAAACTGATCATCCCTTCGCTGCAAGTCAACATGCGCGCCGGGCACATGCCCGAGCCCGATACAAACGGGCAAACCTATCTGAAGGTGCCTATTAACGCGCTGTAAGGGCGATCGCCCGGCGGTGAAGCCGGGCGCATTGGCCTATTTCATCAACTTGCCAAGGCTATCATCCAGCGGCGAGCCGTCGCCATCTTCGTCCAGCATACTCATCAAACCACAGAGCGGGTTCGCACTGGCCTGATTGGCACTGCCACCGCCAAAAAGACCACTCAGCAATCCACCAAGACCGCCGCTCTTGGCCTCACCGCTACCAGCCACTTGACCCATCATCGATTGCAGCGCGATGTCGGGCATATTCTTCTGCATTCCACCTTGCAGCATCCCAGCAAGTGCTGGCAAAAACTGCGCCACGGTGCCTGCATCTACGCCTGCGCGATTGGCGGCCTCAGAGGCCAGCGCCTCAGTTTCGGCCTGACCGCCCATAAGTTGCTCGAGAAACGCTTGGCCCTGCGCGCGCCCTTGAGTGCTGGCGGCTTGGACCGGATCATCAAACAACTGCGCATTGCCCTCGCCCATCAACGATCCCAACAGACCCTCAGCGCCGCCCCGCGTTGCGCGCTCTTTGGCAGCAGACCCAATCGCAGGCGCCAGCATCTTGGCAAGGCCCTCGGCTTGGGCCGGGTCCATGTTGAATTGCTGGGCCAATTGCGCGAGGCCTCGGCCGCCTTGGGCTTGGCTGAGAAGTTTCATCAATGACATTCTGGGGTGCTCCGTAAAGTGGGTTGGTCGAGCTTTAGTCCTAGCGAGCTAGGGCGTCAGGGGGAAAAGCAACGGCTGATCCTCGTTTTCGAGCCTAGATTTTGCGTTGGCGCGTGTGGGGCGCAGATAGCTTTCGACCATCTTTGCATACAGACGCGACAACGCCTTATCGTGCTGGCCGGCACCACGAAACACCGCCAACTCAAGTTCAGCAAGCTGGACGGCGCGCGGCCACAACGCCTCAAACCGGTCCACATAGCGGTTGGCCAGCGTCTGGACACGTTCAGCCTCGACCTCAGCCACCAGAGCGCCAAGCGTTGGGGCCCGTGTTGCAAGCAACCGAATGCCATCTTCCAGCGCCGGGGCGAGGTGAAGATCAGATGTGGTTGCGGTGCCTGTTTCCACAGCGCGCAAGGCGTCCTCTGCCCAAGCCTGCACAACCCCCTCCAGATAGGCGGCGTGATCCGAAAAGTGGTGATAAAACGAGCCCTTGCTCAGCCCCGCGCGCGTGCAAATTGCATCCAGCCGCAGCGCGTCCGGGCCAGCCTCAGCCAGCGCAGTTTGCCCAAGGGCAAGCCAATCTGCGCGGCTGAAACGAGGGCGTGGAGGCATAAAGAGATACTCGGGTTTGAGAAGCTATAGCCTTAACATACCATAAGGTACGTAAGATACATACCTTATGGTATGGTTTGGTAAAAGCCAAAAAAAGAGCCGCCCGAAGGCGACCCTTTGATGTCTGGCGTTTTCGTGCGCGATCACATGCGCGAAGCGACGTTTTCCCAATCGACGAGGTTCTCGAGGAAGTTCGCCAAGTAAGCCGGGCGCTTGTTGCGGAAGTCGATGTAGTACGAATGCTCCCACACGTCGCAGCCCAGAAGTGCCGTTTGGCCGAAGCAAAGCGGGTTCACACCGTTTTCGGTTTTGGTCACTGCCAACGATCCGTCTGCGTTCTTCACCAACCATGCCCAGCCAGCGCCGAACTGGCCTGCGCCTGCTGCCGAGAATGCCGCTTTGAAATCAGCGGCTGAACCGAAGCTGTCATTGATGGCTTTCTCAAGCTCGGACGGCATCGCGTTGCCATTCGGACCCATCATTGCCCAGAACTCGTTATGGTTCCACAACTGGCTGATATTGTTGAAGATACCGCTTTGGGCGACAGACGACGCGTCATAGGTGCCAGTGATGATGTCTTCGAGGGATTTGCCCTCCCACTCGGTCCCGGCGATCAGCTTGTTGCCGGTGTCGACATAGGCTTTGTGGTGCAGGTCGTGGTGGTATTCGAGCGTCTCGGCGGACATGCCATGTGCGGCCAGCGCGTCGTGGGCATAGGGCAGATCGGGAAGTTCAAAAGCCATAGGAAATCTCCTGTTTGGTCGCGTGTGTTCTAGGTCTGTATAAGAGGTCTCGGATCACGAAGGTCAAGGCGCGGGCGTGAAATAGCCCACCTGGGTGCCGGGCTTTGCCGCCGTTTTTAGCAGGTCCTCGACATATTGCGCGACCGACTGGAAGGCGATCACCCGAAAGCTATCAGGGCCAGTCATCCAGAACGCAGCGGCGACTTGGGCAAGGCGGGTGCGGCGCATCTCACCGGGCTCAAACACGCCCGGCGCAAGGTCAACCGGGGCGAGTTTTGCCAGCACTTCGCGGGCGTGCGGGCCAATAATATCAAAGGCGGCGCGGGCGTCCGAAACCTCCACCGCCATGGCGAACTGATCGGCGAAAGCACTGGTCAGGCCTGCGGCAGTTTTGGCAGCCTCTGCGTGCGGGCAAAGCAACAGCAATTCATCTGGTGACATCCACGCCAACGCTTGGTCGCCGCTGGTTATGATGGCGCGCTGTGCGGGCAGGTCCAGTCCGGTAACGCTTTGAATAGCATTGGTAAAGTCGGCGTCCGCAAGCGTGCCCCGGATCGTCAGCATCCCTTGCACAGGCAGTGCTGTAATCGTCGCTAAGGGGGTCATGACCTCAGACATTTTGCTTCTCCCCATCCTTATCGTAGAACACCTGATCGACGATCTTGGCCTTCAGAATGCGCCCATCCGTGGTTGGGAAATCGAGCACCTCACCCATCCGGTCCGGCCCGTTCAGCACCAGCCCCATGGCAATACCGCGCTGCAATGTGGGCGAGAAATAGGTCGAGGTCACGCGCCCTTGCACCGCCCCCTGCCCGTTCGCGTTCTGGCCTTCGGCAGTTGCATATGCGCCGTCGGTCAGCACGTCCGCAGGCGTCACTGTCTCTAGGCCCACCAGTTTCCAGCGCTTTGGATCGGTCATGTGACTACGCTCTTGCGCACGCTTGCCGAGGAAGTCCTCTTTCTTCTTCGAGATCGCCCAGTTTAGACCGAGGTCTTGTGGGATGATGGTGCCATCAGTCTCATCACCGATCATGATAAAGCCCTTCTCGGCGCGCAGAATATGAAGCGCCTCAGTCCCGTAAGCCATTGCGCTATAGGGCTTTCCAGCCTCATGCAGCTTTTCCCACAGATCAAGGCCAAGGGCAGCGGGGGCGGCAATCTCGTAGGATAACTCGCCCGAGAAGCTGATGCGGAACACCCGCACCGGAATACCCGCAAGCGTCCCGTCAGCCCAATCCATGAAGCTGAGTGCAGTTTTCGACACGTCCATTCCGCCAAGATCTTCAAGCACATCGCGCGCATTTGGCCCCACAACGGCGATCTGGGCGAACTGCTCGGTCAGGTTGGCGACATGAACTTTCAGATCCCACCATTCGGTCTGTAGCCATTCTTCCATATGTCCGTGAATGCGGTCCGCACCGCCCGAGGTCGTATGGCAAAGCCACGTATCCTCATTGATCCGCGCGACCACACCATCATCAGACAGAAACCCGTTTTCCGAGCACATCAGACCATAACGACAACGCCCGATCTTCAGGGTGCTCATCATATTGGTATACATCAGATCGACGAATTTTCCTGCATCTGGCCCTTTTACCAACAACTTACCAAGCGTGGAGGCATCGAGCAGCCCAAGGTTTTCGCGGGTGTTCAAGACCTCACGGCTGACCGCATCCGAGTGGGTCTCACCAACCCGTGGGTAGCAATATGGGCGGCGCCAATGACCCACCGGCTCCCAATAGGCAGCGTTTGCTTCGTGCCACGCATGCATCGAGGTACGGCGCAACGGTTGGAAGATCTCAGCCCGCGCCTCGCCTGCAATCGCGCCCATGGAGATCGGCGTATAGGGCGGGCGGAATGTGGTTGTTCCGACCTGCGGGATTTCCGCGCCTAGCTGATCTGCGAGCACTGCAAGCCCGTTGATATTGCTAAGCTTTCCTTGATCGGTTGCCATGCCGAGCGTTGTATACCTTTTGGTATGCTCGACGCTCTCATATCCCTCGCGCGCGGCAAGTTGGACGTCGGATACCTTCACATCGTTCTGGAAATCGAGCCACATTTTGGAGCGCAGTTTGACGTTCGCACCTTGGGGCATGATCCAGACCGGGGCGAGCGGGGCCTCGGATGGGGCGTCTGCCTTTGGCGCTGGTGTCTTGGGCAGCTTGACCTTGGCGCGCTTGATGGCTTCGCGCGTCTGAGCGTGGGCGTCGGCAAGCGTCGCCTCTAACGTCATTTCGCCGTTCGCGGCTCCGGCAACGCTTTGGTTTGGTTGACCTTCTTGGCCGGTTGGTGGGCGGTTGGGATCGGGGCGAAACATTGCGCCTCCCGCGTCCCATGTCAGTTTGCCGCCCGTATGGGACCAGAAATGCACAATGGGCGACCAACCGCCGGACATGGCGACCGCGTCGCATTCGATTTCCTCAAGCACAGCGCCTTCACCTGCTTGTAGACACATCCCGATGCCTTGTACGCGCTTGCCGCCTTTGACTTTTGCGATGGCTTTTCCGACCTCGACCCTAATCCCTAAGGCCCTGACTTGGTTTGGCAAATCACCGTTCGCCTCAGACCGCGCATCGAGCACGGCTGGCACCGAAAGTCCGGCTTCGTGCAACGCTATCGCCGTGCGGTAGGCGTCGTCGTTATTGGTCACAATCACCGTGCGGTCACCTGCGGAGACGCCGAAATTAACCACGTAATCGCGCAACGCACTTGCCAGCATGACGCCGGGAACATCATTGCTCGCGAAGCTAAGCGGGCGCTCAACTGCTCCGCCTGCCGACAGGATTTGGCCCGCGCGCACGCGCCAGAGACGGTGGCGAGGTTGGCCATCCACAGGCGCATGATCAGTCAAACGCTCATAGCCCAGCATATAGCCGTGATCATAGATTCCAGCCGCCATGCAGCGCAGACGCAGCGTAACGTTGTCCATAGCTTCAAGGGCTTGGATGGTCTCTAGAATCCAATCTTGTACAGGCTGTTCATTAATCAAACCGCCATCGACAGGGCTGCGACCGCCCCATGTGGCAGTTTGTTCCATCAATATCACACGCAATCCGGCCTCGCCTGCGACGCGCGCGGCGTGCAGTCCCGCGACGCCACCACCGATGATGACGAGGTCTGCGAAGGCGTTGAAATGCTCGTAGGTATCGGGGTCGCGGTGCTTGGGCGCGGGGCCGAGGCCTGCAGCTTGGCGGATAAGCGGCTCAAACACGTGCTTCCAAAACGGGCGCGGATGGATGAAGGTTTTGTAATAAAATCCGGCGGGCATCAGACGCGCGGCATAGGAGTTTAGCACGCCGATATCATAGTCGAGCGACGGCCAATGGTTCTGGCTGCGCGCGCTAAGACCTTGGAAAAGCTCGGTTGTTGTGACCCGTGCGTTGGGTTCCATCGACGCGTCGGTACCAAGGGCAACCAGCGCGTTTGGCTCTTCGGCCCCAGATGCGACGACGCTGCGGGGGCGGTGGTATTTAAACGAGCGGCCCATGAGCATTTGGTCATTGGCCAGCAGCGCCGAGGCAAGGGTATCGCCAGTGTGGCCCCAAAAGCGTTTGCCGTTAAACGAAAATTCCACGCGGGAAGTTCGGTCGATCAGCCGACCACCTGTGGCAAGACGAGTGCTCATGACAGGCCCTCCCAATCGGGTCGTTTGGTTTTAATCTTTTTGATCAAAGCCTTGGGAGGCTCCGTCACTTGGGCGGAATAGGTGCCGAAGACCTCTAGCGTCTGTGTGCAGCGCGCGGCATGGAACCATTTCCCGCAGCCATTGGCATGACGCCCGCGCTCAAAATGCACGCCGCGCGGGATCTTG
>JAWUXZ010000039.1:0-31715 GCA_034111085.1 Dinoroseobacter sp.
CAAGAATGCCGTGCACGGGCAGCAGCAGGCCCCAGAACGGAACTTGGAATGCGATCAGAGTGCCGGTGATAAGGATCGCGCCGACATGGCCTGCGAGGTGCGCATAGCCCGCCCACCGATGGCGCGCAGTCAACTGAAGGCGCGTCGCAGGATCCAGCGTGGACAAGAAGGTTTTGCTGTCCACCGGGCTAGGCGCGCGGAATGTCGAAACCGGGGGCCGCGAGAGTGAACCCCTCGAACTGGAATGCCGGGGTAACGGTGCAACTAACGAGCGTCCAGTCGCCTGTTGTGCGGGCGGCTTGCCACCAGTCTTTGGGGACGACGCCTTGGGCCGCACCTTTGATCAGATCGCCGGACAAGGTGATATCTTGTGCGGGCCCGGCGCCGGCTTCGGAGATCGACAGCACCAAGGGCGCGCCTGCGTGGTAGAACCAAATCTCGGTCGCATCGACCTTGTGCCAATGGCTGGCTGCGCCGTCTCGCAACAAGAAGTAGATCGCGGTGCCTGCGGGACGCGCGCCCGGTGCAGCCTCGGCAATCCAAGTTTGGCGGTAGAACCCGCCCTCGGGATGGGGCGCGAGATCGAGTTTCGCGATGATCTGGTCAGCGGTCAGGCTCATTGGGTCGGGGTCATTGGGTCAGGTCTTTCTCAAAGCAGCGCACGAGCGGGCCGAGATAGGCGGCACATAGCGCGCGGGTGTCGTCCCAATCCTCGGGCGATTCAGGCGGGGCAATCCAAATCAAGGATCTGCGGTCTCGGCAGGCAGAATGCGCGACGCGCGGGCGGTGAGTTGCTCGCGGTAGACGATATAGAGCCCGGTGGCGACGGTCACTGCAATGCCCGCAGCCGCCAGCCCATTAGGGAAATCGCGGAACAAAAACCAACCGATGATCGTCGCAAACGGAATTTCTAGATACTGCATCGGCGCGAGGGTGGCTGAGGGCGCGAACCGCAAGCTCCACGTCATCAGCAGATGCGCGCAGGTGCCGATAACGCCAATGGTGGCGAGCAAGGCCCATGTCTCGCGCGGCGGAACAGACAAGGCCAGATCGCCCTCGGTCGCGCCCCAAACCCCCATCACGACGAGCAGGATCACAGTTGCGATTGCACCCGATACTGCTTGCAACGCGATCGGGTCACTTTCGCGCGCGATCTGGCGCGTGACCAACATGAACAGCGCAAAGACCAGCGCGACCAGCAAGGGCAAAAGCGCAGGCGCACCGACGGCAGCGAAGGTGGGTTGAACGACCATAAGCGTGCCAATAAAGCCAACGCAGCAGGCGATCAGGCGGCGGGGGCCAACTTCCTCGCCCAGCACGAACTTACCCAAGAGCAACATGATAAAGGGCATGACGAACGCAATCGCGATCGCCTCGGCCAGTGGCAGAAAGCGCAACGACAAAAACATCGCGCCAATCCCGATAATGTGCAGCAGCGTGCGCGCTATCACGAGGGCCAGAACCCGGCCCCTATAGCGCCATTCCAGACGGCGGATCACCACCAGCGGCGCGAGCAGCACGAACTGAGTGCCAAAGCGCACGAGGATCAGAATGCCGAGCGGAACGAGACTGCCCGCAACCTTGGCCAACCCGTCGCCCAAAGGCGCGAGGATGCAAAAACCCAGCATCAAGACAATGCCGAGGACGGGGCGGTCATGTTGGCTCATGCGCTACGTGTCGCGCGGGATTTGAGCCATGGCAAGAGGCGACCATCCATTGCGGCCAGACCAGCGCCGATAAGAAGCGCGCCGATGAATTCGCCGGGGCCGAGGCGCTCAGACAGAAATGCCCAACCAAGGAACGTGGCCGATACCGGGATCAGGAAGGTAACGAGGCTGACATTGGTTGGGCCTGCCAGGTCGAGGATGCGGAAGAACAGGATATAGGCAAGTGCGGTCGAGATAATCGCAAGGCCAAGGACGGCGAGGGCAGCCGACGCGCCGGGGGGCGCAATTTTCCAAGGCTGATCGACCGCCAGCATGATCGGCAGCATCAGGATGCTCGACACGGTGAGCTGGCCTGCCGCGATCCCGATGGCTGGAAGGCCGAGGCCCTTGAAACGCCGCGACCAAACCCCGCCAATGCCGTAGCTGAGCGCGCCTGCTAGGATGGCGAGTTGGGCTATGACGGGCGCGCCCTCGCCGAACACATCAGGTCCCACAAGAACCGCAACCCCCGCAATGCCCAAGGTGACGCCAATGATCTTGGCACGGTTTAACTTGTCGTCGCTGGTCAGCAGATGCGTCGCCACGACCGTGAACAACGGCGTGGTGGCATTGAGGATAGAGGCGAGGCCGGATGGGATACTCGCTTGGCCATAAATGATAAACGAGAACGGGATCGCATTGTTGAGGATGCCCATGCCGATACACGCGACAATTGCGGGCCGCGTCCATGCAATCTGCTGGCCTGTCAGGGCGATCACGCCCCAGAGCACGGCGGCGGCGATGGCGACGCGCAACCAGACGATGGTGAACCCCGGCAGGTCCTGCACCGCGATCGAAATGAAGAAAAACGACCCACCCCATAGGAGCGACAGCAGGATCAGGAGGCTCCAGGTGGTGCGGGACATGGTGGGCATGAGGGGCTCGTCAGGTTGGTGCTGGCCTTGACTACGCCTGCACGCGGCGCGGCGCGATCCGAAAGTTGCGCAAAGGGGCACGTGGGGCTGAATGACGCAATATGTTGTGGACAACTGGAGGGGCGACGCAAAATAGGCGAATTTCCCCTTGCAGACCCGTGTGCGTCTTTGGCAAGTTTAAGGGACTGGTCCTTCACCCGAGTGGACCAAAATAGCTTTGCTGCGTGTTGGTCTGGACAGGCCTTGCCCGACCGACCACGGACACCTCCAAGCGCGCGGCGAGCCGAGGCTGTACCTCGAGAACGGTCGGTCCGATCCCTGGGGGTCGGGCCGGCCACTTTTCTTGGGGACGTACGGTTCTTTAGTGAGGGCGGAGCGAACCCAACCCTGCCTTTGATGAACCGTCGGGCGGAACTCTCGCGCAATTGGAAGCCCGTTGCCATGATCCTGCGCCCTGCCCCTCGATATTGACCGCATTGCTGCAATCCACCGCGCGGCGCGTGCAGCGTCAATGCCTTGGCTTGCGGTTGTGCATTCCGAGACAGAGGATCGGTGGTTCTTTGAGCACCGGGTATTGCCAATGCAGACTGTGCAGGTCGCCGAGATAGATGGCGCGGTTTTGGGGTTTGCGGCTTTTGCGACGGCTGGCTGCACCATCTATATGTCGCCCCGAACGCGTGGCGGCGTGGTGTTGGTGCCGGGCTAGTGTCGCAGATGCAGAATGCCTCAGCCGCGTTGCAGCTTTGGACATTCCAGCGCAATGCAGACGCGCGGCGTTTCTATGCGGCCCGTGGGTTTGTTGATGTGGAAGTCACGGATGGTGCCGGGAATGAAGAGATGGAAGCGGATGTAAGGATGGTTTGGGCCCGGTGAGGCGGGGCGTTACACCCGCCGCTGTGTCAGCCCCCGCCGAGCATCCATTCCCCTTCTGGGAAAAACGCATGGTATGCGAAGGCAAAGATGATGTCGTGGGGCAGGTTCTCGCCCGTCGCGGCATCAAACACGCGGATGGTGCCGACGTCTTTGCCTTGGGCAATCACGCCCGTATCCATCGCACTGGCTTGGCCCGCACGCCATGTCAGACGCACGCCACCCTCGACCACTTCGGAAGCATCCTCAAACCGGCTGATCGGCCAAGCCTGCTCGCCCACGCGCACCACGCGCATCAGCGCCGGAATATCGTGGGGCGGGTTTTCGCCGTTAAAGAAGCTCTCGTAAGGTTGGTTGCGGCTGTCATACCCGACGTAAGGATTACTCCCGTAGTTTCTGGTCTGGAATGGGGCATCCATGACTAAACCTTCAGGATTCCGCTCGGTGAACTCAGCCCAGCTTTCCATCCAAGCGGGCATTTGCGTCAGTTCAGTTCCCGCAAAGTGACCGACGATCCCCTCGCCCACGGCCTGCTGCCAGAAGCTCTCGGTCTCTAGGTCGTACATCACCATATCTGATCTGCGCAGCTTGCCTGACACACCAAAGCTGATTGTCTGGTCGCCCACACGGCGGTCAAAAACCATGCCGGAGTTGCACAAGGGACAGTAGGTGACGGCCACCGGGACGCCGCCGACAACGTCATTGGCGATCTCGTGAAACATCAAATAGCGGACCGGGTAGGCGCGCGGCTCTGTTCCGTCAATCTCGAGCGTCAGGACCGGTTCGCGGGGATCAAGGCGGGTCTCGGTTGCGGCTGCGATATAGCTGACTTCATGGATCGCGGGGATCTGATCGCGGCCAATGACGGTCTGGATTTCGACGAAGTGGACTTCGGTCTGGGTGAAGTCAGCCTTCGGAAACGAAAACGCCCATTGTTCGGGGGCGCTGCCGAAGTCTTGGGCAAAGGTCGGGGTTGCGGCGGTTAACAGGGCAGCGAACGTGAGGGCGAGCGGTTTCATGGTCATGTCTCCGGGCGTAGGGTTATAGAGACAACATGACGCGTTGGGACTACGATGGATAGGAGGGGTCACGTGGAGGTGATGGTGCGTGTAACGTTAGGCCCCGCGCCCACACCATGCAGCGGAGGTTTTCTTTGTTTTTTAAGACGGCGTATGTACCGCCCGGTTTCATATTAAGCGCAGCTTCGAGGCCCTTCTATGAGGTCGCATGAACCCCCTTTCTTTTCGGAAAGGAGCAAATGCGCCGTTTCTCGCTGGTATGGTTTCGCTTGCTTCATTCTCGTCTAGATGCCCTCCCAGATGCAGATATCTCGTTTGCTTTCTCGACCTTGATGGGTCGCTAAAGTGTATGTTTGAGGCTCAAGGACCAGTGGCCCGAGACCGGACCTTACACTCGAAACACAAGCCAGCGGAAAGAGGCCTCGATAATGACCAATACAAACGAAAACCCGCCTCACCGATATGGGACTGGCTGAAAACTTTCATCTCACTGCTGTTCGACGACTTCGGCGCGTGCAAATGGCGAAAGGGCGACCGTGATGTTGTCCGCCGTGCCACATAATCACACCCACAAAAAAAGCGGCCCCTCTCGGGACCGCTTGAGTATCCCTGGAAGAGGTAAACAACCTGGGAATAGCTTGGGAGCCACCCTTCAATATTAACGAAAGCCCGGCATTGGTGTCCTGATGGAAAGGTGATGGATTGAACAAATATCCAATATGTAGGAAATATTACGCTAAGATTGCCCAATAAAACGGTCAGGTACGCCGAATTCTTCCCAAGCTGCGGTCATCCCCATGCGCTCGGCGAACGGCAGGAAAGCCGCGTGATTACGGATCTCTAGGCAATTTTGCGTGTCTCCCCAAATACATAGCAGCGTGCCGTGGGTTCCGGGCGGTGGGGTGTCGCCCATAATCTCAAAAAACGCGCTTGCGGGGCCGGTTCTGACAACTGCTTGGGCAAGGGGAATCGTTGGCGGAGTGCCGGGCACAAACAGCAGCGTCTTGATCCATTCGCCCAAGGTTTCGCGCGTGGCCTGATCTGGGCTATAGGCGTCGCTCACGATCTTTTTCCAGACCGCCGGATCAGCAAACTGGTCGCCCAGAAAGCCTGCCAGATAGGTTTTACCTTGCAGCAAGCGTTGACCGGCCAACTCGTACTCGCCCATCGCAAAAGCAATGGCGGCATAGGTTTCGCATCCAAAATGATGCTGCATATCAATGGCGCGCTTGGCCAAAATATTGGCATCAACCAAATCGCCATTGGCCAGTTTGGCTGTCGCTAATATCTGGTAATTGCGGCCCTGAATCGGGTCGAGCGCCACTGCCTTCTCAAGATAAGGCATAGCCAACGCTGTATGGCCAATCGCAGCAAAGAAATAGCCCAATCGCAACGCAACCTCAGAGTTTTGCGGCTCGAGCGCGTAGGCCTGCTCGGTCATGCGAATGGCACCAACGATATTGCCCAGAGTGAACTGTTCCAGCGCAATCAGGGTCAGCGGAAACGCCATGTCCGGATCAATCGCCAGCGCGCGTTCAGCGCACTCGGTGGCCTTGCGGACCAGTACGGCTTTGTCACCCTCTCGGATATATGTCGCCATCAGAGAATAGGTATGGCCGAGCTCGCTATGGGCCTCAGCGTGGTTCGGATCCAGCGATATGGCCTGCTTGAGCAGCGACATCGCTGTCGTCAAAACATCCGTAGGAAATTGTCGCTCGTTGAGCGCGCGGCCCTGCAACACCAACTCATTTGCGCCACTGTCAGCACTGCGCTTGGCGCTTTGGGTTGCGAAGGTATCGCGGCTTGAAGCCATCTCGGCTTGGCTGCGCATAACGACGGGCATCAAGCGGTAGCCGCGCTTGGGGATAGTCTCGATGTAGGCCGTTTTGGGATCAAGAATCTTAAGCGTTTTGCGCAGCAGCGAGATCGCGCGGGTCAAGCTTTCGTCGGAGGTGTCATGACCGTCCCAGACTTGGCTAAGCAACTCGCCGCGCAGCACCGTCTCTCCCGGACGAGCCGCGAGAAACGTCAACACATCCATGATGAGAGGTTCGAGCTTTTCGATCTTCGAGCCAGTTTGCACCCGCCCGAGGGTCGGAGACACTTCTAGAAGGCCTAAGGAAAAGCCGTCACTTGATTTGTACAATTTGACTGCCTCGCGACGTTTGCGAGGAGTCCGCAACAGACTCGTATTTTAATTTACGAAACGGAGCCTTGTCTACTACAAATTGATTGCGACCTATTCCTCCCGCACAGTCACCCGCACCATCCGGTCTGGCTGCCCAATCACAGCGCCATTGGCCCCGTCCCCGCGCTTGATCGCATCGACAACTTCCATGCCTTCTACAACTTCACCCAGTACGGTGTATTTCCCGTCGAGCGAACTGGCAGGGCCGAACATGATGAAGAATTGGCTATTGGCGCTGTCCAAATCTTGCGACCGTGCCATACCGATTATTCCGCGATTAAACGGCTCGTCTGTAAACTCGGCCTCGAGATTGGGCAGGTCGGACCCGCCCTGCCCTGCGCGCACAAGGCTTTCGCCGAATACGCCGTGCTCGACATCACCGGTTTGAGCCATGAAGCCTTCGATAACGCGGTGGAAGACCACGTTGTCGTAGGCACCTTGCTCGGCAAGCGCGCGCACGCGTTCGACATGACCGGGCGCGAGTTGCTCTTTGAGGTCGATGGTGATGGTGCCGTTCGCACCGTCGCCTTCAACTTCAATCACCAGATAAGGGCCGGGGCGGTCGTCGCCGACCACCTCGACACTGGCGATGGCCGCAGGCGGGACTTCTTCCTCGGACGGCAGCGTCGAGAAATAGACCGACCCGAGCACAGCCAAACCGATGGCAAACATGCCCCAAGCAATGAGTTTATCGCGCCCCATGTGTTAGGCCTCCACGTCCGCCGCGACCTTGACCGAAATCATCCGGTCCGGGCTCACAGGTGGTTCGCCGCGCGTAATCGCATCGACATGCTCGATGCCGGAAGTCACCCGCCCGTAGACGGTGTATTGGCGGTTCAAGAAGTGGTTGTCGGAAAAGTTGAAGAAGAACTGGCTGTTGGCCGAATCTGGGCTCTGGCTGCGGGCTGCACCGATTGTGCCGCGATCATGGGGGATACCCGAGAACTCGGCCTTCAGGTTTGGCATGTCCGACCCGCCGGTGCCTGCACTGCGCAGGTTGAAGCCGTCTTCCATGTTGCCGTTGGCCACATCGCCTGTCTGGGCCATGAAGCCGTCGATGACGCGGTGAAAGCAGACGTTGTCATACTTGCCAGCGCGGGCGAGTGCCTTCATCCGCTCGCAGTGACCTGGTGCAATTTCGGGCAACAGCTCGATTGTGACGGTGCCGCCTGTCAGTTCCACAAGGATGGTGTTTTCGGGGTCTTTGATATCGGCCATGTCAGCCTCCTGCATTAAAAATTTGCGCGACCCTAAGACGCTGTGCGGCGGGACACAAGGCAGGCTAAGGATAGCCCAAACAACGGGAGACGCGACGATGGGCTGGAAAACGCTGGACGACATGGACCTGAGCGGAAAAACGGTTTTAACACGCGTGGATATCAACGTGCCGATGGACGCCGGGCGCATCACGGACGCCACGCGGATCACACGGATTGTACCGACGGTGCGCGATATTTTGGCCGCAGGCGGCAAGCCGGTACTGCTCGCGCATTTCGGGCGCCCCAATGGCGCTTATGTCCCGGAATTATCTTTGAGACCGCTGGTGCCTGCGTTGTCCGAAGCATTCGGAGTCGAGGTCACGTTTGTTGAGCGACCCAGCCGCGACGCGCTGAATGCCCTGCCCGCAGGGTCGGTTGTGCTGGTCGAGAATACGCGCTTTTCCGCAATGGAGGAGGCGAATGACCCGCAGATGGCAGGATTCCTCGCCTCCTTGGGTGATGTATTTTGCAATGATGCGTTCTCGGCAGCCCACCGCGCCCATGCGTCCACCGAGGGTGTCGCACATTTGCTGCCGTCTTGCGCGGGGCGCTTGATGGCGGCCGAATTGCAAGCGCTGGAGGCGGCATTGACCGACCCGAAAAGGCCTGTGGTGGCTGTGGTTGGCGGCGCGAAGGTGTCAACAAAGCTCGATCTGCTTAGCAACCTCGTCGAGAAGGTTGATCACTTGGTGATCGGCGGCGGCATGGCCAATACGTTTTTGGCAGCACAAGGCTTCGAGATCGGGACGTCCTTGGCCGAGCGTGATATGGTCGAGACCGCCCGCGATGTGCTGGCCAAGGCCGCCCAACAGCAGTGCCAAATCATCCTGCCCGTCGATGTTGTTGTCGCACGCGAGTTCAAAGCAGGCGCCGCAAGCAGCTTGCACCACGCCCAGGATTGTCCGCCCGATGCAATGATCTTGGACGCGGGGCCTGCGACGGTGAAGTTGATCACGGATACCTTAATGGGGGCGGAAACGCTGATCTGGAACGGACCGCTGGGTGCGTTCGAGATCGCGCCGTTTGATACCGCGACCGTGGCCGCAGCGCAGGCGGCGGCGTCGCTGACGCGCGACGGCTTGCTGGTGTCGGTAGCAGGTGGCGGCGACACGGTTGCTGCGTTGAATGCGGCAGTTGTGTCACAGGATTGCACTTATATCGCGACCGCCGGCGGCGCGTTTCTGGAGTGGATGGAAGGCAAGACCTTGCCGGGGGTCGCAGCGCTGGGGGGCTAACCAGCAAGCTTGATTTTTAATTGCATATCCCGTTTCCTTTTTGGCGAGAGTCAAATGGGGGATGGATTATGTTGAGAAATCGAATTCGGACTGCTGCATTGGTGTCGCTGCTTTGCATCGCGCCGCCTGTAGCAAACGCGCAAGGCACAGCCAGCCTATGGGACTTGATCAAGCCCGAATTCCTTATCCAACGCGCCGTCCAAAGCGGTATTATGGCGCTGCGGACCCAGCTTGACCTGACCTACCAATCCATGGACGTAGATATCGGACTGTCCAAAGTCACCCTGACAGGGATTGAGGCTTGGCCTGTCGTGGCCTGGGACAATTCGGGTCCCTGCGAAGTTGGTATAGACCAAATTACGATCCGGTTGGCCCCTTTGGACCAGCCAGAGCTTGTGCGCCTAAATGTGCAAGCCCTAGGGGTTAATGTTGCAAGCAATTGCCTGCCGCCCGCGCAAGTCCAAGGCCTTCGCATGGCTGGCCTTGAGAGCATTGCTGTGCCGCTTTTGAACATCGATCTGGCCTATGACATCACCCAAGCCAGCGCTGATCTGCGCGCCCATGCGCGTTTGGACGGGTTTGCGACACTCGATCTGACGGCTGATTTTTCGTATCTTTGGTTTGACGGTCGGGAAGACATGGACAACCCCGAGCCTGTGGTTTTCCTGAGAGCCGCATCTTTAAAGCTTGAGAACTTGGGCGGGTTTGAGGCGCTATCGCCGATGCTGCCGCCGCCGTTTCTGGACGCGGCGCAATCGCCACTGATCCTTGAAGGCATGATCGGCGGACAGTTGGTCGAGATGAACCGCGGCGCGAAACTGTCTCTGGCTCAAACGGCATTCCTCGACTCGATCAAGACAGCATGGCCGCTATTTCTTGGCGACCCGAGCGCGTTGGTTTTGGAGACAAACATCGCGGACGGCGATCAGATCTTTCTCGATTTCGAGGATTATGGACGCAACCCCGGTCAAGCGTTCCAAGACCTGCGCCCGGCGCTTTCGCTTTCGCTCGCAGCCACCCGAAATGCGCTGCCTGTCGCACTGATCCGGCAAGTGCTGGACGGCGACACTGACACTCTGACCCCTGAAGTGCTGCGCCAAGTTGGGTTGGCTTTGACCATGGGTCAGGGCGCGCCGCGGAACTTGTCAGCAGGTATTGCTGTGCTTGGCGGGTTGGCCACTGCGGGAGATGCTGAGGCGGCGTTAGCGCTGGCCGCAGCACTTGAAGTAAGCGATCCGGCGGCGGCGTATTCATGGGCGCTGAGGGCTGGAGCAAACGGTCAAACACGTGCAGGCGCTGCGCTGAACCGCTTAGAGAACACGCTGCCGATGTCTGAAGTGCTTGCGGCTCAGCAAGAGCTGGCGGCGGGTATCACCCTTGCGCAAGATACGCTGAGTGATATTGCCAGCATCCGCTCGGCTGCGATGAGCCTGTTTACCGGCTCTGGTCAGCCACGTTCGTACGTCGAGGCAAACTATTGGGCCTTGCTCGGGGCTGCTGCGGGCGACGGTGTCAGCGAGGGCATTCTCGACCAGATTGCTGAGAAAATGCAGGGTGCCGATGCGGCTGGCCTGCAGGCATGGCGCGATGTTGAAGTGCAAAGCAGCGCGAGGGCGATGCAGGTGTGGCTGGACGAGGATTTGCCGGCGCGCCTGAGCGGTCAGTAAACAAGAGGTTTTAGCGCGAGAGCCCTACTTTCGCGCTAAAATACCCGGATAATGGCGCCATAAGCTGCGCTCGTGCCCTTCAAACGGGAAATCACGTCACAGTTAGCGTTACCGTCATTGTGATGCGGCAAGCTGCAGCTTAGGCAATTTGCAACGCCGCCACCGCAAAGGACGAACCCCATGAAATCGACCCGTATCGTCAGCCGAATTCTCAGCCATTATGAAGGCGAAACGCCCGGCGTGAAGGCCAATTTAAACCGTATGCTGATGACCGGGAAACTCGGCGGCACCGGCAAGATGATCATTCTGCCCGTCGATCAGGGGTTCGAGCATGGGCCTGCGCGCTCGTTCGCGCCGAACCCCGATGGCTACGACCCGCACTATCATTACCAACTGGCGATTGATGCGGGGCTGAATGCTTATGCCGCTCCACTTGGTCCACTTGAGGCTGGCGCGGATACCTTCGCAGGCCAAATTCCGACGATCCTGAAAGTGAACTCCGCCAACTCGCTCATGTCGACCACCTCCGGCAAGAACCAAGCCGTGACTGCCAGCGTGGATGACGCGCTGCGTATCGGTGCCGGTGCGATTGGCTTCACGATATATCCCGGCTCGGACATGGCCATTGATATGATGGAGGAGATTGTCGAGATGCGGCGCGAGGCGGCATCGGTCGGCATCGCGACCGTAATTTGGTCCTACCCGCGCGGTGAGGCGATCACCAAAGAGGGCGAGACCGCCATCGACGTGGCGGCCTATGCGGCCCATATCGCGGCCATTCTTGGGGCGCATGTCATCAAGATCAAACTGGGCACCGACCATCTGATGCTGCCCGAGGCCAAGACCGTCTACGAGGCCCAGCAGATCGAGATTGCAACCCAAGCCGCGCGCGTGAAGCATTGCGTGCAGTCGGCCTTCAATGGAAAGCGGATCATCGTGTTTTCGGGCGGCGCAAAGAAAGGTGTCGATTCGATTTATGACGATGCGCGCGCCATTCGGGACGGTGGCGGCAACGGCTCCATCATCGGGCGCAACAGTTTTCAGCGCTCAAAAGCAGATGCGCTCGATATGCTCGGCAAGCTGGTGGATATCTACAAGGGCAAAGCTTGAGGCTGGCGGCGGACTAACCACAAGATGTGAGGTCTTCACCTTAAGCGCATTGCGATCACGACAAAATCAGGCGTTTGGGGGATTCCCCTAACGCCTTTTTTGTGCGAATCTGCAGTCAGAGTCCGAATAACGGGCCGAGCAGGCAGAATTTACGTGGCACAAGACACCCAATCCAATGCGCTTCAAGGCGCGCTCGTCGGCGGGCTCGCGCTGGCATTAGGCTTGTATTTCGCGTTCCACGCGGTCCAAGGCGATTTTGGCTTGTTCAGCCGCATCCAGATTGAGGCCGACGAGCAAGTTCTAATCGCCGAGCGCGACACGCTGTTGGCCGAGCTTGTGATCCTTGAAAACCAGACCCGCCGCCTGTCAGACGCCAATCTGGACCTTGATCTGCTGGACGAGCGCGCCCGCGATGTGCTCGGCTTTCTGCGCCCTGACGAATTGGTAATCCGCTAAGCTACCACGCCTGCTGGTTTTGCTATGCGTTTGGCGCAAGGCGGTTGGTCAAGGGGTGCGCGGAATCGCCTATTTGATCCTTCGGCTTTCCCAATATAGTTCAATGCTAAACCATTTGCCTTGACGAGGGAGGAACCCCCCAATGGCCGCACGCAAAGCCACGCGCGCTAAGTCCAATGTCTCCAAAGAGGAGCTGTTAGATCACTACACGGAAATGCTGAAGATCAGGCGTTTTGAAGAAAAAGCAGGCCAGCTTTACGGCATGGGTCTGATCGGGGGGTTCTGCCACCTGTATATCGGCCAAGAAGCCGTTGTGGTGGGCTTGGAAGCCGCTGCAAGCGAAGGCGACAAACGCGTCACATCCTACCGCGATCACGGCCATATGCTGGCCTGCGGCATGGATCCCAACGGCGTGATGGCCGAACTGACCGGCCGCGAAGGCGGTTATTCGCGCGGCAAAGGCGGCTCGATGCACATGTTCTCGAAAGAGAAGCATTTTTACGGCGGCCACGGGATCGTCGGCGCACAGGTGCCCATCGGGGCGGGCCTCGCGTTTTCCGACAAATATAAGGGCAATGACCGCGTAACCTTCGCCTATTTCGGCGACGGCGCTGCAAACCAAGGTCAAGTCTACGAGACCTACAACATGGCAGAGCTGTGGATGTTGCCGGTGATTTTCGTCATCGAGAACAACCAATATGCCATGGGCACTTCGACCAAACGTTCGACCAAATCGCCCAGTTACTGGGAGCGCGGATCCGCATACGGCATTCCGGGCGAAGAAGTAGATGGCATGGACGTGCTTGCGGTCAAAGCGGCCGGCGAGAAAGCTGTCGCGCACTGCCGCGAAGGCAAAGGTCCGTATATCCTCGAGATCAAAACCTACCGCTACCGTGGCCACTCCATGTCGGACCCGGCCAAGTATCGGACCCGCGAGGAAGTTCAGAAGATGCGCGACGAACGTGACCCGATTGAGCAGGTCCGCGAGATGCTGCTGACGGGTGGTCACGCGACCGAAGACGACCTCAAGGCCATCGACAAAGAGATCAAAGCGGTCGTCAACGCCTCCGCCGAGTTCGCCAAAAATAGCCCGGAACCAGCGCTCGAAGAGCTCTGGACCGACATCTATTCTGAAGCCTGATTGGGAGAGCATAAAATGGCTACCGAAATTCTCATGCCCGCCCTGTCTCCAACGATGGAAGAAGGCACCCTCGCCAAGTGGCTCGTCAAAGAAGGCGACACCGTGTCGTCTGGCGATATCATTGCCGAGATCGAAACCGACAAAGCCACGATGGAATTTGAAGCCGTCGATGAAGGTGTGATGGGTAAACTCCTCGTCGCAGAAGGCACAGAAGGCGTGAAGGTCAATGAGCCTATTGCCGTGATGCTAGAGGAAGGCGAAGACGCAAGTGCAATACCTGCCTCCGCCGCCCCCGCCGTCACAGAAGCGCCCGCGCCTGTTGCGGCCGCCACGGTTCCGGCCAAAGCTGCAGCACCCCTTGCTTCTGTAGCAATCGAGCCTGATTGGCCCGAAGGCACGCCAATGAAGACCTCCACCGTGCGCGAAGCCCTGAACTCTGCCATGGCCGAGGAAATGGAACGCGACGACACTGTCTTCTTGATGGGCGAAGAGGTTGCTGAATACCAAGGTGCCTACAAGATTTCGCAAGGCCTGCTAGACAGATTTGGCGACAAGCGCGTGATCGATACGCCGATCACCGAGCACGGTTTTACGGGCCTCGCGGTCGGTGCAGCTTTTGGTGGCCTGCGCCCAATCGTGGAGTTCATGACCTTTAACTTCGCGCTGCAAGCCATTGATCACATAATAAACTCTGCCGCTAAGACGCTCTATATGTCTGGTGGTCAGATGGGGGCACCAATGGTGTTTCGTGGGGCCAATGGTGCGGCCGCTCGGGTCGGCGCGCAACACAGCCACGACTTTGCGGCATGGTATGCACAAGTGCCCGGCCTGAAAGTTGCGATGCCCTACTCAGCAGCCGACGCCAAAGGTCTGCTGAAATCTGCGATCCGCGATCCAAACCCGGTGATCTTCCTCGAAAACGAGATCATGTATGGCAAGTCGTTCGAGATCCCCGATATCGACGATTTCACCATCCCCTTCGGCAAAGCCAAAATCTGGCGTGAAGGCACAGATGTGACGATCGTAAGCTTCGGGATCGGCATGACCTACGCGTTGGAGGCCGCTGACAAATTGGCCGCCGATGGTATCTCGGCTGAGGTCATCGACCTGCGGACCTTGCGTCCAATGGACACCGAAACTGTCATTCGCTCGGTAATGAAAACCAACCGCTGCGTGACGGTAGAAGAGGGCTTCCCGGTCGCCTCCATCGGCAATCATATCTCGGCTGTGCTCATGCAAAACGCGTTCGACTATTTGGACGCGCCGGTTATCAACTGCACAGGCAAAGATGTGCCGATGCCTTACGCCGCAAACCTCGAAAAACTGGCGCTTGTGACCACCGATCAGGTTGTCGATGCCGTCAAATCCGTGACCTACCGCTAAGGAACCTGCGCCATGCCAACTGAAATTCTCATGCCCGCGCTGTCTCCGACGATGGAGGAAGGCACATTGGCCAAATGGCTGGTGAAGGAAGGCGACACCGTCTCGTCCGGAGATCTGCTGGCCGAGATCGAGACCGACAAAGCCACGATGGAATTTGAAGCCGTTGATGAAGGCGTCATCGGCAAAATCTTGATCGCGGAAGGGACCGAGGGCGTCAAAGTCAACGTCGCAATCGCAATCTTGTTAGAAGAAGGGGAAAGCGCTGACGATATCGCCGCGACTTCGGCTCCAGCGGCAGCCCCCGCAGCTGCGGTATCCGCTGCGGCAGTTCCAACGGCCAGCGCCCCGGCTCCGGCTGCGCCCGCCGCCTCAGACGGCACGCGCTTGTTCGCATCGCCTTTGGCCCGCCGCATCGCCGCCGACAAAGGCCTCGACTTAAGCCTGATCAAAGGCTCCGGTCCCCATGGCCGTATTGTCCGAGCCGATGTTGAAAATGCGACCGTCGCACCAAAGGCAGCCGCACCAACCGCTGCAGCCGCTGCTCCGGTAACAGCCGCACCAACTGGCCCGTCCCCGGACGCCATCGCCAAGATGTATGAGGGCCGCGAAACCGAGGACGTAAAACTCGACGGTATGCGCAAGATCATCGCCGCGCGCCTGACCGAGGCCAAGCAGACCGTGCCGCATTTCTACTTGCGCAGGGATATCGAGCTCGATGCGTTGATGAAGTTCCGTGCCCAACTCAACAAGACGTTGGAACCACGCGGGATCAAGCTGTCGGTCAACGACTTCATCATCAAGGCCTGCGCGCTCGCGTTGCAGCAATACCCCGACGCCAATGCCGTCTGGGCAGGCGACCGTATGATCAAGATGAAAGCGTCCGATGTGGCCGTTGCCGTCGCCATCGAAGGTGGTCTGTTCACGCCAGTGCTGCAAGACGCCGAGATGAAATCACTCAGCGCTCTGTCAGCCCAGATGAAAGCCCTCGCCGCACGTGCCCGCGCCCGCAAGCTAGCACCGCATGAATACCAAGGCGGTAGCTTCGCGATCTCGAACTTAGGGATGTTCGGCATCGATAATTTCGACGCCATCATCAACCCGCCCCACGCCGCAATCCTCGCAGTTGGTGCAGGGACCAAGAAACCCGTCGTTGGCGAGGACGGCGAGATCAAAGTCGCAATCGTGATGTCCACGACACTCTCGGTCGATCACCGGGTCATCGATGGCGCGCTCGGGTCGAACCTGCTCAACGCGATCAAGGCCAACCTAGAAAACCCATTGGGCATGCTCGCCTAATATACCAACCCGACACGAGAAATGGGGCGGGACCATCACGGTCACCGCCCCTTCTCTTTGCTTTCTTAAATATCCAGATTTAGCCTAGCACCTCACTCGAAACGCTGATCCATACTCCGCGATGGCTGCGCGCACCCAGCCTCGCCTACGATCCGCGCAGGAACCCCAGCGACCGTTTTGCACGGCGGCACATCTTCCAACACAACCGATCCAGCAGCAATACGCGAGCATTCGCCAACCTGGATATTGCCAAGCACTTTCGCGCCCGCGCCAATCAAAACGCCGTCGCCAATCTTCGGGTGCCGATCTTCCTCTTCCTTACCTGTGCCGCCCAACGTCACCGAGTGCAGCATCGACACATTGTCGCCCACCACAGCCGTCTCCCCGATAACGATGGAATGGGCATGGTCAATCATGATGCCCTTACCGATACACGCGGCCGGATGAATATCGATCCCGAACATCTCGCTAACGCGCATTTGGATAAAGTAGGACAAGTCCTTGCGCCCTTGCTGCCAAAGCCAATTCCCGACGCGGTAAGCCTGCACCGCCTGAAACCCCTTGAAATAGAGGATCGGCTGCAAGAACCGGTGGCACGCCGGGTCACGGTCATGCACTGCCACAATATCTGCGCGCGCCGCCTGTCCCAAAGTTGGGTCCGAGGCGAACGCCTCATCGGCAATCTCCCGGATCAACTGCTCGGACATTTCCGCCGAAGACAGTTTTTGTGCAATCCGGTACGCAAGCGCCTGTTCAAGCGAGCTGTGGTGCAAAATACACGCGTGCAAAAGCCCGCCCAGCAGCGGCTCAGCTTGTACGGCGTCGCGGGCTTCATCGGTAATGCGATCCCAGACGGGATCAAAATGGGCCAAATCGGTGCGGGTGCGGGCCATGGGCTATCCTTCTCAGTTACCCCCAATATAGCAAGCACCCGAGAGGATTTCCATGGGCGCTCACGTACGATCTCGCCACGCCTCGACACCCGCCAGCGTCGCCAACAACCGCCGGTGCGCTCCACGGTCGGAACTAAACGGCACCTGCCCCCGAACACGCCCGCCCAAATGCGCCGCTCCGAACCGCGCCGCTGCGCGCGCGCCCAGGCGCTTCCGCACCGCATCGGCCACATGGGCAGCGTGACACCAAGCCTGAACCTGCGCCCGCCAACGCTCTTCTGGCAGTTCACGCAAACCAGTCGCAGCACGCAGCAAATCATCCAGCATGACCCGCCGCATCAGATCGGATCAGGCACCGATAGCGCCAATGTATGCAGTGCAAACCGCACCATGCCGCCGCCAAAATTCCCACCCGATGGCGTCAAAAGCAGGGGCGTGTCGGCATAATACGTCACAGGCGTTCCAGTGACGCCACGCCCCCAAGTATTCAACGCAACACCGTAGCCCGCACCATAGCGATCATCCGCGCCCGCCACACCAATCTCCCAGGACGCGAGCGAGCCGGGGATCGCCGCAGTCACACGACACGTCACACCCAGCAAAATCGACATCGCCGGAATCTTCCCAATCGTAGAGTGCCCTGCGCCCGCAACAACCGGATGATCAAACTCCACGATAGCGACGTTCGTCGCCGCGCCCGACAACCCTTCCGCCGCAGCCAGGCGCCGCCAAGACGTGCCGTCAAACACCGCGCGAAACCCCTCGCCCGCATGCCATGTTTCCCAGCCAACCTGCGGCGTTACAAACTCCCACCCCCCATTTGCCGCCACCGCCAGCATACCAACCTGCGCCGACCATTCGTTCACTGCGCCCGCAGGCACCTGCCAAACCTGCCCGTCAGGCGCGCCTGCAGGTGGCATCGTCACCGTATCGGACTGCACGACCAACTGGCCAAGCGCATCGATCCGCGCCAGCGCCTCATTGACCGTCACATGCTTCTGCGCTTGCCCCGATTCCACCAGGGGCAGGCCGAAATTTGCTGTCTCACTCATGGATATCGATCCTTTTGAAAGGGCCCGGTCCAAACCGGTCCGAGATTTGAGCCACCCCTACAGAGTAACTCGCAGGCAAACCGTCCGCCGTGCGAAGCCCTTGGGGGTAAACGAAGTTTGGCTCTGGTAAGGTCAATTCACGCAGTACATCGCCGCCGGCCTCAACCCGCAGAAGATAACTCTCACTGGTTTCGCCCAGCGGTACTTCCGCCAAGTCCCAGCGATCTCCATCCAACCGCGTGCGCCTGATCCACGACAGCGCAAGTTCGCTGCCCTGCCAGCGTGCTTTCAGATGCGCAGGCGCGTAAGGCCGCAGCCCCCGCCCCTCAAACGCATGAACTTCATGAACGTAGCTCGGATCATCATATCCGCGCTGTGCAGGGCCGATCCGAAAGTGCCGGATCAGGCCCCGCGCCGCCGCCGGATATTCGATCTGCTCGACCGCTCCGTTCAACAACACGAACAGCGAGCCAACAGGCCACACTTCGGCCATCTCAACTTCACTGCCAAGTTGGCCGCGCAACCGCTCCGACAATGCAAACACGCCCGGTGCCTGCACCTCCGCCTTGGCAAATTGAAGCAACTCCCAGCCACCCGGCGTGCCATCGCCAATCGCCGCCAAATTACCACCCCGCGCCAGTTGCGCCTCACTGATCGACGACACCTCGCCACTTGTCAGACGCACCTGCAGCGCCGTGCCCCGATCCAGCCGCCCCGGTTGCGCCCGCTTCAAAAGGCTCTCCGTCACTCCAAGCGTCGCACCCGTTTCAACCAACCGGTCCAACGTGTAGCCCGCATCCTCGACCGAGCTGAATACCGCCGCCGATCCCGGCCAGGGCTTTGCGGCCACGGCGATATGCGGTGCGTGCGCCACCTCTTCGCCGGTCATCAGCGGCAAGTCCAAGAACAACGGATAGACCGGGACAGGTGGGATAAAATCTCGAGGTGTCACAAAAGCTTCCACCGCTTCAGACGGCTCAAACACATGCGGCTCAACCCGCACCGCATCAACCTCCCGCGCGCCCTGATCCGTGGCCCGGTCTACGCGCCACAAAGCACCGTCCCCCACAAGCTGCACCAGATCGCCGACCTCAACATCCGCGCGCGACGGCGGCAACGCAAACCGCGCGCCATCACGAGCGACCCGCGCTTCCGCCAGCCACCGCTCGACGATGCCGCGCCCCTCGGTGTCCAGCAGCGCCATCGGTAATTCACTCGCTGACACGCCGCGCGAAACATCGTCCGGAAACATCGCCTCTGCCGAGCGCAGTTGATACTCATTGGCCGCATCCACATGACCCAGCCGCACTCGCCCAGCCATCTCCGCCACAGGCGCACGGTGGCGCGACACCAACCCGTCTGCACTGCCCAAAACCGCCAACTCCAGCTCATCGAGTACAACCGGCAAGCGCTCTCGACGCGACCGGAACACCACCATCCCGTCCAGCTCCACCGCATCCAAACCATGCGCGAGCATCAACTGCTGCAACGCCGCTCGCGCCAAACCGACATCTGCGACGGAAAACCCACGCACCAAACCAAACACCTGGCGCACATCGACCTCGTCAACCCCCGCCTGCGCGCACAACTCTGCAATCACCGCACCCAAATCTTGGGCCTCAACCCGCCCTGCAAGCCAATGCCCACGCCCGTAATTCGGCCCATCACTCCAGACTTCTAGGCTGTTCGGGAACGCGGGCCATGGCCGCGCGTCCCAAGCCCAGACATGTGCACGGTCCATATCAATCATCGGCCCGCCATAGATATCCGAGGTCGGATTATGCGCTGCGTCCGCCCAATACCCCAACATCGCCTGCAAATAGCGCTGCTGGATCAGGTCATCACGCCGCCCGTTCGACCCATGTGGCAACGAGCTTTCCGACGACAGTGCATCGAGGAACTTGTTGGGTTGATTAGTGCCCTTATCAATCGCAGCACAGCCCAATTCGGTAAACCAAAACGGCTTTGATTTGGGCACCCAAGGCGTTGAGGCCACCTGCCTAACCCCGCCAATCCGGTCATGATGCGCACTCTCCCACCAACTGCGCAAATCTTTGTAGCGGTAGATCCAGTCCTCGCCATGCGCGCCGTCAAAAATCGGGGTGCGCACCTGGGCCGCGCGATCCGCGTCCGAGCCATAATACCACTCAAACCCTTCTCCACCCTCAATATTTCCAGACAGATACGCCAGATCGTAAAGCGAGACTTCGCCGTTTCGCGCATCTATATGCCCAATGCCATCGCGCCAGTCCGAGATCGGCATATAGTTATCGATGCCGATGAAATCGATCTCGTCATCGGCCCAAAGCGGGTCCAGATGAAAGTAGACATCATCCGATCCATCCTGCGGCTGGTAGCCGAAATACTCCGACCAATCTGAAGCATACCCAATCTTTGCATCAGGCCCCAGCAAGGCACGCACCTCACCTGCCAGGGCCCGCAACGCCGCGACCGCCGGGAACGAATGCCCCGGCCCGCGGATCTGGTTCAGGCTGCGCAATTCGCTGCCAATACAAAATGCCGATACACCGCCCGCAGCCCTACAAAGCGCTGCGTAGTGCAGGATAAACCGCGATAGTGACCACTGATCTGGCCCCGAATACGCCACCGAGCCTTGGCCGACGGCAAAATCCGCCGCCGTCACTGTGCCAAAAAATGCCGCCACTTCCGCATCCGCCGACGCCGTCCCGTCCGGCGAACCATCGCGCCCCGGTGCTTTTTCGGTCGTAATCCGTGCGCGCCACGGCAAGGCTGGCTGATCGTCCGCATCCGACCAAGGGTCCGCCAACCCGTTGCCTCCCAACTGTTCCATCAAGATAAACGGATAGAAAACAACGTCCTGCCCTGCCGCTTGCATCGCCGCAATTGCCTCAACCACTGATCGGTCAGCAGGCGTGCCGCCGTAGATTGAGCGTCCTTCAACCTTCGCAATCTCAGGACATCCTGCGCGCACCCGGCCCGACACTGCCCAAGGCATCCCCTGCCCTTCAGCGCTTGTATCTTCCACCTTCGGCTGCACTTGGCAGCGCCCCGCGCGCAGGTCATCACCAAACCAGGACACAACCAGCAGCGCCGACCCGCAGTTCGGCAATCCCTCCTCCAATTGCTCCAAAGAGACCGCGAAATCCGTCTTGCCCGCAGGCGTGTTCACATTCACCGACGTATTCTCACCGGGCCCTTTGGCTACATGCACCGGGGTCGTCGCGAGCGCATATTCGCCGGTTCCGGGGATCACTGCGACGCCCCTGATCTGATCTGCTAGCGACACATGCCCGGCGATTTGCGCAGGTCGGATCACCTCAAAGCTGAACTGCGGGACGCGATTACCAAACCGCGACAGGTCCAGATCCTCGATCACCACATAGGCCAGCCCTCGATACGCTGGCACAACACCCGCGCCCTCTATCGCTTCAATCTTCGAGTCTGGAAATTGGTCTTCGGTCCCCCGGTAGACCCGCATATTCAGATCATCTCGGGGCACCTCAGCGCCATCGGCCCAGACCCGTCCAACGCGGCTAATCTCGCCCTCACAAAGCCCCAACGCCAGCGACACCGAATAGCTATAGCTCGTCACCGTCGGTTGCGCAGGTGCCCCCCCCTTTACCACCACCGCCACTGGTGGACGCGCGCTCCAAGAACCGCGAGGCCCAAATTACCTGCCCCCCAAGGCGCATCCCGCCCCAAAGCCGCGCAACTGCATCGCCCTCGCCAGCCCCCGCCAGCCGAAATCGATCCACGCGACCCGTCTCAACAGGCTCTGCCCCCGCGCCCAGCAACCGCGCATCAAGCGCTCGCCCCAGCGTCGCCCCCACCGCGCGCCCAATCACCGTCGAGGTCAGCCCCAACGCACCACCCCCAATCGCGCCGCCCGCCGCCGCTCCAACTGCCGAAAGAACTATCGTCGCCATTAGATCATCCCTCCAAGTGCTGTCACCGACGGAAACCGAAACCGCGCCACAATTCGGCGCGCCCAAGGGCCACTCAGCGCATTCTCCACCACGCCATGCCCTGCGTAAGCATGGACAAACCTAGGCGTCGGTCCGACCTCAGACTGAATGCCCAAATGCGTGGCCACAGCGCCCGCGCGCATCCGAAAGAGGATCACATCGCCCGGCTTGGCCGCGTCGGGCGCTACCTCAATCAGATGCGCTTGCGCCGCCGCGCACAGCACCTCGCGCCGCTGCGGCTCGTCCCAATCAGCCGAGTATCGCGGCACAACCACAGGCTCCGCTCCCTCGACGACGCGCCACACCCCGCGCAACAAGCCCAGGCAATCGCAGCCCGCGCCTTGAACACTCGCGCCGTGCAAATAGGGCGTGCCAATCCAGCCCCGCGCCTCGGCAACAACCCGCGCGCTCACGTGCGGCTGCCGCCATCATGGACGCCTCCTTGGGCTGGATAAGCCATCAGCCAATCCTCGCCCGGAACATGCGGGAAGCCCTGAAAATTCAAGAGATTATGGAACTTCAGCCGACAGGTCTCAGCCCGTTTATCGCATCCCGCCTCCAGCCGCACCCGATCCCCAACTGCAACCTCAGCCCGAAGCCCCTGCCACAACTCAATCTCGCGCGTGTCCTCCAGCCAGCGATCCGCCTTCACGATCCCGACCAGCCCCTCCGCAGCTCCATCCAGCACCAATGCCCGCCCGCGCTCAAACCAGCGCAAATCAAACCCCTCCAAGGGCGCAAACCGCAACACGCGATCATCGTCGGCCTCGACAACCTCAGCCTCAACCGAATACCCCGCAGCCTCCAAATCCACGCCACATGCCGCGTCGCCCAAGATCGCCGAGCATCCCTTCTGAAACACACGCCCCTGCGGTGCCCCCAACGCCTCGGCAAGCCCTCGCAATTCCGCCTCAAACGCACCGCCACTCTCGGTGATCTCACCCAAAGTTCCGCGAAACACCGCCCGACGCGCGTCCACATCCGCCCAGTTCACCTGCCAAATTACGACCTCCGCGCCGTCATAACGCCCCGCTCGAATGTCCCGCGCCCGGATCGCAGAATGGCTTAGAACCCCCAACGCTTCCGAGTTATCAACCGCCAGCCCATTGCCCTGCTCCAGCGCCCGCGCCGTCATCCCACCATCGGCGCGAAACGTGATCCCGTCAAAGACAAGCGCTTGATCATGATCGGTAAATCCCAACACCAAGCCATCTCGCCGCGTCACAGCCCAGACCCGACACACCGTCGTTAGCCCCGTTTTTAGATGCGCCAGAAGCGCCTCTTTGCCCGCGCTCATACCCGCACCTCAACCACTGGCACGCTTGGCATATCACCTGCCTGAAACGACGAGACCGAGGTCGCGATTCCGTCAGTGTCAAACCGCACTGGAACGTCAAACTCAAACCCCGCGGTGACATGCGCCTCCACATCCGGAGGATCCACAAATGTCACCGTTCCCGCTGCCGGATCGACACTGTAGTGCACGTCCTCGGCCAACTCGATCGGCCCCACGCCCACTTTCACCGTTCCCGCTATTGGCTTCGAGATTGGGCGCACATACCGCGCCTCGCCCGACGCATAGGTCTTGTTCAACGGGAACACGGTTTGAACGCCGTTTCCAACCCCAATCGCTTGGTCATCGAACGCCACAACGCCCGAGGGCTGGCACGACTTGAAATCCGCCCAATCTTTCCAGCGAAACCCGAATAGCTGCCCCTGCCGCGCCTCGAAAAAAGCGATCAAGTCCGCAATATCATCCAGGCTCCGCAACCCCACGCCCGCATCATAACGCCGCCTTGCATTGGCCCAGGGCGTGTTGCGCTCTTCAAATCCATTGGCGAGCGTGACCACGTCCGTGCGCCGCTCCGGCCCACCGACCGACCCAAAGCTCAAGTTTGCGGGAAACCGCACTTCATGAAAGGCCATCCGCCCACCTCCAATAAATTCAATAGGTTAAACGTCGCTCAGCGGTTACGAGCGCCTCGGCTCAAAGCCTTGCTCATCTCTGCCGCGATCTGGCTACGCGACCGCCGGAAGCTCTCTGCATCCGGAGATGAGATATTCATCACCACCTGCACAGGTCGCCCGCCCCCTGCCGCCTGCACGCCCAAGCGCCCATCAGCGCCCCGCGTCAGCGGCATGATCGCCTCCGGTCCAGCCTCGCCCATAAGGCCAAGCCCACCGCGCATCGGAAAATTTGTCGGCCCCGTGACGACGCCGCCCTTGGCAAAGGGCATCACCCGGCCTTGGGCAAACGCGCCGCCACCCGCAAAGGGCAATATCCCAGAGGCCAACGCATTAACGCCATTGGCCAAAGCCCCGCCCGGCGCGCTCTGCACAGGCCGCATCGCCGCAGAATACGCCGCATCCGACATCGATTTTGCCACGCCGCGCAACGCATCCGACAGCTTCATGCCATCAAAGGCCACGCCATCAAACGCGCGTCGCAACCCGCTGCCAAACCTGGTCGAAAGCGTGCCTACTTCGCGCCCAGTATACAGCATGCTGTCGCGCATCCGCGCCAACTCAGCGTCAAACGCCGCCGTCACCGCCGCCGCATCGCCAAGACGTCCCTCCAGGCCCTCAAGCCCATCTTCAAAGCCGTCCAGATCATTCATGATGCCGTCCTCTCTTTCGTGTCAGGAAAGGCCGCAGCCAATTCTTCCAGCCGCGAACGTCCCAAGGGTGCCTCGCGCGCCTCTGCCCCCAACATCACCAGAAGTTCCGCCGGGGTCAGTGCCCAGAACGCCGCCGGGCTCAGGCGCAAGTCATGCAGCCCCAGCCGCATCAGCCCCGGCCAATCCATGATCGCCTTCATGTATTCGGAACCGCGAAACTGCGCGCCAAAAGCTCGGCGGCCGCCCGCGCAGCTTCCACCGGGCCACCCGAAATGTCGGCCTGCGCCAAGTCGCGTGCATCCCCAGTCCAGCCACCGCCCGACAGCCCTGCGGCCAGCAACGCAATCACATCACGCGCTCCGTAGTGCCCCGCCTCAAACCGCTCTACCAGCGCAACAAGGCTTTCGGCCTCAAGCGCCGTTTCCAGCTCTGCCAATGCGCCCAGCGTCAGCTTCATCAGGTGGCGCTCGCCGTTCACAACCAGCGCCACCTCACCTGCATAAGGGTTCGCCATTATAGCGCGTTGAAGCTCAGCTGACCCGCCGAGGCGAGCGACAACTCATACGTCGCCTCCCCGTCATGCGCGCCTGCATATTCAACCGAGGTGATCATAAACTTCCCCTCAACTACGCCAAAGTCTGGGATAATCACCTGAAATTCCGGCACTTCCCCGTCAAAGAAAATCTGGCGCGCACGCTCATCTGTGCCTGCATCGCGAAACACGCCCGAGCCAGAGATCGCCGCCGACTTTACGCCCGCACCGCCCAATAGCTCACGCCACCCGCCCGCACTTTCCAGTGAGGTCACATCAACGCTCTCTGCGTTGAACGTGATCCGCGTGGCGCGCAGCCCAGCAATCGTCTCGAACTGGCCTGTTCCGGTCAGATCGAGTTTAATCAGCAAGTCTTTGCCTTTTTGAACTGTCATGGTGCCCTCCAAGAGCTGTTAAAAGTCGTCAATCCGCGCTCGAAACCGCAAATCAATCCGTCGTTGCTGGCCACCTTTCAGCCGAGTGGCGCGGGTCTTAAACAGGCTCAGATCGCTCAACGCGCCCCGATCCAGCGCCAGATCCGCCCCAATCAAAACATCCGAGATCGCCGCTGCTGCCACTTTCGCGCCCACAAATCCCGCCGCAGAACTCACCACCGAGACGGTGAAATCATGGCGCGACAAAGCCCCTGAGCTATCGCCTCGCGAGCGCACATCTTCAGGCCCCAAAATCGCATAGGTCTGTGGCAAAACGCCCGCTGGCATCGCATCGAAAATTGCCCCGCCGAGCGCTGCCGTCACCGCCGTATCGGCGCTCAGCGCGCCAAACACTGCCGCCTGCAACGCGGCCCCTGCGCCATAGCTCATGCCGCGACCTCCTCTTGGGCAAAGCAGGTCAGAAACCGCGCGCCTTCGTCCGCCTCAGCAACCGCCAAGATCCGAAACACCCGCGTCCCATCCCGAAAACGCTGATCAGGTCGAGGCCGCGATGGCGCTCCCACCGCTGCCCCGCGCACCGTGATCCGAAACGAGGCGCGCGCCACAACAGCGTCGCCCTGCCGACCTTCCCGGCCCGAGCGCGCATCAACCGCCGCCCAAAGCGTGCCCAGCGCTGTCCAACTTGTCTCCAACCCGCCAGCGCCATCTCCAACCTCAACCCGCTCTTCCAGAACCAGCGGTCGGTTCAACCGAAACCCGCTCATCGCACCGCCCCGCAAAGCCCTGCCCGCACCGGACGGTAGCTCTCCAGCAACGCCGCGACGCCGGCTGCCAGGCCGCCATCGCCACCACTGCGCTGCTCATAAAACCGCGCGGCCTGCATAAAAACGGCTTGCGCCAAATCCGCAGGCACCGCTTCCCAGCTCGCGCCAAACCCGGCAACCAGATCAATCTCCAGCCGTCCTAAACGCGGCACCGGTGGCAACATCCCCAGCGGTTCTAGTCGCGCCACACGCCCATCCAGAACCAACCGCCAGCCGCCCGCGGCGACCTCGCTTGCGACACCATCCCCGTCGATAATCCGCAACGATGTGACCGCACTCACCGGCGACAACGGCAACATCTGACCCGCCCGATCGCGCCAGCGCCCAGCGCTAAACCGAAAGCCTCGGCTCAGCACCGCGACGCCCGCGCGGTGCTCAACCAACGCCAAAGAAGCTCGCAACGCGCTTTCCAGAACACCGTCCTGCAGCGCGTCATCGGCAAAGCCCGAGCCCAGCCGCAAATACTCCCGAAACGCTGAGATCGGTAAAACCGCCTGCGGTACAGGGACCAATTCAATCACCATGAAACATCTCCCCCATGTCCCGCCCGCTTGCCAAATAATTGAAATTATTAAAGATGTGCGGCCCTACCCCGCTCGGACGGAGGGAACAGCTAGACAGGGCAGGCCCGCACACCAACATCAGCCCGGACGCCGCAAAACGCCGGGCCGATCGCGATCGTCGCTTAGCTCAGCGCGAATTTCAGAACCTTGATCGCCGCGAAATCTGTAACATCGCCGCCCACGCGCTTGGACGCATAGAACAGCACATTCGGCTTGGCTGAGAACGGGTCACGCAGGATGCGAATGTCAGGACGTTCGGCAATCGTATACCCAGCCTCGAAGTCGCCAAACAGAACGCTCGCTGAGCCTAACGCGATGTCCGGCATGTCTTCCGACACCATCACCGGATAGCCCAGCAGTCGGGCAGGCTCGCCCGCACTCAGGCCGTCAGACCACAAGAAGCGCCCATCTGCGTCCTTGATCTTGCGGACGACACCTGCGGTCTTCGAGTTCATCACGAAGGTCGCATTGGCGCGGTAGCGAGCGCCCAGCGCATAGACCAAATCGACCAGTGCGTCGGCCGGGGCGGTGCTATTGAAATCTCCGTCCGATCCGGTGGTGACATAGCCCAGCGAGTTCCAAGCCCAGGTGTCATTGTCGATCAGGGTATGGGCCAGCACACCTTTGGGCTTGTCCACGCCGTCGCCGGCAATGAATGACGACGCTTCTGATCGCGCGAACTTCTCGGCAATCCGCGCCGACAGCCAAGCTTCAATGTCAAAGGCACTGTCATCCAGCAGCCGCTGCGAGGCCTTTGGCAACGCCGACAACTCATGCAGCGGAATTGAGATCCGATCAATCTGCGGGGTGTCCGTCTCAGTCAGCGCAGAAGTCTCATTGGCCCAGCCCGAACCGATGTCGGTGTGATCGACCAGAACGTCATAGGACACCGCCTCAACCGTCACCACTTGCGCGATGCCGCGAAGCGAGGCCATGTTGCGCATCACTGTTTTCACAGTATCTGCGGTCTGCGGGTCCACCAGATAGCCGCCGTCCGCCGCAACCGCGCCCGACATTGCCTTTTCTTCCATGGCGAGGCCGCGCAGGGCGTCATCATCGCCCGATCGCACATAGGCCTCGAAGGCCTTTTGATGTGGTGCATCCTGGGACACGGCACCCGACAAAGCAGAGCGTGCAGATTTGATATGGGTCTTACGGTCAAGCATGGAAATTCGCTCTTCTTGTTGTTGCATACGGTCATGTAAATCGGCCTGCATGGCCTTGAAATCTTGAACAAATCCGGTAAGCGCCTCACGGACGCCTGGAACCTGAGGGTTGTTGGATTTCAACTCAACCGGGGTCGAAATCGCCCCGACACAAGACGTGGTCTCGCCTAAGTTCATCATGCTCTCCTTGATGAATGCCTTTGAAAATTTTGGGGATAGTCAGCCCAGCCCCGCCATCGTTCGACGGGCCGCTTCCAGCGCCTCCGCCAGATCGTGCAAACTGTCGCCCGGGCCATCGCCCTTGCCGCCCAGTCGCGCTTGCTGAAGCATCGGGAAGGTCACAACTGACACCTCCCAAAGCTCCACCTCTTGCAGTAGGCGGTGGCCCCGGGTGTCTTTTCCCGAGCTCACCGTTCGGTAGCCAATCGACAGCCCGTCAATCGCGCCCGCCTTGATCAAAGCAGACGCCTCTCGACCACGGGCAACGCCGTCTAGGATGCGCCCTTTTACCCGCAGGCCCGTGCCGTCTTCCTCAACCTCGTCCCAGACACCGATCGGTTCGCGTGGGTCGTGCTGCCACAGCATTTTGATGCCGCGTCCCGCTTTGGCTGCGCGCGACAGCGAGGCCGCATAGGCTCCCGCCTCCACCACATCGCCGCCTTGATCCGGGGCTCCAAACAGGCTGGCATACCCCTCGATCCGCAGATCATCTCCCAGCTCTGAGCCGGTCTCGACCTGACAGAACTTCAGCTCCAGTCCCGTCTCCAGGCTGGTCATATAAGGCATCTCGCCCATGCTACTCTCCTTCAGGAAACTTCGTGCTACGGCAGGATCAAAAGCGAGGCTGCCGCGTCCGCCAGAACCACCCCTGCGATCCCAACAATCGTCAACCACATGCGCTTCTCTACGCGCTGCAGAACGCACTCCATGGTCTTGAGCCGGAACTCCAAGGCCAGCCAGCGTTCGGCCATCACGCGCTCATAGGCGTCCAGCTTATGGTCCGAAACGCAAACTTTGGTGGCACACTCAAATGGCTCGTAAAGGAAACGAGACCCACTTCGAGGTGTCTCGCTCATGCTGCCTCATCCTCGATCGGCAATCCCAAGAAGGCGCGTTTTTCCGCACGGCTCAAGAACTCCGCAGCACCAACCCGGTTCCACAGCGCATCCCGCTCAGCGGCCAAAGCAGGCACGCCGTCCGGGTCCGGCGACACAGCCACGCCAGCCCCCTCAAACCCGTCCAGCCAAGCGCTTACCGCCTCCGTGACTTTACGCGCCAATGGCAGCACCGTCAGGCGGTAGAACGCCCGGTGCGCTTCCGCATAATTGGCGTACGTCGCATCGCCCGGAATTCCCATAAGCATCGGCGGCACACCAAAGGCCAAAGCAATCTCGCGCGCGGCGGCCTCCTTGGTCTTCTGGAATTCCATATCCGAGGGCGAGAACCCCATAGGCTTCCAATCAAGCCCGCCTTCCAGCAACATCGGCCGCCCGGCGTTGCGCGCACCCTGATGGTAGTTCTCCATTTCGACCTGAAGCCGCTCGAACTGATCCGGGCTTAGCCCGCCTGCTCCATCGGGCCCATTATAGATAATCGCGCCCGAGGGCCTTGCTGCATTGTCCAGCAGCGCCTTGGACCAGCGCGTCGCCGCGTTATGCACATCCATCGCACTTGCAGCCGCCTGCATTGGAGACAACCCGTAGTGGTCGTCTTGGGGATGGAAGCTCTTTACATGTAAGATCGGGGCACGCCCGCCCGTCACATCAAATCGATGTTTCTTGGCCCCCACGACATAGTCATAAGCCATCGGCCAGCCATCCGCGCCCGGCACAACCTGCATCCGGTCACTGCGTAAGCAATGCAGCTCCACCGGCAGGCCCTCTTCAGCGGCTACCGCCTCCAAGTATCCGTTCCCGGTCAGCAAGATCTGCGCATAGAGCGCTTCAAACAGGTCGATGCGTCCTTGGCCCGCATTGGGCCGCGACAGCAAGCCCATCACTGGGTGCACCTCATAGCGCCGTGCACTGTCCTGACAGACAAGCGGTAAAGACGCCGCCGCCTCCGCGATCATCTTGACCGAGCGAAAGCCCACGGGATTGCCCGCGAAGCCATTGCGCGTCAGGCTCGCAGCATCACGCGGCGTCCAAGCCACGCGACCACCTCCGCCGCCCATTGCACCCATTGCCACAACTCGTCCCGTGGCACTTGCCTTGACCTGCGGAACCTCCCGCGCGGCTCCTTTGAAGAGGTTGAAAACCATTCACCTGTCCCCTTTTGGGTCTGATGTTTGGGCACGACAAAACAGGCCGCACGCCAAACGCGCGGTCCGTCTCACCAACCCAAATCTACCTTATTACAAAATCCGCATACGCGGCGCGCTGCCCCCGCCCGATGGCGCGATCATCAACGCATGGATCGCCCACACTAGCGCATCGAGGCGATCTGGAGAGGCAGCACCTCGAAACCCCTGTACCGTCATCCGGCACATTTCGTCCTCCAGCGCCGGAAGGCCCCGGACATGGCTCACCCGGCCTTGCTCATAGAGCGCCGCCACAGGCTCCGCCCGCCGCGCCTTCCCTTTCGTGGCCCGCACTTGGGTCACAGGCAACGACGGCTCCACCTGCCGCAGCAGATCCGTCACCAACTCGCCACCCTGATTAACTTCCGCAACAATCCGGTCCGCCCCGACATCCTTCGCCAAAGCCACCGTCGCCTCTGCCCAGCCGGTAGGCGACGCGCCCTGCACTGAGCCATCCGCCAGCACATAGGCCCGCCAATCCTTACGCTCACCCTTCATAACAACGCCCGCAGCTATGATCCCGCATGCATCGGCCTTCGCCCCGCTCGTGACAGGCGGGTCCACCGCCACCACGATCCGGTCCAATTCCGGCACGTGCTCAACACGGCACCCTTCCAACATGTCTTGGGACCACAACGCACCCTCCACCTCCTCCAGCAACTCGCCGTCCAGCTCCTGCCTTCCTAGTCTTGTTCCCGCATAGCGTGCCTCAATCTCGGCCAGGAACGAGGCCGCCAGATAGGCTCGGTTTGCTTGCGTCGGTGCGTGCGTCATCACCGTCGACCGTCGCTCAATCAGGTTCCTGAGCACCGGAACCGGCTGCGGCGTGGTCGTAACCACCTGCCTGGGATCATCGCCAAGCCGCAAAGCAAACTGCAACATATCCCACGCCGCCTGCCCCTTTTTCCACTTGGCCAGCTCATCGACCCAAGCTGCGTCAAACTGCGGCCCCCTAAGGCTGTTCGGATCACTCGCCGAAAAGATTTGCGCTTGCGCTCCATTGGGCCACACAAGCCTGCGCCGGGTCGCCTGCCATTCCGGTTTGCGGTCCGGTGGACAGCACGCAATGATCCCGCTTTCGCCAAAGACCATCACGTCGCGTGCCTGATCCAGCGTCTCGCCCACAAGGGCCACACGCCGACATACGCCCGCAGACAGAGGCTTTCGCCCTTCCACCTGCGCACGCACCCCCTCAGCCCCGGCGCGGGGTTTGCCCGCGCC
>JAWUXZ010000040.1:0-23854 GCA_034111085.1 Dinoroseobacter sp.
CGCTGTCGATCGGGGCGGTGCGACCCACCCAAGGCAAAACCCTGGCCGTGATGCAGGTCTGTGGAGGTTCGCAAAGCTTCAACGCAGTCAACCAGTTGCGCATTCTCGGACGCTGGATGCGGTGCCTCACCATTCCGAACCAGTCATCGGTCCCAAAGGCGTTTCAGCAATTTGATGATAACGACCGGATGAAGCCATCACCCTATTACGACCGCATGGTCGATGTACTGGAGGAGCTGGTGAAATTCACCATGCTGACCCGCGACAACGCACCCTACCTCGTGGATCGTTACAGTGAACGGAAGGAAACCGGCGAGTCTTTGATAGCCCGGGTCAATAGGACTGCGACCTAATAGAAAGCATAGAAGACATTGGCGCTGCAGCGCAGAGAAAGTCTGTTTCCCGCCCTCTCTGCTGGAGCTTTTACTTTACGCCGAAGTCATGGTTCACGCTCGTAAGGGGTTGGAAGCGGCCCAGTTCTGCGAGTTCCCGACTGGAGTGTCAGTCGGCTTCGGGTTGTTGTCATTGAAGACCGCAGGCCAACTCAGATCGGCGGAGCGGCACGTTCAGTGAACAACTGGCGGGCAGTGACCCTTTCTCGGTGGATCATATACAGACCCGCACCGATGATGATGGCAATACCGGTCAGGCTCAGCGTGTTAGGGAAATCGCGGAACACTAGGTAGCCCAGCAAAGTTGCCACCGGCAGTTCCAGATATTGCAGTGGTGCCAGCGTCGCCGAAGGCGCCAGCGACAGCGCATAGGTCATCATCATGTGGCTCAGGGTGGCAAAAAATCCGACCCCCAGAAGCCAGAGCCACGCAATCCCTTCGGGCCAGACGGGATCAAGCAGCTCGGACCCCGTGCCTTGGGCCAGCAACATCACTGGCAGGCACAGCAGACTGGCGATCAGGCCAGTGTGGAATTGAAGAGTCACGGGATGAATCCGCCGCGACAGACCTCGTGTAACAAGTATGTAGAATGCGAAACCCACCGCAGTGCCCAACGGAAACAGCGCCACCGCGCCAAAGGCTGCGAAACTGGGCTGGATGACAAACAAGACACCCACAAAGCCCACAATCGCCGCGCCCACGCGGCGCGGACCGACATCTTCGGCCAGGTAGAACTTGCCTACCAGCAACACGATGAACGGGGCCACGAAGACGATTGCCAACGCATCAGCCAGTGGCATGACACGGATTGCGGCGATGAAGCAAAAAGTCGAGCCCAGCAAAAGCACCGCGCGAAACAGCAGCGCCAGCCACTGCCCCCGCGCCACCTGTAGTGAAAGCCCCATGATCCAGACAAACGGTGCCATCAGCGCGCATTGAACGAAAAAGCGTGCAGCTGTGATCTGTCCCACCGGAACGCTACTCGATGCCAACTTGGCCGCCACATCGAGCAGGGGGGCCGTCACGCAAAATCCCAGCATCAGGGCAATGCCAGCAAGGATGCGGTCGGTGGATGGGATGTCGGAGGCAGCACTGGTCATGAAGTCCGGATAGGATGTCACCCCGTGCGCGTCTATCCATTTTGCGACCAAGGGCTGGGCCAAAAGGGGCCACCATACGCCTGCCGCGCCAGAGAACGTGGACACCGAAATAATCCACTCCATCTATCCTTCGGGGCACATTTCGGAAGCTGGTTTCCGCCATGCTGTTCCGCGGCGCGATTGATGATCGCGCAATTCATGTCAACGCCACGTCAACCCGTATGCGCCTGTTTGGCGCGGTTTGGGGCGTTGAAAACCGGTCGATGACGGACGGTGCAGGATTGGAAGATGCGCGAAATCAAAGGCTTGGGCCGTAAGGCGTTTAATTCAATAAGCTATTGGAATCGCTAGGGTTTAGGCTCATAACCTGAAGGTCGTAGGTTCAAATCCTACTCCCGCAACCAAGAAATACGGAAAGATATCAGAGGCTTAGAGCAAAGCAGGGCGCCCAGTGGGCGCCTTTCTTGTGTTGCAACGCAGAACAACACATTTCCGAAAGATTCCAAACCGTTACAGCCGTTCCCATTTCCTCCGTGCAACACACATGCGACACGGGGTTGGCCAGATGTCCAACGGATGTTCACGGAGCTTTGTCATGGATTTGGCCTCATAACCTGAAGGTCGTTGGTTCAAATCCAACTCCCGCAACAAAAAAAATTCTAGATCAATAGCTTAAAGCCTAACCTAAACAGTCGGGCTTTTGCTTTTGAAAAACGAGTCGACGCTGAGTCAGCGTTTGGCGAGTCCTCCAGAGAATCGAGGGCATTTTTGTGTTTGTGCCAAGCTAATCGCGATGCTGGTCCATCGCCGTTGAAACCATCACCCGCAACTGATATATGACTAAGTCATACCGTGGAGGCGAAAATGACCGTTAAAACTACTCTCAGCTTTACCGACCGCCATCACCACTTCCTCTCGGAAAAGGTGGGACAGGGAGTGTTCGCGACCCAAAGCGCTGCAGTTGCGGCAGCTCTTGAACAGATGATGCAGGACGAGCAGGAACGTGGCGTGGCCCTCGCTGCCCTCACTCATGAAATCCGTGCCCGGATGGAAACGCCGCGTTCGGCGTTTATCGACCAGGACGATGCGTTCGCCGCTGCCCGGGCCACTATCGGGACAGCGCGGGGCGCGTGAATTACCGTGTCCGGTTCCATCCCCTCGTCGCACATGACCTCGACGCCATTGCGCGCTGGATCCTCGATTATGCCGGGCCCGATGCGGCTGCCCGCAAGCTGGTCGAGATTGAGGCGGCGATCGCCACGCTGAAGACCACACCGCACAAGGGAAGCCTCCGCGATAAAATCGCCCCTGGCCTGCGCGCCATCCCTGCAGGCCGGAAAGCCGTGATCGCATTTGTGGTTGATTATGACCAACGGGAAGTTCTGATTTACGCTGTCACTTATGGCGGTGCCGATTGGGCAATGCGCAGCAGAAGCCGCAGCCGGTGAAGGCGCAGAGGCCCCCTAATTTATTCGAAAGTGTGCTTTGATGGGATTTTTCTTTTACGATCTTGAGACCACAGGACTTTCGCCCGCCTATACTGATCATGCGTCCTCGTCGCCCCCCCAGATCGCCGACGCCTTTTTCGCAGAACAAGCAGCGCGGCCGCCTCGGCCAGAGCGCGGTCCTTGCGCGCCAGTTCTCGCTCCAGATCCTTGCCCCGTTTCTTCTCTTCCTTCGTCGCTTGACCAAGGCGCGCAGCGCTGGCGCGATCCCAATCGTTTGCCTGTTCACACGCTGACCGCCATGCTGTGATCTGCGCCGGATAGAGACCGCGTTTGCGGCAATATTCGGCCAGATCGGCCTCGTTCAGCGCCGCCGTTTCCAGAACCGCCGCGAACTTGTCACGCGAAGACCAGCCCTCGGGGCCAGCGTCAGCGTCGGGCAGCAGTTGACCCTTGTCGCGCGCCTCAGTCCGCCATTTGTCCAGTGTCGCCTCGGAAATCCCTTCCTCCTGTGACAGCCGCCGAATGGCCATGTTGTTCGGAGGTGGCATTCGCTTCAACACCGCTGCCTTGCGTTCCGGTGAATATCCCATGTCATCGTCCTATCCCGCCCACCTGAGAAATAGAGGAAAAAAAGAGCGGCGGACAACTACGCTGACACAGGGGGACTGGCGGGAAGTCGTTGGGCAACATGCGCCATTGGCACCCGGTCGTCGCGATGTAGAGGATTGCATCGAACACGTCGCGCAAACGCGTCGTGCGTGGCCTACCAGTTGTCTTGTGCGACGGCATCAAGGGTTCAATCAGCGTCCATTCCGCATCAGTCAAATCACTTGCGTATTTGTCGCCTACTCGGTCATGTTGGCGGCGGGTGATTTCAGTCCAAGCCATTGGGATCTCCGTTCAGATTTGCAACCGAACTGAACCACAACCTATTGAACTAACCCAAATAATTTCAAATCAAGCTCTTAGGTTTTCGGGCTGGAGCAGGAAGTCGCGATTGCGCGGACCCAGTATCAGACCCTGCTGAGCCGTCTGCGCGAGCGCACGCCGCGCGGGGGGGGGCGTTGTGGCAGGTGTCGAGTGTTGCCGCACTAGTGGATCGGGCGCGGGCCCGAGGTGAGGCCTCTCGCCCACAGGGATCCCCTTTTTCGCCTTCATCTGCGTAGCAATTCGGTGTGAATCATGGCACATGCTTGGAAAAGCCTGCGCCTTGTTTAGGAGCCGTTCTCATGACCATCACCCCTGTTCATCTCTGTGGCGGCTCCGGCACTCGGCTATGGCCGCTCAGCCGCAAGAGCTTTCCCAAGCAATTCACGGAGCTCGTGGGCAGTGAGAGCCTCTTTCAAGCCTCCTCTCGCCGTCTATCCGGTGCGGGATATACCGCCCCCTTAGTCATCACGGGCTCCGACTTCCGCTTTATCGTGACCGAGCAACTGGCCGCCTGCGGCGTCGAGAACGGCACCGTTCTGATCGAGCCTGAGGGCCGTAACACTGCCCCCGCCGTGCTGGCTGCGGCCTTGCATCTGGCCGCCACCGACCCGGACGCGTTGATGCTGATCGCGCCCTCGGACCATGTGATCCCCGATGCGGACGCCTTCCGCAAAGCGGTCGAGATGGGTCTGCCCGTGGCGCAAGCTGGCGGCCTCGTCACCTTTGGCATCGCCCCGGACCGGCCCGAGACGGGTTACGGCTATCTCGAGCTCTCTGCCCCACCCGAAGGCGGCCCCGTGCCCCTGAGCCGCTTTGTCGAAAAGCCAGACGCCGCCACGGCCGAGGCGATGCTGGCCAGTGGAAAATTCTTGTGGAACGCGGGTATTTTTCTTTTCTCCGCCAAGACCATCATCGAGGCCTTCAAGGCCCATTGCCCGCAACTGATCGCGCCCGTGCAAGCGGCCGTGGACGGGTTGCAAAGCGATTTGACCTTCTTCCGCCTCGACGAGGGGCCTTGGGCGCAAGCCGAGGATATTTCCATCGATTACGCGGTGATGGAGAAGGCCGTTAACCTATCGGTCGTGCCCTTCACCGGCGCTTGGAGTGACCTGGGCGGCTGGGACGCGGTCTGGCGCGAAAACGGGGGCGGGGTCGTCACAAGCGGTCCGGTCACGGCGATCGAGTGCGAAGACACCTTGCTGCGGTCGGAGGCCGAAGGGCTCGAGCTGGTCGGGATCGGCCTGAAAGACATCATCGTTGTCGCCACACCCGATGCCGTGCTCGTGGCAGATGCGAGCCGGGCGCAGGATGTAAAGAAAGCCGTGGCCGCTCTGAAGGCCAAAGGCGCCAAACAAGCCACCGAGTTCCCCCGCGACCACCGCCCCTGGGGCTGGTTTGAGACCCTCGCGTTGTCGGACCGCTTTCAGGTCAAGCGCATCGTGGTCAAGCCGGGGGCGGCGCTGTCGTTGCAAAGCCATGTCCACCGGTCCGAGCACTGGATCGTGGTTGAGGGGACGGCGAAGGTGACGGTGGACGCCGAGGTGACGCTGGTGAGCGAAAACCAGTCCGTCTACATCCCGCTGGGGGCCGTGCACCGGATGGAAAACCCCGGGAAAGTACCCATGGTTCTGATTGAGGTGCAGACCGGTACGTATTTGGGGGAAGACGACATTACGCGTTACGAGGACGTGTATAGTCGTGGGCAAGGAGCCAAAGGATGAGGATCCGTAGTTGAAGATCTCCGTTGTCACCGCCGTTTACAACTCTGAGGCCACTGTCGGGTAAGCCCTCGCAAGTGTTTCCGCACAAACCCATACAGATCTTGAGCATATCGTTGTTGAGGGAAACTCGACCGATGGCTCGCTGACGGCAATCAAACAGTCCGCCCATGACCGGATGGCACTGATAAGTGAGCCGGACGACGGCATCTATGATGCGCTGAACCAAGGCATCGCGCGGGCGTCAGGGGGCATCATCGGATTTCTGCACAGCGACGATTTCTTTGCCCATGAGGGCGTGCTGGCGCAGATTGCCGATGCGTTTGCGGATCCGAGTGTGGAAGCCGTCTTCAGCGATCTCGATTACGTGTCCCAAGCCGATACGTCGCGCGTGATCCGGCACTGGTCCACGGGTCCGTTTCGCCCAGAGCGATTAAAGCGAGGCTGAATGCCCGCCCATCCGACACTTTATGTGCGGAGCGCGGTTTATGAACGGCTCGGGGCATACGATACGCGCCTCCGCATTGCGGCCGATTACGACTTTATCCTGCGGTATTTTTCGCAGCTTGAGGCTGATACTGTCTATATCCCGGAGGTCCTCTACAAAATGCGTGTGGGGGGGGAGAGCAACCGGAGCCTCACTAAGATCAGAACCAAGATGACGGAAGACTACCGGGCTTTGCGGGGAAACAAGGTTGGCGGTGTGACGGCTTTGGCTTTGAAGAACCTCTCAAAGCTCGGGCAATTCACGCTCAGGGCCTCGGATTAAAGCGGCTTGAGGTGTCTGGGCTCAACCGCCACGCGTGTCTGCCGCCCCATCAGCTCCATCAACACCCAGACGCGCCTGTCGGGGTCGATTGTCTCAATTTCTGCGGCAAAATCGGCAAAGGGTCCGGAGGCGACGCGCACCTGGTCTCCGGGTGAGAACGGGCTCATTGGCTCCTCTTCGTCCCCTTGTGCATAGCGCTGTTGGAAGGCGACGATCAGCTCGTCTGGAATAGGGGTGGGCGCGCTGCCAAACGCGACCAAGCGCGACACGCCATAGGTCGAGTTCACCTTGCGCCAGAGGCCCTGAGTGACGTCGAGCGCAACAAAAATATAACCGGGAAAGAGTGGGACCGTTTTGGTGATGAACGCATCGGCGCGCCGATGTGTTTCCTCAACCATCGGCAGGAACGTCTCAAAGCCTTGCCGGTGCAGGTTTCGCTCCGCAATCCGTGCGCTGTTTGGTTTGAGCTGCGCGATGAACCATGTCGTACCTTGATCGGAAGCCATAATTGAAGTCCTGAAATAAGGGTTGAGATTCAACGCAAGGTCTGTACCTAATTCGTGCAAGATTAGACTGCGGTCCATCAAACCACTTAATAAGACAATTCGATAACATTTCAGTGTTCGCCTTTCGCAGGCGCAGAAACGTGATAGTGCTCAAACCTGAACGATGTACGCAAGTCAGGTCTTTTGATTCTTTATACACCCCGAGGCGCCTTGCGGTCAGGCCTTGTGCGGTCGCCTGCGACATTGAATGGTCAGCCAGCGTAACACCCTGCAAGAGGACGTCCACTTCCGTGTGCTGAGACTACTGGAAGACAACCCACATGTGTCCCAGCGCGAGCTCGCCGCGGTTGTGGGCATCAGTGTTGGCGGGGCGCATTATGTGTTGAAGGCGCTGGTTGAAAAGGGCTTGGTGAAGGCGGGGAATTTTGCGAGTGCCCAAGATAAGCGGCGCTATGCATATGTGCTGACGCCAAAGGGGATTGGCCAGAAAGCTGTGCTGGCCAGGCGGTTTCTGGCGCGAAAGCTTCGGGAATATGAGGCTTTGCAGGAAGAGATTGAGAGGCTCCGGGGTGATGTGGGTTAGGAAGGCGAGAGCTTGCGTTATCGGGCATTTAGCAATAGAAATATTCTCGATTAAAGAAAACCAAGACAATTTACCCTTATATAAGCCAAAATCTTAACCAATATTTCTGCCTAAAATTACCCAAAATGACTGAGAGCGGTGTCGCTTTAGCACTTCTGAGCGCGCTGCACCGTTCCTGCTACACAAATGATGGAGTAGACACTTACGCATGACCAAAATACGCAAAGCCGTCTTCCCGGTAGCAGGCCTCGGTTCACGTTTCCTGCCAGCCACCAAAGCCATGCCAAAAGAGCTCCTGCCCATTATCGACAAGCCCGTCATCCAATTTGCGGTGGAGGAGGCCATAGAGGCCGGCATCACGGATCTGATCTTTATCACCGGCCGCACGAAGCGGGCGATCGAGGACCATTTTGACGGCAATCCCGAGCTGGAAGCCATCCTCGAAGCCAGCGGGAAAACAGACCTTCTGGAGCGGTTGCGCAGCATTATTCCGCAGCATGTCAATTGCGTCTTTGTGCGGCAGGCACAGGCGCTCGGTCTGGGACATGCCATACTTTGCGCAGAGGCTGCGGTCGGCGGTGAGCCATTTGCGGTTTTGCTGCCCGATAACCTGATGGCGGGCGATGTGCTTCCCACCCAAGACCTGATCAAACGTTTCGAGGTGAGCGGAGCCTCATGCATCTCTGTCTCCAAAGTGGCCCAAGAAGATCTGCATTTATACGGGGTGATCAAGCCTGTCTCAGAGAGTTCCGTCGGCGCGGTCCGTATTACAGGGATTGTTGAAAAACCCTCGGCAGATGCGGCTCCGTCCGATATGGCGGCGATTGGGCGGTATGTCTTCACGCCAGATATCTTTGATCACCTCAGGGATCAGGCCCCCGGTGTTGGCGGAGAGATCCAGCTGACGGATTCCATAAACGCCATGGCAGAGTTGGGCCCGGTTGATGCCGTCCTGTATCAGGGCAAACTGTATGATTGCGGCTCCAAGATGGGATACTTGGAGGCCACTTTGGACCATGCCCTCGCTCATCCGGAATTCGGTGCGCGGTTTGCAGAGCTGATCGTGGGCAAATCCTTGCTTCTAAGGCCGGCCAAGACCTGATCGTAAAACGGTTGCGCCCCACTCATGTGAAAACTGCCGCGTGACCAGGCCTGTGAAGAGGATTGACCATGTCGGCCTTAAGTGCGGTCGATCACGCTGCGCGCGAGCCTCCGCCCGGGGACCCTTTCTACAAAAATTCCGCAAACGGTTCTGACGAGGGTCAAAGCACTCATAGTTGAAAAGACCAAAATTACCATTGTCGGATTGGGATATGTCGGCATGTCCCTATCCGTGCTTCGAGGGCGCAGGCAGGACGTTGTTGCCCTCGACATCGATCAGGCGCGGGTTGCGACAGTAAACGCGGGCCGCCCGACGATGGTCGATCCGGATATGGAAGAGGTGATGGCGGGAGCCACTCTCTCGCTGGTGGCCACCACGGACCCGGCCGAGGCTTACTAGGGCGCTGCGTTTATCGTGGTCGCCACGCCCACCGACTATGATCCTGACAGGAACTACTTTAACACCAAATCCGTGGAGCAGGTGATTGACCAGGCCCGTGTGCACAACCCGACTGCCACGATCGTGATCAAGTCCACCATTCCTGTCGGCTTTACCGCGCGGATGCGGCAAGAGCGCGGCGACGACAACATCCTCTTCTCGCCAGAGTTTTTGCGGGAGGGGCAGGCCATGCACGACAACCTCAGAGCTATGCTTGAATTTGGGTGACGCGCATTCTCAGGCGGCGCGGTTTTCGGTGTCTTCGTTCACCTCGCCACCATCGTTGAATTCCGCAGGCCGACCTGAAAGCCGATCAGTTCTTTCTTGCCCTCCGGTGTCGCGCCCCTCTCAGCGATGCAAGCATCGCCTGCCGAGCCGTGGATGATCGCCAGCATACACTCGGCGTTGTTACCCGGCAGGCGCATGCAAAGCATGCTGCCGAGAGGGGGCCCAGATGTAGACATAGTGACGGGCAGACAGATCTCGCCGGATCCAGGTGTCATATTGTGCCTGTCATCCAGCCGTCAGTCGCCATATGACGCTTGGCGAAAGGTTCGGCGCGTCGGGGCCCCTAATGGCGGCCAGCGCTTCCTGGAAATCACCCGTCGAAATGCCCTTCAGATAAAGCACCGGCAGTAATGCATGCAAGCTCACCGTGCGGCGCGCCCATTTCGGAAGTATGTTCGATGTAAAACGGATCTTTGATGCTGGATCGGAGGGTCCCATCCGGTCGCGCACCTTGGGCGGCTGGACATCCAGAGCACCAATCCCTGTCTGGATCTGCCGTTCAGGACCAAATCCGTGCCGCACAATCCGCTGGCGGCCATCCTCCAGCTGCTCATCGGCAAAACTGGCGACAAAGGCATCAGCTTCGGCTTTCAGCGCTTGCGCCAGCATCCGGCGCGCGCCTTCACGTGCAATCTCTGTCAGCGGATCCACGATCGTTTCCGATTGGCGAAAAGGCAGGATAGTTGTATCTTCGTCTATGGCGTATTGCTCCTCGTGAGGGTCTGGCTGGCTCGATCACCTGCCACGATACGCCGCCCTTCAAATCACGCCATCACCCAAATTCCCGCATAGCTCTCATCTCAATATCGGGTGCTTCCACGCGCCTTGGATGTGGTTTTGACCTTGGCTTCAGGGGGCAAGCCCAACAAGCCTGCACCCAAATTTAGATCCGACTTCGCCTTTTGGTTTGGCATGTGAATAAGTGCGTCAGTCTGGCCGACCGATTTCAGCCGCGTCCACCATGCGCCAACCAATGCGCATATGCCTGCGCAATCCCTTCGTCCAAGCCCCGCGCTCGGTTCCATCCCAGCGCATGCAGCCGCCCGGAATCCATCAGCTTGCGCAGTGTTCCATCGGGCTTGTCCGCATCAAAGGTTAGGCGCGCCTCATAGCCCACCACGCGGGCAATGGTCTGCGCCAGCTCGCGGATCGTGACCTCGATGCCAGAGCCGACATTCAGCGGGACCTCGTCTGAGTAGTCCTTCAGCAGGAACACGAGCGCGTCGGCCAGGTCGTCCACGTGCAGGAACTCCCGCAGAGGCTTGCCTGATCCCCAGACGACGACCTCGCTCGTGCCGTTCTGCTTGGCCTCGTGGAACTTGCGCAGCAGTGCCGGTAGCACGTGGCTGTTTTCCAGATCGTAGTTGTCGCCGGGCCCGTACAGATTCGTCGGCTGTGCGCTGATAAAATCCGCCCCGTATTGCTTGCGATAAGCCTGACAAAGCTTGATGCCGGCGATCTTGGCGATGGCGTACCACTCGTTGGAGGGCTCCAGCGGTCCGGTTAGCAGCGCGTCCTCGGTGATCGGCTGCTCGGCGAATTTGGGGTAGATGCAGCTGGATCCTAGAAACAAGAGCTTCTCGACCCCATTGGCATAAGCGCTTGTGATCACGTTCGTTTGCAGAGCGAGATTGTCGGCCAGAAAGTCCACTGGATAGGTCGCATTGGCGTGGATGCCGCCAACTTTGGCGGCAGCTAAGATCACGACATCAGGTTTTCGCGCCGCAAACCAATCGCGCACGGCGGCCTGATTGGTCAGGTCGAGCTCGGCGCGCGTCGCTGTAATGACATCGCAAGGCTCATTTGCCAGACGCCGCACCAAAGCCCCACCCACCATGCCGCGATGGCCTGCGACGAAGACACTTTTACCGGACAGATCGAAGGACATAGGCCTAACCTTCCAAGCTGACGGGCAATTGCAGCCCGTGGTCTTTGAGCAGTTTCAGCCGTTGCGCGGATTTCAGATCCTCGATCACCATCTCGGCGCACATCTCTTGCGCGGTGATCTCAGGCTCCCATCCCAGCTCGGCCTTGGCTTTGGACGGATCGCCAAGCAGTGTCTCAACCTCGGCTGGGCGGAAATAGCGCGGATCGATCCGCATGACGATATCGCCGGGTTTGATTCTGGCAGCGCGATCACTGGTCACGGCCGTGACGGTGGCGATCTCATTCACGCCCTTGCCGGTGAATTCCAGCTTCACGCCTAGCTCTGCGGCCGACCAGATGATGAACTCACGCACCGAATACTGCTTGCCGGTTGCGATGACAAAATCATCGGGTTGGTCTTGTTGCAGCATCATCCACTGCATGCGCACGTAGTCTTTTGCATGGCCCCAGTCACGAAGGCTGTCGATATTGCCCATATAGAGGCACTGCTCGAGCCCGGTTGCGATATTGGCGAGGCCGCGGGTAATCTTGCGGGTCACAAAGGTCTCGCCGCGCCGGGGGGACTCGTGGTTAAATAGGATCCCGTTGCAGGCATACATGCCGTAAGCCTCGCGGTAGTTCACGACCATCCAGTATGCGTAGAGTTTAGCGACAGCATAGGGCGAGCGCGGGTGAAACGGCGTGGTCTCGCGCTGAGGGGTTTCCTGAACGAGCCCATATAGTTCGGACGTGGAGGCCTGGTAAAACCGCGTCGTCTTCTCCATCCCCAGAAAGCGGATTGCCTCCAGCAGGCGCAAGGTACCCATAGCGTCGACATCTGCGGTGTATTCAGGCGCCTCAAAGCTGACGGCGACATGTGACTGGGCGCCCAAGTTATAAACCTCGTCCGGCTTCACCTCCGAGATGATCCGGGTCAGGTTCGAACTGTCGGTCAGATCGCCATAATGCAGCTTGAAGCGGGCATTGTCGGTGTGCGGGTCTTCATAAATGTGATCGACGCGCTGGGTGTTGAACAGCGATGCACGGCGCTTGATGCCATGCACCTCATAGCCCTTTTCCAGCAGGAATTCGGCAAGATAGCTGCCGTCTTGGCCAGTAATGCCAGTGATAAGTGCGCGTTTCATGCTCTGCCCTTGATTGTGTCCCGCTCTGAAGAGCTTGGCGGAACTGTCGGTGATGACTGTTCATATTTTGTGAACACCGCGCAAGGGCTCGGGCGGTTTTAGGGCATTTTAGGGGCCGCTGACCTGTATTGGACGTCAATCACTTCCAAACAAATCGCGGGTGAAGACCTTCTCGACAACATCGGCCAGATCGGCGGTGTGGCGGTTGGCGATGATTACATCGACCTCGGCTTTGAACTCAGCCAAATCTTTGAGTACGCGTGAATTGAAGAAGGTCTCGTCGTCCAACGCGGGCTCATAGACCACCACTTCGATGCCTTTTGCCTTCAGCCGCTTCATGATGCCTTGAACGGCGCTTTGACGAAAATTGTCCGAGCCCGCCTTCACCACGAGCCGGTAAATCCCAACGACCTTGGGGCCGCGGCGAAGGATTTCTTCGGCGATGAAGTCTTTGCGGGTGCGGTTGGCCTCGACGATGGCCTGCATCAGGTTTTGCGGAACCTGATCGTAGTTCGCCAGCAGCTGCTTGGTGTCCTTGGGCAGGCAATAGCCGCCGTAGCCGAAGGAGGGGTTGTTGTAATGCCGCCCGATGCGGGGATCGAGGCCGATGCCGTCGATAATCTGACGACTGTCGAGACCGCGTGCTAATGCATAGCTGTCGAGCTCGTTGAAGAAGGCGACCCGCATTGCAAGATGGGTGTTGGCAAAAAGCTTGATCGCTTCGGCCTCGGTCGCGCCGGTGTAAAGTACAGGGGTGTTTGGTTTCTCGGCGGCTTGGGTAAGCAGTTGCGCGAAGGTCTCGGCACGGGGGCTGTGTTCGCCGATGATGATGCGGCTGGGGTGCAAGTTGTCATAAAGCGCCCGGCCTTCGCGCAGGAACTCAGGCGAGAAAATCACTTGGGTGGTTGCAAGCTCGGCACGCACCCGATCGGTAAAGCCCACAGGCACGGTGGATTTGACAACGATGGTCGCGGTGGGGTTCACGGCGATAACCTGCCGGATTACCCCCTCCACGCTGGAGGTGTCGAAATTGTTGGTCTCTGGGTCGTAATTCGTGGGCGTAGCGACCAGCACGTAATCAGCCCCTTCATAGGCAGTTGTGGCATCAGTGGTAGCTCTAAGGTCGAGAGTTTTTTCTGCCAGATACTGTTCGATCTCGGGATCAATGATCGGGGCTTGGCGGGCGTTTAGACTGGCCACGCGCGCGGGCGAGATGTCCACGGCGACAACCGTGTTGTGTTGGGCGAGCAGGACCGCATTCGACAGGCCGACATAGCCAATCCCGGCAACAGCGATTTTCAAAGGGCGAGATTCCAGAGGTGAGGCAGGTAAGATGCGGCAGCCATACCGGCTTGGGATGGGGGATGCGCGCCTATCAGGCGATTGAGGGGGGGGGGCTCGTCACCGGACGAGTTGTGCTTTCACGCGGCCGCTTTCACGTCCTTCAAATCGTGCAAGAACGCCTGCAGGTCGTCCCGTAGGTCTGCCCGCGCTAGACCGAACGAGATGGTCGCTTGCAGGAAGCCTGCCTTGGATCCGCAATCGAACCTTTGGCCTTGGAAGCGGAAGCCGTGGACCCCGGTGGTGGGGATTTGGGCGGCGATGGCATCGGTCAGTTGGATCTCGCCCCCGACCCCAGTGGCAGCCCCATCGAGCGCGGTGAAAATCTCTGGTCCAAGAATGTACCGCCCGATCACGGCAAGGCTCGACGGCGCTGTGCCTGCTTCGGGTTTCTCGACCATGCCCCGCACCCGCATCAGCCGGCCTTGCGATGCGTCGACATCCAAAATGCCGTAGGCCGAGGTTTGCGATGCGGGCACCTCCATCGTGGCGACCATGTTGCCGCCGACTTCGGAATAAGCCTCAACCATCTGCTTCAGGCAGCCGGGGGTGCCTGCGATCACGTCATCGGGTAGCAACACCGCGACGGCCTCATTCCCCACCAAGCGGCGCGCGCACCACACCGCATGCCCAAGACCCAGCGCGCGGGTTTGGCGGATATAGGCGATGGCGCCGGCGTCCATGTTAGTGCTGGCGAGAACCTTCAGCAGGTCAGTCTTGCCCTTCGCGGCCAGTTCGGCGTGCAGATGCGGGGCCTCGTCAAAATAGTCTTCCAAAGCCGATTTGCCGCGGGCCGTGACGAAGATGAACTCCTCGATCCCCGCTTCGCGGGCCTCGTCGATAGCGTATTGTATCAACGGACGGTCGATCAGGGTCATGATTTCCTTGGGGATCGACTTGGTGGCAGGCAAGAAACGGGTGCCGAGACCGGCAACGGGGAAAATAGCTTTGGTTATGGTGCGGGACAAGAAATGAAACTCCGAATGAACTAAGGCAATTGCCACTCTCAACTAAATAATTGCCTACGGAACTCTGTAACGCAAGTCAGTAAAATTGAATTTTAGTAGGTTTCTGCAATAGCAGGATACCTCGTTGGGAAGATTCAAGCGGGTTGCTGTAGAATTTGGCAGGCTTGGGACGCGGTGGGGGAGGATGTCGAACTTAGGTACGCTCCCATGTTTCAAATGCGAAACAATGTATCAGTCCGACTGACCGATCTCCGCTCCATATCCATACGCCTTAAGTCACAGCATTAGCGGCGCAAGCGCAGGTGCATCGCTTGGCAATGCCTCGAACATCTGCCCATCGCCCATCGCCCATCGCCCATCGCGCAGCCCGTGCTGGGCGTATTTGTCGGCGCGCTCTGTTCCGGCCTAATCCTTCAAACTGTAAGCCTGCGGTATCGCCAGCTTGGAAGCGGAGCAGCCCCTTCGGGCCGATGTCGCCTGCAAAATGTGCATTGGTCATCCGATGGCCCTGGCGCGTCAGTTGCCGTGACAGGGCGGTGACAAACGGATGCTGGCAATAGTCATGGACCAGCAGCTTCGGCGGAGGCGGGGCAATGCAGCATAGTCAAGCTCACAGAGGGGGAAGGGATCAGCGGCCAGCCAACGGGAGACCCGGTTAACAAGGGTTTGATGTGGGAGGGGGCAAAATGACAAGTATCCGGCGTATAAAGGCCGCTGAAAAGTTGCGGGCATTGGGCGCGATGCGACTCAAAAGCGCCGGAGTGAGTGGATTCGTGCCTAGAATCCGGGCAAGTGAGTGAAATTGCCTAATTTTTCACAAAAACCTCGGTTCGGGTGTGGCAAGTTATGCAAAGAATTGGTATTATATAGAATGACGCGCGTTTTTGGTGATCTTCGAGTGTGCTACTCCGAATAATCCAAAGTGGCGCTGTAAAACCTGGGTGGGTGAATTGGCATATAAAGATACATTTGAAGTGAATGATGCTCCGGTGCACGCTAAGCGCCGCGCTCCCGGACCAAAGCGCATTTTTGATTTTTCCGTGGCTCTGATCCTGGTCGTGCCGATCTCAGCAGTCCTGCTTCCGGCCGCCTTGGTGGTAAAGCTGACGTCGAAAGGCCCCGTATTTTTTCGTCAGCAGCGCTACGGTCGCGGCAAGCGGCCGTTCGAGATCCTGAAGTTGCGCACCATGACGGTGTTGGAAGATGGCGATGACTTCCGGCAAGTGGTGAAGGGCGATGTGCGGATCACGCGCGTCGGGCGTTTTTTGCGCACCACCAGCCTCGATGAGTTGCCGCAGATTTTCAACGTTTTGCGGGGGGATATGTCCCTTGTGGGCCCGCGTCCCCATGCCATCAAGCATGACGAAGATTTCCGCAAGTTGGTGCCTGACTATGACAAGCGCTTTCGCGTGCGTCCGGGTATCACAGGGCTGGCGCAGGTACGTGGGCAACGCGGCCCTACGGAGACGGTCGAGGTCATGACCAAACGGATCGAGAGCGATCTGGAATATGTCGCCCAAGTCTCTGTCTGGAAGGACATCGAGATACTGGTCAAGACTGTTTGGGTAGTGCTGCGTGGCAAGAACGCATTCTAAGAATAACGCCATAAGTTTAACGTACTAAGGAAGCTAGGGTTATGGCCCTGCTCTTGCGATTCCAGTGGCATTCTTGGTCAAACACGCGCCGCGCGGCCAAAAATGCGTAACACATGAAGTCTTAGGGGAAGATGCAAGAGCGCTTCAAACAAAAAGGGCCGGGTCAAATAACCCAGCCCTTTGTCGCCGAATGTATCTGATCGTCGATCAGCCGGGACTGCCGCCATTGAGTGCTTGCTCGATAGTATCCTCAACCGCAGCGTCAAAGGCTGCCTGATCGTCGATATCGCCATCTGCAAGCTCAGTTGCCAACGCGGTCACGGCTGCCAACTGAACCGGATCGTCGATGTCGGCTTCCAGCTCTGTCAGACCTGCGGAGATGTTCTGCAAAACTTCGGGCGTCGCCGTAGCGGCTTGGGTCTGCACCGCTGCCACAATGTTTGCGATTACGGCACGGCGCTGCGCTGGGGGCAGTGTCGCAATCGCTGCTCTAAAGGCGCGAATTGCAGCGCTACAAGCAGCACCAGAGGTTGAGCAAGCAGCCTGAATACCGCTGAGCTGGACTGCTGACTGGGCTTGGGCCTGGGGTGCAGCAACCAAGGCTGAGACGACCAACACCGCTGGGAGGACTAGATATTTCATTGGATACAATCCTTTACTACACTACTACACTCTAAAGGCTTGATCAGCCTCGTATTTTTCGAATCCGCGTCAGAAGCACAGAGCCATAAACAGTTTCTAATTCTCTTATATTCACGAATCGCGTCATTAAACAATAGAAGTTCTGCAGTGCGGCGCAACATATTACCCCTTTGTGTGGGTTCCACCTAGTGCAGCCGAGTGTCTGTGCAGAATAATATCAAATAGACTTCCTATGCAGCAGAACTTGCCAAGGCAAAGGGAGCTTGGGCGTCCCTCGACAGAGGATCCTGTTCGCTAAGACCCGTTTTTAACCTAAACTTGAGACTATACTTATACCACTTATATCGATGCAGCCCAACCGAAGCGGTGGTTCGAAGAACTTTGTGGTGCGCGGCTTGGCTGTCTGAGAGCGTGTAGATCGGGTCACTTTGTTTTTTGCGGGTGTATGTTTGTTTTGCAAAATTCGGCATTCTATTCCCCCTTGGCTGCGGCACTGCATTCAGGCAGTTAGGTAGGTGCGAGGGTTTGGGTTGAGCAAGGGGCGATTTATGCGGTGGATTGCATGTTTGGGTTTGGCAATTGGTCTGATCGTGTCCATAGGGTTCGGTCTGCGCGAATTTTCGACCTATCTATTCACTGCCCAGGAACCGAGTTTCAAGTTTCAAGCCGTGGCGATTGAAGGGCAACCTGCTTTGGCCGCCAGCGTGCGCGGACAGCGGGGGATTGTGGTGGGATGCCTGGAGGCTCTGTCCTCTAGAGCTATAGCGTTTCAGGCACCTCAAGACGTTACACGGGTCGCAGCGCGGTGCAAACAGGTGGCGCAGGATGTCTTGGCAGTCAGCCCAACCTTATCGGCGGCCCATATGTTGGCGGGACAAACCAGCCTGTTGCGAGAGGACTTCGCCAGTGCAGTGACCAGCCTGCAGCGCTCGGGTCAGACCGCTCCACGGACGCTGTGGGTCGCAGTGCGCCGGTTGCAACTGGCCCGAGCCTTGCCTGAGGTGATGCAACCGCTTGTGGTCGCACAATTGCGCGCAGACATTACGTTGATGTTCGAATCTGTCCCAGGCCGCCGTGTGCTGGCAGTGTTTTATCAGCGCGATCGGGATCTCCGGTCTGACATTCTGTCGGTGGCGGAGACCCGCCCAGATGAAGAACAGCGCAATTTTCTGAGCCTCACGCGCCGTGCGCTTCAAGGAGGCAGCTGATGAGCATATTTGGCGGTGATGCGCCTTCCTCGGGGTCTCAGGGCAAGGCAAGCGGATTGGATTTCGAAACCGTCGCACCTGAGCTTGTGCTGGAGGCCGTGCAAGACGTCTCCTCTGGTTCGCGCGGAGGCGGGGATCGCAAAGCCTACGGCAAGCTGAATACAGTCACGGGCTGGATACTGGTCGCTGTGGTGCTTCTGGCCGCCGTTCCGGCCGCGTCTAACCGACCTGTGTTCTGGATGGGCTGGGCGGCTTTCTTGATGCTGTTGGCGCTGGTCCATTTGGTGCTGGGCGCGCGTCTAGATGCGGGGCGGCCCTTGCGGCTGTGGGATCACAAGCCCTTGCTCATGGGCATTGCGGTGATCCCAATCTGGGCCTTACTTCAAGCTGTGCCGGGTCTGGGAGGTATTGCTAGTGATTTGCCACTGCCGGACGCATTGCAGCCCGCCACCGTTTCCGTCGCCCCTCTTGCCAGCATTATGGCCGCGCTGCGGATCACCTCTTATCTGATCTTTTTCGCGCTTGTGTTGGAAGTGGCCAGCCGCGCGGACCGGGCTGAGCGATTGGCCTGGGCGGTATTCTTAGGGGTCGCGGCGCTGACGCTGTACGGCTTGGCGGCGTTGAGCTTTTTTGGCGATACGTTCTTCTGGGGCGATAAATCAGCCTATGAAGGCTTTGCCACGGGCACCTTCATCAACCGCAACGCTTTTGCGTCCTTCATCGGGATGGGGATGTGCTTAGGCTTGGCGCTGACCTTGCGGCGAGTTCGGCGCAAGCAGATCCGCGACAGCTACGGCCGACATCGCCAGAAGCATCAGTTGTTCAGTGCCGATTTCGTGGTTCTTGCGGTGGTGCTCGCCTTAATGGCGATCACGCTGATCCTGACCGGCTCACGCATGGGCGCTGCGGCCAGTGCTGTGGGGCTGATGGTGGTTTTCGTGACGATGGAGGCCAAAAGCGGGGTACGCCTGCGGACGATCGGGTTGCGGATGGCGGCGATCGTGGCGGTTTTGTTGGTGGTGCTGTTGCCTGTTTACGGGCTGGATATTATTTGGCGCTTTGTCTTTGTCGAAAGCGCGGCTGTGACCCGGGGGGCGGTCTACGCGTCCCTGCTGCAGATGATCGCGGATCGCCCGATCCTAGGCTACGGTCTTGATGCGTTTGAACCGGCCTTCGAGATCGTCCATGGGGAAGGTGTTTTTACCCATGTGACATGGGAGTACGCCCACTCCACCTATCTGGGAAATTGGATGGAGCTAGGCTTGATCGTGGGCAGCCTCCCTCTCGTCATCGCAGCCCTTGCCACCTTGCGCCTGATCCGCCTGATCGCGCGGCGTAGCACAGGCGTCGCGCTGCCGATCAGCGCTTTGGGGGCGCTCTGCCTGCTTGCTGTCCATGCTACCGTGGATTTCAGCTTCGAGATTCAAGCCAATCTGTTTCTTTTGCTGTTCATCCTCGGTCTAGGGCTGGCTTCGCGCAATGCCCAAAGCAGTGAAGCGGCCTGAGCGGATGCGTGGACTTTTTAAAGGGTTGTTCTCCGCGCATGGGGCGGCTCCGGCTAAGACCTTGCCCCGCCAGTTGCGCTTGGCCGAGATGCCGCCTTTGACCTATGCGGTGGGCGATGTGCATGGCCATCTCGATCTTTACCGCAAGTTGGAAGCCCAGATTGTCGAAGAGGCAGCCGGTCAGCCGGTTTTGATCGTGCTCTTGGGCGATCTGGTGGATCGCGGGCCAGACAGGGCGGGTGTTCTCGATCTGATGATGGCGCGCGCGCCCGCAGGGGGGCAGCGCCGGGTTCTGATGGGCAATCACGAAGAGATGTTTCTGAAGTTCCTCACAAACCCTGCAAAAAATATGAACTGGATCAGCTATGGGGGGCGCGAGACATTGGCCTCCTACGGGATCTACGGTGATCCGACGCGCGGCTTTGATCTGCCGGAGAAACGATTGCTGCAAATGATCGAGTCGTCCCTCCCGGTGGAGCATATGGATTGGCTGCGCGGCCTGCCGGGGGCATTGCATTTGGGGCCTAGATTTTTCTTGAGCCATTCCGGGATTGATCCCGCAAAGCCGCTATAAGCTCAAACGACCCGCGACCTGATGTGGAGCCGGGGGATGGTCGCTCCGCCGCCCGAGGGGGTCACCGTGATCCACGGGCATACGCCCATTGAGGCGGTGGACCCCCATGGGCGCTACATCAATGTGGATACAGGCGCCTATGACAGCGGGCGGTTGAGTGCGCTGCGTTTGACCCCCGGGGCGACGCCAAGCGTGATTGATGTGACATCCGAACACGCCGCTGCTCTGCGCCGCAGCAAATTGAGTGGAGCGTGATGCGCCCTTCTGATATCGCAAGAAAAAGGCGTGATCCGGGACCAATTCGGACCGCGCTAGGAAAGTAGAGTAGCCATGACCCAGACCTATAACACGGACCGCGAGCCTCCGATGGAAGACGTGATTGATCTGAGATCGATCATTGAACTTCTACGCCGCCAGATCCGTCTAATCGGCCTTACAATGCTGATCGCTTTAGGTGTGGCGCTGGCCTATCTGGTGACGGTCACGCCGACCTTTACGGCCCAGACGCTTATCCTGTTTGATCCCGCGCAGAAGAACTTGCTCGATGCGGAACAAGCCTCTTCCAGCGCGCAAGCGGACAATGCGCGGATCGAATCGGAGGTAGAGATTATGCGCTCCCCTTCGACCGCTCTAGCGGTGATTGATCGCGCCAATTTGATTGCAGATCCAGAATTTGGCCCCTCCATCGGCATGCGTCAGCGGGTTTTGAGTGCGGTTGGTCTGGGCAGTGACGAGCTGCAAAGCGGAGATACGCTTTTGAAATCGGTGATCACAGGGTTTCAAGGTGCCTCCACCATCCGCCGCCGGGGCCTGACCTATCTGATCGCGGTCGAAGTCACCGCCGAAGATCCCGAGCGCGCCGCGCGTTTGGCCAATACCATGGCGGAGGTATATATCGAGACGCAGGTGCAGGCGAAGGTGTCTTCTTCGCTGAGGGCACGCGATGTGTTGCAGGCGCAGATCGATGCAGGGCGCGATTCTGTGGCAGCATCCGATCAAGCACTGGACCGATTTATCGAGACCAATCTAGCCGAGCTGGAAGCCGATGCTGGCAATCCGGAACTGGCGCGGTTGCGCGCTGAGCTGGAAGGCTTACGCAGCACGCAGTTGAGCACAGAAGTAACGGCAGAAGCCGCGGCCGCCGCTTTGGAGGCTGAAGACTTTACTACTCTTGCAACCCGTCTTGGAGACCAGGCGCTGGCCGATCTGGCGCGCGAACGCGACGCCTTGGCTCGGCAATTGGGCCAGATTGCGGAAGGCAGCCAGCAGGAGATTGATCTGCGCACGGCACTTGCCGCTCTGGAAGGTGATATCGAGGACCGGGCAACCGCCCAGATCGGCAATCTACGCGGTGAGCTGTCGACCATCGGCGCGCAGGTGAGCGATTTCCGCGCCGAGCTTCGCAGTGAGCTACTTCGCAGTGATCTCAGCTCAGAAAGCCTCGCGCAGATTTTCGAGCTGCAACAGGAAGCCGCTATTTCGCGAAGACAGTACCAGACCTTGCTGAGCCGAGTGCGTGATCTGGAAGCCCAGGCGGGTCTACAGGTGGCCGATAGCCGCGTGGTCTCGCCCGCACTTGCCCCCAACAACGCCAGTGCTCCCAATACACGGTTGATTCTGGCTTTGGCCCTCGTGGCGGGCTTGGGCCTTGGCATTGGCCTAGCGTTCCTCAACGAATATTACGTCGGCGGTGTGACCAGTGCCGCGCAGCTACGCGATCTGGTGCGCGCGCCGGTCGCCACGACAATTCCGCTGTTGCTGGACAAAATCGACCCGCAGCCCTTCATCGCGGATAAAATCGTCTCCGAGCCGCTTTCGCCTTATTCTGAATCGATCCGCCGCTTGCGTGCGAGCATTGATCAGGGGTTTCGCAAGCGGGTGCTTTCGGGGCCCGGGAGCGAAGATTTGCCGGGGCTGAGCGCACCGAGGGGTCGCATCGTGATGATCACCTCTACGGTTCCTGCAGAAGGCAAGACCACTTTGGCGCTGGCTTTGGCACGGATCTACGCAATTTCAGGACGCAAAACGCTTCTTATCGACGGCGACTTGCGCAAGCCCTCGGTGCACCGCCAAGTCGGGCTGCAACCAGAGTTCGGTCTTCTGGACCATCTCAAGGACCCCGAGCAGAACCATCTCGCGCGCTCGTTCTACACCCGGGACGAGCATACCAGTCTGTCACTGGTGCTGGGGGCGGGGCGCTCCAATGTACCGACCGATCAGTTGATCAGCTCGGCCACGTTTGATGCCATCGTGAAAGAGGCGCAGCGCAGCTTTGATATCGTGGTTATTGACACCTCGCCGCTCTTGCCAGTTGTGGATGCGCGTTACATCGCGCACTATGCGGATGCGGTGGTGATGCCCGTGCGCTATGCCACGACCTCCCAAGCCGATCTGCGCAGTGCTGTGCAATCGCTGACCGAGGCGATGAACCCCGAGGCCGATTTCTATACCGTGCTCAGCCACCAGCAGTTCCAGCAGGCGGCCTATAAATATGACGGCTATTATCTGGGCTATGGGGGTGGGGTGGACAAAGAGGCCTGAGCTGTGCTGTCTCAATAAGACTTACGTTTAAAGATTAGGCAGCTGCGCGCTTATTCGGGAAAAATTTCGCATCTGACATAGTGTTTCAACAAGAACCATGCGATCGTATTGCTGCACATGCAGTATTCTCTATTTGGACTAACAATGGCCATCACCCCTGTTCTTCTTTGCGGCGGCTCTGGCTCCCGGCTTTGGCCGCTGAGCCGCAAAAGCTTTCCAAAGCAATTCACCGAGCTAGTAGGCAGCGAGAGCCTGTTTCAAGCCTCGGCCCGCCGCCTATCGGGCGCGGGATATGCCGCGCCTTTGGTTATCACAGGCTCTGATTTCCGCTTCATTGTGACTGAGCAACTGGCCGCCTGCGGCGTCGAGAACGGCACTGTGCTAATCGAGCCTGAGGGCCGCAACACCGCCCCTGCTGTGCTCGCGGCCGCCTTGCATCTGGCCGCCACCGATCCTGACGCGCTGATGCTGATCGCGCCTTCGGATCACGTGATCCCTAATGCGGACGCCTTTCGTGCCGCGGTCGAGATGGGTCTGCCCGTGGCACAATCTGGCGGCCTTGTCACCTTCGGCATTTCGCCTGACCGGCCCGAGACGGGTTATGGCTATCTAGAGTTGTCAGCGCCGCCCGAAGGCGGACCGGTGCCTCTGACCCGCTTTGTGGAAAAACCTGATGCCACCACCGCTGAGACCATGCTCGCCAGCGGGAATTTCCTATGGAACGCAGGCATCTTCCTCTTCTCGGCGCGGGCCATTATCGCCGCGTTCAAAACCCATTGCCCGCAATTGATCGCGCCCGTGCATGCGGCGGTCGACGGGCTGCAAAGCGATCTGACATTCTTCCGGCTCGATGAGGGGCCTTGGGCGCAAGCCGAGGACATCTCCATCGATTACGCGGTGATGGAGAAGGCCGCTAACCTATCGGTCGTGCCCTTCACCGGTGCTTGGAGCGATTTGGGCGGCTGGGACGCGGTCTGGCGCGAAAACGGGGGCGGGGTCGTCACAAGCGGTCCGGTCACAGCGATCGAGTGCGAAGACACCTTGCTGCGGTCGGAGGCCGAAGGGCTCGAGCTGGGCGGGATCGACCTGAAAGACATCATCGTTGTCGCCACGCCCGATGCAGTGCTCGTCGCCGATGCAAGCCGCGCCCAAGACGTCAAGAAAGCCGTGGCCGCGTTGAAGGCCAAAGGCGCCA
>JAWUXZ010000041.1:0-79734 GCA_034111085.1 Dinoroseobacter sp.
GGCATGTTGGTTTCAGCAAAAGACACCAACCTCAAAGGATCAGGCCCATGACCACCATCACCACAAACACCGCCGCCGCCGCCAAAATCTCTACCGGCTTCGATACCTTGATCGTCCGCCTTGTCGCTCTGATGTGTGCCGCCAACTCGCCTGAGGCGCTGCTGGCCGCGCAATCGCGCCGTGAAGCTGCCTTTGCCGCCACCAACGCTCTGCTGCGCTAATCGCAAATACCGACGCCCCAGAATGCGTCGACTATGAATGCCTGTTGCGCGTTCCGGCGAAACGGCGAGGTCGGCATGGTCGCCCCAATCGAAAGATCCGGTACCAGACTTTGCAGCGCCTCCCCTATCTGCCTCGCATCTTCGACACGGCCCGCAGCTCAATAGACGCAAAGCAACCACTGGATCATGAAGCCGGATCGCTGCTGCGGCCTGATCTCGTAGGGTGCAGTCATGGGCTGACTTCCGGTATCCCAAGTTGGCGCAGCGCAACCTTGAATTTTGCCCCCATAGCTTTGTCTTTGAAGGGGGTGTTTTCAAGGTAGTATTGAACGCTCGATTGCGGGTTGTGGGCCCGGTAGCGCATGCAAATTGCGGCGGCGCGGTCGTGATGTCCTGCAAGCTGGCAGGCGATCATTAAGGCCCAGTGGGACGACCCAAACGAAGGATCATCGGCGATGGAATCTTCTAGGGCGGCGATTGATTGATCGTAGCGACCAAGTCCCATGAGGGCGTAGCCGTAACCCGCGAGCGAATGCGCATGATTGGGGTGGAGCGGGTTCAGCCGAGCACCGTGCGCGTAATGCTCGATTGCCTCTGTGTAGCGCCCCAAATAGGCTGCGACCCAAACCGCCGAACTCAGCGCCATCGCGGAATTCGGGTTTAGAGTTATCGCGCGCTGCAAGGTCCGATACCCCAGTTCAGGCTCGCCGCCGAGATAGGCCATGTAGTGACCCGCATTCGTCAAACCGTTTGCATCGGTCTGGGGGTTGGCGAGCAGGGCGCGCGCGACCTCAAGCCCCTCGCGCCCCTCGGCATACGTGATCACGCGTGCAGCGCAGGCCATCATATATGCGCGCATTTTAAGCTCCTGCGCGCGGGAGTAGTCGGGATCGAGGGCAAGCGCTTGATCGAGCAGCGCAATCACCGTCTCGAACGCAGCGCGGTCGGTTATGCGGAAAACCAGCGGCGCGGCCTGCAAGCTTAGGTCATAGGCTTGAAGGTTCGCGGTGGGTTTGTCGCGGGCACGGTCTGCCTCGGCGTTCATAAGGTTCACCTCAAGCGCGCTGGCCGTGCGCTCGGTAATCTTATCTTGCAGCTCAAACACGTCCTCGGTGCTGCCCTCAAACCGTTCGGTCCAGAGCGTGTGACCAGTTTCGGCCTCTACCAATTGCGAGGTGATCCGCAACCGTTGCCCGCCCATCTGGATGGAGCCCTCGAGCACATACCGCACCCCCAACTCGCGCCCGACATCGGCCAGATCAATGACGCGGCCTTTGTATTTGAAGCTGGACGACGAGGCGATGACGAAGATGCCAGGCAGTCGGCTGAGCGCGGAGACAAGGTCCGAAACGATGCCGTCAACAAGATAGTCGTTATCCGCCGAGCGGGTCAGATTGGCGAACGGAAGCACGGCCAGCGACGGTATGTCGGGTAGTGCCGGGCCGGATTGCGGGGCCGGGCCGGATTTTAGGGCAGAGACAGAGGTGTCGCCTGTTAACTTGTAGCCAACTCCGGGCACGGTGCTGATGGTGCGTGCGCCAAGCAGTTTGCGCAGAGTGCTGATTTGTACGGTCAGATTGCCTTCCTCAACCGCGAGGCCACCCCAGACGTGATCCAGCAACTCCGCCTTGGACACCACGCGGTCGCGGTGCGTGTCGAGATAGGCGAGCACATCAAACGCACGTGCGCCGACGCTTGTCGGGGTCCCACCGACCATGACGGCGCGGGTTTCTCTGTTGATTTCGAAGGGCTCAGACAAGATGCGTGCGCTCGGACTGGGGACGTTACCGAAACCCTAGGGCGGGTGCTGCGGCTTGGCTAGGGGCGTTTGCGGACGGGGCTAGCTGGTCAAGCTGGCACGAAAGGCGCTGGGCGTTTGCCCGGTTTGGTCGCGGAACGCAGCGTTGAACGCAGATAGCGCGCTATAACCAACGGCGAGTGCGGCTTGGGTGATTTGCAAACCGGGGTCCTCGGCCAAAAGCTCCATCGCGCGGATGATCCGCATACGGCGCTGGGCGGCGGTTGGGTCATCGGGCGAGGTTACGTCGAGATCGGCGAACCCTCAAAGACCGAAGTGACAGGAGTGCCAGACATCAGCGGAAATAGCTGCGCGCCGAGGGCTTTCATGCCGTCCGCTTGGCGGTGTCCGTCAAAGCTGGTGGCGTCTGCCCAGCGTTGGACGAGGACAATACGATCTGGCGAGGCTGCGTCGCGCAGCACGTCAAACGCGAGGTTGCCGGGCAGGCCGCGCACGCGCGCCGTGTCAGCGTGTAGCAACCGCAGGGCGGTGTCGGGTTCGGTGGTAGCGAAATCAACGGTTACGATAAGCATAGGGCCTCCGGTGGCAAGGTTGTCAGGATATAGGCACGGCTGGTGCGTCAGGGCGGGCCGTTGGGGAATGTGTGCTCGGCCTCGATCAGCAGGCCAACGGTGTGGGCGGCGGCGTCATAGGGTTTGATCTCAATCTGGTTCATAGCGTAACTATGGCACCCGCCTTGCAGGTGCGCTTGCGTCACCCTGCCTAGAATACGCGCCTACCGGACAGGGACACACCCACGCACCCGTCCTGCGTCAAACCCGACAAGCCACTGGTCATGATTCCCTCACCGCGCTAAAACACCTATAATCAATAAAGGCCAACGAGCAGGATCAGGCCCATGCGCAGAACGACGCGTCCCACTCCGCAACCCGGAATACTAGAGATTGCGCTCTATCAGGGCGGGGCTGCCAAATTGGCAGGGCGTGAGAACGTTGTGAAACTCAGCTCGAACGAGAACCCGCTTGGGCCGAGCCCAAAAGCGATTGCAGCGTATCAGGCGGCGGGTGCGAGCCTGCACCGCTACCCCTCCACCGATCATGCGGGGCTGCGCCAAGCGATCGGCGCAGTCCACGGGCTTGAACCTTCGCAGATCATTTGCGGCGCGGGCAGCGACGAGATCATCGCGTTTCTGTGCCAAGCCTATGTCGGGCCGGGCGATGAGGTCATTCATACCGAGCACGGGTTTGCGATGTACCGGATCAGCACGCTGGGGGCCGGGGGCACGCCTGTTGAGGTGGCAGAGAAGGATCGCCATACGGATGTGGACGCGATCTTGGGGGCCGTGACCAGTCGCACGAAAATGGTGTTTATCGCCAATCCCAACAATCCAACGGGCACGTTTATCGACGCCGAAGACGTCACGCGGTTGGCGGACGGGCTGCCCTCGGATGTGATCCTCGTCCTCGACGGGGCCTATGCCGAGTACGTGCCGGGCTTTGATGGCGGTGCATTTCTGGCGGGCAACCGCGAGAATGTGGTGATGACGCGCACCTTCTCTAAGGTCTACGGGTTGGGCGCGATGCGGGTCGGGTGGGGCTACGGGCCGCGCGAAATCATCGACGTGCTGAACAGATTGCGCGGGCCGTTTAACCTGTCAGATGCAGCTTTGATCAGCGCGGAGGCAGCCGTTCTCGATACAGGCTACACCGACGCGTGCTTGGCCGAGAATGCGTTGCAGCGCGCGACCTTGATAGACGGGCTGCGTGCAGCGGGTTTGGCTTGTGATGATAGCCATGCGAATTTCGTGCTGGCTCGGTTTGCAGATTTTGACACGGCGATGGCGTGCAACGGCGCCCTCAACAACAACGGCCTGATCGTGCGCCCGGTTGGGAGCTACAAATTGCCCGAAGCATTGCGGATCACGGTTGGCACTGGAGACGATTGCGCGCGGGTTCTCAGCGTTGTCCAAGATTTTATGACGGAGCGCCGCACATGAACGCGCCTTATCCAAAGGTCGCCCTGATTGGCCTCGGTCTGATCGCCTCGTCGATGGCGCATGGGATGCGGCGCGCTGGCATGACCACGCATATTGCAGGCACAACGCGCAGTGCCGAGACACTCGCGATTGCAGATGAGATCGGGCTTTGCGACAGCCTGCACACCACCGCCGCCGAGGTGGTTCAGGATGCCGATCTTGTGGTGCTTGCCGTGCCTGTGGGCGCGATGGCGAAGGTTGCCGCCGAGATTGGCCCGCATTTGAAACCCGGTGCTACGGTCACGGATGTCGGTTCCGTCAAGCGCGCGGTGATCGATGCAGTTGCCCCGCATCTGCCCGAGACGGTGCATTTTATCCCCGGCCATCCGCTGGCTGGGACCGAGCATTCCGGGCCGCGTTCGGGCTTTGCCGAGTTGTTTGATGGCCGCTTTTGTCTGCTGGTGCCCGAGGGCGAGGCGGACGCGGATGCACTGGCGCGGCTGACCGAATATTGGCAAGCGCTGGGCAGCAAGGTCGAGGTGATGGAGCCTGATCACCACGACCTCGTCCTCGCCGTGACCAGCCATGCGCCGCACCTGATTGCCTATACAATGGTGGGTGTAGCCGATGATTTGCGCCGTGTGACCGATAGCGAAGTCATCAAGTTCTCTGCTGGGGGGTTTCGCGACTTTACCCGGATTGCCGCATCCGATCCGACGATGTGGCGCGACGTGTTTTTGAACAACAAAGCCGCAACTTTGGAAATTCTGGGTCGCTTTACGGAAGAGCTGTTTGCGCTGCAACGCGCCATCCGCACCGAAGACGGCGCCCATTTGCACGACTATTTCACCCGCACGCGCGCAATTCGGCGCGGTATTATCGAGGCTGGTCAAGATACCGACGCGCCAGATTTTGGGCGTTTTACGTCCAAGCAGCCCCCCGACGTGAGCACGAAATGATGGGGTTTGCGTCCAGCCGCTGGGGCCGCCTTGGCATGATCCTCGGGGTCGTGGCGCTGGCTGGGTCAGCGGTTTGGGCCAACGCGCCGGACCGCTCGGTCAGACCTGAAGCGCGTCCGGGCACCACCTTGCAACCCCGAGTTCCCGTGCGGTTCAATGCGACGGTTCGACCAAGGCCGCGCTCGGCCTGGAGCTCGTCGAACTTGCGTGTGCTGCTGGACAGGCAATCTACGCCCAGCACCTCAGTGCCTGTGGTACCTGCCGCCGCAGGTGTCTCGACCCAAACGTTGCCGCCCGCAGCGACCACCGCAGCAGCGGCGCCGATTGTGCGGTTTGAGGCTGATATTCGCCCGCGATCGCGCCCATGGCTGGACCGGACCCGCCCAAGTGGGCCCGCGCAAACCCCGCTGGTGATCCCGGCCCTCGTAACTGAGGTTGCCGCCGCTGACGCTGACGAAGGTTCTGCGCTCGCGTCAACCGCGCCTGTGTTCTCGTCCCCGCGCCCGCCCTCGCGCCCGGAAAATCTGCAAAGGCGCGCGACGGTTGCGGCAACTCATGTGCCCCAGCAATCCACCCCGCACGGCTTACCTTCTGGTGCAATCTGTGGCGATCCGGCGATCCTAGGGCGCGCTATTCCAGCAATTGCCGGACGCTTGGCAGGCTGCGGCGTGGCGAACCCTGTGCAGGTAACGTCGGTGCACGGCATCACCTTATCCACGGCGGCGACGATGAATTGCGAAACCGCCCAAGCGCTCAGTGCGTGGACCAAGGATGGGGCGATCCCGGCAGTCGGTAATACTGGCGGCGGCATCGCGCAGTTCAGGGTGGTGGCGCATTACGCCTGCCGGACGCGAAACAGCCAGCCCGGCGCGCGGATATCCGAGCATGGCAAGGGCCGCGCGATTGATATTGCGGCCTTCCGTTTGCGCAATGGCGACAGCATAACGCTGCTGGAAGGTTGGCGCGATCGGCGTCAGGGACGGATTTTGCGGCAGATGTGGGAGGCTGCATGCGGGCCGTTCGGCACGGTGCTCGGGCCGGAAGCGAACCGCTTTCACCAAGACCACTTTCACTTCGACACGGCGTCTTATCGAAGTGGGTCTTACTGCCGTTAACGCAAAACCAGAGGCGGCAGTTGCCCCAGAGGCAGGAACCCGACCGAGATGCGTCCGCCCGTGATCGTCAGGTCCAGATCAAGCGTTTCTGCCCGGCCTGATAAATCCGACAATCCTTCAAGCGCGCTTTCCAGCAAGGGCCGTAATCGCGCGGGCAAAGCGCCACCTCGCTCGGCCACATCCAGCATCGCGCGCCAATTCTGGGCTTGCACGGTGATCTCGCCACTGGCGAGGCCAAAGCTGTCCACATCAAGCATCCCGGTCAGACGCAAATCCATGCCGCCCCAACTTGCACGGGCTTCACGTAGATCGAGCGCGGTGATTTGCGGGCGGCGCTGCTCCAGCGCGCGAAGATCCCAAGGGGCGTCGAACGACAAAGCAGCGTCAAGGCGCAAGGTCTCAATCGCGCGCGGCAGTAGCCCTGCTGGATCAAGCTGCGCTTTGATGCCGTCTGATGGAACAAGCCCCTGCGTCTGAAGCCCGATCTCGTGGGTCAGCGGTGCACCGTCCAGCCGCCGCGTGGCGAAGCGCAGAGAATTCGCGGAACTGGTCCAGTCGCGGGTGCTCACGCGCGGCGCATCAATCACCACTGTGGAGCGGTCGATCTGGGGGTTCGCCTCAAACGTCACCACCAGCGAGGCACGCGCTTGGTCCTGAGTTAGATCATATCGCGCCAACGGCGTGGACAAAGTGTGCGCAGGCGGTAGCACCGCAATCAGGTGGTTCGGGCGGTAGCTGAGGGCAAGCAGTTGAAAAAACGCGCCTTCCCAAGCCCAGCCTGTGCGTGGGTCGGCAACCGCCAGATCGCTGAGGGTGGTGTCAAACCGCGACGGAAATCCGCGCACCGACAGATCGGAATAATCCACCTGCCAGCCCTCGGCGCGACGGTCATCGGCCCAGACGGGGACCGCTCGCAGCGCACCTTGCCAGCCCACGACCCAATAGCCCGCGTATAAAACGGCGAAGATCGCCGCGACCCAGATCACGATCCGCGACATCTGGTTTCCCCCTGCTGCGCGCCCTGTTAAGGCACCCCATACTTCGCATGATAGGAGAGAACCAGTGACGGGATCACCGCTTTGGGTGTTTGGGTACGGCTCGTTGATCTGGAACCCAGAGTTTCCAGTGGCAGAGCAATGCGTCGCGCGGCTTGATGGGTATCATCGGTCGTTCTGCATGCGCTCTATTCATCATCGCGGGACTGACGACGATCCGGGATTGGTACTCGCGCTCGATGCCGTGCCGGGCGGTGTCTGCACAGGCGTCGCCTTCCTGGTGGAGCCGGGTGCACAGGACGTGACCATTGCAGCGTTGCGCGAACGTGAGTTGGTGTCTTCGGCCTATCTGGAGAAAGTCTGCGAGGTCGAACTTGCCGACGGGCGGCGGGTTCAGGCCGTAACCTACATCATCGACAAAGATCACGTGCAGTATTGCAGCGGGCTCGATCTCGAAACCCAAGCCAAGATCATCGCGATGGCTGTGGGCGGGCGTGGTCCTAATGATGAATATCTGTTTAACACGGTGGATCATTTGGCGCAGATTGGCCTGAGCGACCCCGATCTGGACTGGCTGGCGACCCGCGTGCGGGAGATTGGCAACGCGCAGCGCTGAATTCGCGCCAAACGTTGTCTCCCATTGGCATTTTGAACGGCGCTGCATAGTGTCCGGCGCAAGAGATAACCGCCTGATGCGAGAAAGCCGGCAATGACCGACAATAGTATCGTCCAAGACTCTAATCCGCAGTTTGCGCTGCCCACGCGTCAGATCCTTCTGATGCTGATCGTCTTGGGCCTGACCGGCGCTGGCGGGTGGGTGATCTATGATCAGGTCGAATCGGTAATTCTGTCGAATTTATACCTAAACGGCTTCATTTTGGGCGTTTTCGTGATCGGTGTGCTGACCTGTTTCTTCCAGCTTTTTCAACTGATCTCGGCAGTTCGCTGGATTGAGCGGTTCACTTCGCAGCCCGACGGCACCGACGTTGGCAGCGCACCCAGATTGCTGGCGTCGCTCGCGGCCCTGCTTGGTGGGCGGAGTGCTGCAAGCCAGATTGGGGCGACCTCGTCACGTTCGCTGCTCGATTCGGTAGCGACCCGGATTGACGAGGCCCGCGATATTACGCGCTATATCGTCAATTTATTAATCTTCTTAGGCCTCTTGGGTACATTCTTCGGCCTCGCCACAACGGTGCCTGCGGTCGTCGAGACGATCCGGTCATTGGCCCCCAGCGAAGGCGAGGGCGGCATTGACGTGTTCGCGCGTCTTATGGGCGGGCTTGAAGAGCAGCTTGGCGGCATGGGCACGGCGTTTTCGTCGTCCCTGCTGGGTCTTGCTGGATCGCTGGTTGTGGGCCTTCTGGAGCTGTTCGCAGGTCACGGCCAAAACCGCTTTTACCGCGAGCTGGAAGACTGGCTGTCCACGATCACGCGCGTTGGTTTTGCCAGCGGCGAGGCGGAAAGTGGCAGCTTTGACACAGCGGTGGTCGCCCAAGTTCTCGACCACATGGCCGACCAGATGGAGACGTTACAGAATCTCTTTGTGCAAGCAGACCAAAGCCGTTCGATGATGGACGAGCGCTTGATGTCACTCACCTCGTCGGTCGAACGATTAACCTCGAAAATCGACCGAAGCGAAGGTGGTGCGCCAATGGCTGCGGCCTTGGAGCGTGTGGCCTTAGGGCAAGAAAACCTGATCGAGACGATGCGCGGCCAAAGTGCGGGTGGCGACAATGTGGACGCCGAAAGCCGGATGCGCTTGCGGTCCATCGACGTACAGCTTCTGCGTATCTTGGAAGAGATGGCGGCCGGACGTCAGGAATCCGTTGCCGAATTGCGCGGAGAGTTGTCCAGCCTGAACCGTCTTTTGCGGCAACAAAGCCGCGTTGGCGGCGCACCCAGCGACGACAAGGGCTAGGTCATGGCCCTGATGCGGCGCGGCGGACAACGGTTCAACTCCAACATCTGGCCCGGCTTCGTGGATGCGATGACGGCGCTGCTGCTGGTGCTGATGTTCGTGCTGTCGATTTTCATGGTGGTGCAGGCAGTCTTGTCGGAAACCATCTCGAACCAAGACACTGAGTTAGTCTCGCTGAGTGCGGAGTTGAGCGCATTATCACTCGCCCTGAACGTCGCCCAGGACCGCAGCGCGTCACTTGAAACGGATGTCCAGCGTTTGACCGGATCGCTGTCGGATGCACGTCGGGTCAGCCAAGCTCAAGCCGGGATCATCGCAACACTGGAGGCACGCGCGTCCGAGGCCGACAGCCAGATCGCATCGCAGATCGAACGGCTGACCAGCTTTGAAGAGCAAGTCGCCTTGTTGCTGACCCAGCAAGATGACCTTGAGGCTCAAGTCGCATCATCTGACGAGGTTTTGGCTGAAGAAATTTCGCAGCGTGAAGCGTTGCAACTGGCGCTCATCCAAGCCCGATCCGAGGTGGACGAGACCGCAGAAGCCGCGCGCTTGGCTGCGGCGCAACGCGAGGCGTTTGAAGCGTTGATCGCGGATTTGCGCACTCAGAACGAGACGACAGAGGCCAGTTTGGCGGATTTAGCCGCGCGGCTAAAATCAACGTCCACCGAAAGCCAGACTTTGGCCGCACAGCTCGAAGCGTTGCAGGTGGACCTGTCGGATGAAGAACGCGCACGTTTGGCCGAAGCTGCTGCTGCCGAAGCTTTGCGCCTGCAACTCGCCAATGCTGAGACCGCGCTGTCGGACCAAGAACGTACGCGCTTGGCGGAAGCGGCTGCCGCCGAAGCCCTGCGCCAGCGGTTGGAACAGGCTGGTAACGAGTTGACCGCGATGACGCTCGCGCTGGAAGATCGCCGACGCGAGGCCGAGGAAACGCTGACTTTGCTGGCGGCCGCAGATGCAGCAGGCGATGATCTGAATGCGCGCTTGGCAGCGGCCTTGTTCGCGCAGGATGGCCTAAACGTACAGTTGCAGACAGAGGCCGAGCGAACGGCGGCACTGGACGCGGAACTGACAACTGAGGCCGAACGGACGGCAGCACTGGACGCGCTACTGACAACAGAGGCCGAGCGAACGGCAGCACTGGACGCGCAATTGACGACAGAGGCCGAACGAACGGCAGCACTAGACGCGCAATTGACAACTGAGGCCGAACGAACGGCAGCACTGAACGCGCAACTGACGACAGAAGCCCAGCAGCGCGCGGCTTTGGAGGCGCAGTTGGTAGCACTTCTGGATGACTTGAGTGCGACGGATGATTTAAACCTCCAATTGCAGACAGAGGCCGAGCGCGCCGCTGCATTGGACGCACAGATTGCAACCGAAGCCGAGCAGCGCGCAGCGTTGGAGGCGCGTTTGGCAGCACTTCTGAATGACCGCGATGCCGATGCACTGAGTGCCGAGGAATTGCGCGCGAAGTTGTCTGCAGCCCTCGTCGCCAGACTGGCCGCCGAGAATGAAATTGTCGTGCAACTGTCAGAGGTCGAACGCCAGCAACTGCTGCTCGCCCAAGCGCGGACGGAGTTGTCAGCGGTCGAGGCCATTGGCGCAGATGATGCCCGAAGCGTGACGCTTTTGAACGAACAGGTCGAAGTACTGCGCGCACAACTCAGCCAGTTGCAGGGTTTGCTGGATGATGCACAGACCCGCGACAGCGACGCGCAGGTGCAGATCCAAGCGCTCGGCAGTCAGTTGAACCAAGCGCTCGCTCAAGTCGCGGCTGAGCAGCGTGCGCGCGCAGATGCAGAGGCGGCACGCGCGCAGCTTCTGGAAGACGAGAACCTCAATCTTGAGAGTTTCCGCTCAGAGTTCTTCGGTCGCTTGCGTGAAATTCTCGCCGAGCAGGAGGGCGTGCGCATTGTTGGCGATCGCTTTGTGTTCTCGTCGTCCGTCTTGTTCCCACCGGGTGGCGTCGATCTGTCAGGCGCGGGGCAAGGGCAACTTGCGCGCATTGCAAGCACCATCCGCGAGATCGAGGTTAACGTCCCCGACGGTATTGATTGGATCTTGCGCGTGGATGGTCACACCGATGACGTGCCCATCGGGGGCGGCGGAAAGTACGAGAACAATTGGGAACTCAGCCAAGGTCGCGCCTTGTCGGTTGTGCAGTTCATGATCCAGTCGGGCATTCCACCGCAGCGTTTGGCCGCGGCTGGCTTTGGCGAGTATCGCCCGATTGCCGATGGAACAAGCACCGCAGCACGGTCACAGAATCGCCGGATCGAGCTTAAATTAACCCAACGCTAGGGCAGGGTTGCCGCGATCTCGCGCATTGAGATCACTGCGCCGTCGCGTAGCAATGTGATGCGCCCTATGTAAACACCCGGCTCCCACCCTGCCTTTGGCCGCCGTTTCCCGCTTGCCCGAAACATCTGTGCTTGGGTTCGCTCTAGTGGCAGGCGCGCTTGGTGGAAGGGGCCGGATGGGCCGTCGATCTCTATCAGGACCGTATCGCCGCGCTGGATGCCGAAGCCGTAGCCCCAAAGCACCATCGCGCCGGGATTGCCAGCCAGCGTCACCTCAGCCGTTCCAGCCTTGATCACGTCGAAGTCCGGCACATCAGGGCTAAACCCGACGCTGACCCAACCTCCGGGCGTATAGGCAATGTCGTCGGCCCAAAGCGCGTCACCACTAGCGATCTGGCAACCATCTATGCCTTCGGGCGCAAACGGATCAATAACAGCGCCGTTCTTGCGCACCGACAGATGCAGGTGGGGAAAATCGGTGCGACCTGAAAGGCCGACTTGTCCGAGCACAGTGCCCGCCTCAACGCGCTCGCCCGCCCGCACGGTCAGCGATCCGAGCCGCATATGGCAATACTGCGTCTCCCATCCATCACCGTGGTTGATCACCAAGCCATTGCCGCAATCGCGCCCGTCCAAGTCAGGTGCGCCGGGTTGGCCCACTAAGATATCAGCCATCTCATCGCGCACGCCGCTAACGATGCCTGTGGAAGCCGCCAGAACATCGACGCCGTTCTCTAGGGCCGCCAGCGAGGGCAGCGCGAAGTCGGTCCCTTTATGCCCGTCATAGACGAGGGGCCCGCAGGTGAAGTCAGCCGCACCGGGGCCAGGATCACGGTCAGTGAATTGCTGGATGAAGCAGGTATCGCCCAACGTGCAGTCCAGCGGCATCTCCAAACGAAATTCGCTCGCCCCGGCAACCGAGGCGAGCGAATAGATCATTCCAGCCGAAAGGCCTAGGCGCATTAGTCGGCCGTCAAAAGCGGTGGCTTATCCCCGGAAATCCGCATCTTCTCTGGCGATTGGATGTCCAGAACGAGCTTGCCATCCTTGACGCCGACCTTGACGAAACCGCCTTTGGCGAGCTTGCCAAATAGCAGTTCTTCGGCCAGCGGCTTCTTGATCTGCTCTTGGATTACGCGACCCAAAGGGCGTGCGCCCATCTTCTCGTCATAGCCGCGCTCGCCCAGCCATGCCGCCGCAGGCGTGCTCAGCTCGATGGTCACGTTGCGGTCCATCAGTTGCGCTTCGAGTTGCAGCACGAACTTCTCGACCACTTGCAAGATTACGTCTTTGCCCAAAGGTGCGAAGGCGATGACCGCATCCAGACGGTTGCGGAACTCCGGCGTGAACGTGCGCTCGATTGCGGCGGTGTCTTCGCCTTCACGGCGGTCGCGACCAAAGCCCATCGGTGCGCGCGCCTGATCGGAGGCCCCCGCGTTTGTGGTCATGATCAAGATCACGTTGCGGAAATCGACAGTGCGCCCGTTATGGTCGGTAAGCGTGCCGTGATCCATGACTTGCAACAGGATGTTGTAGACATCGGGGTGCGCTTTTTCGATCTCGTCGAGCAGAAGCACACAATGCGGATGCTGGTCCACACCGTCGGTCAGAAGACCACCCTGATCAAAGCCCACATAGCCGGGAGGGGCCCCGATCAAACGCGAAACTGCGTGCTTTTCCATGTACTCAGACATGTCAAACCGCAGCAATTCCACACCCAGCGTGTCTGCCAGTTGCTTTGCGACTTCGGTTTTGCCGACGCCTGTTGGACCCGCAAACAAGTAGTTGCCAATGGGCTTCTCAGGTTCGCGCAGACCCGCGCGGCTGAGCTTGATTGCCGACGATAGCGCCACGATGGCATTGTCTTGACCAAAGACCACGCGCTTGAGGGATTTTTCGAGATCCCGCAGCACTTCCGCGTCGTTCTTCGACACGGTTTTCGACGGGATGCGCGCAATCTTTGCGACGACCGCCTCGATCTCTTTGGTCCCGATTGTCTTGCGACGCTTGGATTCGACACCCAGATGCTGCGCTGCACCTGCCTCGTCGATCACGTCGATGGCCTTGTCGGGCAGCTTGCGGTCGTTGATGTAGCGCGCAGAAAGCTCCACCGCCGTCTTGATCGCTTCGGCAGTGTATTTGATGTGGTGGTGCTCTTCAAAATAGGGCTTGAGGCCCTTGAGGATTTTCACCGTGTCTTCAACCGAAGGCTCGTTCACGTCGATCTTCTGGAAGCGCCGTGCAAGCGCGCGGTCCTTCTCGAAGTGCTGACGGAATTCTTTGTAAGTGGTCGATCCCATACAGCGCAGCTTGCCGCCCTGAAGTGCAGGCTTGAGAAGGTTGGACGCGTCCATCGCGCCGCCTGAGGTCGCGCCAGCGCCAATGACGGTGTGAATTTCGTCGATGAACAGCACCGCGTCGGGATGATCTTCCATCTCCGTCATCACGGCCTTCAAGCGTTCCTCAAAGTCACCCCGGTAGCGAGTGCCTGCCAGAAGTGCGCCCATATCGAGCGAATAGATGGTTGCGTTTTCAAGCACCTCAGGCGTTTCGCCATCGACGATTTTGCGCGCAAGACCCTCAGCAATCGCAGTTTTACCAACGCCCGGATCACCCACCAGAAGCGGGTTATTCTTGCGGCGGCGGCAGAGCACCTGAATGCAGCGCTCAACCTCATGATCACGCCCGATCAGCGGATCAACCTCGCCTTTGCGGGCCTTATCGTTCAGATCAACGCAGTATTTGTCGAGCGCGGATTCCTTAGCGTCGCCTTCCCCGGCGGAGCGGGTTTGCGAGGCTTCTTCTTCCAGATCAGACGCGCCCGAGATCGAGCGATCTTCACCAAAGCTTGGGTTCTTTGCCACGCCGTGGGCAATGAAATTCACCGCATCATAGCGTGTCATATCCTGTTCTTGCAGGAAGTAGGCGGCGTTGCTTTCACGCTCGGCAAAGATTGCGACCAGCACATTCGCGCCTGTCACCTCATTGCGGCCCGATGATTGGACATGAATGGCGGCGCGTTGAATAACACGCTGGAAGGCGGCTGTTGGAACGGCCTCATTGCCCTCCACATCCGTCTCTAGTGTGGAAAGATCGTCGTCGATGAACGCATCAAGCGTTTGGCGCAGCACGTCGAGATCGACGTTGCAGGCCTGCATGACCTTAGCTGCGTCGGGCTCTTCGATAAGCGCCAGCAGCAGATGCTCCAGCGTGGCCAGCTCGTGGCGGCGCGCGTTTGCGTGGGCCAGAGCGGAATGAATGGCGTGCTCGAGGGTCGTCGAAAATGAAGGCACCCGGATGCTCCTTTGCTGGGGTCGGGGTGGGCAAATGCCCGGAACTACCCGTCCCGTCTGGTTTAGACTTCGGCTTTCTTTGCCGACCTTCAAGGCTTTTTTCAGAATTTATACGTGATCTTCCGATTTGTTGGGGAAATGACCACGAATTTGGCATCAAAAAATCCGGAGCGGCACCCTTGGGATCAAAACCGATCTTTGCGGGCGCGCACTTCGGCGAAAACATCCACCGGAGCGGCCCCCGTCATCCCGACCCCTGCGGCCATGTCTGGGTCCGCACAGCGCAGGAACGGATTGGTGCTGCGTTCAAGGCTCAGAGTTGACGGCACGGTCGGCTCGCCCACGGCGCGCGCGGCTGTAATCGCGTCAGCCCGAGCTTTCAGCGCGGCGTTGTCGCGATCGACGCTCAGCGCGAAACGGGCATTGGCGGCTGTGTACTCGTGGCCAGAACACACGGTGGTGTTTGCTGGCAGAGCTGCGAGTTTTTGCAAGCTGGCCCACATCGTCGGGGCGTCACCCTCAAACAACCGTCCGCATCCCATCGCCATGAGGCTATCGGCGGTGAAAACGGCGCCTGCACCTGCCACATAAAACGCAATGTGACCGAGAGTGTGGCCCGAGACATCCATGACCTGCACCGTCGCGCCTGCGAAATCGAAGCTGCCACCATCGTCCACGGCGCGGTCAAGCGCTGGCAAACGTCGCGCATCTGCCGCCGCCCCGGTTACTTTCGCGCCCGTTGCCTTGCGCAACGCATCGACGCCTTGGATGTGGTCGTCATGGTGGTGGGTAATCCAGATATCCGACAGGCTCCAACCTTCGGATTTCAGGGCCGCGGCAATCGGCGCAACCTCGGGCACATCGATGACGGCTGTTGCACCGGTGACATCGTCATGGAGCAGGAATGCGTAGTTGTCGTTCAGGCAGGCAATGGTGCGCAGGATCAGGGGCATTTTGTTTTCCGCTTTGCGTGACTATCTTGGGGGGGAAGCCTCGCGCAGCCGGAAAGGCGATGCAATGCATTTGGACGTTCTAGATCTGCGTCAATTCTATTATCGCACGCGGCTTGGCCGTGCGGCGCAGCATGCGATCCGCGAACAAGTGGTGTCGCTGTGGCCCGAGGCCAAGGGATTAACCGTCGCGGGCTTTGGCTTTGCTGTCCCGCTTTTGCGCCCCTACCTGAAAGATGCGCGCCGGGTCATTGGACTGATGCCGGGGCCGCAGGGCGTGATGCATTGGCCTGCGGGTGCGCCGAATGTCAGCCTTCTGTGCGAAGAAACGCTCTGGCCGCTCGAGACCGGATCAGTGGACCGCCTGATCTGTCTGCACGGGCTTGAGACGTCCGAGCATCCGTCAGCCGTACTCGAGGAGGCGCAGCGCGTGCTTGCCCCCGGCGGTCGGGCGCTGTTCATCGTGCCAAATAGGGCAGGGTTGTGGGCGCGGCGCGACGGCACGCCGTTTGGATTTGGTCGTCCCTACAGCCAAAGCCAGCTTGATGCGCAGATTAAACGCCATGCTTTTGTGCCCGAGCGCCGCCGCAGTGCGCTGTATATGCCACCATCGCGGCACCGATTCTGGCTGAAATCGAGCACGATTTGCGAAAACATCGGTCACACCGTGTCGCCGGTAATGTCTGGGGGCGTGTTTTTGGTAGAGGCATCCAAGCAGGTCCACAGACCGATCCGACCGGGGCTGGCGGACAAAGTGCGCAATCCACTAAGGATTCTCGAAGGTGTGTCTGAGCCCAAGCCCATCTAAGCGCCATAACGTCGCGGATTTAGCCGCGGTGCAGCAATTGTCTTAGTTTATTCGCCATCGATACCATCAAGCCAGTGTTCTGCGGTGTTGCGGGCTGAAAACCCGTCTGCTACACCCCGCCGGAAGTTGGACGGGTAACGTAAAGTTGCCCCTAACTGTGTGCGGCCTACCGTAAAGTCATATGACGCGGCGCGTAGGCTAAATTGTCGAAAGGGTGGACGTGTCAGAACCAGTTTCGATCTCAACCGGTATCGCGCATCGATATGCGACAGCCGTGTTCGAGCTTGCCAAAGAATCTAAGGCCGTTGCGGCGCTGGAAAGCGACCTTGATGTGCTCTCCGCAGCGCTTGGGAAAAGCCCCGAGCTGCGCGACCTGATCTCATCGCCGGTCTACAGCCGCGACGATCAGCTCAAGGCGATGGGCGCGTTGTCGTCCGCCATGGGCCTTGGTCCAATCACCGCAAATACATTGCAGCTGATGGCCACCAAGCGCCGTCTGTTTGTGATCCCTCAGTTGCTGGCCGCCCTACGCGCGCTAATTGCTGAGGATAAGGGCGAAGTGACCGCAAATGTCACGGCAGCTTCCAAGCTGACCGCCGCCCAACAGAAATCCCTCGCAGAGGTTCTGACCAAGTTGGTTGGAAAGGATGTGAAGATCAATATGACCGTTGATGAAAACCTCATCGGCGGTCTTGTCGTAAAAGTGGGCTCGCGTATGATCGATACCTCGATCCGCGCCAAGCTCAACTCCCTTCAGAATACCATGAAAGAGGTCGGATAATGGCACTCCAAGCAGCCGAAATCTCTGCGATCCTCAAGGAGCAGATCACAAACTTTGGCCAAGACGCTGAAGTCTCCGAAGTTGGCCGCGTGCTAAGTGTCGGTGACGGCATTGCGCGCGTTCACGGGTTGGACAACGTCCAGGCCGGTGAAATGGTCGAGTTTCCGGGCAACATCCGGGGCATGGCGCTGAACCTCGAAGCTGACAACGTCGGCATCGTGATCTTCGGTTCCGACCGCGACATCAAAGAAGGCGATACCGTCAAGCGCACCAACTCCATCGTGGACGTGCCTGCGGGCCTCGGTCTGCTGGGTCGCGTTGTGGACGGTCTGGGTAACCCGATTGACGGCAAGGGCGCGCTCGACTCCTCCGAGCGCCGCGTGGCCGACGTGAAAGCGCCGGGCATTATCCCGCGCAAATCGGTACACGAGCCGATGGCGACAGGCCTCAAGTCCGTGGACGCGATGATCCCAATCGGTCGTGGCCAGCGTGAGCTGATCATTGGCGACCGTCAGACCGGTAAAACGGCTGTGGCGCTCGACACGATCCTGAACCAGAAATCCTACAACGATCTGGCCGGCGACGACGACACCAAGAAGCTTTATTGCATCTATGTTGCTATCGGGCAGAAACGTTCGACTGTGGCGCAGTTGGTCAAGAAGCTCGAAGAGTCTGGCGCGATTGAATACACTATCGTTGTTGCCGCGACCGCCTCTGATCCGGCACCTTTGCAGTTCCTCGCACCCTATGCGGCGACTGCCATGGCCGAGTATTTCCGTGACAACGGCAAGCATGCGCTGATCATCTATGATGACCTGTCCAAGCAGGCTGTGTCCTACCGCCAGATGTCGTTGTTGCTGCGTCGCCCTCCGGGTCGCGAAGCCTATCCCGGCGACGTTTTCTATCTGCACTCTCGCCTGCTTGAGCGGTCTGCGAAGCTGAACGAAGACAACGGTTCGGGCTCGCTGACGGCATTGCCAATCATCGAGACGCAAGGTGGCGACGTATCCGCGTTTATCCCAACAAACGTGATCTCGATCACCGATGGCCAGATCTTCCTTGAAACCGAATTGTTCTACCAGGGCATTCGTCCTGCGGTGAACACCGGTTTGTCGGTGTCGCGCGTTGGCTCCTCGGCCCAAACCAAGGCAATGTCCTCGGTTGCAGGTCCGGTGAAGCTGTCGCTCGCTCAGTACCGCGAGATGGCTGCGTTTGCGCAGTTCGGTTCCGACCTTGATGCGGCGACCCAGCAGTTGCTGGCCCGTGGCGCGCGTCTTACCGAGTTGATGAAGCAGGCCCAGTATTCGCCGCTGAGCAACGCCGAGATTGTCTGCGTGATCTTTGCAGGCACAAACGGTTTTCTCGACAAGGTCGCTGTGAAAGATGTGTCCCGGTTTGAGGCTGCAATGTTGGCGCATCTGCGCGGCAAGCACCAAGAGCTGCTCGACGACATCACTAACAATGACCGTAAGGTGAAGGGCGAGTTGGCCGATAAAGTCAAAGCCGCGCTCGACGAATTCGCCGCTGATTTCGCCTAAGGGGGCTGGATAATGCCTAACCTCAAGGTTCTGAAAAACAGGATCGCGTCGGTCAAATCGACCCGCAAGATCACTAAGGCTATGCAAATGGTGGCCGCCGCAAAACTGCGGCGGGCCCAAGAAGCGGCTGAGGCGTCTCGCCCTTACACAGAACGGTTCAATGCCGTTTTGGGTGGGTTGGCGTCTGCGGCAGGCGGGTCCGATAGTGCGCCGAAATTGTTGTCGGGTACCGGCAGCGATCAAGTGCATCTGCTGGTTGTTATGACCGCCGAGCGCGGGTTGTGCGGTGGCTTTAACAGCAACATCTCCAAGCTTGCCAAGGCGCATGCGGCTGATTTGCTGGCCCAAGGTAAGACGGTCAAGATCGTCACGGTTGGCAAGAAAGGTCGTGACGCTATCAAGCGCGACTTCAGCACCTATTTCGTAGGCCATGTTGACCTGACCGAGGTCAAGCGCGTGGGCTACGAGAACGCACGTGATATTGCAGCCGACGTTCTAGGCCGCTTTGATGCGGGCGATTTTGACGTAGCGACGATCTTCTTCTCACGGTTTGAGAATGTGGTCACCCAGCACCCGACCGCTTTGCAGGTTATTCCCGCGAAGTTCGACGATGCAGCTGAGGCCAGCACGATTTACGACTACGAGCCCAGCGAAGAGGCCATCTTGGCCGACCTGCTGCCGCGCGGTGTTGCTACGCAAATCTTCGCAGCATTGCTGGAAAATGCGGCGTCCGAGCAGGGCGCACGGATGTCGGCTATGGATAACGCCACGCGCAACGCGGGCGATATGATTGATAAACTGACGATCCAGTATAACCGCTCGCGTCAGGCTGTGATCACCAACGAGCTGATCGAAATTATTTCGGGCGCGGAAGCGCTCTAACGGAACCGGAGACACCAAATGGCTAATGCAAAAGGCAAAATCACCCAGGTGATCGGCGCCGTTGTTGACGTGCAATTCGAGGATGACCTACCGGCAATCCTGAATGCGCTGACCACCGAGAACAACGGCAAGCCGCTCGTTCTTGAGGTTGCGCAGCACCTTGGCGAGAACACTGTGCGCACCATCGCAATGGACGCGACCGAAGGTTTGGTCCGTGGACAGCCTGTGGCCGATACGGGCAACCAGATTTTGGTGCCTGTTGGTATCGAGACGCTCGGGCGCATCATTAACGTGACCGGCGATCCGGTTGACGAAAAGGGCCCCGTGAACTCGGCTGCAAAGCGCGCTATTCACGGCGACGCGCCTGCGTTCGACCAGCAGTCCACCGCGATGGAAATCCTCGAGACCGGCATCAAGGTTATCGACCTTCTGGCCCCCTACACCAAAGGCGGCAAAATCGGCCTCTTCGGCGGTGCGGGTGTTGGCAAGACGGTTCTGATCATGGAACTGATCAACAACATCGCCAAAGTGCACTCCGGTTTGTCGGTGTTTGCGGGCGTTGGTGAGCGGACCCGTGAAGGTAACGACCTGTATCACGAGATGATCGAGTCTAACGTTATCGTTCCCGATGATCTGCCATCCTCCAAGATCGCACTGGTCTACGGCCAGATGAACGAACCTCCCGGAGCGCGTATGCGTGTGGCGCTGACTGGCCTGACATTGGCCGAGCAGTTCCGTGACGAATCCGGGGCCGACGTTCTGTTCTTCGTCGACAACATCTTCCGCTTTACCCAAGCGGGCTCCGAAGTGTCGGCCCTTCTGGGTCGTATCCCGTCTGCCGTGGGCTACCAGCCAACGCTGGCCACGGACATGGGCGCGATGCAGGAACGTATTTCGTCGACCAAGTCTGGCTCGATCACTTCCGTTCAGGCGGTCTACGTGCCTGCGGACGACCTGACCGACCCGGCACCGGCGACATCGTTTGCGCACCTCGATGCGACGACTGTTCTGGACCGTTCGATCTCGGAAAAGGGTATCTACCCGGCTGTGGACCCGCTTGGTTCCACCTCGCGTTTGCTTGATCCACTGATCATCGGCGACGAGCATTACAAGGTCGCAACTGACGTCCAGCAGGTGCTTCAGCGCTACAAGTCGCTGCAAGACATCATCGCGATCCTGGGAATGGACGAGCTGTCGGAAGACGATAAAGTGGCCGTTGCCCGTGCGCGTAAGCTGGAGCGTTTCTTGTCCCAGCCATTCGACGTGGCGAAAGTGTTCACCGGCTCTGACGGTGTTCAGGTTCCACTTGAGAAGACCATCGCGTCGTTCAAGGCCGTTGTTGCGGGCGAGTATGACCACCTTCCCGAAGGTGCGTTCTACATGGTGGGTGACATTGAAGACGTCATCGCCAAAGCCGAGCGCATGGCCGCCGACGCAGCCTAAGGAGGGTAAGCACATGGCCGATACGATGCAATTCGATCTGGTCTCGCCCGAGCGGCGGTTGGCCTCGCTTGAAGTGTCCGAGGTGCAAATCCCTGGCGCAGATGGTGATATGACTGCGATGCCGGACCACGCGCCGACGATCACGACATTGCGCCCCGGCGTTTTGTCGGTCTCCGGTCCCGGTGGGGCTGCTGATTATGTCGTCACCGGCGGGTTCGCCGAAATCGGTGGCGGCAATGCCACGGTTCTGGCCGAGCGCGCTTATGCCAAGTCGGACATGACGCAAGCGATCCTCGACCAACTTCTGGCCGAGGCCCGCAGCGCACATGAGGCCGCGACCCCTGAGGCGCTTGACGGCGCCGCAAAGGCGTTGGCTGACATGATTGCGATGGGCGAGCAGATCGGGCTGAGCAGCGCCAGCTAATCTCAGGCGCAAATGCAAAATTTTTGATGACCCCGGCCTTCGCGCCGGGGTTTTCTTTTGCAAAACACGCGTTTGTCGGTCTAATTTGCTAATGGGCAACAACGGACGGCTTGATGAAAAAGCTTCAAAACCATTTGATCGGTATCGACCAAGGGGAAATCCTGTTGTTTTCGGACTTCGAGGATGATGGCGAGATGTGGGCGGCTGATGGCGCGCGCCACGCCGCACATCCAGTCGTCTTCTCCGAAGTCTACAAATCACCGCCCGTGGTACAGGCCGCGCTTTCCATGTGGGACCTCGACAGCCAGACAAATGCCCGCGCCGATATCCGCGCCGAAGACGTAACACGCGAGGGCTTCAATCTGGTGTTTCGCACTTGGGGCGATACTCGCATCGCGCGCGCTCGCGCAATTTGGACGTCGATTGGCGAGATGCCCCATGATGGCGATTGGGACATCCCCTAGACGCTATACATGCCCTCATAGATCGGCATCAGCGTCTCTTGGTCGAACAGGGAACTGACCGAGGTACCATTCCACACATTCAAGATTGCTTGCGCAAACACCGGGGCCGTCGGCACGATGCGGATTTTCGAGCAGGCCTTCACCGCAGGGGTCGCCGCAATCGAGTCTGTGATCACCAGTTGCTTCATTCTGGAAGCCTCAATCCGCTCTACGGCTGGGCCGCTGAGCACACCGTGGGTGATGTAGGAATGCACTTCCGTGGCACCCTTTTCGACCAGCAAGTCAGCCGCTTTGCACAGCGTGCCAGCGGTGTCGCAAATGTCGTCCACGATCAGGCAGGTCTGGCCTTGTACGTCGCCAATCACCGTCATCTCAGCGATCTCACCGGGCTTGGACCGGCGCTTATCAACAATCGCAAGGCCCGCGCCAATGCGCTGCGCCAAATCACGCGCACGCGCCACGCCACCCACATCGGGGCTTACGACGGTGACTTTGTCCTTTGAGCCCTTGAAGTGGTGCAGCGCGTCCAGCGCGAACACCGGCGAGGCATAGAGGTTATCGACCGGAATATCGAAGAAGCCCTGAATTTGCGCGGCATGCAGGTCCATTGTCAGGATACGCTCAATCCCGGCCTCGACCATCATATTGGCAACCAGCTTGGCAGTGATCGGTGTCCGCGCCTTGGTGCGACGGTCCTGACGGGCATAGCCGAAATAGGGGATGATCGCGGTGATGCGCGCAGCCGATGAGCGGCGCAGCGCGTCCGAGATAATCAGCAATTCCATCAAGTTGTCATTGGCCGGGTTCGAGGTTGGCTGGATAATAAACATATCCTCACCGCGCACGTTCTCGTAGACCTCGACGAAAATCTCGCCATCGTTGAACCGCTCGACGCGGGCGTCAACAAGGCCCACTTGCATCCCTCGATGCATCGTCATGCGCCGCGCAATGGCCTTAGCCATCGGTAGGTTTGCGTTTCCAGAAATGAGTTTGGGTTCGATCTGTGCAGGCATGTGCGGCAGCGTCCTGTGGATTCATGTCACAAGGTGCTAAAACCAACCCCCCGAAAGGCCTTCGCACCGTTGACACCGCTTAGCACTGGCATACGGTCTTGCCTAGACGCGGAGCGCTTGAGCGTAACCGACGAGGGCAGGAGGGCCACAGGTGCCAAAACTCGACTATTTCTTTGCTACTATTTCACCTTTTACATATTTGGCCGGGACACGTTTGACCGATATCGCGGCACGTCATGGCCTCGAAGTGGTCTACAAACCGCTTGATATTATGGGATTATTCGGACGAACAGGGGGGATCCCCCCAAAAGATCGCCATCCCAACCGCCAAGCCTACCGGCTGCAAGATCTTGAGCGGGCTGCCAAGAAAGTGGGTCTGCCTCTTAACCTGAAACCAATGTTTTGGCCCACAAACCCTGCGCCTGCATCCTACGCAATCATTGCGGCGCAGAATGCAGTGGCCAATGGGTCGGGCGGGAACCTTGAAGCGCTCGTCCATGGAATCGGTCGCCGCTGCTGGGCCGACGAGAAAAACATCGCTGAGACCGACGTGATTGCTGAGGCTCTGGTCGAGGCCGGGTTTGACGCAGGCCTGACTGAAAGCGGTCTGCTTGAAGGGGCGGAAAGCTACACTGCGAATTTGGAGGAAGCGGTCGCGCGAGGTGTGTTCGGCGCGCCGTTCTATATCACCGAAGACGATCAGCGGTTCTGGGGGCAAGACAAGCTCGAAGATCTCGATCTGACCCTGCAAGGCAAGCTGTAATGCCCGAAGCGGTGCTTGGCGGTACCGCGTGCCACTGGCGCGAAACGGGTCGGGGGGCGGTTAGCCTTCTGATCCATTCGGCGTTGTCGCATTCGGGCATGTGGGCGGGGCTGACACCGCGCTTGACCGCACGCCATCTTGTGGCCCCTGATCTGCCGGGGCATGGGCGCAGCGGGCCAATGGACCCCGAGCGCGATATCCATGACCAGTGCTTTGAGATGTTGGCTGCCCTGATGGACCGGATCGGCGCGCAGGACGTCGAGGTCATAGGCCACAGCTTTGGTGCAACGCTCGCCCTGCGCCTCGCGCTGGCTGGTCTGCCCGTCAGTCGGCTTGTGTTGGTCGAGCCTGTGCTTTTTGCTGCCGCAGCACCTCACGCGCTCAATGCCTATAAGACTGCGACCGAGCCACAGGCGACCGCAATGGCACATGGTAATTGGGACTCTGCCGCCCGCGCTTTTGTAGCCGATTGGGGGGAGGGGACGCCGTGGCACCACATTGCGTCGCCGCAACGCGCTTATATGATCGAGCGTATGCCGTTCATCGCCGCCAGCACCCCGTCGCTTTTTCAAGATCGAAGCCAGTTATTGGCCGAGGGCGGGTTGGAGAAGCTCGCATGTCCGACGCTGCTTGTCGAAGGCAGCTCCTCGCCCAGGGTGATTTCCGCCATCCATGACGCGTTGGCGGGTCGCATCCCGGATGCGCGGCGCGTCATTATCGCGGGCGCCAGCCATATGATCCCGGTGACCCATGCCAAGGCGTTGGCAACCGAGGTTATTAACCTCTCAATACCGCAATAAACGTATCGATGTCGGCGTCCGTGGTGGCCCAGTTCGTGACGAGGCGTGCAAGGATCGGCGTGTCGTCCGGGCCGTCCATCGGGTCTTGATCGTCCACGATGTTATAGGCAGCGCCTGCGTCGTGCAGGCGGCGGTGTGCGGCGCGGGGCCAGCTTGCAAAGATCATGTTCGCCTCGGCAGGCGCAGACAGCACGCCCCCTGCCGCCAATAGCGCGTCGCGCAACCGAGCGCCTTTGGCATTCGCCGCACGCGCCATCTCCAGCCACAGATCATCGGTCAGATAGGCCAGCATTTGCGCGCTCAGATAGCGGTGCTTGGAAAACAGATGCGCTCCACGCTTGCGCCGCAACTCAAACTCAAGCGACTTCTCCGGGTTGAACAGGATCGCGGCCTCGACCGCCATCAGACCGTTCTTGGTGCCGCCAAAACTGACTGCATCGATTCCCGATTTCCACGTCATCTGTGCCGGGGTGCTGCCCAAAGCGACCAGAGCATTGGTGAACCGCGCTCCGTCCAGTTGCACCGGAAGCCCAAAACTCTGCGCCACCGAGGTCAGCGCGCGCAGCTCGTCCAATGTGTAGACCGAGCCCTTCTCCGTGACTTGCGTGATCGATACTGGGCCACGCGACGGGCCGTGGACCCCGCGATTGCCTTCCATCTCGATCCGAGCGCGCAAATCCTCGGGCGTCATTTTACCGCCAACCGAAGGCACAAGGCTCAGCTTGCCCCCACCGGAATAGAACTCCGGCGCGTTGCATTCGTCCTCGTGGATATGGGCGACATCCGTACAAAATGCGGTGCCCCAAGGCGGCATCATCGTCGCCAGCAACAGCGAATTGGCCGCTGTGCCCGTCGCCACCAAATGCACCGCTGCGTTTGGCGCTTCAAACACCTCGCGCACGCGCTTGGTTACTGCGTCCATCAGATCATCAGTGCCGTAGGGCGAGGCGTAGCCTTCATTCGCGAGGGCCAGCGCGTCCATCACTTTCGGGTGGACCGGGCCCGTGTTGTCTGAGGCGAAAAACATCAGTCGTCCTCCAGCAAATACTCTTCCAGGTCTTCTTCATCGACCTCAAATTCCGGGATCGCCCAGCCTTGCACCGACGCGCCCGCCTTGTGGACGCTGTCTGGATCACCGGACACAAGTGGGTGCCAGTAGTGCAATTGTTTGCCTTCATGCAGCAAGCGGTAGGCGCAGGTTTGCGGCATCCAATAGGCGATGTCCTTCAAGGTGTCCGGCGTCAGCACGACGCAATCGGGCACGAAGGTTTTGCGGATTTCATACTGGCCGCATTTGCAAGCTTGGGTGTCGAGCAGGCGGCAAGACACGCGGGTAAAGGCTATCTCCTGCGTCTCGTCATCTTCCAGCTTCAGAAGGCAGCACTTGCCACAGCCATCACACAGCGCTTCCCATTCCTTAGGATTCATCTTGTTAAGCGGCACGGTTTCCCAATAGCGGTCGCGTAGGCCTTTGCGGTCAATCGGGTCGGTCATAGCGCACTCAGGATGTGGCGCGCGCGGGTGCAATCTGCTTCCATCTGCGTGATCAGCGCGTCGAGCCCGTCGAACTTTTCCTCGCCGCGCAGGAATTCGACCAAGGCAACTGACAGGGTTGCGCCATAGAGATCGCCTTTAAAATCAAACAAAAACGTCTCCAGATTTGCGGTATTTTCGCCAAACATCGGACGCACCCCAAGGCTTGAAGCGCCCCGGTAGCTGCCCGCATGAGGGCCATCGAGCACATCAACAAGCACCGCATAGACGCCAAATCGTGGCGGATGCAGGCCTTCGATAGACATGTTCGCAGTCGGATAGCCCAAATCGCGGCCGCGCTGCTCGCCGTGGATCACCGGGCCTTCGATACGGTGCCAATGGCCCAGCATCGCGGCGGCGTCACTGGCACGGCCTTCGGTCAATGCAATGCGGATCGCGGTGGACGACACGCGCGTACCTGCGGATTCCAGCAAGGGTGCAATCGTGACGCCAAAGCCCATCTGTGCGCCCATCTGTGCCAGCATATTCGCGTTGCCGGACCGGCCTCGGCCAAAGCAGAAATCCGCCCCGACCACGACATGGGCGAGGCCCAATTGGTCAACGATTACATCTTTGGCAAAGGCCTCAGCGCTCAGGCCCGAGAGGTTCGCGTTGAAGGCCAGATCATACAAGATATCGACGCCGAGTTTTTCGAGGCGGTTCGCCCGTGCGTCCGATGACATCAGCCGAAAGGGCTGGGTGTCGGGCTGGAAATACTCACGCGGGTGCGGTGTGAAAGTCATCAGGCCCAGCGGCGCGTCGGGGGCAGCCGAGCGCGCCATATCGATCACCGCTTGGTGGCCCAGATGAACGCCATCGAAGTTACCGATGGCGACGCTCGCGCCTTTGTCGGCCGGGTCCACGAAGGTTCTGTCACGCACAATCCGCATGGGCAGCGGCGTAGCGGCGCAGGCGGGCAGGTGCAAGAGGGGCGAGGGTTCTGTCAGTCGAATTTGCGGCTAGGGGCCAGCACAACCGCATCGCCTTTCAGCACCGGTTTGCCGTCGATCTTACAGACCGTGTCCAGCTTCACGCGACGTCGCGAATGATCGATCTCGGTCACGGTCACTTCGGCATTTACCAAGTCACCAGGGCGCACAGGCGCAAGAAACTTCAGGGTTTGACCCAGATAGACCGTGCCATGGCCCGGCAACTGCTCGCCAATCACAGCTGAAATCAGCCCGGCGGTCAGCATTCCGTGCGCAATGCGCCCCTCAAAAATGGTGTCGCGGGCGTAGTCATCGTCCAGATGTACCGGATTATAGTCGGTGGATATCTCGGCAAATAGCTCGATATCGCGGTCAGTGACGACCTTGGCGAGCGAGCGGGTCATGCCAATCTCGATATCTTCGATGCAAATCGTGCCGCGCTGGTCGCTTTGTTGCTTGTCCAACACTTCAGGCCCTCCGAGAATCTGTTGCCGTTTCTTACGGTACAAACGAGACGGCGCGCAAACGTTAAAGCAAGATTGCGACGATTTGTGGGGGTAATATTGTAATTTTATTACCTAGCGAAGAAATCCGATGGCGAATGTCGGCGCGATCATCTTGCCTGCCAGATAGGCGTCCAGCTTCGCTGGGTCAGGCTGCGTCCCGGTTTGCGTCTCTGCCGCCGCCAAGCCGCCTGTGATAAACAGCGAATCGAAGTCCTCGCCCATAGCGCCTTGAATATCTGTGGTAATTCCATCGCCAATCGCCAAGATGCGGCTGGCCTCGGGGGCTTTGCCAAGCTCGGCCACCCGGCGTCTTGCAAGATCATAGATCGGCGGATGCGGCTTGCCGAAATAGAGGCTCTCGCCGCCCATCTCGGTATAAAGTTCCGCAACAGCGCCTGCGCACCATTCACGGCTTTCGCCCCGGTCCACGATGATATCGGGGTTCGCGCATAGAAGTTTCAGCCCCATTTGCTTGGCCATAAGCAGTTGCGGGCGCAGCACGGACGGATCGGCGAACCCATCAAAAGGCCCCGTGCAAACGATGCCTTCGGCCTGTTCCAGCGGCACTTGCGCGATCTGGGCGGCGCCCGCCATAAGCCCCATCCGCTCAAAAAACACCTGATCGCGCGGCTCGCCAATAAACCAGACCTTCTCGCCCACCAGACCCGCAAACATCGCCGAGCGCGCGGAATCGCCGGAGGTCGCAATGGTATCCCAGCAATCCTCGGGCACATCCATGCGCGCCAATTGTTTCACAACGCCCGCGCGGGGTTTGGGTGAGTTCGTGACAAGACAGACCACACCGCCGCCCGCGCGGTAATTGCGCAAGGCTTCTACCGCGTCGGGGTAGGCAGTGATGCCGTTGTGCAGGCAGCCCCACAGATCAACGAACAAGGCGTCGTAATTGGCCGCGACCTGATCGAGCCGTTCGATGATTTGCATGGGTCTAACCTCAGCTCAGAGTTTCAGATGCGGAATGATCTGCTTTTTGCGGCTCATGATGCCGGGCAGCACAACCGCGTCGCCTGTTACCGTTGCGCCAAAGCTCTTTTCCGCCAGCGTCTTCACCAGATCGTTCGGGATCAGCAGGGTCGCTTCTTCCTTGATGATATCCACAACGAACAACAGCACCTGATCAACGCCGTCTTCCGAGGCAACCGTGGTCATTGTTTCCATCAAGCTGACCTTGCGATCCAGCGGAATGGACGGCGCTGTGGTTTCCAGAACCGAGATGCGGAATTTGGTGCCCTCAACCTCGTATTCTTTCGAGTCCATGCGCAGTAACTCGGCGTCCGAAAAGGCCGATACGTCCGATTTGGCCGCAAACAACTCAGCCGCATAGTCAGGGATCGACAGACCCAGATCTGCCGCCAGCGCCTCGGCCACCGCTTTGTCCACATCCGTTGTGGTCGGCGAGCGGAACTCAAGCGTGTCCGACAAGATGCACGACAGCATCGCGCCTTTGATGTTTTCAGGCATGTGCGCTGCGTGCTCGCCCATCAGATCATGCATGATCGTGGCGGTGCAGGCGACGGGGCGCACGGTAATGTCGATCGGGCCCTTGGTCTCCAGCCCGCCGACCAGTTTGTGGTGGTCGATGATCTGACGAATATCGGCGCTGTTGATCGAGGGCGGTAGTTCCGCCGGGTTATTCGTGTCCACGATAACAACAGGCTGGTCCGCGTCCACGTCCGCAATGATCGCAGGTTGCTCAAAGCCCCAACGCTTAAGGACAAACGCGGCCTCGGTGTTCGGTGTGCCCAGCAAGCGCGCCTCGGCGGGTGTGCCGGTGTGCGACAGATACCATGCCCAAATCAGAGCCGAGCCTGTGCTGTCGGTGTCGGGGGCCTTGTGGCCAAAAACGAGCGTGGTCATTCGAGGTCAAATCCTACGGTTTTGCGATTTGGCACCGTTATATAAAGCAGCGCCCGGGCCGTCATGGGGCAGGGCGTCGCAAGGTTCAAGCCATCAGCCGGGGCGCCCGGTCAGTTTCGGCACCTGCGCCCATGCGCGTTTGCCAACCCAAAGCGCCAAGGCCTCAAGGCCAACGCCGGTGCGGAACTCGAATGCCTCGAAGTGGAACCGCCGCGCGGAGACGCCGTAGGTTCTGAGGCCAATGCGCAGGGCGTCGCGCAAACCTGTCGGCCCGCAATAGGCGACATTGGCTTCGGCCAGTAGATCCTCACCCGCGATATTGGCTACCATCTCAGACGTTAGGCGCGGGCCCTGAGATGTATCGACTAGGTGCACGTGCAGGCGTGGGTTGGACGCTGCCAAAGCCTCGATCCGCGTAAGGTGCGGGGCCTGACTGCGGGCACGAACGCAGTAGATCAGGTGGCAGTCCGCGCCCTGCTTGGGCAAAGCCTCAGCCCAAGACACAAACGGCGTGATCCCAATACCGCCCGCGATCCAAACCTGCGGGCGCTTGCCTTTGGGGATGGTAAAGCGTCCGAACGGACCTTGAACAATCGCGTCCTGCCAGACGTCCAACGCCTTAGTCATCCGCCGCGTGTGATCGCCCAGCGACTTGATGGTGACGCTGATCTGGCCGTCGTCGCGCGCTGCCGCACTTAGGGTAAATGGGTGGCCTTCCAAGCCGCCCGCCTGCGGAAATCTCAGCACCGCGAACTGTCCCGGCTGGTGGCGCACGCCGCGATTTGCGGGCGCGAGTGTTACCTCGGTCGCGCCGCCCGTCTGGGTGATTGCTGCCACTGTGTAGCGGTGGGCTGGGCGCATGGTTTCGGGCAAAAGCGTATAGAGATATGCCAACGCACCGAGGCCGCAAACGGCATATATATACCAGCCAAGCGGGTCGGTCATTCCAAACGGCTTGGGGATCAAGAATGCGTGGACAGAGCCCGCAATAAAGAACGCGCCCATAGCTTTGTGGGTCCACTTCCACAGATGGTACGGGATGAAGGTCGCGACAGAAATCACTGCGAGGATTAGCAGACCGTAAAGGCTGACCTCCCCCAACGTTTCACCGAAATCGGCAAGCAGACCGCCATCGATCCCCCGAATATCGGCATCGACGGTGTCATGGATCAGCATCGCGGCCATTGCGGTGATGCCCGACCATTTGTGCAACACATAAACACGGTCGAGCGGGCCGAACATTGCCTCAACTCCCGGCAAGCGTGTCGCCATGATCTGCGCCCATGCCATTAGGATCAACGCAACGGTGCCGATCCATTGACTGGTCAGCGCTAAGGTGTCCGGGGTGGTGGGCAATCCAGCGAATAGGAAGGCCGAGCCAAGCACGCTCAGGGCGATCAGGCCCAATCCGGTAAATCTCATCAGGGCTACTTTCTTTGTCCGATAGGGCGTTAAGGCTTCGTGCCGCCGGCAGCTTCGACGATGCTACCGGCCAATAGATCATCCAGAAATAACGACAGAAGTTGTACTCGGCCAGACACATCCGCCTTGCGGTATAGGGCCGCGCATTGGGCTTTGACCGTGCCTTCTTTGGTGTCGCGCAGGTTTGCCATTTCCGCGATGGAGAAGCCCTTGAGTGAAAGGATCGCGATATCCCGTTCGGCTGCCGTGAGCTGCCATTCGGTAAAGCGGCTTTCTAGAACCTGCGCAAATGCGCCCGAGGCGATGTCTATCTGGTCGGTCAGTTTTTGGTGGCGTGTCATCAGCAGGCGCAATTCGTTGGCGGTGAAGGCGAGGCAGAAGAACAGCGCGATGGTCACGGCAGCCTCGAGCGCATCACTTTCGGCAAGGAAATTCACCCGCGTCGGAAGGATAAGATCCCAGAAGATATCCATCAAGAAATAGGCGCAACACAGCGCTTGCAGCGCAAAGAGGGCCCAAAGAATGGTGCGTCTCGACATGGGGCTGGTCCTGTTCTGAGGACAGTCCGGTCTGCACAGATGCGCGACCGGACTGCATGTTGCTTAGCTGTCGTCGGTGGTGTCGTCATCCACGCTATCATCATCATCATCATCTTCGTCGTCGCCATCATCCTCGGCTTCAATCTCGATGACCAGCCCCGTGTCTGGCGAGATCTCCAGTTCCAGCATTTGCCCTTCAAACACGGCGTCGACCTCGAACTCGCCGTCTTCGAATCCAAATTGGGTGATCTCGTAGCCTTGGGTAGTGAGGGCTGCGCGAATACCCTGCTCGGTGGTGCCGAGTTGATCGCCAACAGATACGGCGGCGAGGGCAAGGCTTGGCAGTGCAAAGCCAACAAGACCAAGTGCGGCAGGTGTGAACAGTTTAGGTTTCGTCATGGGTTTGTCCTTTCAACAGACAAGATCCGCTTGCTGCGGTGCCCTGTCACAAAGGCAGCTTTGCCTCGGATCGGAATTGGCCTTTCGGGTGCAATGAGGCGGCCTAGGCCGAAAGTTTATGACCAAAACCTTTCATTTTGAGGTGCTCACCGTTTTCACAGTGCAGGCCAGTTTCATGCCTCACGCTTCTGGCTGCGTGACAGCGGCTTCAACCCGCCCAAAGTTGGCGGTGACGATTTGAGCCGCATTTTTGCTTGTCGCCCCGTTGACAGGCGCACCTGCCATCCCTAAATCCCCCTCTGTTGGCACCCACCAGTGGTGAGTGCTAACATCTGGAAGCAACTTAACAGTCAAGGAGCCTAAACCATGGCACTGACCCCGCTTCACGACCGCGTTCTTGTAGAGCGCGTTGAAGGCGACGATAAAACCAAAGGTGGACTAATCATCCCCGACACCGCCAAAGAAAAGCCAGCCGAGGGCATGGTAATTGCCGTAGGCGCAGGCGCTAAAGACGAAGATGGCGACCGTATCGTCATGGACGTCAAAGAAGGCGACAAGATCCTCTTCGGCAAGTGGTCCGGCACGGAAGTGACCGTCGACGGCAAAGAGCTGCTCATCATGAAGGAAAGCGACATCCTCGGAGTTATCTCCTAAGGCCTCTCGTTTCCCCTCTCATTCAAACAAATTCTTAAGGAGCAAGCACAATGGCAAAAGAAGTCAAATTTGACACCGCCGCTCGCGACAAGATGCTTAAAGGCGTGAATATCCTGGCCAACGCGGTCAAGGTCACGCTCGGCCCCAAAGGCCGAAATGTCGTTATCGACAAATCCTTTGGTGCGCCCCGGATCACCAAAGACGGTGTTACGGTCGCCAAAGAAATCGAACTGGAAGACAAGTTCGAGAACATGGGCGCACAAATGGTCAAAGAAGTGGCCTCGCGTACCAATGACGAAGCAGGTGACGGCACCACGACTGCAACCGTTCTGGCCCAAGCCATCGTGCAAGGCGGCCTGAAGTCGGTTGCTGCTGGCATGAACCCGATGGACCTCAAGCGCGGTATCAATCTGGCGACTACTAAAGTCGTCGAGGAGATCAAAGCTGCGTCACGTCCAGTGAACGATTCTGCTGAAGTTGCTCAGGTTGGCACCATCTCCGCCAACGGCGAAGCCGATATCGGTCAGCAAATCGCGGACGCAATGCAGAAAGTCGGCAACGAGGGTGTTATCACCGTCGAAGAGAACAAGGGCCTCGAGACCGAGACCGATGTTGTCGAAGGTATGCAGTTCGACCGTGGCTACCTCAGCCCCTATTTCGTGACCAACGCCGACAAGATGATCGTTGAGCTCGAAGACGCCGTTTTCCTGCTGCACGAGAAGAAGCTCTCGTCGCTCCAGCCAATGGTTCCGCTGCTTGAGTCTGTGATCCAGTCGCAAAAGCCCCTCGTCATCATCTCAGAAGATGTTGAAGGCGAAGCGCTTGCGACCCTCGTGGTTAACAAGCTGCGCGGCGGCCTGAAGATTGCTGCTGTTAAAGCGCCTGGTTTCGGCGATCGCCGTAAAGCCATGCTGCAAGACCTCGCGATCCTCACCGGCGGTCAGGTTATCTCCGATGATCTGGGCATGAAGCTCGAGTCCGTCACTATGGACATGCTCGGCTCGGCCAAGAAGATCACCATCACCAAAGACGAGACGACTATCGTTGATGGCGGCGGCGAGAAGGCCGAGATCGAAGCCCGTGTGGCTCAGATCCGTGGTCAGATCGAAGAGACGACTTCCGATTACGACCGTGAAAAGCTGCAAGAGCGTCTGGCCAAACTGGCTGGCGGCGTTGCCGTTATCCGCGTTGGTGGCATGACCGAGATCGAAGTCAAAGAGCGTAAAGACCGTGTCGACGACGCGCTGAACGCAACCCGCGCTGCCGTTCAAGAAGGTATCGTGGTTGGCGGTGGTGTTGCCCTTATCCAAGCTGGCAAGATCCTTGACGGCCTGAAGGGTGAAAATAGCGACCAAGACGTCGGTATCGCAATCGTTCGTAAGGCACTCGAAGCTCCGCTGCGTCAGATCGCCGAAAACTCCGGTGTTGATGGTTCGGTTGTTGTTGGCAAGATCCGCGAAAGCGACGATCTGACCTTCGGCTTTAACGCGCAGACCGAAGAATATGGCGACATGTTCAAGTTCGGCGTTATTGACCCAGCCAAAGTCGTGCGTACAGCGCTTCAGGACGCAGCCTCCATCGCGGGCCTGCTGATCACTACTGAAGCCATGATTGCCGATAAGCCGTCGAAAGACGGCGGCGGTGCCGGTGGCGGCATGCCCGACATGGGCGGCATGGGCGGAATGATGTAAGCGACGAATTCCCAACGGGAATTCGCGCGTAATCCCAACAATGGTCTCTCGCTGAGATGCCATGAGAGGGGTGCACGTTCGCAAAAGTTAGAAAAGGGCTCCCTTACCGGGGGCCCTTTTTGCATTCCCACCGCAGCGCCAAACGCTCCAAACCCCCTCGCCAAGCCTCTCGCTCAGGCGTAGAGCACCCCCATGCGCATTATGCCCCTTCAAGATGCCCACACGCTTCCTCGCTGGCGTCAGCCTGTTGGCCTGCTGTTCCTTATGGCCTTCGCAATGCCAATGGCTTTCGCGACATGGAGCGCGCTGCTGAATAACTTCGTGATCGAGGCCGCCGCCTTCGACGGTGTCGATATTGGCTGGCTGCATACCGTGCGCGAGATCCCCGGTTTTCTAGCTATCGGCGTTATCTACATCATCATCTGGATGCGTGAGCAGGTGCTGGCGATCCTGTCGCTGATCTTGCTGGGTGTCGGTACCGCGCTGACGGGCTTTTTCCCCAGCCTGACCGGCATCCTGATCCTGACGCTGATCTCGTCGGTGGGCTTTCACTATTACGAGACGGTTAACCAGTCGCTGCAACTGCAATGGCTCAGCAAAGAGCGCGCACCGCAAATGCTCGGCTGGCTCGTCGCGGTTGGCTCAGGCGCATCGCTGATCGCCTACGGCACGTTGGTGCTGACATGGCAGCTCTTCGATCTCAGCTATAGTTTCGTTTATATGACGGCGGGGGGCCTGTGCACCTTGATCGCGGTGTTCTGCCATTTCGCCTATCCGCAGTTCGAATCGCCGACGCCTCAAACCAAGCAGATGGTGCTGCGCCGTCGCTATTGGCTCTATTATGCGCTGCAATTTATGTCTGGTGCGCGCAGACAGGTCTTCGTTGTGTTCGCGGCGTTCATGATGGTCGAGCATTTTGGGTTTCAGGTCCACGAAGTCACCGCCCTGTTCTTGATCAACTACCTCGCCAACATATTCATCGCGCCGATGATCGGACGTTGGATCGGTGTGTACGGCGAGCGCAATATACTGATCATCGAATATGTCGGCCTGACGCTGATCTTTCTGGCCTATGGCGGCATCTACTGGTTCGGCTGGGGCGCGCTGATCGGGGCGACGCTCTATGTACTTAACCACATCTTCTTTTCCATGGCGTTTGCGATCAAAACTTACTTCCAGAAAATCGCGGACCCCGCTGATATCGCGCCGACTGCTGCCGTTGCTTTCACTATCAACCATATTGCGGCTGTGTTCTTGCCTGCGGGGCTTGGTTATCTGTGGATCGTCTCGCCCGGCGCGGTCTATTGGCTGGCTTCCGGGATGGCTTTCGCGTCGCTTTTGTTGTCGCTGCTGATCCCGCGCCACCCTGAGCCGGGTCACGAATCCGTGCTCACGCGCGCTTTGCCTACCCCGGCAGAGTAGAAGAACGCCCATCCCCGCCCTATGTATATGCCAACGCCGTTAAAGGAGGGTCAGAGGGATGTTTTTCATGAACCGCAATAAGCTTGAGGTTGTCAGCGCCGAGAACGCAATGCCGGGCCGCGCCCACGCGATCCCCACCGCCGAGACGCATTTTATCAACGGAAATCCGCTCAGCTCAGATGTGCCAGACGGTATGGAAGAGGCCATGTTCGGCATGGGCTGTTTCTGGGGCGTCGAGCGGATGTTTTGGAAGCTGGACGGGATCTATTCCACGATGGTCGGCTATGCGGGCGGGCACACGCCAAACCCAACCTATCAAGAGATCTGCACCGGACAAACCGGTCATAATGAGGTGGTACGCGTGGTCTATGATCCGGCCGTTATTACTTTTGACGACCTGCTCAAGGTTTTCTGGGAAGGTCACGACCCGACCCAAGGAATGCGCCAAGGCAACGATATGGGCACGCAATATCGCAGCGGAATCTACGCCTATTCGGGCACGCAGAAGGAGGCCGCTGCCACCTCAAAAGCGATGTTCAACCCGCATCTGGGCAAAGCAGGCTACGGCGACATCACGACGGAGGTAATTGACGCGCCTACATTCTACTTTGCCGAGGACTACCACCAGCAATACCTCGCCAAGAACCCGGCAGGCTATTGCGGGATCGGCGGGACGGGCGTGAGTTGTCCGATCGGAACTGGTGTTCCTGCCGCTTGACGCTGGCGGGGCAGGGGCGTAGCGCGGGCTTGAATATTGACCGGAGCCCGCGCGCCTATGCCCACCTTCACCGCCCTGACAACACTCCCGGGGAAACCCGCCGCCGAAGCACTGGGCGAGGCGATTGAAACGCTGACGCCTGAGCCCACTGGCGTCGGTGTGTTTGAGATCGAAGATGGTAGCGGCCTTTGGGAAGTCGGTGCCTATTTCGTCGAGGCACCCGATGAAATCGCGCTGGCCCTGTTGGCTGCGGTCCACAACGCTAAGCCCTTCGCGGTGTCCGAGTTGCCTGAGACTGACTGGGTCGCCCATGTGAAGCGCGAACTCTCGCCGGTCGAGGCTGGTCGCTTCTTCGTCTACGGCTCCCATGACGCCGACAAACTGCCGCCAAACCGCGTTGGTCTGCTGATTGAGGCGGCCATGGCATTCGGCACCGGCCACCACGGCACCACCCTGGGCTGTCTGCTGGCCCTCGAAGACCTCGCCGAAGCCCCGCCCAAGACCCGCATCGCCGATATCGGTTGCGGCACTGCCGTTCTTGCAATGGGCGCAGCACATATGTGGCCGGACGCAACTGTTGTGGCCTCCGACATCGATCCCGTAGCTGTCGAGGTGGCCGAGGCAAATTTAGCCGTCAACGGCATGACCGGCAAAGTGCAGTGCATCGAGGCTGCCGGAATGGACCATCCAGACCTCGCCCAGCACGCGCCCTATGATCTGATCTTCGCCAATATCCTCAAAGGCCCGCTGATCGAACTTGCCCCTGACCTTGCGGGCAGTTTGGCCGAGGGCGGTCATATTATCTTGTCGGGCCTGCTGATCCCGCAGGCCGAAGACATCATCAACGCCTATACCGCGCAAGGCCTCAGCCTTGTGGCGCGACGCGAGCTTGGTGAATGGGCCGCATTAACCCTGACACGCTAAATCGAGGCGTCCGCCCTCAAAATGCCCAGTATATGGGATAGCGCCTCGTGCTATCCAGATCAGACAGGTGCATCATGGCGAGCAAGACCCAAACTGAATCGACATTCGACGACCGCTTGCGGCGGATCAACAACAATACGGCCAAACGCGAGCGCAAGCGCGGCGTAACCGGGCGGCTGCCGTTGACCTCGATTGTCATCATGGGATTGTTCTTGATCGGGGTGAAAGCGCTGGTTCTGTCCAGCGTGTCCGAGGGGGCCTACCGCCAAGCTGCGCTCGAGATGCGTCAGGAAGGTCCGGTCGGTGTGGTGCTCGCGGTGATCTTCGGGCCTGATCCGGTCAGCATCGAGGTGTCGCGCCTCCTGCGCTTCTGATCCATTCCATTCGGCAAAATAAAAGGGCCGCATCTTTCGATGCAGCCCGTTCGTATCGAAACACCTACTGGTGAATTGTCAGCGGCGGAAAGCGCCCTGAGCGATGTCTTCGATGTCGCCGCGCACGAGGCCCAGGTCATCAAGCTCACGGTTCGAAAGACCGGACAGGGAGTTGCGCGTCACGCGCGCGTCATTCCAAGAAATCAGGGTCGAAACTGCATCAGAAAACAGAGCAGAAATTTGGCCCATAAGACCACGGGTGCCTGCGGCGGGGCGGATGTATTCAAAAACGGCCATGTGAGTATTCCTTTAATGCAGTGGCGTTTCGTTGTTCGATAAAGCGCACATAGGACTCATATTTCTAAGGTGCAATCCATTCTTTTTGCATGGCACCGATGCAATTTCTGCATAGCAGAAAGACTGGTTAACACCCTGTCAAAAGGTAGAAAAATACGACTCCCGCGTGTCGCTTTTAGCCGGAAATGCTGCACTTGTAGCATCAATCCGACATCGGGCTGTCGCATTCAAATCACGTGCCACAGCGCTGCCATATTTGAGGTTAACGCGATCCCCGCTTGGCAGATGTTCGCGCTTCGTGCTACCTGTTGCCGAAAGAGCATAATTGAGAGGCACGATGCGGATCATAGGAATAGATCCCGGACTACGCACCACAGGTTGGGGCGTGATAGAGGTGGCAGGAAGCCGTCTGATTCACGTCGAAAACGGTCAGTGCAAGTCCACAGGCGATACGCTGGCCGCGCGCTTGCTCAGCCTGCACGTGCAACTCAGCGCCGTTGTTGCCCGCCTGTCGCCCACAGAGGCGGCGGTGGAGCAGACTTTCGTGAACCGCGACGGGGCCGCGACGCTAAAACTCGGCCAAGCGCGGGGCATTGCTTTGCTAGTGCCAGCCGCAGCCGGGCTAGAGGTCGGCGAATACGCCCCTAACCATGTCAAGAAATCCGTCGTTGGCGTTGGTCATGCTGACAAGACCCAAGTTGCGCATATGGTCAAAGTGCAACTCAAAGGTGCTGTGCCTGTTGGTCCGGACGCCGCCGACGCGCTCGCCATCGCCATTTGTCACGCCCACCATCTACAAACAGCGGCGCGTTGGGCGTCTGCAAAGGGGGCCGCATGATTGGCAAGCTAACAGGGGTTCTCGACTACCGCGCCAAAGATCACGCCCTGATCGATGTGCGCGGGGTCGGCTACATCGTCTATTGCTCGGACCGCACGCTTGCAGGGTTGCCGGGGCCGGGTCAGCCCATCGCACTTTATACCGAGCTGCTCGTGCGCGAAGACAACCTGCAACTGTTCGGCTTCACGACATTGCTGGAGCGCGAATGGCACCGCCTGCTGATCTCTGTGCAAGGCATCGGCGCAAAGGCGTCTCTGGCGATCTTGTCGGCACTCGGGGCCGAAGGCATCGGGCGCGCCATAGCGCTCGGTGACTGGAACGCGGTAAAGGTCGCGCAAGGCGTTGGCCCCAAGATCGCGCAACGCGTGGTTAACGAGCTGAAAGACAAAGCACCTCAGGTCATGGCGCTGGGCGGCACGCTGTCACAATCGCTGGCCGCCATGCCTGACGCGGACGCGGACGCGGTCATCGAGCCAAACGCGCCAAAGCCCGCGCAACGGCCTGCCGCACCAAGCGGGGCGGGCGATCAAGCCGCAGCGCTCTCGGCGCTCGTGAACCTCGGCTACGGGCAAAGCGAGGCGGCCACGGCTGTTGCGCAATCAGCCCAAGACGGGGTGGAGGGCGAGGCAAGCCTGATCCGCGCCGCCCTCAAAGCGCTCGCGCCGAAGGGGTAGGCGATGACCGACACCGACCCAACCCTGCGCGCTGACGCTTTGCCCGAGGACGCCTCCGAAGACCGCGCCTTGCGCCCGCAAAACCTCACCGAATTTATCGGCCAAGCCGAGGCCCGCGCCAACCTGCGCGTCTTCACCGAAAGCGCCAAGCAGCGCAAAGCCGCGATGGACCACGTGTTGTTCTACGGGCCCCCCGGCCTTGGCAAAACCACGCTTGCCCAGATCATGGCGCGCGAGCTAGGCGTCAACTTCCGCATGACGTCGGGCCCGGTGCTGGCCAAGGCGGGTGATCTGGCTGCTCTGCTCACCAATCTTGAGCCGCGCGATGTCTTGTTTCTCGACGAAATTCACCGCCTCAATCCGGTGGTCGAGGAAATCCTCTACCCTGCGCTTGAGGACTTTGAGCTTGATCTCGTCATTGGCGAAGGCCCCGCCGCGCGCTCGGTCCGGATCGAGCTTTCGCCTTTCACCCTCGTTGGCGCAACCACCCGCCTTGGCCTGCTGACCACACCCCTGCGCGACCGTTTCGGCATTCCGGTGCGCCTGCAATTCTACACCATTCAAGAGCTCGAGCAGATCGTCGCCCGTGGCGCGCGCCTGCTTGGCCTGAAAGCTCATCCTGACGGGCTGCGCGAGATTGCCAAGCGCGCGCGCGGCACACCGCGTATTGCCGGTCGCCTGCTGCGCCGCGTGGTCGATTTCGCGTTGGTCGAGGGCGACGGCACGATCACACAAGAGATCGCCGACAGCTCGCTCACGCGGCTCGGTGTTGATCACCTCGGCCTCGACAGTGCTGACCGCCGTTATCTGGGCGTGATCGCCGAGTTTTATGGCGGTGGTCCGGTGGGGGTCGAGACGCTTGCGGCTGCCCTCAGCGAGTCCCGCGATTCAGTCGAGGAGGTGATCGAGCCGTTCTTGCTGCAACAGGGCCTGCTACAACGTACCCCGCGTGGACGAATGCTGGGGCCCAAAGCCTGGGCGCATCTTGGATTGGACGCGCCCAAGCGTTCGGGACAAGATGAGATGTTCACAGAATAGGTCAGCACTGTTGACGCATTGTTTCGCATGCGAAACAATAGGACAGTAACGCTGACCTAAAGTTATGAATTTGTTAACCTTTTCCCACGCCGAGACCTAAGTTAAAGTGACATCATGCCAACGCCCGCTGAAATCGAAGCCCTCTTCACCCGCACTGACGGCACCTACTTATGTGCGCGCTGGGGCCGTCCTATCGCGCCCGTGGTGTTTGGGGTCGATGATGCGACCCTCACCATCATCAAAGACGCGCTGAGTGCCGTTGCCACGCTGGCCGGTCACGAGATGACCGATATGGACCCCGAACTTGGCAGCAACCTGATGGTTTTCTTCGTGCGTGACTGGTCTGAGTTGACCGAGACACCCAATCTGGATCGGCTTATCCCTGAGCTGGCTGCGCTGGTCCCGCGTCTTGAGAACGCCGATGCCAATCAATACCGCTTCTTTCGGTTTGATGCGGCAGGTGGCATCAAGGCTGCGTTCGTGTTCATCCGCATGGACGATGCGCTGTCGCAAGTGCCCGCCGAGACCCTCGCGCTGTCCCAAGCGGTCCAGACGATCCTGCTATGGTCGGATACTGCGTTCACGCAAACCTCGCCCCTCGCGGTCACTGCCAACGGCACGGCGCAGCTGAAGCCCGAGATCGCAAGCGTGATCCGCGCGGTCTATACTCCGGTGCTGCCAGTGACGGCAAGCGATGCGAGCCACGCGCTTCGGGTCGCGGCACGGGTAGGGGCGATGCAATGAGAGTGGGTCCGCCGAGGAAACTGTCCGAATTTGAGGACGTGACGGCGGCAGAGAAGAAGTTGCTGGCGGAATATGCGTCGGGTGAGTTTGTCGTGATTGGTGATGGTGAGCGTCCCGGTGCGAGCGCAGGCCCCGAGCGCCAAATCCGCGCCGACCTTATCCGCTACTTGCTGCTGGGTGGGTGCGACGAGCTTGACGCGCCTGTCCACGAAAAAGGGGTGGCGATTATTGGTGCGCGCGTGACCGACACGCTGGATTTGCAGGGGTGCGAAAGCAAGATCGATCTGCTCCTTGTGGATTGTCACTTCGACGAGCGCCCCAATCTCAGTTCCACGCGCCTTGCTTCGGTTTTCCTGAATGGGAGCGCGCTGCCGGGTCTGGATGCGGACAGACTCGTTGCCACGGGCAGTGTCTCGCTCAAAGAGGCCAAATCGACAGGCGAAGTTCGCCTTCTCAGTGCTCAGATTGGCGGGAATTTTGAGTGCACCGAGGCGACGCTGGAAGCACGCGACACCGAAATTGCTGCCCTGAATGCCGATGGCCTCTCCGTCACCGGCACTGTCTTTTTGTGCGATGCCAATGTCACGGGTGGTGTCCGCTTCGTTGGTGCTCAGATTGGCGGGAATTTGTCTTGCACCGGCGCGCAGCTTACCGCGCGTGAAAGCGGGCAGGAGAGTCTAGGTGCGGCCCTTGCGATTGATAGTGCGAAGATCATTGGGGCCTTTCTCCTTCGAGAAGGCGCATCAATCAAAGGCACCTTGCATATGACCGCTGCTGAGATCGGCAGTCTAAGCGATGATCCCGCCTGTTGGCCCGATCCCGGCAACCTAGTCCTCGACCGCTGCCGCTACGGGGCATTTACCGGAACAGGGATCACAGCGCAGGAGCGTATTCGCTGGCTGGCACTTCAAGACCCGACCCAGTTCGACCAAGAATTCTGGCCGCAACCGTGGGAGCAATGCGCCAAAGTTCTGCGCGAAATGGGCCACCGCAGCGATGCGCGCTTGATCCTGATCGACAAGGAAGAACGCCAGCGCGCTTGGACGCGTAGAGCGCTCAAATCCCGGCTCGATGGTGCACGGATTAGGGGTGATATCGAAAGAGCCGTCGTTAAAAAAGATCTAGAAAAACTCAACAAGCTTGTTGAAGCCGCGAATCAGAAGTTCAAGAATTGGCCCAGGGCTGCGCCCGGTAAAGCTGACTTCAATGCACAAGTATCGAAAGTCTCCGCCTTCGCCAAAAAACTCCCCGAAGGCCTCACTCTCCCGCCCCAAATCGCCAAACTACCCCCCGATCACATCATGGCAGCCCGCGACGTCATCGTCAGCACGTGGACGGAACTGCAAGCGCGCCGCATCTGGGATCAAACGCTCTCCATCTTCCTCGGCTATGGCTACGCGCCTTCCCGCGCCTTTGGTTGGCTTGTGGGTGTATGGCTGCTTGGCGTCTACATATTTGCAGTTGCATGGGGCCAAGGCGCGTTCAAACCTAACAACCCTTTCATCCTGCGCTCGCCCGAATGGGCCTACTGTGCCCCCGACTATACGCCCCTGATACAGCACGAAGACCTACGCCAACACGACGCGCGCAACCCCGACGGCCAGTCCCAACTTGCCTGCTTCCAAAACCAGCCCGAGGCAAATGCCTTCCCGCGCTTCAACCCATGGACCTATTCCGCCGACACTTTGCTGCCCATCGTCAGCCTTGAGATGCAGCAAAACTGGATACCGGACGAGAGTGCCGAACACCCGGCAGGCCAACGCGCCCGCATCTTCCTTTGGGTGCAAATCGCCTTCGGCTGGGCCCTCTCCCTGCTTGCTGTCGCGGGTTTCTCTGGCCTTGTCAGGAACGACTAGCCCATGACCCAGCACCGCCTCCCCATCCGCGTCTATTACGAGGACACCGACCTCGCGGGCTTCGTCTACTATGCCAACTACCTCAAGTTCATCGAGCGCGGCCGCAGCGAATGGGTGCGCGAGATGGGGATCGACCAAGCCACCCTCAAGGCAGACACAGGCGCTGTTTTTGCCGTCTCTCGCGTGGTCGCCGACTACATCCGCCCAGCCCATTATGACGACGAGCTGACCGTGCTGAGCACCATCGCCACCCTGTCGCCCGCCCGCGTTGTCTTCGCCCAAACAGTGCTGCGCGGCGAGGCACGGCTGTTTCACGCAGATGTCACTGTGGTGTTCTTGAACGCAAAAGGACGCCCGCAACGCTTGCCCGCAGTGCTGGTGTCGCTGCACGACGTAGCGAAAGACCGCGTATAGATCGGCGCTCCCCCTTTCCAAACTGCGCTACAAGGCGTATTTTCGGCAGTAATCGGGCGGAACAGCCCGTTCCTTGACGTGAGCAGCCCCATGAATCCCGAAACTGCCGCCTTGGCCGCCGACATCGACTTTTCGTTATTGGCGCTGTTTGCGCGGGCCACGATCACCGTGAAGATCGTGATGATCTTGCTGGTGGTCATGTCGGTCTGGTCCTGGGCCATCACCATTCAAAAGGTCATCGCCTTCCGCGCCGCCCGCAAAGAGCTGTCCCAGTTTGAGACGCTGTTTTGGTCCGGCCAAGCGCTCGACGATCTGTATGACGCGCTGGGGCCGCAACCTGATGGGCCCGCGCAGAAGATATTTGCGGCTGGCATGACCGAATGGCGACGCTCGCAGCGCAATGACGGCGCGATGATCCCGAATGCAGGCCAGCGTATCGACCGGGTGATGGACCTGTCGATTGCGCGCCATTCCGATGCACTTGGCGGGGGCCTGAGCTTTCTGGCCACAACAGGCGCAACCGCTCCGTTCATCGGCCTGTTCGGCACAGTCTGGGGGATCAAGCACGCGTTTGAGCAGATTGCGATTGCCCAGAACACCAACCTCGCCGTCGTCGCACCCGGTATTGCCGAGGCATTGCTGGCAACCGGCCTCGGTCTGCTCGCGGCGATCCCGGCGGTTGTGTTCTACAACAAGCTAAGCGCGGATTCCGACACCATAGCCAGCGGTTACGAGGCCTTCGCGGACGAGTTCTCGACCATCCTGTCGCGCCAGTTGGAGGCGTAAGCCATGGGTGCGACAATCGTGAAATCCGAGGGCGGTGGCGGCAAGCGGCGCAGGCGGCGCGGCGGGCGCTCAAAGCCGATGGCCGAGATCAACGTCACGCCTTTCGTGGACGTTATGCTGGTGCTGTTGATCATCTTCATGGTCGCAGCGCCGCTTTTGACTGTGGGCGTGCCCGTGCAACTGCCCGAAACCGCCGCCGAAGCCCTCCCCGAGAGCGACGAGGAACCCCTGACCATCACGCTTACCGATGATGCGCGCATTCTGATCCAGACCACGGAAGTGGACCCCAGCGGCCTGATCCCGCAACTGCAAGCTGTGGCGTCCGAGCGCAGCAGCGACCGCATTTTCCTGCGCGCAGATGGCTCGATTCCCTATGCGACTGTGATGGAGGTGATGGGCGCGCTCAATGCGGGCGGCTTTCGCAACATTGGCCTTGTGACAGATACTGGTGGTCCACGCCTTGATGGGCGCGACACCGGGTCGGACAACTAGGGCGCGCCTTTGCAAACGGGTCTTTATATATCCGCCGTAGGCCATGTCGGTCTGATCGCGTGGGCCATAATTGGCGGCTACTTGTTTGCGCCCAACCGCGTGCCGCAGCCTGACGTCACCGAAGTCACTCTGATAACCTCGGCCGAGCTGGATGCGTTCGCCGCGATCTCGCCTGAGATTGCCCAAGACATCACACCGCTGACACCGACGCCGCCGCCCGTTTTGCTGGATCCGCCCGACCCTGATCCGGTGGAGCCGCCGCCGCGTTTGGCTGTACTCGAAGCGCCTGAGGCCCCCGACGCGGTTCCGACCCCGCCTGCGCCGCCGCCATCGCCCGCGCCGCGCATCGCGCCCACCCCTGCGCCCGCCCCACCTGAGGACACCCGCCCGGCCGATACGCCGCAAAAAGCCACGACGCCGAACCCGGAGGCCGCTGAGGTCACACCCGAAGAGCCGCAGATCGCAGAGGCCCCCGAAGAGGCCGCGACCGAGATCGTGCCCGAAGGCCCGCAGCTTGCACCGACAACCTCGGCTAGGCCCGCTGCACGCCCCGACCGCCCGCGTCCGAAACCGACCGTGACACCTGATCCGCTGTCGACCGCCGTGGCCGAGGCGCTGGAGGAGGCGACGCAACCCGTGCCTGCGCCCATCGGCCCGCCCCTGACCAGCGGGCAAGAGGATGCGTTGCGCGTGTCGGTGCAGCGGTGCTGGAATGTTGGCTCGCTCAGCTCTGAGGCGACGCGCACCATCGTGACTGTGTCGGTCGAGATGAGCCGCGATGCTAAGCCCGTTCAAAGCTCGATCCGGCTCGTCGGCTCGGAAGGTGGCTCTGATGCTGCCGTGAACCAAGCGTTCGAGGCGGCCCGCCGCGCGATTATTCGCTGTGGGTTGCAAGGCTACGGCCTGCCGGAGGATAAGTATGCTCATTGGCAGACGATCGAGATGATATTTAACCCCGAGAGGATGCGCTTCCGATGACCTCCCTGATTTCTGTGCCCCGTTTTCTAGTGCTTCTCGGTCTGGTCTTTGGCCTTGCGGTCCCTGCCAGCGCACAATCGCCCGGTCCCCTCAGGATCGAGATCACCGAGGGCGTGATCGAGCCCATGCCTGTCGCGGTACCTGATTTCATTGCTGAAACCCCAGCGGCTGCACAATTCGCACGCGATATCGCCGAAGTGGTGCGCAATGATTTGGTCGGCTCGGGCCTGTTCCGCGCAATCCCGTCAAACGCGTTTATCGGCCAGATCAGCAGCTTCAATTCGCCCGTGCAGTATTCCGACTGGAAGGCGATCAACGCCCAAGCGCTTGTAACTGGGTCGGTCTCGGTTGCCTCAGACGGACGGCTCGTTGTGAAATTTCGCCTGTTTGATGTGTTCTCCGAAGCGCCCCTCGGCCAAGGTCTGCAATTTGCTGCGACCCAAAGCACGTGGCGGCGCATGGGCCATAAAGTTGCCGACGCGGTCTACGCGCGCATCACTGGCGAGGGCGGTTATTTCGACAGCCGCGTGGTGTTCGTGTCCGAATCCGGTCCAAAGAACGCGCGCGTTAAGCGTCTTGCAATCATGGATTACGACGGCGCAAACGTCCAATTCTTGACCGATGGTGGCTCGATTGTGCTGGCCCCACGCTTCTCGCCCACCGGCGACCGCGTGCTCTACACATCCTACGCAACGGGTTTCCCGCAGGTCTATGTGCTCGACGTTGGGCGCGTGACGCAAACAGCCCTAGGTGTCGGCGCCAACGAGATGACATTTGCGCCGCGCTTCGGGCCTGATGGGCAAACCGTGGTTTATTCATCCTCAACGGGGGGCAATACCGACATTTTCCGCCGCTCGGTCAGCGGGGGTGCGCCTGTGCAATTGACCAACACGCCTGCGATTGAAACGGGGCCAAGCTTTTCGCCAGATGGGGGCCGCATCGTGTTTGAGAGCGACCGCTCAGGCACCCAGCAGATCTATATTATGGGGGCCAATGGTGGCAGCGCACAGCGTATCAGCCGGGGCGAGGGGCGCTACGGAACTCCCGTTTGGTCGCCGCGTGGTGATCTGATCGCGTTCACCAAACAAAATCAGGGGCGCTTTCATATCGGTGTGATGCGGGTAGACGGATCGGAAGAGCGCTTGCTGACATCATCATTCCTCGATGAAGGTCCAAGCTGGTCGCCCAATGGCCGTGTGATCATGTTCACGCGCGAAACGGCTGGGGCAGCGGGGGCGGCATCGCTCTATTCCGTTGATATCTCAGGGCGAAACTTGCGCCAAGTGCCGACGCCGGGCCCTGCGTCGGACCCGGCATGGTCGCCTTTGTTGCCGTAACACTGGCGCAATATCGGCGAAATTCCCCTGCGCTTGCCCATTTTCGTGGGCACCGCTTCATGGTATGACTGTATCTAGAGACGCAACAATCCCGGCGCAAAGACCGGGGGATGGCAGCAAAAGGATTTCCACGATGTCCCGCATTCGCACGACACTGGCCGTACTCGGCGTGATGGTCCTAGGGGCCTGTTCGCAAAATGGCATATTCCCCAATGGTTCGCCGCAGGGTCCGGGCGTGGGCGCTGGTGGCGATCCCGCATCCGCTGGCTACTTCCAAAATGCCGTAGGCGACCGGGTCTTATTCCCCGTCGATCAGCACACGTTGACTGCGCAGGCCCAAACCGCACTCGGCGCGCAGGCCACATGGCTGACCATAAACGCAGGGTTCACAGCGATTGTCGAAGGCCATGCGGACGAGCAGGGCACCCGCGAATACAACCTCGCACTCGGTGCACGCCGGGCCACAGCAGCGCGCGACTATCTCGTCAGCCGCGGCGTTGCGCCGAACCGATTGCGCACCGTTACTTTTGGCAAAGAGCGCCCGATTGAGATCTGCTCGGACGAGGCGTGTTATTCCAACAACCGCCGCGCCGTGACTGTGCTGCAAGGGGCCGCTGGATCGTGATCCGCGCTGCCTGGACCCTCGCGCTGGTGCTGAGCCTTTCCGCGCCCGCTATCGCGCAAGATCGCAGCCAGACGCTTGCCGATATTCGCCAAGAGCTGACGGTGCTGTTCGTGGATATCCGGTCCATGCGGCGCGAGTTGTCGACAACGGGCAGTCCCACGACGCTGAACTTGCCGTCCGATATGCTGGGGCGCGTCAACGCCATTGAGGCTGAGTTGCAACGCCTGACTGCCCAGACCGAGGCGCTTGATCTGCGCGTTAACCGCGTGGTCAGCGACGGCACCAACCGCATTGGCGATCTGGAGTTCCGTTTGGTCGAGCTGGAAGGCGGCGATCTGAGCCAACTGTCGGAAACGACAACACTCGGTGGCGGCAAAGCGGTCGCTCCGTCTGCGCCCACCCCCACAAACACCGGACCGCAACTTGCGATTGGCGAGCAAGGCGATTTTGACCGCGCGCGCACGCTGCTAGATGAAGGCCGAACCGCCGAAGCAGTGACCGCGTTTGCAGCCTATACCCAAACCTATCCCGGCGGCGCGCTGTCGTCTGAGGCACATTTTCTGCGCGGCGAGGCCGAAGGCCGCCAAGGCAATTGGTCAAACGCTGCACGCGCCTATCTCGATAGCTTTTCGGGTGATCCCAACGGCGCGCGTTCGCCCGATGCACTATATAAACTTGGTGTATCGCTCGAACGGCTCGGCCAGCGCGACGAGGCCTGTTTGACCTTGGGCGAAGTTGGTGTGCGCTTCCCGAGCGCCAATGCCGCGGGCGATGCAGCCACCGCACGGGCCGAGCTTGCCTGCCCCTAACGCCGGCCATAACGTCGGATCGGGCACCAGCCCTAACACCGGAGCTGGCGTTGATCTGAACCGCCGTTTTGCTGAGGAAATGGGTGCATTCCTCGGCCCTGACTTTCCAAGTGATATTGGTCTGGCCGTCTCAGGGGGCGGCGATTCCATGGCGATGCTGCATTTGGCTGCTCCTTGGGCGCGTGTCATGGGCATTCGGCTTTGGGTGGCAACCATCGACCACGGGTTGCGCGCCGAAAGCGCTGCCGAGGCCGCATTGGTCGCGCAGGCCTGCACCGATCTGGGCCTATCCCATAGCACTCTGAAATGGGACGGATGGGACGGCAAAGGCAACCTGCAAGCCAGCGCCCGCGCCGCCCGTCATGATCTGTTGGGGCGCTGGCGGGGCAGCGTGCAGCATATCGCGTTTGGCCATACCGAAGATGATCAGGCCGAAACGGTGCTTATGCGTCTGACACGTGGCAGCGGTGTCGAAGGCTTGTCGGGAATGAGCGCGCGCCAGACGATTTCCGATACTGCGCTGCCAAATTTAGACAGTTCCGCATGGACGCTGCTGCGCCCGCTTTTGCCCACAACACGGGCTGAGTTGCGCCACTACCTGCGCGTCCTGCACATCCCTTACGTCGATGATCCCACCAACGACGATCTAACCTATGACCGGGTCAAAGCCCGCAAAGCGCTCGACATTCTCGCCCCCCTCGGCTTGACCGCACAAACGCTAGCCCAGACCGCAACCCGCATGGCGCGCGCGCGTACAGCACTTGAGCACCGCGCTGCTGATGCGGCCAAATTGTGCATCCGCGCGGCACATTACGACGTGCAATTGGACCGCGACGCCTTTGCCGCCATCGACCGCGACACACAACTGCGGCTGCTGGCGCGTGCCCTGCAAATGGTTGCCTCAAATCCCTACCGCCCGCGTGCGGCGCCGCTCGAAGATCTGCTCGATCGCGCGCTGGCTGGGGGTGACGGGGTGCTCCACGGCGGGCATGTTCTCGCGCGGCGAGGCACACTTTGGGTGATCCGCGAATTCAATGCCATCGCAAGCGTTAGCCAACCCGCAGGCCCGAGCACCCGCTGGGATACGCGCATCCTGTCGTGCGGCCCCGCAATCGAAGGCCTCATAATTCGCGCGCTTGGCGAAGACGGCATTGCACAACTGCCCGAGCGCACGGCTGATATTCCCCGCGCAGCGTTACGCGTCACGCCTGCGGCTTTTGATCACGACACCCTTATGGGCTGTTTCCGTCTGGGCTACGGTGTGGCCTATGACGAAGAACATTGCCCTAATCCGGGTATGTTTGAGTATAAGTCTTAATGTATATCTAATATCGCGTTGAACTGTGAGCCTACGTGTCTATCTTATGACACAACGCTGCACACCTTCCGTGTGTCGCAATCCCTTTCGTTAAGGAGTGCCTCCCTTGGGCAATATGAGAAATGTCGCGTTCTGGGTCGTCTTGTTCCTGCTGATCCTAGCGTTGTTTAACCTGTTCAGCGGTGGCCAAACCGCGACGCAATCAACCTCCATCACCTATTCGGACTTCATTGACCGGGTAGAGCGCGGTCAGGTTGAAGGCGTTGTGCTGGACGGCGAGCGGGTCTTGATCCGCGCTGAAGGCGGTCAGCAATTCACTGCGATCCGCCCAGAAGGCGTTGATGTGGCCGAAAAGCTGCTGACCAACGATGTGCCGTTCGAGGCGCGCGCCCAAGAGCAGTCCGGTATTCTTGCCTATGTCGGCACGCTGCTGCCGTTCCTGATCCTGATCGGCATCTGGATTTTCTTCATGAACCGTATGCAAGGCGGCGGCAAAGGTGGCGCGATGGGCTTCGGCAAATCCAAGGCCAAGCTGCTGACCGAAAAGCATGGCCGCGTGACCTTTGACGAGGTTGCAGGCATCGACGAGGCGAAAGACGAGCTCGAAGAGATCGTTGAATTCCTGCGCAATCCGCAGAAGTTCTCGCGTCTCGGCGGAAAGATCCCCAAAGGCGCGCTGCTTGTTGGCCCTCCCGGAACTGGTAAAACCTTGCTTGCACGCGCCATCGCGGGCGAGGCGGGTGTGCCGTTCTTCTCCATCTCCGGCTCCGACTTCGTCGAGATGTTTGTGGGTGTTGGTGCAAGCCGTGTCCGCGATATGTTCGAGCAGGCGAAGAAAAATGCGCCCTGCATCGTATTTATCGACGAGATCGACGCAGTTGGTCGGTCGCGTGGCGCAGGCTACGGCGGCGGCAATGACGAACGCGAGCAGACGCTGAACCAGTTGCTGGTCGAGATGGACGGTTTTGAGGCCAATGAAGGCATCATCATCGTTGCGGCCACCAACCGCCCAGACGTTCTGGATCCCGCGCTGCTACGTCCGGGCCGCTTTGACCGTCAGGTGCAAGTTCCAAACCCAGACATCAAAGGCCGCGAGAAAATTCTCGGTGTTCATGCGCGCAAAGTACCGCTTGGCCCCGATGTGGACCTGCGCATCATCGCACGTGGCTCGCCGGGCTTTTCGGGCGCTGATCTGGCAAACCTCGTGAACGAGTCTGCACTTATGGCCGCCCGTATCGGTCGTCGCTTCGTGACGATGGATGATTTTGAGCGCGCTAAGGATAAAGTGATGATGGGTGCGGAACGCCGCTCTATGGTCATGAACGAGGAAGAGAAGGCGCTGACTGCCTACCACGAGGCGGGCCACGCGGTTGTGGGTCTGAATGTGCCGCAGCACGATCCGATTCACAAAGCCACCATCATCCCACGCGGTCGCGCGCTGGGTCTGGTGATGAGCTTGCCTGAGCGCGATCAGTTGTCTGTGACACGCACCAAATACACCTCCAAAATCGCCATGGCGATGGGGGGTAAGGTTGCCGAAGAACTGAAGTTTGGCACGGAGAATGTTACTTCCGGTGCGACGTCCGACATCCAGCAGGTCTCAAAGATTGCGCGTGCGATGGTCACACAGTTCGGTTTCGCCCCTGAGCTGGGCCACGTGGACTACGCCAACGAGCAGCAATCTTATCTGGGCAATTACGGCGGCGGCATTAGCCACAGCCAAGATACCCAGATGATCATCGACAAAAAGGTCCGTGAGCTGATCGACGAAGGCTACGACACCGCCAAGCGCATCCTGATCGAGAAGAACGAGGAATGGGAAAATCTTGCCCAAGGTCTTCTGGAATACGAGACGCTGACCGGGGCTGAGATCGTCAAGGTCATGAACGGCGAAGCGCTGAACCGCGACGAAGACGAAGACGACACACCGCCCGAGGGCACCACGCCGTCGCTGACGGCAGTCCCGAAGACAAAGCCCAAGCGCAAGCCCGACGCCGATGGCGGGATGGAGCCTGAGCCAAGCGCCTAAGCTTCGACGCAGACACTTATGAAAGGCCCCGGTATGTTCGGGGCCTTTTGCATTCAGTCAGGATATTTGGAAAAGCAAAGACGGGCGGGGATTCGGATTGTGGTCGCCCGAGCCCTCCGGCAAGACTGCGCCAAACCTGACGGAGAAACTCATGCCCGCGCTCGTCCCAACCAACCACACCGCAACGATCACCTATATTGGCCAAGTGCCGGACCGCGATGCAAGCCTGCGCTCTGTGCCGCTTACCAGTGCCGAGCTGACCTTCGCGGGCATCATTGGTGAGGACCATGGCGGCGAGACGCGCCCGTCATGCAGTCGCGTTAGCAGCCAGCATCCGCGCGGCACCACGATCCGCAACGTGCGCCAGCTATCTATCGTGTCGGTGGAAGAACTTGCCGAGATTGCTGCCAAAATCGGGGTTGATGCGATGAACCCGGAATGGCTGGGTGCGTCGCTCGTAATCGAGGGCATCGCGGATTTCACCCACCTGCCGCCATGCGCGCGACTGCAAGCGCCCTCAGGTGCGACGCTTGTGATCGATATGGAAAACCAGCCCTGCCACCTGCCTGCACCGGTTATTGACGAAGACGCGCCGGGGCACGGCAAAGCCTTCAAGACCGCCGCAAAAGGCAAGCGCGGGGTGACGGCGTGGGTCGAACGCGAGGGGCTGATCGCGGTTGGTGATACCTTGTGCCTCCATATGCCGGGTCAGCGGGCTTGGCAGGGTCAAACCTAAGCCCCGAGAATTTTTCTTTACGAGAATCGATTTCTGATGCCAGTCTCCCGCCGGGGGAGTGGCCTATATGACGTCTACCGTAGTAATCGAGATCATCGGTGCCATTGGCCTGGTCAATTACGTGCTTTCATACGCCCTGCTGCAACTCGGGATCATTCGCGGAAACGGCTATGTTTATCCAGCAATGAACCTTATGGGGGCCGGGTTTGTCGCGGTCTCGATGCTCAATTCATGGAACACGTGGTCGGCGCTCACCTCCGTGGCTTTCACCGTTTTTTCGGTTGTAGGCATGACACGGGTGTATCTGCATAGCCGCGAGCTGAAGTTCGATCCGCGAGAGTCGTCAATCTACCAGCAACGTTTTCCGCTGTTGTCACGCCGCGATATGCGCAAGATCTTATAGCAAGGCAATTGGGTCGATGGCGAGGCCGGCTTTGTCTTAACCACCCAAGGCCAGCCTGTAATTGATCTGCGCTACGTATACTCAGGTGGTGTGGATGTCCTCGTTGGCGGGCAACGAATCGCAAGTATCGGAAGCGGCGAGTTGATCGGGGAAATGGCCTGCATGCGGAGCGGTCCGGCAAGTGCCACAGTCGTGTTGAACCAGCCAACCGAGTATTTCACTGTCTCGTCCGAGGTGCTGAACACGATTACCAAAGGCAACGTTGATCTGCTTGCCCAGCTTGAGTTTTCCTTTGCAGGCAACGTCCAAAGTAAGTTGGTGGCGACCAATGCGCGGCTTGAGGCGATGCTCAGAGCGCAGGCCGAAAAAGCCCCCAAAACCGAAGCAGCCAAGACGCCCGCATAAGCACCGAGTGTTTCCGATACGCGTCCCGGTCCGCTGTCAGCGCCGTTCCGAACGCCAAAAATGTCGTAAAACCGCTGCATATATCGCGTCCCTGACGGTATGCCTTCGTAGACCGCGCGGATCAGTGGAAAGCCGTGCCAGCCAAGGACGACCGACATGAGCGTGAAGACTGACATCCAAATTGCCCGCGAAGCCAACAAGAAACCGATCCAAGAGATTGGCGAAAAGCTTGGTATTCCGACCGAGCATTTGCTGCCCTACGGGCATGATAAAGCCAAGATCGGTCAGGACTTCATCGAAAGCCTCGGCGACCGTAAGAACGGCAAGTTGATCCTCGTGACCGCGATCAATCCGACGCCTGCGGGCGAGGGCAAGACCACAACAACCGTGGGCTTGGGCGACGGTCTCAATAAGATCGGCAAGAACGCAGCGATTTGTATCCGCGAAGCCTCGCTGGGTCCAAACTTCGGCATGAAGGGCGGCGCTGCGGGCGGCGGCTATGCCCAAGTCGTTCCGATGGAGGAGATGAACCTCCATTTCACCGGCGATTTTCACGCGATCACTTCGGCGCATAACTTGCTCAGCGCTATGATCGACATCCACATCTATTGGGGTAACTCGCTCGAGATTGACCAACGCCGCGTTGTCTGGCGTCGTGTTCTGGACATGAATGACCGCGCGCTGCGTGACGTCATGACCTCCATGGGCGGGGTCGCAAACGGCTTCCCACGCCAAACCGGCTTCGACATCACTGTCGCGTCTGAAGTCATGGCGATCTTGTGCCTGTCCAATGATCTGGCTGATTTGCAGAACCGTTTGGGCGACATGATCGTGGCCTACCGCCGCGATAGAACCCCGATCTACTGCCGGGATATTCAGGCAGATGGCGCGATGACGGTGCTGCTGCGTGATGCGATGCAACCGAACCTCGTCCAGACGCTCGAGAACAACCCAGCCTTTGTGCATGGTGGCCCATTCGCCAACATCGCGCATGGCTGCAACTCAGTTATCGCTACCAAAACCGCGCTGAAGCTGGCCGATTATGTGGTGACCGAGGCGGGCTTTGGGGCCGATCTGGGCGCTGAGAAGTTCATGAACATCAAGTGCCGCAAAGCAGGCCTCGCGCCTGATGCGGTTGTGCTGGTCGCCACGATCCGTGCTCTGAAAATGAACGGCGGCGTCGCCAAGAACGATCTGGGCCAAGAGAACGTAGATGCTGTGACCGCAGGCGGTGCAAACCTCGCGCGCCATATCGACAACATCAAAAGCTTCGGCGTGCCTGTGGTCGTGGCGATTAACCACTTCTACACCGATACCGACGCCGAAGTTGCGGCTGTCCAAGCCTTCGTCGAGGGCCACGGCACCGAAGCGTTCCTGTGCAAGCATTGGGCCGATGGCGGCGCAGGCATCACCGAGATGGCAACCCGTGTGGCCGAGATCGCCGATAGTGACGCATCCAACTTCGCGCCGATCTATCCTGACGACATGAGCCTCGCCGACAAGATCAACGCCGTCGCCACCAAGATCTACCGTGCTGACGCGGCGGTAATGGATAGCAAAATTCTTGCACAACTGGCCGAGTGGGAAGCCCAAGGTTATGGCAACCTCCCGGTCTGCATGGCAAAGACGCAGTATTCGTTCTCGACCGATCCAACCCAGCGCGGCGCACCAACCGGGTTCGATATTCCGGTACGCGAAGTGCGTCTGTCGGCAGGCGCCGGTTTCGTCGTTGCGATCTGCGGCGAGATCATGACGATGCCCGGTTTGCCGCGCACGCCAGCTGCCGAGACGATCCGCATCAACGACGAAGGCCTCGTCGAAGGCCTCTTCTAGCGGTTCACAAACTGTCAACATACGGTCGGGCGGGTTCACAAACTGTCAACACGCCCGACCAACTGGTTCAAACTCTATCCAAACAACCTCGCCCGGAGGGTATTCCCATGACCGCCACCATCATCGACGGCAAAGCCTTTGCTGCCAAAGTTCGCGGTCAAGTGGCCGAACACGTCACCCGCCTAAAGGCCGATCATGACCTGACACCCGGTCTTGCAGTGGTGCTGGTGGGCGAAGATCCTGCCAGCCAAGTCTATGTGCGCAACAAGGGCAAGCAGACCGTCGAGGTCGGAATGCACTCGGTCGAGCATAAGCTGGAAATCGATACGTCTGAAGTTGATCTTCTTGCGCTTATTCAACAGCTTAATGCCGATCCGACAATCCACGGGATCCTCGTGCAACTGCCTTTGCCGGGTCACTTGGACAGCAATCTGGTGATCAATTCTATCGATCCCGCGAAGGACGTGGACGGTTTCCATATCTCGAACGTGGGACTTCTGGGCACCGGTCAGAAAAGCATGGTTCCGTGCACTCCGCTTGGTTGCCTGATGATGCTGCGCGATCATCATGGATCATTGTCCGGCTTGAACGCGGTGGTTGTCGGGCGCTCCAATATCGTTGGAAAGCCAATGGCTTCGCTGCTTCTGGGCGATAGCTGCACAGTCACAATCGCGCATTCGCGGACCAAAGATCTAAACGCCGTGTGCCAAGGCGCCGATATTCTAGTGGCCGCCGTGGGTCGCGCGGAAATGATCACGGGCGAGATGGTAAAGTCGGGTGCAACCGTCATCGACGTCGGTATCAACCGTATCCAACATCCTGATAATCCAGAAAAAACTAAGCTTGTCGGTGATGTCCACTTCGCCAGTGCGGCTGAGGTTGCAGGCGCAATCACGCCTGTGCCCGGTGGTGTCGGCCCGATGACGATCGCATGTCTGCTGGCCAATACCGTGACGGCATGCTGTCGTGCGAACGGTTTGGCCGAGCCGGAAGGCCTGACCGCTTGACGTGAGCTAGCGCGCCATGCGTCACTCCGTCTAAAGGGGAACATCATGGCGCGCGTAAAGACCTATACTGGCACGGATATCGAAATCAGCTTCGATCTAAAGCGTTGCATCCACGCAAGAAATTGCTTCCTGAAACTACCACAAGTCTTCGATCCATCGCAGCGCCCATGGGTTAGCCCCGATGCAGCACCTGCCGAAGAGATCGCTGCTATGATCCGCACCTGCCCGTCCGGGGCGCTTGGCTTTAAGCGTTTGGATCAAGGTCTTGGCGAGGCACCGACCCCAATCAACCGCGCGGCCGTTCTCGAAAACGGCCCCCTTGCCGTCCAAGGTGATCTACAGATTAACGGCGTTGCCGAGACCCGCGTAACGCTGTGTCGCTGTGGCATGACAAAGAACCCACCCCATTGTGATTTCAGCCACGTCGAAGCCGCCTTCACCGCGAGTGGCGAGCAGAGACAAGAGACTGAAAATACGCTCCAATCCCTTGAGGGACCCTTGCAGGTCGTCGCGTTTGAGGACGGCCCACTTCAAGCCAAAGGCTGCCTGGAAATTACAACAGGCACAGGTCACCGCATCACTCAGACCAATACAGCGTATCTGTGTCGCTGTGGTCACTCAAAGAACAAGCCGTTCTGCGATGGCAGCCATAAAGAAGCCGGATTCAAAATGCCAAGCGCGCCATCCTAGAAGCCAATGTCGTCCGCAGGTATTTGACCCGAGAATCAAGCGCTTGGCCGAACTCAAATGCATAAAAACTGTACGACACGCATCTCAGCCGGGCGGTCTTTCAAGATGGTCTGGATATGTAACTCATATTTCTTAGAAAGACTGTTGAGTGTTAATTCCCAATACTATTATAATGCAGAACGTGTGATGTTTCGCTGCATTAGCAAAGGTACACGCATGTAGATGAATTGAAGGGCCGAATCCGGATTAGATGCGCCAGCTTTTCACTTATATCCTGTCACCAATCACTCTGTTCGCATTTATTGCGGCAGGGACTCTGACGACTTTAGCCGGACCGTTCGGAACATACCTGTCGATGGGCCTAATTGAGAGGGCTGTCTACTGGTATGCCCTTATCGGCGCGTCGATCATTATCGCTATGCCGATCCGGCGTTATGTGGATATCGTACTGTCAGATCATGGGTTTTGGCCGCGCTCATCGTGCACCACAGTGCTGTTCACGCTGATCTTCACGCCCTTCCTTATCGGGGTGAACTGGTTACTGCTCGGGATCCAAACGACCGAGTTTATGCCGATCTGGAAAATATATCTTGTTGTGGCCAGCGTGCCGCTAACTGTTAACCCATTGGTGTTTATTGTGCTCAAGATCCAGCGCGAAGACGTCAGCGAAACTGGTTCAGCCACTCTGCCTGCAGCTTTGACTGAGCCCGAACGCCCTCGCATATTTGAGCGTCTTCCCGAGCGGCTTGGCGATGATCTACTGCGTTTATCGGTTCAGGATCATTTTGTTTGCGTGCATCTGGCCGAAGGCAGCGAGACACTGCGTATGCGGTTTGGCGATGCGATCTCCGAGGTGGACGGCATTCCCGGCCTGCGGGTGCACCGATCTCATTGGGTCGCTGAAAACGCGGTTGCCGGGCATGAGTTCGAAGCCGGTAAGGTGATCTTAACTTTGCGCGACGGCTCCAAGATTCCGGTCAGCCGGAATTATCGTGCCGATGTGGAGGCCGCTGGCCTGCTGGCGAGCGCCGCTGCTGTGGTGTCCTTGCAGCAGGGTAGGCCGGAACGTAAATCGGCGTAGGACCTGTCAGTATGGCTTGGGCTGTAAGCGGGTCGAAAAGATCGCTGATCTGCGTATGAGTGACATCTAGCCCGCCCGTATAGGCCCCGTATGCCGGTAATATCAGGCGTTTAGCGTCCCAGATGAAAACCGGGCGTGAGATCGTTCCCGCGCGGGTTTTAAGCCGCAGTTTGGGGTGAAAGTGCCCTGATATCTCACCCAGCGTCTCTGTTTTGTCCGAGGCGATGTGTCGAAAGACGACCGTGTCTTTGGCAAGCTCATCCGCGCTCTGACCGCCGAGACCTTTCGGTGCGGGATCGTGGTTTCCACTAATCCAGATCCAATTACACGCGGCTGTCATGCCCTCTATCGCCGCGCGCTCGGGGGCCTCAAGTGTGCTCACGCCGCGGTCATCATCAAAACTGTCGCCAAGGCTGATGACGATTTTCGGTGCGGTATCCTCGATGTCACGGGCCAGTCTCTGCAAGGTCTCAAGCGTCTCGTAGGGCGGCAAAAGCGCGCCACCGCGCCGTGCGATCCGATCAGACTTTCCAAGATGCAGGTCAGATACCACGAGCATTTCTGCGTCTTGCCACCATAAGGCACCCGAACCGAGCGCTTTGAACGAGATCCCGCAAAAGGTGAAAGACGATGTGTTCATGCTTTGGGCCAATCGCAAATTGAAGACACGCGCAAGCCTAAAGTCGGGCGAGGCCTGCGCCCTGTAGCAATGCCTCGGCCGCCTCAGCAAGCATCCGTTCTTGGGCTTGGCCCTTGATCGGAACGCGGCCAACCTCGATGAACATTGGCGCTGATAAGGGCGTGATCCGCTGGCACGCGATATGGTCGATCCGACCTTCGGTGCGCCTCAGCATCTCGTCAATTCGCCCGAAATCGACGAGGCCGCGCAATGCCTGCTCGCGGGTGATTTGCAACAACACGTGCTCGGGATCGTATTTGAGCAGCGTGTCATAAAGGATGTCAGATGAAAACGTCGCTTGGCGCCCCGACTTTCGCCCCCCGCGTGTATTGCGCTCAATCAGCCCGGCAATTGTAGCGGCCGCCCTAAACGTGCGTTTCATCACCGCGTTGCCAGACAGCCAAACCTCGAACGCCTCGCGCAACCCGTCCGGGGCCACCAGCGCGGCAGGGTCCTCGACGGGTTTCAGTCCCCAGATCAACGTTGCGTAGTCAGTGGCAACAAAACCAACGGGATCGAGGCCAGCGTCCTCCATCCGCTGTGTGACCAGCAGCCCGAGGGTTTGTTGCGCGTTACGGCCCGCAAACCCATACAGACAGAGGTGTTCGCGCCCGTCATGTGGAAATGTCTCAATCAGCAGCCGGTCGGCGCGGGGCAATTGCGAGACCTTACGTTGCAGGTGCAGCCATTCGCGGGTGTGCTCGGGCAGTTCCGGCCAATCATCTTGGAGAAACATCGCAAGCACGCGTTGGCTCAGCTGGGTCGAGGTCGCAAATTTCGTTCCACTAAACGTGGCGATCTTTGGCGTTCGGTCGGCGCGGCGTGTTACTTCGACTGTCATTTCGCGCAACCGCTCATATCTGACAATTTGCCCGCCGATCAGGAAGGTATCGCCGGGGGTCAGGGTGGCTGCAAAGCTCTCTTCGATCTCGCCCAAGGGGGTGCCGCCGCGACTGTTCTTAAGGCGCACTTTCAGCGTTTCGATATCGATGATCGTGCCCATATTCATGCGGATCATGCTGGCGCTGCGCGGATCGCGCAATTGCCACATCCCGTCAGGGCGCTGTTGCAGCCGCTTCCAGCGATCATAGGCTCGCAGCGCATAGCCGCCCGTGGCGCAGAAATCGAGGCAGGCATCAAACCCGTCGCGGGCCAGGCCTACATAACTGCCTGCGCTGCATACCTCTTCGTAAAGCGCGTCCGCCTCAAACGGGCCAGACGCGGCCGTCGCAAGGATATGCTGGCAAAGGACATCGCGTGGCCCGGTACCGCGCGGATCACCATCCAGATCGTGGGCTATTACGGCATCTAAGGCCGCGCGACACTCGACAATCTCAAACCGGTTGGCAGGCACCAGCAGGGCCTTGGAGGGCGCATTGTAGCGGTGGTTCGCGCGCCCGATCCGCTGGACAAGGCGTTTGACGTTCTTGGGTGCGCCAATCTGGATCACGAGGTCCACGTTGCCCCAGTCGATGCCCAGATCAAGGCTTCCCGTGCAGACAATCGCGCGCAACTGTCCGGCCACCATCGCCGCTTCTACGCGTTCGCGCTGCACCCGGTCGAGGCTGCCATGGTGGATGCCGATGGGCAGCTGGTCGTCATTGGCAAGCCACAGATGGTGAAAGAAAATCTCGGCCTGCGCGCGGGTGTTGTGGAAGACCAGCGTGGTTTTGTGTTGGCGAATTTGCTCCAGCACCTCAGGGATCGCATGGCGCGCGCCACCCCCGGCCCAAGGCGGCGCGGCGTTGGTGTCAAGCATCGAGATATCGGGGTCCGGACCGGGATCGGCGTTCAGGATCGCGCAAGGATCAGGGTGGCGGGCAAGGAACCTTGCGATGGCGTCTGGATCTTCGACCGTGGCCGATAGCCCGACCCGCCGCACACCCGGCACGAGCTGTGATAGCCGGGCAAGCCCCAGCATCAACTGATCGCCGCGTTTACTTTCGGCAAGTGCATGGATTTCGTCGACAACCACGCGGCGCAGCCCGGCAAATATACGCGGGGCGTCCTCATAGCTGAGAAGCAATGCAAGGGATTCGGGTGTCGTTAGCAGGATATGGGGCGGGTCCGCGCGCTGGCGCTTGCGTTGGGTTTGGGTGGTGTCGCCCGTGCGATCTTCGATGCGAATAGCCAGACCCATCTCGTCGACAGGTGCGCGCAAATTACGTTTGATGTCAGCGGCCAGCGCTTTGAGGGGCGAGACATAAAGGGTGTGCAGTCCCTTATGGGTGCCGCCTGTCAGTTCCAGCAGCGATGGCAGAAACCCCGCCAAGGTCTTGCCGCCACCCGTGGGCGCGATCAACAGCAGCGCAGGGTCTGCCGCTCGCGCTAGCATATCAGCTTGATGGGGGTTCAAATCCCAGCCGCGCTTAGCAAACCAGTCAGAAAATGGGGCGGGCAGGAGCTGCGTCATGCCCCTGAGATAGCTGAAATCAGGCCACGCTCAATGCGCGAAATCCGACTCCTCGACATAGAGGTTGGCCCATGCACGGTCGATCAGATCAGGCGTCATTTGCGGCGCGATGCCTTCGTAGTCGCAAATCGCAAGGATTTGGTCGATCAGGAAGGGAGCGTGGTAGTTGGCATAAACGTTGTCGATCTCTGGGTAGCGCTTGGTCAGAAGATGTATCAACGCAGGCTCGGTCAGCGGCATGCGTTTGGCTTTGGCCACCAATGCCAACACCTGCAAGAACTCGTCCTTGGTCGGGCCGTCGACCTTTATTTTGAAGAACACGCGGCGAAGGGCGGCTTGGTCAAACAACTGGTTGGGGTGGAAGTTGGTCGAGAAGATTACCAACGTATCAAAGGGCACCACAAACTTTTCACCCGATTGCAGAGCGAGAATATCATAGCTGGCCTCCATCGGGACGATCCAGCGGTTGATCAGTTTTTGCGGGCTTTCGGCCTGACGGCCAAGGTCGTCGACGATGAAGATACCGCCCGTTGCCTTCATTTGCAGCGGAGCCTGATAGGTGCGCGAGACCGGATTGTAGGTCAGATCGAGCATCGACAATTCCAACTCGCCCCCGGTGATCACCGCAGGGCGTCTGCATTTCAGGTAGCGCCCGTCAAAGCCTGAAGCCCGGCGCAGGGGCGAGGCGGCTTGGCCGACAGATTTCACCCGCTCATGCACAATAGGATCGTAGACCGTGATGATCTGGCCGGAATATTCAACCGCGCGCGGCACGAACACATGATCGCCAAGCGCGTCACGAATGCCGTTGGAGATCGCACTTTTACCGTTTCCGGGAGGGCCGTATAGCAGCAACGAGCGTCCCGACGAGATCGCAGGGCCAAGATCGCGCAAGAAGTTATGCGGCAAAATGAGATTGCCCATCGCGTCCATCAGGCCTTGTGCGGTGATGCGGATATTCTTGACCGATTGGCGCTCGGACTGGCGGGTGAAGGCGCCCAAGGGGACCGGCATCGCGCCGTAATATTCGGACTGAGTAAGCGCGTCGCGGGTGCGCGAAACACCAGCCTGCGACAGCTTATAGCGCATTTCCGAGGTGCCCTCAGCGCCGATCGATCCCATCGCCTCAATCAGGTTTTCGTCGCGGGCACCATCGACCAGTTGCTGCACCAGCGGCACCGGGATCGCCACAGCATGAGCCATGTCAGTGACATATTCCAACGACATCCGGTAGATTGTCTTCAACAAGATATCGCGGATCATGGTGTTGGACAGACCGAGGTCTTCCAGCACACGCGGGCGCGGCGGTTCAAACGGGTGAGAGGTTTCTTGGTTCATTGCAGCCATCCGTCAACTCGGCACACGCCGAGATTGCGCGGTGCGTGGGGTATTTATGTCAGAAGCGGCAACGCCAAATAGCAGGTCAGCGTGCCACCAAGTGCCAGACCCATTGGGAAATCGCGTTTCTCCCCCCATGAGGCCCAGTCAGCGGTCGCACTGCGAATGGCTGGAATCCGTCCTGCCAATCGATGCGCGACAAACGCTCCGACCAGCATGGCGGCGAAAAGTGTCAAAAGGAGGGACAGGTCGGAGAAAGCCACAAAAGGTGCCATGGCGGTGGCGAATTTCGCATCCCCCGCACCCACTAAACCTGCCGAGGCGACGATAAAGCCCAAGGCCAATATCGCGCCGATATGGGTGTAGCGCCACAGATAATCTTCCAGCGGTAGCGCAAAAAATCCCATGATCGCAAAGCCCACAAGCAACAAAATCACCGCCTTATTGGGGATTTTCATGAACTTCATATCGGTCCACGCGATATAAAAGCAGATCGGCAGTGCCACAGGCAGGAACCACAGCGCCTGGGTTAGGGTCAGGGAAAGCGTCATGGGTTAACCTCTGCTCGTCTCAAGCGTTCTGAGTGCACGCACGGCGGCATCGAAATGCTGCGGATGGGTGTCGATTGCTTCTTGCAGCAGCGCTTTGCCGGTCGAGACGTCGCCTTGCTTGATCGCGCTGAGGGCCATGGTGTGCAGCAGTTGTGCGCGCTCAACCTGCGTTGCAGGGACGGTGGGCATGCGGTAATTGCGCTGCGCCCCGCGTGCAAGAACGAGGTTGTTCTTGGCGGTAAACAGGCTGCTATCATACTCGATCGCTTGGGTGAAAAGCTGCTCGGCCTCGCTGAAATCACCGCGCGTCAGCTTGGAATAGCCCCAGTTGTTTAGCACGCCCGCTGGACGCAGGGTGAGTGCTGCGGCAGTCTCGTAGAAACTGTCGGCGCGGCTCCAGTCACGGTTGCTGTCGGCAACCATGGCCTCCAGGCGGTAGCGCTCGTAGGTCTCGAAGGTCGGAGGGATTTGGTCAAGCTGCAACTCAGCCGTGTCCCAATCGCCTGCACGCACCAGCGCGGTGGCATAATCGACGCGGTCCTCGTGGGTGCCTTCTGAGCTGCCGACGACAGCGCGCCACACCGGCAGCGCGCTTTGCGGTTTGCCCGCACGCACCAAAGATCGCGCAAGACCGCGCTTGAAGTCGATCCGGTTCGGTTCTTGGGCAGACGAGCGCTGAAAGTAGGCGACCGCTTCTTCGGGGTCCGCCACGGTCAGCATAATATCGTTTAGATTGCTTTCATCGATGACATTAACGCCATCAAGGGATCGCGACACGTCTCCGGCACCGGGCTGCTGACAACCCGATAGCGCAATCACCGCGCAAGCGGCTGCAATTACACTTTGGCGCATTTTGATGCGTCCTTATACTGCTCGCCCTCGTTCAAGGTGTGGACAGAAGCTGGTAGGCTCCAGGACCCCGTCGCACCAAGTCGAAGTTGTGGTTATCCTCACGAGTATATGCCGGATTTTCCATTTTTGCGAGTGCCAAGCGCAGATTATCGCGGATCATAGGCGTATTTGCCCCATCGAGCGCGAATGCGACCCGAAAAACGCGCATCGCCTCGCCGGTTTCGCCCAATTCCATCAGCACCACACCGAGATTGTTCCATGCGGGCACGAACTCGGCATCTTTCTCGGTGGCGTCACGCAGCAGGGCCTCGGATTGCTGCAAACGCCCCAGCCGCAAATTCGCTGATCCAAGCGCGGACAAGACATCGGTTGTCATACCCTGCGCACCTGCGGCGCGGTAATAGGCCTTCAACGCAAGTTCGTATTCGCCCGACGCCATCAAACGGTGCCCGACGAGCAGACCGTCGACAGATTGGTCGGTCGATGCGCGCGTCGCAGGTCCGGGCGCATAGGCACCTTGGGACAACGGCTCAAGCTGCCCAGCGGGTTGGCAGGCGGCCAGTGCTACGAGGGCTGCGGTCAAAAGCAGGGGGCGAGAGGGATACGTCACGGCCTAGTTTGCCCCGATTCCGCCACCCGACAATGTCGCATAGATTGAGTACATCGACGGACCAATCAGGATGATCAAAAGCGGCGGAAGGGTGAACATCATCGTGCCCAGCGTTAGTTTCGTGGGCAGAACGTTGGCCTTTTCTTCAGCGCGCATCACGCGTTTATCGCGCATCTCGTTGGCATAAACGCGCAGGGCTTCGGCAATCGATGTACCGAAGGTTTGCGACTGGATAAGCACGGTCACAAAGCTGGCAACGTCGGCCACACCGGACCGGTCGCCCATATCTTTCAGCACCGATGACTTGTCTTTACCGGCTTTGATCTCCCATGCGACCATCTCGAACTCTTCGGCTATGGCCGGAAAGCTTGGTCGGATCTCCTCAGACACGCGGATGATCGCTTGGTCGAGGCCTTGTCCCGCTTCCACGCAGACCAGCATCAGGTCGAGGCTGTCTGGGAAGCCGTCTTGGATTTCTTGTTGGCGCGTGTCGATGCGCTTGTTGACCCAGTAGCGCGGCAGATAATAGCCAACGAGGCCGGGAATCAGCGTCGTCATTGCTGCCTTGGTCGAGGTCTGTTCTTCGTCGCCGGTCAGCAGGGTGTAGATCACCCCCAATGCCAGCAGGCCGATGCCAAGCGCGAATTGGGCGAAGTAGAACGTGCGCACAGCTGATTTCGACCGGTATCCGGCTTGGATCAACTGCTCGCGGATGGCCGAGAACTCTACTTGGTTTTGCGGCTCCAGATAGTCGGCAAAGCGGTCAAGTTGCTCCATACCGCCTGCGAGGCGCAGCTGTTGGTTAGGATTCTCGGACGCGTGCTTGCCGGCATTCATCCGATCTTCGCGCAGTTTTTCCATCCGGTCGGGCTTCTGGCCAAGCAGAAGGGGAACCGCGATAAGCAACATGATCAATCCCACGCCGCCCATTGCTATGATGGGCCCGAGTGGGCCGAGTTGTGCGACCAGAAATGTGTTGAGACTTGTCAGCATGAAAGCGACCTAAACCTTGATGTTTACCATGATTTTCATGAACACAATGTTCACGATCAAGAAGACCGCCACGACAAGTGCTGCCGGGATGAAGAATTCGGTCTCTTGAACTTCTGCGTAATAGTCCGGCTCCATTATGTTGATGGTCACCAGTGCCGCCAGCGGGAAGCCTGACAAGAACATGCCAGACCACTTTGCTTCAGCGGTGATAGCTTTGACGCGGCGAAATAGCTTGAACCGCGCGCGGATTACTTGACTGAGGCCATATAGGATCTCGGCTAAGTTACCGCCAGATTTCGACTGGATCGATACGGCCACGGCGAGGAAGCGCAAATCCTGCATATCCATCCGCTCGGCCAGTTCTTTCAGCGATTCAGTGACATCACGCCCGTAAGCGGCCTCGTCGGCGATCATGCCAAACTCGGTGCCCAATGGATCGGCGACCTCTCTGGCGACCATGTTGATCGCGCTGGAGAAGGGGTGGCCGACGCGCAGCGAGCGCACCATCAATTCCACGGCGTCAGGCAGTTGTTCTTCGATCATCGCAAGGCGCTTCTTGGCCTTGTTGTTCACCCACATATAGATACCGCCGACGCCCATCACGATGGAGATAGCGATGCGCACAATCAGACCCGCATCGGTCATGATCGAAAGGGCAATGAACGCCACGACGCACAAAGCTGCCATCATGCCCATCAGCGCTGCGGGGGTGAAGGCGATGTTAGCCTTCTGGGCCTTCTCGGCGAGCAGCGAATAGAGCGGGATGTTTTGGCCTTTAAGGTGCTGGCCAACTTCCTTGCGCAATTGATCCAGAACTTGGTCGCGCGCCGCACCACGATCGAGCATCTCCAACCGGCGATTTACCCGCGAATTCAGGCTGATAGAGCGCCCGAAGATAACCAGATAAATGCCTTCGACAAGCATCAGAACACCGACAAATATGCCGATATAAATTAGGGGTTCGACGCCGATGTTCATGATTTATCCACTCGTGTCGGTTCATAGATAGAGGACGGCAGATCATAGCCCCATTGCTTGAAGCGATCAGCGTAGTTCGACCGCACGCCGCAAGCGGTGAAGTTGCCCAAAATCGTGCCATCGGGCATCAAGCCGGTGCGCTGGTAGCGGAACACTTCCTGCATCGAGATTACGTCGCCTTCCATGCCGGTTACTTCCGTAATCGACACCATGCGGCGCGAACCATCCTGCAAGCGCGAGGCCTGCACGATCAGGTTCACAGCCGACGCAATCTGGCTGCGCAGGGCGCGGATCGGCATCTCGATCCCGGCCATGGCAACCATGTTTTCCAGACGGCTGACCCCGTCACGGGCCGAGTTCGCGTGGATCGTTGTCATCGACCCGTCGTGGCCTGTGTTCATGGCCTGAAGCATGTCGATAACCTCATCGCCGCGCGTCTCGCCGACGATGATACGGTCGGGGCGCATCCGCAGCGCGTTGCGCAAACAATCGCGCTGGGTGACAGCACCTTTGCCTTCGACGTTTGCCGGACGACTTTCCATCCGGCCCACATGGATCTGCTGGAGCTGAAGTTCCGCCGTGTCCTCGATCGTCAACACACGCTCGGTGCTGCCAATGAAGCTGGACAGAGCATTAAGCGTCGTCGTTTTACCCGAACCCGTTCCGCCCGAGACGATGATGTTCAACCGGCACGCGACGGCGGCCTGCAAGTATGCGGCCATTTCCTCGGTAAACGCGCCGAACTGGACCAGATCATCCACGCCCAGTTTGTCTTTCTTAAACTTACGGATCGATACCAGCGAGCCATCGACGGCAATCGGGCTGACCATCGCGTTGAAGCGCGAGCCATCTTGCAGACGTGCGTCCACATAAGGGTTGCTTTCATCGACGCGGCGACCCACGGCCGACACGATTTTATCGATGATGCGCAGCAAGTGCTTTTCGTCACGGAACTTCACGCTGGACAACTCCAGCTTACCGTTGCGCTCCAAGAAGATACGCTGCGGGCCGTTTACCAGAATGTCCGAGATGGTGTCGTCTTTCAGCAGCGGCTCCAGTGGGCCGAGGCCCCGGACTTCGTCGTAAAGCTCGTCGTTCAGGATGCGGCGGTCGTCTTTGTTCAAAACGACACTCATGCTCGACAGCATTTCGGCGCTGATCTCGGCAATCTCGGCGCGCAGATCCTTCTCGGACGCGTTCTCCAGGGCTGCGAGGTTCAGCTGTTCCAGCAATTCCTTGTGCAGCGCGACCTTGAGGTCATTCATCTTCTTCTTGCGGCGCAGCTCTTTGTCTTGGGGGGCCACTTCGGCGGCACGGCGGGGCGGGGCGGACGCGTTGGTCGGGCGACGTTGCACGTCCGATTGCGCAGGCGCAGTTGCAACTGCGGCTTCGCCTGCATGGGGCTCAACACCAGTGACAGGCGTGGCGGGGACATCTTTGCGATACCGTGAAAACATCTGGTTGTCGTCCTTCTAGCCCTTGGCCTTGGCGAGACTGCCCATGCCGAGCTCGAGCAATTGTTTGGCAATGCGCGCAACTTCCTTGCGCACTGGATTTTTCGGAGCCGCCTCCGACAGAGGTTGGCCTTCCTCATTGGCTTCGGTCAGTTGAACGCCGCCATCGGGCAGCATCTCGCCAATCGTGATGTCGAGGCTTTCTGCCATTCGCTTCATCCGTGTCCGCCCCGAAAGATCGGTAAAGCGGGGCGAGCGGTTCATCACGAAGCTCAACTTCTCGATGGGCAAGTCTTCAGCCTTTAGCGTCTTCAAGAACCGAAGCGCATTTTGGGCCGAGCGCATGTCAAGCTGCACCACAGGATAGTAGACATCAGCAAGCGTCAGCACGGTCTCGGTCCAACTGACCAATGTGCGCGGCATATCGATGACCACGAAATCAAACCGCTCGGTTGCAAAGCCAATCACGCGCTCAACATCTTCTTGGGTGATTAGATCGAGCGGCAGGACATCGCTTGGGGCGGTGAACACGCTCAGCTCGTTGCCATAGACCAGCATCGCCTGCTTGAATGCGTCCGCGTCCGCAGATGCGGTGTCTGACAGCAACTCATAGATTGCATCACGGCGCGGCAGGTCGAGATATGTCGCTGCCCCACCAAATTGCAGGTCCAGATCAATCAGCGCAACACGCGCCTCAGTCCCTTTAACGTTCGCGAGTTCCCACGCCAAGTTTACGGCAAAGGTTGTCGCACCTACACCGCCTGCGAGGCCGTGCACGGCAATTACCGTCGATTGGCTGGTGCCCTTTGTGCCAAGCGTCGCGGCGGACTGTGTTTGTGGTGCCATCAACGGAACGGGAGGGGCGGTGACGCGTGCAATCGCGTCGTTCAGCCCGCCCTCGGGCACCGGATAGGGTAAAAATTCGCCAGCACCTGCGCGCATGAGGCGGTGTAGGTTTACTGCGTCCAAGTCTGAGGCAACCAGTACCACGCCCAGGCGGCGGGATTTGGCGGCGTCGATAACATCTTCGATCAACAGCATATCGTCGCTGTCTTCTTGGCTGACGGCGACAACAATAAACTCGAGGCCGTTGGCATCGGGTTGATCCAGGAACACCAGAATATCCTCAAACGACAGATCACCCCAGGCTTCGCCCAGAGTGGCTTCCATATCGTCAATCAGGAATTCAAACGCCTGGACGTCCCGCGACACCGTGCAAGCACGGATCGGGGCGGGGTCCGATTGTCTGATCAATGCACCCATTACCTGTTCTCAACCTCACTCGTTTCAATAATTCCGCGCAGTTTTTACTGAACTAGGTCCGCACGGTTTTTACAAAGCGGCTCCGAGTCGACGGAATTGCACTCTGCTTGGAAACAATCTGGCCCTCAAAGCGGGCAGTATTGCGGCAAAAACCGCAAAACTTCAGGACATGGTGTGAAAAAGTTAGCCGCCGCTCGCGCCGAGGCTGGTTGCCGATGTGGCGCTGGCCACATACTCGCGGTAAATGACGGCTGCGTATTGGCCGTCGAGCAGCATTGGGTGATCAGCCACAAAGCCCGACACTTCGGTGACGGTGCGGCGATTACGTTCTTCGCGGTCTTGGGTGAAGACCACTGGCTGCGTCTCACCGAAGGATGCCACCGCTTCAAGTCGCTCGCGGCTGATACCATGGCGCGTCAGATAGCTGACCACCGCGTCGGCCCTGCGTTTGCCAAGGCGTTCGTTGAATGTGGAATTTCCGACAAGATCGGTGTGGCCGTAGACGCGGAACCGGACTTCGGGGAACTGCTTGATCCAATCGGCCTGACGGTCAAGTGTCGCACGCGCACTAGGGGTCAAGCGGCTGGAATTAAACGCAAATGTGACAGTGCTATCGACTTCTTCTGCAAAGCGGTGCGCCAGATCAATCTGCACTTGGATCTGGCCCGTATGCACGCCGATATTGTTCATGGTCGGGTTGCCAAAGCCACCTTCGTCGACTTCTGCGCCCAATTCACGATTGCTACATCCGGCCAGCGCCAGAAGCGCTACTGTACCGATTACCGAGGGGAGTGTTGTCCAAGCCATCTACCGGTCACTCCAACACATAGCCGTAAGGCGCTTCAAAATCTTGACGCGCGACTTCGCCAACCGGGCCGCTTTGCGGTTGATCGGTCAGGCGCCCAAACAAGAAGAAATCACGCTCGTTCGGGATACGGATCCGGTCTGTTGGCAGGGCAATCGCTTCGCTCGTGGTCGGCGTTACCAGATGCGGGGTGATCATGATCACCAACTCGCTTTGGTCGCGGCTGTAGCTTGCGGACCGGAAAAGTGCGCCTAGGATCGGGATATCCCCAAGCCATGGCACCTGTCCTTGGAGGTTCGTGAAGTCGTCTTGCAAAAGGCCCGCGATTGCAAAGCTTTGGCCATCGCGCATCTGGACCGTTGTAGAGGTTTCGCGCCGCGAAAAGCCGTTTACTGCGATGCCGCCAGCGTCACTAACTGAGATTGCGCTATCGACGCCACTAACGGACGCTTTGAGTTCCAGGTTGATGATGCCGTCATCCAGAACACGCGGAATAAATGTCAGCTCAATCCCGAAAGGCTTGTAGTCGATCGACACGCCGCCTTGGCCGTCAGACACGGGCACAGGGTATTCGCCACCTGCGAGAAAACTTGCTTCTTGGCCCGATAGCGCTGTCAGATTTGGTTCAGCCAGTGTGCGCACCACGCCGCGCTGCTCGAGTGCCTCAAGCAAGATGTTAACTTGCACCGCGGAATTCCCGAGCGAGACGTTGAACGTACCAAGACGATTATCGAGGCCCGAAGACGCAGCGGCATTTCCGATCTGGCCGAGGCCCGCGACGCTGCCAAAAGCCCCGCCGCCTGTCAGAATACCATTTGTGGCATTGCCGGTGGAAATTCCAAGGCTCGCGTTCAGGTTCTTGGCCACAGACCGCTGCATTTCTGCGAAGCGCACTTTCAACATGACCTGCTGCGTGCCGCCAACCGTCATCAGGTTTGAGACCCGGTCAGGCGCATAGCGCTGGGCGAGCGATAACGCCCGATCAAGCCGCGTGATGCTGGAGACCGTGCCAGACAGAACGATCCCGTCATTGGCGGTGCGCACCTCGATGCTCTCATTGGGCATGATCTGCTGGAGGCGCTCTTTGAACTCGGCAATGTCAGGCACAACTTGCACTTCGACATTGGTAATCAGGCGACCATCAGGGCCAAGCAGGGTCAGCGTCGTGCGACCCGGCGATTTGCCCAACACATATATCGTGCGGTCAGAAAGCGTCGCAATATCTGCGATACCGGGGTTGGCCACTGAAAGTTCTGCGAAAACTGTGTCGCTTTCGACGACGACGGCGCGGTTCATCGGAACCGTCAGTATGCTTGCCGTCTCGCCGCGCATCACGCGCAATGTGTCAGCCACGCTTGCCGTTGGCAGCGCTCCGAACACCAGCGTAGCCCCCATCAGGCCCGCCGCAATAAACCGTCTGAATGTCATTGTGATCCTGCCTCTATGATCACGCCTGCCGGGCGTTAAGGAGCCCTTTTGCAGATCATAATGCCAGCTTTCGGATTTTATTGCAATAATCATTGGGTTGCACAGTGTTGTGAATGCAATTCCGCCGCGCGGCAGGACCCGCGCGGCGGAGTTATCCACATCAATTTGTGCAAGGGATCGGGATTGCCACAACTTCTGCCCCACGGCGCGTGCGGATCGTACAGACCTTTGGGGCCTCGGGTGCGGCCGCAGTAACCACTTCATCCGCAAGTCCGAGGATATCTCTGCGGTCCACCTCGATCATTTCGGCAATCGTGTCGTCTTGCGTGCCGAGCAATGCCAGCGATAGGCGCCCCGTTGCTTGGGCTTGGGCTAGCTTTGCCACTTGTGTTGGCAACGCTTCAACCGTGACAGTGCGCGCAATTGTGGGACGGCCGCGATCCTCGTCATCGTTTTGGTCGATGGCGATGATCGGCATGCCAGGCTCGATCAGGCGGGTGATGCCGCCGTCGTCGCCATCGCCAGTCCAATAGACATCGACGCGGTCTCCGGGGCGCAAGAAGCCCGACACGCCGGTTGCGACGTCCACATTGATCGCAAACGCGCGTTTGCCTCTCCCGAGACGCGTCGAAACGCCGGCATCTTCGCCCGGAAGCGTGATCTTGACGGCAAGCACTGGCTCGTCGCGTTCCATGACGCGCAAGACAGTGCGCCATTCGTTGGTATCTTCAGGAAACAGTTGCGCGGGATCGCTAAAAGCACCGGCAGGAACGGCACCCTCGGGCCACGGGATCGGACGCACATCGGCGCGCGTTAGCGGCTCGCCGTAGCGGATCTGTCGATTGACTACGAAAACTTGGGTAGTGGTGATCTGATTGGCGAGCGCTGCTTGCTGATTGGCAAGCACGGCCTGATACTGACCGATGCGGTCTTTGGCCATATACATGGCGCCCCCAGCGAGTGCGACGCCGAGAATAAGCACCAATCCAAATACGAGTCGCATTGTGTCGTCCTTCCTGAATGGCAGCGCGGAGTGACGGTGTCGCGCAATACTAGCTACTTTACCCCAAGGGAACATTCGCCGCGCCGCAAGGCAGGGACATGGCCCAATTGTGGCGGTTTTGTGGGATCTGTCGGGCGGTCACAGCAAAAAGGCCGCGCGGATGCACGGCCTTCTGCAATTTGTATTTGCGGCCTATTATGGGAACGCGGTCACGATCGCTTGACCAGTCAGCTGGGTGTCGATGCCCTGGGACAGGTCAGCGATACCGCCGGAAACAACGCCGTATACTGCGATGCCTAGGCCAACGATGGCTGCGGTCAAAACGACCCAGTCAACAGTTACTGCGCCGGATTCGTCATTGCGGAAGTTGTTTGCAAGCTTGAAAAGTTTCATGTCTGTGGTCCCTCTAAGGAATTAGTTTTAAAGTCGCGTCCTTGGCGTCTTTTTGGGTCCCACCCTCTGATCTGCGGGACCGCCTTTGCCTTGAACACCCTCTGTATCCCCCCCAATCTGGGCATGAATGTGGAGGGCTTGGGGCTTGTTCACGGTTTTTTAAGATTTGTTTTGTGGCGGGGCAGAAGGAATGTAGCATTCGTCGCTCGTACGACGCGGCTAGTTTCATAAACAGAGCGCCCCAACGCAAAAAGGCCGCGCGGATGCACGGCCTTCTGCAAATAGTGTCGTCGTCTTAGAACGAGGTCGAGATCGCCTGGTTGGTCAGCTGGTTGTCGATGCCGTTGCTCAGGTCGGAGATGCCGCCGGAGACAACAGCGTAAACTGCGATGCCGAGGCCAACGATGGCTGCGGTCAATACGACCCAGTCAACAGTTACTGCGCCGGATTCGTCATTGCTGAAAGTGTTTGCAAGCTTGAAAAGTTTCATGGTTCTAATCCCTCGTGGGTGTTAATGTTGTTTGCTCTTGTCCGACTTGCCCAGGTGCTCGCGTCTCGCTGCAGGCATCCTGTTCGCTTCGGCATGCAAACAAACTGCACTTTGATTGGGGCGAGAATTGGGCGCGTTTTGGCTAATTTCGCGGAACGTTCTGGTGCTATTCGTGGCAATGCATCTCTGGTAGAAGGCTGAAAACCGCGATGGGCAGAGCAATGCGGATCATAATGGGCGTTATTATAATAGGGTTGTCCGCAGGTTTTGCGGCCGCACAAACACCTGCGCCTTTTCCCGAGTTCACCTTTAAGCGCGTTACACCGCCGGGGGCCGATGCTGGCCCGCGCATAACCGTTCAAATTGATCCAAACGCCCAAACCGCGCCACTCGCCTTGCCGCAAGCCCAACCCCAGTCGGCTGCGCCAGCGGGTTCGCCTGCCGTGACGGCCTTCTGGGACGCGGTTGGATTAACCATAGAGGCTGGCAGCCCGGCGCGACTTGAGGCCGCCCGCGCCGTTACGCGCAATCAGGGCATCTCGGCCCCCAGTTTGCAGGTGATGCAGGAAATTGCCGCCAAGCACGGGCGCACGCTGTTGTCGCAAAGTATAGAGACGGGCGTGTCGCCTGCGCTGGCCCTCGCGGTCATTGCCATTGAATCGAGCGGTCGGGAAAGCGCTATTAGCTCCGCAGGCGCGCAAGGCTTGATGCAGTTGATCCCCGCCACTGCCGAGCGCTTCAACGTTGCCGATGCGTTTGATCCCGCCCAGAACATCACAGGCGGGATGGCCTATCTGGAATTTCTGCTGAACCGATTTCAGGGCGACGCTTTGCTGGCGCTGGCGGGCTATAACGCAGGCGAGAATGCTGTGACCCGCGCAGGCGGCGTGCCCGACTTCTCGGAAACCCGCGCATATGTGCCAAAGGTGGTTGCCGCGTGGGAAGTGGCCAGATCGCTCTGCCTCACGCCGCCGGAACTGGCGACAGATGGCTGCGTCTTCGGCGTGATAGCTGCCAACTAGGCCTGAATCAGGTCTCTGGTCAGCAAGCTAGCAGCCTTGCGCCCACCACGCGCACTGCGTCAGTTGACGATCTTCGCCTCAGTTGCGGCCCGCAGTTCGTCCATCGTGACGCCGTCGGCAACCTCGACAATGCTCAGCCCGCCTTCGACCACATCAAGCACACCTAGATTGGTGATAATGCGGTCCACAACACCTCTGCCGGTCAGAGGCAGGGTGCACTCTTTCAGCAGTTTCGTCTCGCCGCGTTTGTTGGTGTGATCCATCACGACGATGACGCGGCCCACGCCTGCGACCAGATCCATCGCGCCGCCCATGCCTTTGATCAGCTTGCCGGGAATCATCCAGTTGGCCAGATCGCCATTTTCAGCCACTTCCATCGCGCCAAGGATCGCCATGGCAATTTTGCCGCCCCGGATCATGCCAAACGACTGCGCACTGTCAAAATATGCGGTTTGGGACAACTCAGTGATCGTCTGTTTACCTGCGTTGATCAGGTCTGCGTCTTCTTCACCCTCAATCGGGAACGGCCCCATGCCGAGCATCCCGTTCTCAGATTGCAAAGTTACTGTCATGCCGTCGGGGATATAGTTCGACACCAATGTCGGGATGCCGATGCCGAGGTTCACATACATGCCGTCTTCAAGTTCACGCGCCGCGCGGGCGGCCATCTGGTTGCGGTCCCAAGGCATTACGATGTCTCCTCATCGGGCAGGGGGGCGGTTGCGCCGCGCAAGGCCTCGGCCATCACTTCGGCCGATTCCATTTGCAGCATGGCTGAGGCCAGTGTCACAGTAATCATCGGATCGCGGCTGACGGCGGCTTCGCCGAAGCGCGCTGTGGCCACGCGATTGGCTTGGTGCATGTATTTCATCATGCGATTGGCCGTTTGGCCGGGCAATTTGCGTAGCTGCTCTTCGTTCATGTTGATATTTCCCTAGGCTGCGCGAGTTGTGCGTTGCTCAATCCGCTTCTCATGATCGCCTTGGACCAGGCGGTGCACATAAATACCCGGCAGATGGATGCCGTCGGGATCAAGGCTGCCTGTTGGCACGATCTCTTCAACCTCGACCACGCAGACCTTGCCGCACATTGCGGCCGGCGGATTAAAGTTCCGCGCTGTCTTGCGGAAGATCAGGTTGCCTGTCTCATCCGCTTTCCAGGCCTTCACAATAGCGAGGTCAGCAAAGATGCCCTCTTCCATAATGTAGGTCTCGCCGCCGAAGTCTTTATGCTCTTTGCCGTCAGCAATCACGGTGCCAACGCCAGTTTTGGTATAAAAGCCGGGGATGCCGCAGCCCGCCGCGCGCATCCGTTCGGCCAAGGTGCCTTGCGGGTTGAACTCAATCTCCAACTCGCCGGACAGATACTGCTGCATGAAGAGATCGTTCTCGCCCACATAGGACGACATCATTTTCTTGACCTGCTTGGTTTGCAAAAGCAGCCCGAGGCCGAAGTCATCGACGCCCGCATTGTTGGATGCGACGGTCAGGTTTTTGGTGCCTGCGTCTTGGATCGCTTGGATCAGCAGCTCAGGGATGCCGCACAGGCCAAACCCCCCGGCTGCAATCAACATGCCATCAAACAGAAGCCCATCGAGTGCTTCGGTTGCTGAGCCGTAAATCTTTCCCATAAGGCTGTCCCCTGCCAAGCTTTCAGTCAACATTGGTTGTGACGGTGGCGCGACGGGCTGTCAATTGCCGCGCCGCCACCGGAAGCAGATGAGGGGCCTCCGGCGGGGATACTTGCAGAACATTGAAGCGGTGGGCGCGCGCCCTAGTCGGCCTTGGGCGCGGCTTTTTTCGCAGGGGCTTTCTTGGCCGCTGGTTTCTTGACTGCGGGCTTCTTCTTCGGCGCGGCTTTCTTTGCGGCTGGTTTTTTTGCGGGCTTCTTGCCAGATCTGGCGGCCTTCTCGGCAATCAGCTCGACAGCTTGGGCCATGGTCAACTGATCAGGCTCAATCGTGTCGGGCAGAGTGGCGTTGATCTTGTCCCACTTCACGTAAGGGCCGTATTTGCCCTTCATGATGTTTACAGGGCCAGCAAATTCAGGGTGCTCGCCAAGCTCTGCAATCGGGGTCGCTGGCGCAGGTTTGCCGCGCTTGGGCTTAGAAGCAAGCACCTCGACTGCGCGGTTCATACCAATTTCCCAGACCTCATCGACGGACTCTAGGTTGGCATTGGTGCCGCCCTTAAAGCTGATGGATTCTGCGTGTTTCAAGTAGGGACCATAGCGTCCGATATTGGACCAGATCATCACACCGTCTTCAGGATGCGGGCCGATCTCTCGCGGCAAGGCCAGCAAGCGCACGGCTTTCTCTAGGTCAATCTCTTCGGGTGCCCAATCTTTCGGGATCGACTGACGGGGGGGCTTGGGCTGCTCTTCTGTCGCCTCGCCGCGCTGCACATATGGACCAAAGCGTCCTTTGAACGCGTAGACCGTGTCGCCCGCATCTGCGCCAAGGTTCTTGCCCTCAGGTGGGATACCGCTGGCATCTTCAAGTCCGGGAGGGCCAAAGGCGCGGGTGTAGCGACAGGTAGGATAGTTTGAGCAACCAATGAACGCGCCGCCAGAGCGCGCCGTACGCATGCTCAGCCGACCTTCACCGCAGTTCTTGCAAAGACGCGGATCGCCGCCATCTTCAGTTGGTGGGAACAGGTGCGGTGACAGAACCTCGTTGATCTTTTCCAGCACCTCACCGATGCGCAGATCCGCCGTTTCCGCAATCGAGGCGGAGAAATCGCGCCAGAACCGCTCAAGCACTTCTTTATAGTCGCGCTCGCCCGCGCTGACCTCGTCAAGCTGATGCTCTAGATCGGCGGTGAAATCATAGCCAACATATTTGCGGAAATAGTTGGTCAGAAACACCGTTACCAACCGCCCTTTGTCCTCAGGGATGAGGCGATTCTTGTCTTTCAGAACATAGCCGCGATCCTGAATGGTCGTGACGATTGAGGCGTAAGTGGAAGGGCGCCCGATACCGAGTTCTTCCATCCGCTTGACCAACGTCGCCTCAGTGTAGCGCGGTGGCGGTTGGGTAAAGTGCTGCTCAGGTGTGACGCTATCTTTCGGTGTCGCGTCGCCTTGGGCAATCTGCGGCAAACGCTTGCCGTCGTCATCGTCGCCAGAAGGCTCGTCCTGGCCTTCGGTATAGATCGCCATAAACCCGTCAAAGAGCACGACCTGACCGGTTGCACGCAGGCCGACCTCGCCGTCCGCGCTGCCGATCTCGACCGTGGTGCGTTCCATCCGCGCATTTGCCATTTGGCTGGCGAGCGTACGTTTCCAGACCAGATCATAGAGCTTGCGCTGATCGCCATCCATCAACTTCAACGCGTCGGCGTCTTTGGTCATGTCGGTGGGGCGGATACATTCATGCGCCTCTTGGGCGTTCTTGGCCTTGTTTTTATACATGCGCGGGCTGTCGGGCTTATATTGCGCGCCGAACCGGTCCGTGATCGCATCACGCGCCTCGGTGATGGCCTCAGGCGCCATGTCGATACCGTCGGTCCGCATGTAGGTAATGTGCCCGGCTTCATAGAGACGCTGCGCGGTGCTCATGGTTTGGCGCGCGCCCATGCCGAACTTACGGCTGGCTTCTTGTTGCAGGGTCGAGGTCATGAACGGGGCCGAGGGCGAGCGGCTTGCGGGTTTCGCCTCGACGCTTTGAACAACCAGATCGCGCGATTGGATCGCAGCCGTGGCCATTTCAGCCGCCGTCGCGTTGGCCAGATCGAATTTATCGAGCTTTTTGCCAGACAACGTCACCAAGCGTGCATTGAAGGCTTGGCCGCGCGGGGTCTGCAAATCGGCAGAGATCGACCAGTACTCGCGCGCGCCAAACACCTCGATCTCCATCTCGCGCTCGACGATCAGGCGCAAGCAGACCGATTGCACGCGGCCTGCGGATTTCGCGCCGGGTAGTTTGCGCCACAGGACCGGGGACAGGTTAAAGCCGACTAAGTAGTCTAGGGCGCGGCGGGCCAAATAGGCCTCGACCAATTCCATATCGACCTTGCGCGGGTTCCGCATCGCCTCGGTCACGGCAGACTTGGTGATCGCGTTGAACACCACGCGGCTGACCGGCGTGTCCTTCTTGATCGCCTTGCGTTTGCGCAGAGCCTCCTCAAGATGCCACGAGATCGCTTCGCCTTCACGGTCGGGGTCGGTCGCGAGGATCAGGTTGGGGTCGTCTTTGAGGGCCTCGACAATCGCGCGGATGTGCTTTTGGCTGTCGCTCGCGATCTCCCATTTCATCTCAAAGCCGTTGTCGGTGTCGACCGAGCCGTTCTTGGGTGGCAAGTCACGGACATGGCCGTAGGACGCGAGGACAACGTAGTCCTTGCCCAAATAGGTGTTGATTGTCTTGGCCTTAGCAGGCGACTCGACGACGACAACGGGCATGAAAATTCCTCGAACGAACTGGGGGCAAGTGGCGCGCAAGATGAGGAGCGCGACTGAGGAATGTCAATGCTGCGTGTTGGGGCAAGTGACAGATGCGCTCAGGCGACGCGGGCAACGAGGCCTCCGGGCTGTCGCGCGACCACACCTTCAAGCTCCAACTCCGTCAGATGATGGGCAATTACATCGGAGGGGATTTGGGTGGTTTCGCTGACCAGATGTTCGGCCACCGGGTCCGCTGCGAGGCATGTCAGGATTGCGGATCGGACATCGGTGCCGGGAACGGGCGCTTGGATCACCGCGGGTACTTCTTCGTGGCGCTCGGTCGCAGCGGTGTGTGGGAGTGCGGCGAGAATGTCATTCGTGCCGCGCACTAGCAGAGCCCCATCGCGGATCAACTGGTTTGATCCACCCGAGCGCGCATCAAACGGGTGCGCAGGCACAGCCATGACCTCGCGCCCTTGGTCAAGTGCATCGCGCGCAGTGATCAGGCTGCCGGATTTTACCGCCGCCTCGACCACAACAAGCGCTTGCCCGAGGCCCGAGATCAGCCGATTGCGCCGAGGAAAATGGCGCGCTTGCGGTTGCAGGCCCATGGGTTGTTCGGACAGCAACAGCCCGTGGCGATAAATTTGTCGTGCAAGTGCGGCATTCTCCGCCGGGTAGGGCACGTCCACGCCGCCCGCCAGCACTGCAATTGTTCCGGTTTCCATTGCAGCTTCGTGCGCTGCGGCGTCGATCCCGCGTGCGAGGCCGGAAACTACGACCTGTTCGGCTTTGCCCAAACCTTTTGCCAAAATGCGCGCCATCCGCAGGCCAAGGGCCGAGGCGTTGCGTGCACCGACGATTGCCACGGCAGAGCGCTGGGCAAGGTCCACATCGCCAAACGCCCAGAGCAGCGGCGGCGCGTCATGCAGATCGCACAATGCCTTTGGATACGCTGCCTCGCCAAGCGCCAGCAGCCGCGCGCCAACTTTCAGACCCGCGGCGTATTCGGCCTCAGCGCGCGCAATCGAGCAGGCCTCATATCCATCTGTCGAGGCTGCTTTCGCAATTTGCGGCAGGGCCACAAGCGCCGCCGCAGCACTTCCATGCTCGGCCATCAGCCGTCGAAATGTCACTGGCCCGATCCGAGGGGACCGGATCAGGCGCAGCCAATCGAGCGCCTCAGCAGCAGTTTTGGGGGGCGTTGGCAGGGGCTCGGACATAGGAAAGGCCTTCTGGCACGCACCGCAAAATGGGTGGGGGGACCAGACGGGCGGACCGAAGCCTCAAAGCCTGAGG
>JAWUXZ010000042.1:0-31740 GCA_034111085.1 Dinoroseobacter sp.
AACGTGATAGGGGATCATCGCGCCACCCGGGGCACAGTGATAGGTAAAGCAGCCCGCTTTGGCAACGCTACCTTGCCGAGTTCGTGTTCCGTTGGAACCGGCGGCGCCACATGTGCAGTGCCTTCGACACGCTGCTCGGGATAGGTGCCCGTCTCGCGCCTGCAACCTATCGCGATTTCGTCGACCCGCGCGTCTGAAAGCCATCTTTCATTGTGAAAAGCTACGCTTTATGCGCCCAAGCTGCGCCGCAAATTGACCCGATCCGCGCCTCAGGCCCCAATCATCAGCTCTGTCGCCTCAACAAGTAGATCCACCGGAACAAAGGGGATAAGCCTTATGCCTATCTATGACAAATATAAACACCGCCTCGGCAGAAGGCGCCTGTGAAGAAGCGGCTATCAGGTCGCATCTTAAACTTATGGCGTATTGCAAATTTGAATCTGAAACGCCGACCCCCAACACCTCCGCAGATACTGGGGCGGTTGCTAGGGCGATCGACCCCGCAATATCAATGGATACGCTACGCACCAATGATCGGTTCGCAAACTATATAATCTGCGAAAATACAGCTATGAGATGGTATTTAGCTGAGCGATCTGCGTGCTAATAGCCCCTCTCTGTTTTGTAATTTTGCCCGCTATAGCAATTGATGACTAATGCTGACAGAGTGGCGCGTCGGGGTTGATGATATGCATTGTCAACTATTCTAGTTGGACTGAATAACGAAACCCATAATTATGGATTGGAAGAGATCAACATGCGTTTAAGGAACGTCTGATCAACGGGTTCGGCTGCGCCGAGATGTCGGCCTGACGCCTCTACGGAGCATGAGACCAGCCATTCTGGATCGGTTTTGCTGTTTTCGAACCGCCTCAGCGGCGGTTATGCGTTAATGCCTCACGCACAAAGTCAGGCATCGGTTGCTTTGCGCGTTTCAGTGGCATTTCAGATTGCCACATTCACCCCAGCGACGTCTGCTGATGAGCCAAGCGCAACCAAGCGTCGTCGTCCCTTAGATAGGTCGAAGTGCATAGCGCCTCATAGATCGGCGCAGCGCTGCGTTCGGCGGACACGTGATAGGCCAGAGCGGCGATTCCGTCTTTGATTGAGATATGACGCTCGCTCATGACCACCGAACGCCACCTTTGGGCTACCTCGGTTTGTTGCCACAGGGTATCGCCGCTTAGGATTCCGGCAGGATACGGAAACACGAATATCGCATTCTTAGCGGTCATTTGACGGGCGCTATCGGCACCTTGGGTCCAGAAGCGCTCTTCCATATCCCAAAGCGTTGTTTGGTCAGTCATGTGGTGGGCCTCTCGGGCAGATGCGGACGCTTGTCATACGCTTGCACATCAGCTGCCCTGTGCCAACATGGCTAACCAGCCCAGAAGCACGATGACCGTAATGACCCAATAGATCGGCGCGCCCGGGGTCGGGAGTTCGATCTTTATCTGCGCGGCGTCCCCAGCGGATCTCGCAGTCTTTGGCTGACCCGGCAGGAAGGTCAGAAGGTTCTTGGCGATCTTGCCTCGATCCACAATACCGATTGGCACGTCGTGGAACCTTGCGATCAACGCCTCCAACCTCTGCTGCGCGGCGGCAACTTTCATCTTTGTCAAATCAGACGCTTCCTCCCACGGATCGACGTCGAGCCGGGCCAGCATCGACAGGACTGTGACGCTCATGCCTTTGGGATCCTCTCCAACTTCTGCGCTGAGAAAATTCTCGAAAGCCGGATCGCGGCCAAGTTGTAGCGGGATCTGTGTCATGTCGGGGATACTATCTCCTTGCCGGGTGCGCCGACGGGGTGAGTGATCAATGAACATAGCTACGATAGACCATGAACTAGGACGCGGAGTTGACATAGATCAGGACATGCCGAGGTCGCGGGATGCGGCGTTTACCAAAAAGATCATGCCTGTCAGCGCTGCATCACATAGGTGCCGGGCGCATCGCACAGAGCCGCGTATTTGCCGGACGCTTTGCCCATGGGTGGCAGTTTCGCAGGCGCGCTTGATCGCGCGGCCAGCCAATCAGCAAAGCCGGTCCACCACGAGCCATCTTCGCAAACGTTGTCCGCAAGCCACTCAGCCGGATCGCGATATGAGGCGTCCGGTGGCGTGTGCGCGGTGCGGTAATGGCGGTGCGCGTGGCCGGGTTCCGAGACGATGCCCGCGTTATGGCCGCCGCTGGTCAGCACGAAGGTTATGTCGGTATCGGCAAACAGATGCAGCTTATAGACCGATTGCCAAGGTGCCACATGATCATCTTGCGTCCCGACCGCAAAGATCGGCGCGCGGATATCGGCAATGGCGATGGCTTTCTCGCCAACGTGGTAACGCCCCTCGGCCAGATCGTTGTTCAGAAACAGCTTGCGCAGGTATTGCGAATGCATCCGGGCTGGCATGCGCGTGGCATCGGCGTTCCACGCCATGAGATCGAAGGCATCGCCGCGCATGCCCAGCAGGTAGTCGCGTATCGCAGGTGCCCAGATCAGATCGCGCGCGCGCAGTAGGGCAAATGCTCCAGCCATCTGGTCAGAGGACAGATATCCCTTGTCGGCCATCATGTCCTCGATCAGCGTCACCTCGCTGTCGTTGATAAACAGCCGCAATGGGCCCGCTTCGGTGAAATCGACCTGTGCCGCAAGCAGACTGACAGAGCTGAGGCGGTCGTCGTTGTCGCGCCCCATGGCCGCCGCCGCAATCGCCAGGAGTGTGCCACCAAGGCAGTAGCCGACACCGTGGAGTTTTCGTGCACCGGTAATCGCCAGCGCCGCGTCCATAGCCGCCATAATGCCAAGCTCTCGGTAATCTTCCATGCCCAATGTACGATCTCCAGCATCGGGGTTTTTCCATGATACCATGAACACGGTGAACCCCTGCGCCACCAGAAACCGGACCAGAGAATTCTGTTCAGACAGGTCGAGAATGTAGTATTTCATGATCCATGCGGGCACGATCAGGATCGGCTCAGGTCGCGCGGTGTCGGTTGTCGGCGTGTACTGGATCAGTTCGATCAGGTCATTGCGGAACACGACTTTGCCCGGTGTCATTGCCAGATTGCGTCCGACCTCGAAGGGCTGCGGGCCGTCCGTTGCCACCCCAAACTTGCGCAACATATCTTCGGACAAATTCTTCGCGCCGCGCACCAGGTTCTGGCCCTGTTCGGCCTTGTTTGCAGCGATCACATCAGGGTTGGTCAACGCAAAATTCGATGGAGCTGTCGTATCGCAGATCATGCCCGCCACGAAACCCATCAGGTTCTCATGCTCGGGTGTTACGCCATGAACGCCGGTCATCGCGTCCTGCCACCATTGCCAATTTCGCATATGGGCCTGCGACCAGACGTTGAACGGATACTCCCGCCAGCCTTCCCCAGCAAACCGCCTGTCCGGGGATGGTTCAGGTGCGTCTTCGGGGCGGTCCGTGGACCACAGCGCCTGCATATTGCGCATGGCTTGATCTAGCAGATGCAGCTGCTTGCCCGGCGACACGGCCAGATGGGTCGCCCAATCCATCCAAGCATCGCCAAGCACTGAAGGCGATAGTCCTGCGGTCGCTTTGGCAAGGCCTGCATGGGCCATGAGGTCGAGTGCCTTATAGGTGTGCTCTGAGCGCGGCGGGGTGGGCTGCGTTGTGGTCTTCTTTCCCGATTGGGATCTCGTAAGTATGGATTGCTCAGGCATAACGTATCCTTTGGTAGCAGGCGCAAAAAGCGCGTCCTTTTCCAAGACAATAACCGTTACGCCGCACTGCGGCATTGATCTGAGTAAGTATCGTGCAAGTTCGGGCGAGTTAAGTTCCGCCTTTGCCGCGCACCGGCCAAGACACTCGCCCGCATCATTTCGCGGCGTTTTTAGCCGCCACACCGGTCCCAAGCTCGATTATCTCGGCTGTGATGGCTTCTTGGCGAACGCGGCGCAGCGTTGCCTGAAATGTGTCTAGCTCACGCGCAATCTGAGTGCCCGCCGATGTCATAGCCTCCATCCGAGCCTCGTTCTCGGCGGCAAAGGCGTGCAGTGCCGCCTTGCAGACCTGCGCGTTGAAATAGTCTTGCCCCAGCGATGCGATAAGCGTGTCGTCGGGCAATTGCGTCAGGGGGCGCTCAGCGGCGGTGCCCGCAAAATCGGCCAGATCAATTGGGAATAGGCGTTGGCTGACGAGGGTAGGGCGCCCGGATGTCCAGCAGGTAAAAAGCACATCCAAAGCGTCGATGCGGCCTGTCGCGACGGCCTTATAAATCGCAGCCGTAATCCGGTCGGCCAGCTTCGGGATCGCGGGTGTACGCGAGGGCAGGGCTGCGTTCCAATGCGGTCTAAGCTCTCGAGCCGCCGCAATCGACAATCCCCGCGTGCCGATCAGAAACAAGGTCGCTTGGTCAATCTCGGGGCCGACATGATCGAGCACCCGTTCGCTGAACGCGCCTGCAAACCCTTGCTCAGCGCAGAATACCAGCAAGCCCAGTTTGCCTCTGGTCTGCTTGGGCTTTGTTGCAGGCACTTCCTCGTCTGGTTTAATGATCTGTGCCATCGCCGCAGAAATGCTCGCCGCGTAGCTGTCGACTGCGATGACCTGAGTGCGGGCAACATGGGCACGCGCGGCGGCAATGCCTTTCATGGCGTTCACCACAGCGCCCAATTGGCGGATACCTTCGATCCGCGCGCTGATATCGGCCAGCCGCTCGGTCATGGAGTGGGCGGACCTGTGCTGGGTACATTCGCTTCGGTCTCGTCGCCTGCCAAGGTGGCGGCGAGCCGGGTGAGCACCCTCATCAATTTCTCGCGCGCTTTCGCATTGATTTCGCCTGTCTTCGCAAAGTCGCTCAGTGCCTCAGACGCGTCCCGATCCAAAGTGCCGGGCAGGCTTTTGCGGAATTCCGCCACCACCTCCAGCCCCAAGCGGTCCAGTATCCCAGCTTGCACTGCCAGCATCAGGGCCACCTCATCGACGAGCCTGAACGGCGTATGTTGAGATTGGCGCAGCGACTCTCTGATCCGCGCGCCGCGTTTGAGTTGCTCGCGGACCCGACCATCAGGCATGCCGCCGAAACGCGTGAACACTTCCAGCTCTAAGAACTGCGCGTAATCCAAACGCAGTGTGCCCGCTGCCTTGCGCAACACAGGTGCCTGGGTCTTGCCACCAACACGGCTGACCGACAGGCCTACATCTACGGCGGGCTTTTGACCTTGGTGGAAAAGGGCGGCATCCAGCACAATCTGGCCATCGGTAATAGAGATCAGGTTGGTCGGAATATATGCAGACAGGTTGCCTGAATCCGTCTCGGCAATGGGCAGCGCCGTCAGGGAGCCGCCGCCACGCGCTTTCGATAGTTTGGCCGCGCGTTCCAGCAATCGCGCATGGATGTAGAACACATCGCCCGGATAGGCCTCGCGCCCGGGCGATTGGCGGGTGAGCAGGGCAATTTCACGGTGGGTGGCTGCGTGCTTGGACAGATCGTCGATGACGATTAGGGCGTGCTGGCCCTTGTCGCGGAAGTATTCAGCCATCGTCATGCCTGCATAAGGTGCTATCCATTGCAGCCCCGGTGCTTCGGCGGAGCCTGCGACAATCACGATGCAGCGCGCGAAATTTCCCTCAGCCTCAAGCGCGTCTATGGCGCGGCGCACACTGGATGTTTTTTGGCCCACTGCCACGTAGACGCAAATCATATCGCTATGGGCTTGGGCGATGATCGCATCAATTGCCAAAGTCGTTTTGCCCGTCGAATGGTCGCCAACAATCAATTCGCGCTGGCCCCGTCCAAGCGCAAACAAAGTGTCCACCACTACAATTCCGGTTTGCACAGGCTCAGTCACCAGATCGCGTTCGATAATGGAGGGTGCGGGCCGCTCTATGGGAAGATGCGCTTGTGCCTCGATCACGCCTTTCGCGTCGAGCGGTCGGCCAAGCGGGTCAACAACCCGCCCCAGTAACGCCTCGCCAACCGGCACATTGATGACTTCGCCAGTGCCAAAGACCGCATCGCCTGCCTCCACATCTGTCGCGGCGTCCAGCAACACGCAGCCGATCAGATCCGGGTCCAGCACCCGTGCAAAGCCGACCTGACCGCCCGCAAAGCGCAGCACTTCATCAAGGCGCACGTCGCGCAAGCCCGAAATCATCGCAACACCGTCGGCAATCTCTTCGACCCGGCCCTTATGCTCGGTGCGTGGGCCAAAATTTGTGGTCTCTAGCGCGTCATTGGTCGCGGTGACCCAGTGGGCGGTGTCACTGGGCATCTGTCACCGCCTTGTGAACCTGAATGAGGTCCGCTTGCCAGCTGTTGCGCAGGTTGAGATGCGGGCTGCGCAGCTCCAGACCCGCAATCAGGTCCGGATCGGTTGCAAAACGAAGATCCGGGGTGCCCCCAAGGGCGGTTTGAACCATACTCAGGACGGTGTCGCGCTCGTCGCCAATGTCATTGGAAGTGACAATCTCAAGCCCACCGGGACTGGCCGCAAGGGCCACGCGGTCGGCGTCAGACATCTTGCCGATGGCCTCGATCAACCCTGACAGAAAGGCGGATTGCGCGGCTGGGCCGTCCATGCGTCGAAGCAGCTTTGCCGCAATCTTCAGCGATAGGTCCGATGCTTTTGCATCATTGGCGGTTTGGGCGATCTCGGTATCGCGCAAGATTGCGGTCTTGGCAGCCGACACCATAGCATCAGCCTTACTGCGGGCCTCGGCGAGGATGGCCTTCGACGCAGCCTCGGCCTCGCCTCTGGCGGCATTAAGGGCTGCCAGGCGTTCGTCGGTGATGCCAGCGCGGGCCTGTTCTACCTCTGCAAGCGCCGCACCGGCTCTCGCACGGGTTGCATCCGCGTCCGCGATTAAAGCCACTGCACTTGCCTGGCGCGTGGCAATCGCTGCTGCGACAGGACGCCAGAACACCCGTGACAAGAGCCAGACGAGGATCAGCACGTTGACTGCTTGAAGCCCTAGCCCCCAGAAGTCGATTGTCATGGCGCTATCCCAGCATCGGGTTGGCGAAGATTAGCAAGAGAGCGATGACCAGACAGTAGATCGCCGTTGTCTCGATCATCGCCAGACCAACGAACAGCGTGCGCGAGATCGTGTTGGCGGCCTCTGGTTGGCGCGCAATGGCGTCCATCGCGGCGGCGACCGCGCGTCCTTCTGCAAGGGCCGGGCCGAGTGCGCCAAATGCCACCGCAAAGGCTGCGCCGATAATGCTGGCAAGGCCTAGATAATCCATCAAATATCCTTTCGTATGGGGGAGGAAGGGGTCTTGCTGGCTTGGCCCTCTTCGACGGTGGAGGTGATGAACACCATTGCCAGAACCGCGAAGATATAGGCCTGCACCAGCCCGGTTAGCAGATCGAGCGCCATCAGCGGGATCGGAACCAGCAGCCCGGCAAGGGAAGCGACAATACCGATAACAAAGACGCCGCTCATCACGTTGCCGAACAGGCGCACGAACATCGAAAAGACGCGGGTGACGCTTTCCAGCATGTTTAGTGGGATCATGATCACGTTGGGGGATGCGAAGGATTTCAGGTAGCCGCGCAGACCACCGCTGCGCACCCCGAACCAGACCACCGACAGAAAAACGAGGATGGCCAATGCCGCATCGGTTTCCAGTTGCGCGGTCGGAGGCTCCAGACCCGGTATCAGCGACGACCAGTTCGCCACAAGAATGAACAAAAATAGGGTGCCGATGAAGCTGCGATAGGGTGCGGGCTCGGCACCGCTGGTCTGTGTGATCTGAGTGTCTATCGTGGTGACGATCAGCTCAAGTGCGGCCTGTCGCTTGTCCGGTGCCTGCTTCAGCTGCCGCGTCAGCAAGAACGATCCGACAACGAGTATCAGCATGATCGCCCAAGTCGTCAGCACAGCTTGGGTGATCGGAAACGGTCCAACAGAGAACAGCGCGACGGAGCCTAAAGGGGAGTTCAAACCTCGTCCTTTCGTATCCGGGCAAGCATCAGGGCTTTTGCGCAGAGCACACCCGCGAGCGTCGCCAGCAGTGCAAACCCGCCCGCAAGCACAGCGATAAAAAAGCCAGTTACAAGCAGTGAAAGACGTCCCAACGTCAAGGCCAGCGCCAGTAGCGGTTGCCCCTCGCGCACGATCAGATTGGCCGTCTCAAGCAAAGCGCGGAAGTAGCCATATCCGATTAAGAGCCCGCCCAGAAAGAACGCAGGAAGGGCAATGTGTAGAGGCACAGAGGACAGATCGATCATCGCGCGTTCATCCATTTCCAGGCGGTCCATCCGCCGATACAAAGCCCAATCAACATCAATGGCGCGCTCCAGAAGAGGCCACTTGAGTAGCGCGCATCAAGCCAGCGGCCAAAGAACAAACCCACCAATGTCGGCATCACGAAAATCCAACCCAGCACGCCGATCTGCGCAAGACGGCGGCCTATGGACAGATCGCCCTGTTGCTGCCAACGATCCCGCCGCGCGCGGGCCAAGCGGGTCTTAGCGATCAGTTGGTCGTCTTCGAGATCGGGTTCGAGATCGGGTTCAGGACTGTGATTGGGGCGGGGCTCAGGCATTATCTGAACTCCCCTGCGCCCGGTCGAAGCCTGCTGACCATGCGCCGGATTGCATTCAACTGAAGCTGAACCGTCTCAACATGTTCGACCCGCTCGGCGTCGGCTTCGCGTCGAAACCCATCCAGCACCTCTGCATCAAGCGTTGCTAAGTCGTCGCCGACAACTGCCTCGCGAGTGGTGATCTGCACGCTGGCATCTTCGGTCACGCTCAGCGCGCCGCCGCGTACTGCGCAGTAGCGGTCATGTTCGGCTTGGCGCCAACTGACGACCCCGATCGTCAAGGCTGTCAGGAAAGGCGCGTGTCCTTGTAGAATGCCAAAGCTACCGCTGGCATCCTCGGCGCGCAGGGCGCTCGCGTCTTCGTCAACGACAATCGACAGCGGCGTTACGATCCTAAGCCTCATGCGGCGGCCTCGACGTCGTGGGTGTCCGACGACTTCGCGTCTGCTTCTTTCTTGCGGGCATCGTCGAGTGTGCCGACCATGTAGAGCGCGCTTTCGGGCCAATCATCGGCCTCGCCCTCCAGAATGGCGCGGCAACCTGCCAGCGTATCAGCCAATGGAACGCTTGCGCCCGGAATGCCTGTAAAGGCTTCGGTGACCATGAACGGCTGCGTAAGGAATCGCTGCAATCTGCGGGCGCGTTTCACGATTAGCTTGTCAGCCGCGCCCAACTCCTCGACCCCAAGCAGCGAGATGATGTCTGTCAGTTCGCGGAACCGTGCCAGCGCTTGGCGAACAGCCTCGGCGGTCTTGTAGTGAGCCTCGCCGACGACCAACGGATCGAGCAGCATCGACGAAGATGCCAGCGGATCAATGGCGGGATAGAACCCTTCGGCGGCCTGCGCGCGGCTTAGCACGATCACGCAGTCCATATGGCTGGAAATGGTTGTGACCGCCGGATCGGTAAAATCGTCGGCAGGCACATAGACCGCCTGAATCGCCGTCACTGCAGATCCGGCAACGGAGGCGATCCTTTCCTGAAGCCCTGCGACTTCCGTTGCCAAGGTAGGCTGGTAGCCAACGCGCGAGGGCAGGCGGCCCAGAAGGCTTGAGACCTCAGCGCCCGCTTGCACAAACCGAAAGACATTATCCATTAGCAACAACACGTTTCGATGCTGGTGGTCCCTGAAATGCTCGGAAATTGTCAGCGCTGTAAGGGGCGCACGCCAACGCGCACCGGGTGGCTCGTTCATTTGCCCATACACAAGCACCGTACGTTCCAACACGCCCGAGCTTTGCATTTCGCTCAACAGCTCATGACCCTCACGCGACCGTTCGCCAACGCCCGCAAAAACCGAGATGCCGTCGTATTTTTCGACCATTGCGCGGATCAGTTCCATCACCAGAACGGTTTTGCCGACACCTGCACCGCCAAACATCGCCGCCTTGCCGCCTTGGGCCATTGGCGTGAGCAGGTCGATCACCTTGATCCCGGTCTCGAACACTTCGGTTGTGCGGGCTTGCGAATTCAGGACTGGCGGGTGTGCATGGATCGATCTGCGCGGCGTATCTTTTGGTAAGGGCGGTCCGTTATCTTGGGGGTTGCCCACGACATCGAGAAGCCGACCAAGGACCGCTTTGCCAACGGGCACAGTAATCGGTCCTTGTGTTGCGCGAACCGAGACGCCGCGCGCAAGTCCGGCCGTCGATTGGAATGCAACGGCGCGCACTGTGGTCAAGTCCAGATGGCTATGAACTTCGAGGATCAAGGGCGTCGGCCGATCCCACAGCACGATCAAGGCCGAATTGATCGGGGGCAAATACGTCCCGACAAACACCACATCTACAACCGCGCCTCGGACGGCATGGACCGTGCCAATCGGCTGAATGGACGTGCCCGATGTGATGACCGACGCTTGCATGTATTTCGGGCCTTTCGGAGCGGGATTCCCAGCTTTTTCCATGCATATGTTAAGATCCGGAGTGTCGCGCTGATCTATGTCAACGTGCCTTTGCAAAGCCAGTTGGCTCGAGATGGGGCGCAAGCGAGAGGATCGAAAAACCTCAACGGCTAACCCCGATCAGTGCGCATGGGTCGGCCTCGATGCAAAATGAGGCTCATTGCCGCTTCGGGCAGTGGCATTTGCGGAGATTTCTCATGAATGGATACTTAGGAAATATCGAAGAACTGACCGAACAGAACAGTGATTTTCGGCGCGTTCTATATTCCGGTGCCAAGCTGCAACTTGTGTTGATGTCGCTTGAGCCCGGAGAAGAAATTGGCGGCGAGATCCATACCGACACAGATCAATTCTTCCGCGTAGAAGGCGGAAAAGGTTGCGTTTTAATTGATGGCACCCCCCATAAGGTGGGCGCTGGCGACGGTATTGTTGTGCCCGCGGGCGCGCATCATAACGTGATCTGCACGGGTCATGATGCCCTCAAGCTCTATACGATTTACGGCCCTGCGCATCACCGCGATCAACTGGTTCAGAAGACCAAGGCCGAGGCGGATGCGTCCGACGAGAGCTTCGAGGGAGACGCCACCGAGAAGATCGCGGAGGCCGTGCGGGTCTAAATCATCGAGATAAGTTGCGTGCCGGGCTGGCCAACCCATGAAGAAACGGTATGGAAATTCTGAAGTGGATATTTGTCGCGCTGATGGGCCTGGCCGTTACTTATGGGGGCTGTCCGCGGGCATGACGCCTATGTGGCCGGAACTGGTATCCGGACGCCCTCGATCCTTGGGCCTTTGTCGATGGGGGACGCGTCCGGCACTGAAGAATCCGGGAGAGCTGAACTAGCGCGCTGGCTTGCGGAATGCGTCTGGTATCCAACGGCGCTCTTGCCCAGCCAGGGCGTCGAATGGGAGGCGGTGGAGGCTACCTCAGCGCAAGCCACGATGACTGATGGGCTGATCAGGCTGACTATGCTGTACTGGTTTGGCGATGACAGGCTGATTTCTGGCATCCATCTGAATGCGCGTGCCGTACTAGTAGATGGTCAGACTGTGATGTTGCTATGGACGGGACGGTTCAGCGATTATCGCCGCCAAGATGGCATGCTGCTTCCCAACAATGCAGAAGTTGCCTGGATCACGCCTGACGGCGAGACACCCTACTTTCGTGGCGAGGTCAAAAACCTGACATACCGGTTCGCGCAGTAGTCAGCGAAGCGTTGCCTACCCGGTCACAACCCCATCCCCCACCACGACCTGACGCCTGCACAGCCCGGCAATTTTCTCGTCATGGGTTGAGATCAGGAAGGTAGTGCCTTCCTCGCGATTGATCTGCTCGATCAGCTCCATCACTTGCATGGCGGATTCGCGGTCCAGGTTGCCTGTCGGCTCGTCCGCCAGCACCAGCTCAGGGCGGTTCATTAAGGCGCGGGCAACGGCGACCCGTTGTTTCTGCCCCCCCGACAGACTGGTCGATGGATAATCGATCCGATCAGCTAGCCCCATGCGGCTTAGCAGATCACGCCCGCGATCGCGCGCAGCGGCGGTCTCGCGCCCCTCTTTCACGGCCGTCGGAAAGATAACGTTTTCCAGCGCAGTGAAGTCTGGCAGCAGGTTGTGAAACTGAAAGACAAAGCCGATGTGAAGATTGCGAAACGCGGTCAGTTCCGCGTCCGTTGCGGCACCCAAATCCTGCCCCAGCATCAAGTAGCTGCCCGAACTGGGTTGCATCAACGTGCCTAGAATGGTCAGCAAAGTGCTTTTGCCGGACCCCGACGGCCCAAGCAGCGCTGCCATTTCGCCCACGTCCAGCCGGAGCGACAACCCGCGCAGCACATGGGTTGCCGCCCCGCCTTTTCCATAGGTCTTGACCAGATCCGTGGCCTGCAAAAGTGCACCACTCATTGACCAATAGCCGTTACGGGATCGACCCGTGCTGCAGCGCGCGCAGGCAAGATTGAGGCAAGGATTGCACCGATCACCGTCAGCGTGATTGCAAGTCCGTAAGACCCTTGGGTTATGTCCAGAGGCAACGTGCCTGACTGAAATGCGTCGCGCGATGGGAACGGCAGTAGGGCCAGATAGCCGAGACCGGCCCCGGTTAATCCACCCATCAGCCCAATCATTGCGCCTTGGGTGACAAAGACGAAGATGACAAAGCCGCGCCCTGCACCCATCGCCCGCATGATCCCAATCTCGGGGCGGCGGCGGTAGGTCGACAGTAACAGCGCAGAGGCAACCCCAATCACGATGGTGATCAGCGCAAAACTTTTCAGGAAATATCCGGTTTGCGCCTGCGCGTTCAGCGCCTCCATGAGTTGTTCGGCCCCGTCTGTCCACGAGACAGCATCCAGACCTGTCAGCGCTCGGATGCGCAGTGCAGTCGCGTCAGCGGCGTTCAGATCACTCAGCTTGATCTCGATCCGCGTGACGCCTTGTGGCAATGCAAACAGCGTACGCGCGGAAGGCAGGCTGACATAAATGCTGCTGCCGTCCAGCATGCCGTTCCCGGTCTTGTAGATGCCGCTTAGGGTCAGCACCGATGACACCCCAGAGGACGACTGCAACCGCACCGTTTGTCCCAGTCGCAGCGACAGATCATCCGCCAGCGTCTGGCCCAATACGATCAACCCCGACCCCAGCCGCGCAGGCCCTTGGACCATGTAGCCATCTAGATCTAGGATTGCGGATTCGCGCCCCGGCTGCACCCCTGTCACGCCGACCTGTGCGACCTGTCCACCGCGGGTCAAAAATCCCGCACCGGTGATCTGAGGCGAGACGGCTATGACGCCCGGCACGCCTTCGATCAGGGGAACCCAGGTTTCGGTATCGCTCAAAGTTGCCGTGCGCGCACCGCCGCTTTGCGTGACGGCGAGAACTTGGCCCTCTGGCAAGATCAGGGTGGCGGGTTCGATATCTTCGGCCTGAATGGTGATGTGGCTGATGTCACCGACCGTGCGCGACAGAATAAACTCAGCAAGCCCCCCGATCAGCGCGGACATGAAGATGAAGATGAACACGCCGACAGCAACCCCGGACACCAGCAGGGCAGTCTGCGCCTTGCTGGCCGTCAAATAGCGGGTTGCGATCTTCAGGGCGTAAAGCATCAGGGGTGCTCCACTGACACGGCCTGACCATCTGCGATGCCAGTTGCGTCTGCGATCACCACCTCACCGGGCACGAGGCCACTGGTCACGATCAACCGGGCTGCGGGCCAGTCGATCACTTCGATGCGCTGCCGCACGGCAATACCGTCGGCGACGATGAAGGCGGCCATGCCTTGGGGATCCGACACAATGGCGGCTCGAGGCAGGGTTATAGCCGCCTCTCGGCTGTCGATGATAATGTTAGCTGTTACGGTCAGGCCCACGGGGGCGGTCACGGAACTATCGAGGGCCAGTTTTATGGCAAGACCGCCCGTTGCTTCATCGACGCGTTGCGACACGAAAGTGACACGGCTGTCGCGCAAAACGGTCTCTCCGGTAAGCTGCAAGGTGGCCGTTTGGCCCGTCTCGATTTGGGTCGCGTAGGCTTCGTCAACATCCGTCTCAACCACCAGTTGCGACAGGTCGGCGAGTACCATCAAGACCGTCGAGGGATCAACGCTTTGCCCCTGATCGGCGCTCAGGCTCAGAACCGTTCCTTTGACCGGCGCGAGAATGGTGAAATCTGCGAGCCTGATCTGGGCGGCATCGAACACGGCTGTCATGCGCGCTACTTCTTGGGCCGCAGATTGCACAGCGCGCGCGGCATTCTCCAGCACCGTGCGCGCGACATTATCCTCTAACGCTCGGTTGCGCGCATAGGTTGCCTGAGCTTCGTCTTGCAAGACCAGCGCCGCGTCGAGGCCTGCTAATGCTTGCCGGACAACCGCTTGTTGCGCAGTTGCGTCGATCCGGGCGAGATCAGCGCCCATCGCCACGCCGTCACCCTCGGCCACCGACACAGCCGTCAGTATGCCGGTGACGAGCGGGCGCAAGCTGACCGACTGGGCCGCCGCAATCCGTCCATTGACCGCGAGAACCCGCGTTGCAGGGGCGCTGACGGCCGTCTCCACCGTAACTTCGGTTGTCCTTGCGACCCACGGTTGAAAATAGAACGTCAATCCCAGCGCTGCGGCGATCAATCCGCCTGTCAGCCAATATTTGAAACGTTTAGGAGGCTCTGATTGGACTTGAGGCACGGTTGCGGGTGTATCGACCAGCACCGGAACCGGATGCGCGGATGTCTCAGGCATCGTGGACCCTTGCGTGTCAGTCATCGTTTCGTCTGCGATAGAAGGCCCCTTTTCGGTGGCAATATGGTCTTATCGTGTGGGTATCGGTTCTGGCCAAGTGTCCAGCCAGATACGGCCTTCGATCATTTCATCCAGACTTAAACGCCGACGCAAGGCCACGCCCTGATATAGATCAGCGACAGCGTCTTGATAGACATGCAATCGAGGATGCAATCATGCTTAGCCAATCTGCCGGGTTGCGGGCAAGCGCATATAAGAGGCCCTGTTATGAACACCGACCCGTATGAGGCCCTTGGCCTGAGCAAAGCAGCAACGGCTGCGGAGATTAAGAAAGCCTACCGCAAGCTGGTGCGCAGCAATCATCCAGACCTGCATCCCGATGATCCGGATGCGGAAGCACGATTCAAGGCGGTATCTGCTGCCTATGAGGTGTTGAAAGACCCCGACACCCGCGCGCGCTTTGATGCAGGCGAGATCGACGGGCTGGGCGCGGAACGTCCGCAGAGGCAGTATTACCGAGATTTCGCCGATGCGTCCGATCCAGTCTATCAGCAACGACGTGGAGGTGGGCCGGATGTCGATCCCGCTGATTTTTTTGCCGAAATACTGCGCGGGCGAGGGCAAACATCAGGGGGAAGCGGCTTTGGTGGCCAAGGATATTCTTCAGCAGGCGTGGATGCGCGCTACTCGCTTGAGGTGCCGTTTCTGGACGCGGTGCGCGGTGCCGAGACCCGAATTACACTGCCAGACGGTCAGAACCTTGCGGTCAAGATCCCAAAAGGCACCGAAGATGGTCAGACCCTGCGACTGCGGGGCAAAGGCGCGCCCGGGTTTGGTGGCGGACCTGTTGGGGACGCACTCGTCACCGTCATGGTGCGCGCCGATCCGGTGTTCCGCCGCGAGGGCGACGATATCCTGCTGACGCTACCGATTAGCTTTGATGAGGCCATTCTTGGCGGGAAGGTGACGGTTCCTACCATTGATGGTCCGGTTGGTCTTACGATCCCACCGGCGGCAAGCACGGGCACGGTCCTGCGTCTTCGCGGTCGCGGGGTTCTGCGAGCCGGTCGAAAGGTTGCGGGCGACCAAAAGGTTGAGTTGAAGATCGTCGTCCCGAAGCAGACCGACGCAGACTTGAGCGAATTCCTAACTGAGTGGCGCAAAACCAATTCCTTCGACCCGCGGGCCGATCTGTTAAAAGGGGCGGCAGTATGACCGACCAGTTTTCCGAAGATGACATCATCACCACCGTAACGCGGCTAACGCGCAGCCAACTTGTTCAGTTTGTCGAGTTTGACCTCGTTAAGCCGCTGAGGGAGGAGAGTGGCTTTGTGTTTCGTCGCATCGATATCGCTCGGCTGGAGCTTTTGTGCGACCTGTCCCAAGACCTCGATTTAGATGAGACGGCGCTTGGTATCGTGATCTCGCTTATCGACCAGTTGCACGCCGCGCGGCAGGATCTCGCGGCTGTTGCGCGCGCGGTGGACGCCTTGCCCGCAGAGCTGCAAAGTCGGATCGGTGCGGCGATGAAACAGACCTGAGCGGGGCGCCGCGCGGGCGCTATCAAGTTCTCTGTTAGACCCAAGGTTTTTGGCTGTCATGACCAAGATCAAACCGGAAGACGCTAGAATTCTGACAGGCCTCATCGCAGGCGAGCGCGCTGCGATTGAGACCGTTTATCTGCGCCACAACGCCTCGATGATCCGTGTGGCCTCGGCCATCATGCATAACCGCGCCTCTGCGGAGGAGATCACGCAGGAAACCTGGATCGCGGTCCTCCGCAATATCGGCGGTTTTGAGGGGCGGTCGTCTTTGGCGGGATGGATATTCACCATCTTGTCGAACAAGGCCAAGACCCGTGCAAAGCGCGACGGGCTTAGCGTATCGCTGGACACATCTTCAAATGACGACGGCTTAGACGACGCTTTTGATGGCCGCGGGCGCTGGCGCGATATGCCCGAGCTTTGGGACGAGGTGACACCAGAGCGGATCGTTGGTGGCCGCCAAGTTCTTGCCCATGTCAGCGAAGCGATTGACCAACTCCCGGCGACACAGCGCGCGGTGTTGGTCTTGCGCGGGCAGCAGGACATAGATGCCTCAGAAGTTTGCGACATCCTTGGCATCTCGGACGGCAATATGCGCATTCTGCTGCACCGCGCCCGGCTCAGCCTGCGCCAATCGCTTGATCAGATCCGTCCTTGATTGACTAATTGTGGAATATGGAGAGTTTTTTAGCAAACCCTGTAACGAAGTGCATCCTGAGTGGTCCTACCTTCGTGAAGCACGACTAAGGATGAAGACAATGCTAAGCTGCCGCGACCTCTCTCATCAAGCTGACGCTTTCCTCGACGGAGAGTTGAGCTTTCTGCAAAGGCTGCGGATTCGGATGCATCTAACGATGTGTAAAGGATGCTCTGTATTCATGGGCCAGATGCGCATCACGCGCAGCCTGGTCGATGCAGAAGCGCAAATCTCAGACGTCGATGAGACCAAGATCGACAGCATTCTTGCCGTGTTTCACACCAAAAAGCAGTCCGGTGGCTATGATGGCCCCGCGACCTTTGTGGAGGAGCACGAAGATGACAAATCTTAAGGACGGCTTTCTAGCCGGTTTAATTGCGACGGCTGTGTTGTCAGTATTGATGGTGGCCAAAGCCATGATGGGCTTGATGCCCGGACTAGACATTGTGGTGATGCTGAGCGTGATGATGGGCGCGCCGGTGATCCTTGGCTGGCTGGCGCATTTCATGATCGGGACATTGGCATGGGGTGGCGGTTTTGCGGTGCTCTATGACACGATCCCCGGCGGTACTGCGATCACCAAGGGTATCGTCTTCGGCGTGGGTGCATGGCTGGCGATGATGATTGTTGTGATGCCAATGGCCGGAGCTGGCCTGTTTGGAATGAACTTCGGTATCATGGCACCCATGATGACGCTGGTTCTGCACATCGCCTTTGGGGCGGTGCTGGGTGCGGTTTACGGCGCGCGCGTTCCAACTGCGGTAGCAAACTGACACAATTTCCCCTGCGGCCTAAAATGGACGCGGGGGAAACGTGATTTGAGCGGACCATATGCGGGACCCGGCGCTCGCATCCGGCTTAGTTTATTGGTGTCTTAAGCTTTTTCATGTCCAATAAGCGCATGGCGGCGGCCTCGTAGAATGTTTCTGAAACACCGCTGCGAACTTTATGAAGGAAATATTTCTCAAACGCGATTTTTGCCAAGTGCACCCATCTGCCCTCACTGGCCCAATTGACATTCCGGGGCGGGTTTTGCGGCTTTGCCAGAAAGGCCACACCAGTATCGCCAAAATCTGCGAGGCAAAACGCGTTCCATGTTGCTTCGCTTTCTGGGTCGCGCCCGTCAAGCAAGGCAGCAATATTGTTGGCCGTTGCGGCAACCATGCTCTCGATCATGTAGCCCGTTTTGGGAACGCCCGTTGGCACAGGGGTCTTTTCCAGCGGGGCAATGGCAATGGCAACGCCAATACCAAAAATGTTGGGATATTTTGTATTACGCTGATGCTTGTCCACAGTCACAAAGCCGCGCGGATTAACAAGACCGTCTATGTCGCGAAGAGCGGATATGCCCCGAAAAGCAGGCAGCATCATTGAATACTTAAACGGGAGTTCATGCTTCTTCTTGTCTTTTCCGTCGTCGTCCAATTCAGTCACCGACATGATGTCAGCCTCAACTCGGTCAACCTTCGCATTGGTAATCCATTTGATGCTGCGTTGGCGCATTTCGTGCTCTAGCATACCTTTGGTGTCGCCTACGCCGCCCAAGCCCAGATGCCCGACATAGGGCTCTGCGGTTACGAACGTCATTGGCACGCGGTCACGGATTTCGCGGCTGCGCAGTTCCTTGTCCAGCATCATCGCGTATTCATAGGCTGGCCCATAGCAGGATGCGCCCTGAACCGCGCCAACAACGATTGGTCCGGGGTCGGCGCAAAATGCTTCAAAGGCGATATTTGCCTTGAGGGCATGATCTACGGTGCAAACAGAATGAGTGTTAGCGTCGGGCCCCAGCCCATCAATCTCGTCAAATGCGAGCTCAGGCCCGGTCGCGATCACTAGGTAGTCATACGAAACCGAACTGCCATCTTCCATTTTGATCTGGTTTTTCTCAGGCAGAAGACGCTTGGCAGATTGATTTACAAAAATGACTTTTGTTTTCGCCATCAAAGGTGCGAGATCAATCGTAATATCGCCCTTTTCACGCCAACCGACACCAACCCAAGGGTTTGAGGGGGTGAACTGAAAATAGGGTGTCTTGCTGATCAGGACAATTTCATGTCGCTCATCCAATGCGGCCCTGAGATCAAAAACCATCGAAATACCGCCTAATCCGGCTCCTAGAACTACGATTTTTTTGGATTCCATGGTGCTGTCCTAACTGCTTTGGTCGCGCGGATTGGGAATAATAATTTTGTTTCGATCCAAGCCGACAAATTAGAGAATAGTCTCGTCCAAACCATGCAGCATTGATCTGTGTTAGCGCAGACGAGCCCTTGGAGTGATTTGCATGCACAAACGCAATCAAACGGAGTGTGACCATGAAGAACTATGCAAAAATATCAGATGAGTATCACAGTGGCTTTGGGAGCCTCGCCAAGGATATCCCCGGAACGATATCGGGTTTCCACGATTTGATGACGGCTGCGACCAAAGACGGAGCACTTTCCAACAAGACCAAAGAGCTGATTGCATTTGCCATCGGCATTGCGGTGCGCTGTGATGGCTGTTTGGCGCATCATTCGCAGGCTGTTCTGAACGCAGGTGCGACCCGTGAAGAAGTGGCCGAGATGATCGGTGTAACGCTGTTGATGGGAGGCGGGCCTTCTTCAGTCTACGGGGTCGAAGCAATGCGAGCGTTTGACGAATTCGCCAACAAGTGACCTTTGGCGGCAGGGGCGCAGTACAGTGGCGTCCCAAACGCGACAGGCATCAAGGCGCAAGGGCCGATGGTCAGGCCGAAATAGGAGAAACAGATGGTTAAGAATGATTTGCACAAGCGCCTCGACGCCCTGTCTGAGAAGATCGCCACAACCCAAAAGCACCTGCACGACCAAAGCGCATGGAGTGATATTCATAAGCTGACGACAGGTGAATTGCATGCGCGGTACAGGTTTCTGAAGTCAGAGCTTGATGGCGAAATCGCGGATCTGGAAGCACATGATCATCATGTAACAGGCCTCGAGGTCTCGGTTCGCAAATGGTTTGAGAGCCTTAACCTCAAGACGAAATAGTACACCTAAATATGCGTCGCATTTTCTATCGCAGTGCAGTTCTTCGTTAGCGGTAGCCCATGCGCCCCGGTTTTTTTTGCCTCAGACTTGCGACCGTACGGTGCGCTTTGAGGTCGGAATGGGTTGTTATCTTATGGCCAACCCCTCGGGGACGTTGTGAAACGCGATGGCCGTCGTGATGAACGTGCCTAGCCGGGCGGCGGCTGCGAACGAGACGCCGATGCCTGTCATTATAGCAGTCACAGGCGCCGCCGTGCAAACGATCCCGAGCGTTGTGTCCATCAAGTATTCCGGGGCATGCGCAATTGCGAGATAGGCCTCAAAGAAGAAGCTGCCGCATGGCTTTTGCTCATAACCATCTCCTTTGTTTAGTTTCTTTTCACTGACTTAATTGGAGCGGATCCGCTCTGGCAGAACGGACGCCGCCGCGCTCACCAGTTAAGACTGGTCCGAATTGGGCCGACACCGTCTTTTTCAGAGTGTCGTGGTCCGCAGATAAGGCCGCACCTCCGTCCAGCCTTGTGGAAACAGCTTTCCGCCTCGTCCACATCCTTGATCCATTTCAGATGCTCGGCGACAGTATCCGTTGACGGACCAAGGGGTTTGACGTGGCGCTTGGCGAAGGCGTCGGCCAGTTGCGCGGTGCGACCGATTTCCGTCGTGCAGACCGGTGTGAATTCACCCGGATGGCTGAAGTTGAAGGCCCAGTCCGTGGCGATCCAGTCATGAAGAATAATCTTGTCGGTCGAGGTATCGGCGGAAAAATCAGGTACGACATCGTCGATATGTAGGCTCATGCGAATGGTTCGTTTCGGGGGCAGCGGCAAGTTCAACGTTTCGGAAGGAGGGCTATCGTAGCCCCTTTGAACGGCCGATGATCCAGATCAGCAATCAACCTGTTCTTGGACATGATATGATCTGGCAATCGTGTGAGGATCACTTTTGCAAAGGGGGATCGAGCGGCGCTACCAACTGATCTTGAACAGGCGCAGTTTTGGCTTCGCCATAGTGGCTGGCCAAGCGGCTCTCGTGCTCACGGTCTAGGGGCTTACCTGCATCCCAAGGAGGACTGTCCTTGATCCGTTGTTGGTCGACGTCGAGGTAAATCAGCCTCTCGGTCCAGCGGATGCTGTTTACTGAGCGTGGCGATATAAGAACCTCTTGCCCGCCCCACCAGTTGCTCGTGTCAATCACAAGGTAGCGGATGCTCCAGTCTTCGTCCTCGAGCACGATATCGGTGAGATGTCCGATCTGACCATCGGTGGCGTGGATATGGTAGCCTGTCACCCGGTCGGCGCTGCGCAGGCACGGCTCGCCTCGTGTGTTGCGCCGCCGGTCCATGTCCTCAATTCGTCGCTGAACCTCAGGATCATTTTCCATCATCGGCGCCATGCCTGCGAGACCGTATCCACCAAGATAGTTGCCTGAGCCCCAGTAAGGGCTCCAGCCATAGTAGGTGTAGGTTGATGTTTCGAACTGCCGTGACACGGGGAGATGTTCTTCGAGCGCAGGGCTGGCCTCAATCTCAGCCCGGGTCAGCAGCACAGGAAAGGACTTATCAGAATGCGCGGCATGGCCAAGAACTGTAGGCGGCAGCAGCACTTTGCGGCCCGACAGCCAATTGCCAGTGTCGACAACCAGCCAGCGGATCGTCCAGCTGGAATCGTCGAAAAGGACATCGCTGACCGTGCCGATGGTGCCATCAGTGGCCGCAACGGTATGTTTCTGGATCGTTGAGAATTTGAGCAGCATAACAGGCCTCCACTTTGTCTGGTCGCGATCACATGCGATCGAGCTGATCAGCATATCATCTGTGCTGCATCATACGACGTCGCGGTCGGCGTCAGGCTGATCCAAGTAAGTCGTGCTGAAATGTTTGAGACATGAGTTGACGGCACATCACGCCCGGCGCCTGCTAATCGCGCTGCTTAGATCGCTTGGCGTATCGCACAACCGGGCTGGAAAAGTTTTCGGCCACTTGATCCAGATTAACGTCACTGGGCGCGCCACATGAAATGGCTTTGCGTCTGATCTGTTAGTTGCGTCAAAGCGGGTGTCTGGGATGGCCGCCATTGTATGCAGACAAACGCAGGGGCTTGGGAAAATGGTCGCCAATGTTGGAGCAGTGGACCGCGTAATTCGGTTGGCGCTGGGCGGCACCTTGATGGGTACCGCGTCTGCGTTCCATGTGCTTGAATTCGTAGGGCAGGGTGATCATCTCGGCGCTTTGTTGGTCTGCTAGATGCGGAAGGATGTCAGGTATGTCTGATCAGGATGCGTTCACGCTAACCAGTTACAATATCCGCAAAGCAATCGGGCGCGATGGCAAGCGCAGTCCCGAACGGATCGTTGAAGTCTTGAACGCTGCGGCGGCAGATATCGTTATCCTTCAAGAAGCCGATTTAAGATTTAGCGGAAGACGCGCTATCTTTTCCGCAACGGATTTGTTTGACAAAACCGGTCTTTCGGTCATCGATGTGGCCCCCGAACATCCTGGGCTTGGCTGGCACGGCAACATGCTTTTGGTACGCCCACGCGTCCGCGTAAGATCAGTGCATCCTATTCCGCTTTCAGGACTGGAGCCGCGCGGCGCTGTTGCCTCTGAGCTGCAAATAGGTCCGCGGAAGTTGCACTTGATCCATGCGCATCTTGGGCTGGTACCTGCTCAGCGCAAGGGTCAAGCGCAGCATTTGGTCGACAACATTGGCTTGTCGGAAGCAACAGTGTTGGCAGGGGATTTGAACGCGGCAGGCAAAGCTCCGCAAAGCCTTGCTCCGATCTATAAACGACTGACAGAGGTTGCCCTTGGCCCCAGCTTTCCGACACGCTGGCCGGTGGTCTGTTTTGATCGGATTTTCCACAACAGCGCCCTGCATTTGGTTGGCGCGCAAGTCCACGACACCCCGCTTGCCCGGCAGGCATCAGACCATTTGCCAGTCTCGGCGACATTCACATTTGTCTAAAGTAGGGGTGACGCTAGGCGCGCGACGCTGTCTCGAAAACGCAATAATCGACCTCGCGATTGATACTCGGTCACCTCAAAGGCGGCGCAATCGGCAAGGTCATCGTGAAACGCAGCGACCAGTTGTTGTGATACGCCACGATCATAGACCACAGCCGTGAGTTCGTAGTTGATGCTAAACGAACGGATATCCCAGTTTGCCGACCCGATTGAGCTGATTTGGCCATCCACACAGACGGTCTTGGCGTGCAGATATCCCGACTGGTAGTGATGCACTTTGACCCCTGCACGGGCCACGTCGAGGGCATAGGTGTTGGCGGCCCAATACGGCAGAAACTGCCCGGGCCCCTTGGGCGAAATCATCACCTGCACATCGACGCCCGACAGTGCCTTTAGTTTCAGGGCCTCAGCCAAAGTCTCGTCCAGAATAAAGAACGGCGACTGGATCAGGACCTGCGTTTTGGCGGAGACAATCAACTCAAAGTAAAGCTGCCGGATTGAGGCGTGTTCGCTGTCAGGGCCGGACAGGCAAATCTGGACGGGTAAATTGGCTGCGCGGTCATCGAGCGAAACGGGGGGGAAGAGGGGAACTGGATCAAGGACCTCGTCGGTTGCGTTGGCCCAATCAATCAGAAAGATTGCCTGCATTGACCACACAACGCTGCCGGTCAGGCGGATATGTGTGTCTCGCCAGCGGTCAAACCCCGGCGGTGGATCGAGATACTCGTCGCCTATGTTCAGACCGCCTGTAAAGCCGACGGTGCCGTCGATCACAGCAATCTTTCGGTGGTTGCGATAGGATATTGTATGGACGCGCCACAGCGCTGAGCCGGGGCGTATTTCGATTCCGGCGGCGCGTGCCTTGCGCAGGTATCGCCAGCCCAGACCTGAAAAGCTGCCCACCGGATCGTACAGGATCCGAACTATTACGCCCTCGGCCACCTTCTTGGCCAACAACGTCAACAGACGGTTGCCAAATGTATCGCCGTTCCAAATGTAGTAATTTAGGTGGATGGTTGAAGTGGCTTGCTCCATCGCAGCGATTAGGGCCGGATAGGTCTGCGTGGCATTCTGAAGAACTGCGACTCGGTTTGATGTCGTAATGGTTGAATTTGCATTGGAATGAACGAGCGTGGCCACGCGTGCGGCCACGGGATTTTCTTGGGCCAGTCGGGCGAGTGCCGCATCGTGTTGATCCCTGACCTCTTGCAACAACCCGCTTATCTTTGCGGGCGCATCCTGCTCTATCACCTTGAATTTGCGCACGAAAGCTTTGTAACCGCGACCAAAGAACAAATAGATGAGCAATCCGAGACCCGGCAAAAGGATGAACAACAGCATCCAAGCAAAGGATGATTTTGGCGCTCTGTTCTCTGAGATCAGAAAGACTGAGACGAAGACGACATAAGCGCCAAACATGATTTGTAGGATGATCGTTGTAGACATGCTGTTCATCTTTCCAGATGGGCCACACCTGCGGCACCACCCAGTCGCAGCATGAAGCTTTCGCTACCCACACACAAACGGATGTAGGAACGGCTGAGGAAAGCTGAATTGTGGATATTCCTCAATGCGCCAAGAGAACGGCCTTATCAGTTTGCTCGATCATAGTCCGAGTGGTGCCACCAAAAACGGCCTCCATCATCCGCGCATGGCCGTAGGCACCCATCACGATAAGGTCCGCACCTTGTTCTTGCGCACGATCCTGAATGCACTGCGCAACCTCGTGGCCACCCGTTGGAAACTGAGACACGGTTACCGAACAGCCATGATGGCTGAGCCATGTGGCCACATCTGTGCCTGGGTCTGCACCATCCCCCTGAGCGGTTGTCACAGGGTCAAAACAACCCACGATGACCTCTTTTGCAGAGCGTAAATATGGCAAAGCGACGTGCACGGCTTTTGACGCGGCTTCACTGCTGTTCCAGGCGATGAAAACACGGTCTAGCTTTTGTGATGGCGAAGCGTTCAGCATTAGCCCGATCGGGGACTTGAGCAGGACCCCATGCGCCATTTCGCGCATCACATCAGGCGTCTCACGCAAGTTGGGTGCAATATGGGCGATGTCGGCAACGCGCGCACGCCGGGCAACGATATTTTTGATATCCATTGTTGAGCACAGAACTGACTGAATGTCTGCGGAGACGTCTGTGCGTGCGAGCAGCGCTTCAATTTCTGTAACGCGGTCAGCCAATGCCTTTTGCGCGGTTCCTACAGTGTCTCCCCAATTGTCGGGGATGTTCATGCCGCCGTAAGGGGACACTCCGTAAGCATAAATTGGCAAGGCCGGGGCCGGACCGATCATTAGAAAGCTAAGGTGAGCTTGCTCCTGAAAAGCACTTTCCGCGAGGTCGCTGATAACTGCGTCGGGCGTTTTTTGGTCAATAATCAGAAGGGTGCTTGTATTTTTCATGTTGTTTCTCCGTCTTGTGGGTCGATCAGCGGCAAAGTTTGGAATGGTTCCTTTTTCGAGCGCTCGTGTCGATGAGCTACGCGCCCCGAAATTGGGGGGATGTGCGCCAAGCTGCTAGGTTGCGGCGACGCTTGATGCCTGATGCCTGATGCCAATGTGGACTGGTTGTCAGAGCTCATGGTCACGGGGATCTCCATTGCTGGAACTGCCAATTTTTTAATGTCCCGGCCGCGTAAGGGAATGCGCGACCGGGACGCCAGATCGGGTGCCCGGGGAACACGGGTGCCCGTCTCGCATTAGGCGACGCTGATGTCGTTCTGAACATGCGTTACGCCAGGGGCCGCCCACGCCGTTCTGTAGGCGAGCCCACGATCATACCAACTCGGGACATGCCCGGTCAGACGAACCTTGCCGCCGGTCGCTGTCACCTTCACGTTCTCATCGGTGAAGTAGGTCCGGTGGAGTGCATGACGCACATCTTCGCTGATCTTGGCTGTGTTGGGTTGCGCCTTGACGGTCACGTTGTTTGAGACCGACGTCACGCCTGCTAGGGACCGAACCTCCCGACCTGCCGCCTCTTTCTGGAAGTGCAAACCTACTTCACCCGACAGCGTCACCCAGCCCTTTTGGACCTTCACTCGGACAGCGTCTTTGGGAATGGCGATGTCCGATGATAGGCGGTGCAGCGCAGCTTGCGCGATCTCATCATCGCCTTTCCTCATGTGGCCTGGAAGCCGGACTTCCAACTCTTCGGCAAGGCCTTTGACGCCGCTGATGCGACCGACTGCGCGCTCGGCTTGGGATTTCTGCAAATAGCTTTTGACATACCCGGTTAAGGTGACGACACCGCCCTCGACAGCCACGCCAATATGATCGGCCTCAATGCTTGGTTCCCAATCCAATTCCGCAATCGCGGCTACTTTTAGTTTATGGTCGGTGATCATTTTGATCTCCATCGCTCGCTTGAATCGCGCACAAGGTCTGTGTCACAGCAAACCCCGGCGATCTTGATCTGTATGGCAAGTCTGAGCGCGTGCCGGACTGATCCAGAGCAGTCCTTTGGATTATTTCGCAGGATAATCTGAAACGTGGGTCGGTTTTGGCTCAGGCCGAAAATAGGCGTAGGCCACCCCGTTCAGAACAACCAATTCGAGAGCAGAATCCCATGAACTTCATAAAGCTACGCGGGCTGATGCTGGCCGTCGCCCTTATCTTTCCCGCCCTAACCCACGCCGAGGACGCCATGACCCAACTTTCATTGTCTGATCAATCGCGCTGGGCCTATTTTAGCGATCAAGTCATGGGGGGTGTTTCCGAGGGGAGGGCCACCTTCGAGCGGGTAGATGACCAGTCTGTTCTACACCTGACCGGTATGGTCAGTACCACCAATCGCGGCGGGTTTATTCAGGCTCGCACCAAGCTGGACGCGCCGTTATCAGCGGAGGCCCAAGGCGTAATCTTGAATGTGCGCGGCAACGATCAAACCTATTTCATCCACCTGCGGACAACGCGAACACTGCTTCCGTGGCAATTCTATCAAGCATCCTTTGAAGTATCGGACACTTGGGAAGAAGTGCGCATCCCTTTTGACAAGTTTGCTCCGTATGGGCGGTTCTTGCGGCAGACGTTTGATGTCGGGGCTATACGCAGTCTAGCCGTTGCAGCTTTCGGACGTGATCACAGTGCGGACCTCTCTGTCCGGGCGGTTGGCTTCTATTGACCGTTGATGTGATCTGGGCCGGGGGGCAATGGCGCAGAACAAGTTGGGTCCGGACACTCGCAAAAGCTGTCTTTCGCTGGGACTGCCCCCGGTGGCGATGGCCGCGATTGAAGCTACAACCGTGCTTGCCGAGCTTTTTTATAACGCCTTTCCCGTCGCGGAGCCGGTAGGCTTCCCGATCTCAAGTTAAGAACATCGTAGCCTTGGATTCTGCGCCGGCATTAACCAAGATCAGCTCAGGTGCTTTGATCGAAGCTAAGATGTGAGCATTCTAGTTGACCTCGAAACCGGAGCCGCGCGATGAAATCTGCCAAGAATTTGACCTGTCTGAAGTGTGGGCAGATCAATCGTGTCCCTACAGCGAAACTAAATGCTGGCCCGAAATGCGCCAAATGCGGTGATCCGCTGGTCAGCGGTCTTGTCACAGAGCTCGATGCCCGTGTGCACAGCAAGGCGACTGGGCAGGACGAAATTCCGATCATTATAGACTACTGGGCACCGTGGTGTGGGCCCTGCCGCTCTATGGCACCGGAGTTTGCAAAAGCTGCACTAAGCTTAAACTAAAGGCCCGTTTTGCCAAGATCGATACGCAGCAGCATCCCGAAATATCGCAAAACCTAGATATTCGAGGCATTCCGCTTTTGATCCTATATTCAAACGGGCGAGAGGTTGGCAGGTTGTCAGGTGCCCGGCCCGCAGCAGATATTGAAGCTTTTGTAGAGCAGATTATTTAATCCGAGTAGTATCGCTCCGCCGGAGAATGACGCCGACGTAGATCATTGCCGCTTTTGGACCTCTGCCTTTGGAATACGGCAGGGCATTTTCTGTTTCAAAGACGGCCCTTGGAGACAGCTAGTACTTAAACCGAGGCAACTTAGATGGCACATTCTGTGCTTGATCCATCATAGTGGCCCCGGTTCTATTGTGAGGGTGTCAGCTTGCTTTCATGTCGATAACGATCTTGCCGACCGCATGACCTTCATCCAACTTTGCGTAGGCTTTCGCCACGTCGGCAAACGCAAACGTGCTATCGATCACCGGCTTCAACGTGCCTTTGGTGATCATGTCCGCCAGTTTGGTCAGCTGCATGCCGTTTGGGCTCATAAAGAACCAATCAAATGACACACCGTATTTTGCGGCCAGATCGTCGGTGTCTTGCCCCTTGATCGACACCAAATGCCCACCTTTTTTCAGCACTTTGAACGAGCTCTGCATAACCTCGCCACCGGACATATCAAACACCACGTCGTAATCGGCGACGATGTCGGTGAAATCCTGTTCCTTATAGTCGATCACCAAGTCAGCCCCCAGAGACGTGACCAAGTCTGCGTTTCGTGCGCTGACTGTCGTTGCCACAAAGGCACCAAGGTTTTTGGCAATCTGAATAGCCAATGTACCAACACCGCCCGATCCGGCGTGGATCAAAACCTTCTGCCCCTCTTTCAGCCCAGCTTTGTCTACCAGTGCCTGCCAAGCGGTCAGGCCGGTCAACGGGATTGATGCTGCCTCAAGATGGCTAATGCTCTCAGGCTTATGCGCCAATGCGCTGGCCTGAACTCGCGCCACACGCGCCAAGGCACCAGCGTCTTCTTGATGGGCACGTGCAAACACTGCGTCGCCCACTTTGAAACCCGTCACATCATCCCCGATTGCTGTGATGATGCCACTGACATCATAGCCCATTACATGGGGAAACGTCAGCGGGATCAGGTCTTTGACGTATCCAGCGCGCACAATGTTATCGATCGGGTTCAAGCTGGCGGCATGCACATCAATGATTACAGAATTCGCAGTCAGCTTGGGGATCGCCACATCAGAAATTTCGATAGCGCCTTCATAGTCTTTAAAAACAGCGGCTTTCATAGTCAGCATCCTTTGGGGTTAAATCGCGACGCGCGGTGCACGCCGTGTTGTTGTCGTATGTGGGGCCTAAATCTGGGAATGCGAACCCCAATCGTTCCTATCGCCGGGTATTTTTAAAACCTGCCTGTGGTCCAGCAACGGCTCAACGCATTAAGCAAAAATTAGTCAGTTTGGGCTCGGCTGCCGGTCGCTGCCGACAACTCGAACGATCTGTTGACTGCTGCAGCTAGCGCTTTAGGATTTACCGAGATTATTAAGTAAGGGAGGCCCATGATTAGACTTGTTCGCATCGCCGCATTCGCCATCTGTGCGGCTTTGTCTTCCCCTTTGACCGCTCAGAACTTTGACGATGCGTTGGACGCTAAAATTGCTGTTGATCACACTACGGCTCTTGAGATCTGGCGACCACTTGCCGAAGGGGGCGACGCGGATGCGCAGTACAAGTTGGCAGGCTTGTATGCCAGCGCAGAGGGCCTGTTGCGGAACCATGGAGAAGCTGTCCGCTGGTATCGATTGGCGGCAGAGCAGGGTACCGCTTTAGCGCAGTACGAGTTGGGGGTTATGTACGACCTAGGGCTGGGGCAGCCGCAGGACTATGTTGAAGCAGTGCGCTGGTACCGGTTGGCCGCAGAGCAAGGCGTTGTTCTAGCACAATACTACCTGGGCCTCTCAAATGCCGCCGGGCAGGGTCTTCCGCGCAATCTCGTAAAAGCAGCGTACTGGTTCCGACGGGCCGCCGAGCAAGGCGTAGCTGGCGCGCAGTTCAACTTGGGGACTGGATACTACAACGGCTCTGGCGTGCCGCAGAGCTATATCTTGGCCTATATGTGGCTGCATATCGCAACCGCAAACGGCGCAAATTCTGCTGCTGCACTTGAAATTGCAGCGGAGCAAATGACCCGAGATCAAACCACCGAAGCGCGAGCCCTTGCGCGCGTTTGCGTATCATCCGGGTATCAGGACTGCGGTTAGGTCGAGGACGCGGGGCGCTGCGCTGACTTGTTGGCATGGTGGCGTAGCAATCCCTGCGAAGGTTATACCGCCCCCCTGAGAACAGCTTGCCGACGCCCTGTTCGCATCAAGTCGGGCGGGCGCGAAGTCGCCGCAGCAACCCGCCATCAATGACCAACAGGCCTGCGAAAATAATGATCATCCCGGCCAATTGGAAGCCATCGACACTTTCGCTCAGGAACGCCCAACCCAGAATTAGGGTCGAAATCGGTGAGATAAACGTCAGCAACGACGCGTTCGTCGGGCCAACCCGGCGTGACATCCATAAAGCTATCGTGAAAAACAATCCCGTAAGGATCGGGCCCAGCAGTAACAGCGCGCCGTAGCTTTGCATCGTCGTGACCACCGGAGCACCTTCGACAAGCAGCATTATCGGCACCAAAAACACCGTCGCCGCTGTCATCGATACCGCTACCATCAGCGTCACATCTGTACCCGACAACTTGCGCATATAGTTCATCGCAATCGCGAAGCTTAGCGGGGCGAGCAGGGTAAATAGAATGCCCAGAATCTCGCTACTGCCTTCGCTCATCAGTCTCGGCAGGCTCAGAACTACAATGCCAAGCACCCCAAGAGCGACGCCCGTAAACTTGGCCCAAGACGCGCGTTCGCCCCCCGCCCAAACATGCGAGACCAGCACAATGGCAACCGGAGACATCGCATTCACGATGCCCACCACACCGGTGGTCACATAACCGAGGCTGACTGGGTACACGGCGAAGGGAATGGCAAACATGAACACGCCAAAGACCAGGCAATGGAGCAGTTTGCGCGGCGACAGCCATGCCGCGCGCCCGTTCAATAATACGAGCGCCCAGACCGCCAAAGCCCCTAGCCCGACGCGCAGGGTGGAAATACCCAATGGCCCAATCTCGCGCACCAAAATTGCGTTGAGTATAAGCGTGGATCCAAAACTGATCCCAAGTCCGACAATGATTGCCCAATCGAGTTTTCGCATCACGGGGTCCAGTACTCTAGTGGGCATTCTGCGCTTAGAATGACGTCTCGGTAACGTTGCCGTTATTTTATGATGCCGTTCAAGCTTATTGCGGGTGCGTCAGGCGCGAAATCAGTCAGCTTTTGGGGGTAGCGCCTCGCATCACGCCACTGGCGTTTGTCGATCAAGGTAATGAACTTGGATGCATACTTTCCGCGCCAACGGTCCTTTCAGAACCGGCGCGCGAGGAGTGAATTTTGGCTTGAAACCAAACCTTGCTGTGGGCCAACGCTTGGTGTTGTCTGCTTGCGATGGCGCGCTCTTCCTCCCTTTCCAAACAACAAATAATTGTCCTGCTGGTCTGTGTGGGCATCTTCGCACTTGGGCAGTTTCACCGGGCTTCCGGCGCGGTGTTTACCCCGATCTTGATGGACCGCTTTACGCTGTCGGCGGCCAGTATTGCTGGCCTCGTATCGGTCATGTACTTTGCCAATATCCTTGTGCAGGTGCCATTGGGCGCAGCGCTCGACCGGATCGGGCCGAGGCCGGTTTTGACCGTCTGTGTCCTGCTGATCGCCTTCGGCACCGTGTTGTTTGCGTTCGGGGCCGGGTTTGAGGTGCTGTTTGTCTCGCGCACCCTGATTGGCATTGGCATGGCGGCCATGAGCGCTGCCACCCATGTGATTATCGCGCGGAATTTTGCGGCAAGGGACTTTGGCTATATCAGCGGGTTGGTGGTGACGCTGGGGGGCATTGGCGGCTTGCTCGGCACCTATCCGCTGGCTTTTGCGCTTGAGCGCGCGCCTTGGCCGGTCGTGTTTAGCGCCGCCGCGCGGGCGGCGTGTGTGGGGGCACGCGCTGTGCTGCGAGCGGTCGCGCCGGGGGGGCGGGTGAAAGCGCCGGGGGCTGGGGCGGGCCGCTTT
>JAWUXZ010000043.1:0-61691 GCA_034111085.1 Dinoroseobacter sp.
GCGGAGGTCGCGGAGGTCGCGGAGGTCGCGGAGGTCGCGGAAACGATTCCCGAAGCGTCGGCAACCGTCCAGACCGATTATGACCTCAGCCCCGAAGAAAGCGCCGAGCTGTCCGAGATCGTAGAGCAAATCCCGGATCCAACGCCTTTCGACGATGCCGTGCAGGCCCCGGTAGACCTGCCAGAGGCCCTTGATCCAGTCATCAACCAATCACCTGAGCCTGAACCGTTACCCGAACCGAACCCGCCCAAGGACCAAAGCGCTGGCTTCAAAATGCCATTTCCGATGGAATTTCTGACGCCGTCCGGCGCAGGCCCCGTTTCGCCATGGCCCGCGTCCAAAGCGGTATCTTTGCGCGACCACCAACACCCCGACGGGGGTCAGGCCGCGGCAGCAATGAACCCGGCCGAGATCATGGCACCGGCCACCCCAGAACGCGAAGCGCCGTCGAAAAACCGCCCGAAGGATGCCGCGCGGGCCAAGATTAAAGCGCTGCGCAGATTTCGCCCCGGCAAACGCAAGCTCTGACAAACGCAAGCTCTGAACGCAACAGGGCGGACCCCGCATGGACCCGCCCTGTTCAGCCTAATTCGATGACTGCTTAGAGGTAGCCGTAGCGCGCCGCCAGATTGCGGGTCGCTTGCTCGCGTGTCAGGCCCTTGCGGGACAGTTCGGCGTCGCTAACGGTGTTGAGCGCTTCGAGATCTTGCGCGATGGAGCTGGCCTCATAGGCGCGCTGCATCACAGTCTCAAGCCAGCCAATAACGGTGGCACCGAAGCTTTGGACGGCGGGGAAAACGAAAGAAGTGGCGGTGGCCATGGGGGAACCTCAATACTTGAATTTGCGTTGTTGAGGCGAGCATAACAAACGCGCAAATCCCCCTCTACGCCCAACCCCACATTCCCGAAATGCGCTTAGTGCATGGGTTAGGCGCGTGGTCCGCAAGCACTCAAACGTTGGCGGTTCTCGGACGTGGTCTCGTCGAACGTCGCCACAGCGCGCCGCGCCGTTGCAACCGGGTCTCGCCCGCTGACCAAATCCTCAATCACCTCGCGACCAGCCTTTAGAAACGCATCCTGCTTTTCGGCCACCATGCGGTGGTTCTCGTCAGACGGCATGTTCCACAGCCCGGCCATGCCAAGCGTGCGCAGACCAATAACCGATTGCGCCTCCATCCCGAGCCGCGCGGTTTCAAAGCCAAGATGCAACAGGTCGAAGGGGGAGGAAGTGCGGGTCATAGAAGCTCTCTCAATCAAAACAAAGGGCCCGCGCGAGCGTGTCGCGCGGGCCGGGAATGGGTGCTATTCGGCGTCGTCAGAGGCCAGCGTTTCTGGCACAGGCGCGAGGGTGATCGACTTTTTGCGCGGGATCCGGCGACGAGGCGGCTTTGCCGGGTCCGCCGGTGCCTTGGCGACAGGCTTGGTGGTAACGGCAGCAGGTCGCGCGTCGGCGGCAATCGTTCGGGGTGCGGCCTTGGCAACGCGTTTCGCGGCGGCGGCCTTCACAGCAACGGCTTTTGGTGCCGCAGGCTTCGCAGCAACTGCCTTCGGGGCGACTGGTTTCGCAGCAACTGCCTTCGGTGCCGCAGGCTTCGCAGCAACTGCCTTCGGTGCCACCGGCTTCGCAGCAACTGCCTTCGGTGCCGCGGGCTTCGCAACAACGGCCTTCGGGGCCACTGGCTTCGCAGCAACGGCCTTCGGGGCCACTGGCTTCGCAACAACCGCCTTCGGGGCCGCTGGCTTCGCAGGGGCTTTCGCCTTTGCGGCGGGCTTGAGTGCAGCCTTTGTGGCAGGCTTCAACTGCGTCACCGTTGCCGACTTCACGGCCACGGGCTTTCCGGTTTCACCGTGCAGCGTCGTCGCGGCTTTCGCCGGTACTGCCACAGCTGGATAGACGCCCGTGAAGCGTAGCACCTTGCTGGCCAATTCGATCTGCATCTCGACCGACGCGCGCCAGAGCGACACGCCCGACAGCCACATCTCGATGGGAGTTTTAGGGGTAAGCATCAGAGGTCTCCAAACAGGGTAGAGGAGGATCAGGATAGCGCTTAAACGCCGGAACTCTTGCTGCGCAGCGCCTCAAAAGTACGCTTGCCAAACAGGCCTGCAACACCACCGAGTGCTAGGCCCAAGGCCGAGCCGCCCCCACCGAGCGCAGCCAAGATCGACGCGAGCACCAGCATGATGGCAAAGGAGAAGGCGCGAAACTCGTTCTCGGCGATCTTCAATTCGTCCAGCATCAGGCTTTCTAGCGCTGTTTTGATATAAGGTTCGGCCATGGGGGTGGCGAGGCCAGCAATCACGGCGACGACAAAGGTAAATATCATATCCACGCCTCCGGGCGCATTTGAGGCCCGGGCAGATCACGACAAGGTGTAATCAGCACCCCAGACAATTTGGGGAAATTCGGGCAGTTTCTGCGGTGCAGCATTACCAAAATCGTGATAAATTGCAAGGCCTGCGGCAATGGCTTCCCAAAGGGGGCGGTTCTGCGGTATTCCCCGAGCGCTCTGCCGAAGGAAAACGCCATGACACGCCTGACCCTGCGCCGCCCAGATGACTGGCACCTGCACCTGCGCGATGGCGCGATGCTGAAAGCGGTTCTGCCCGAAACCGCCCGCGATTTTGCCCGCGCGATCATCATGCCTAATCTGGTCCCGCCAGTGGTTACGGGCGCGGATGCTGTGGCCTACCGCACGCGCATTATGGACGTGTTGCCCGAAGGCGCAGACTTCACCCCGTTGATGACCCTCTATTTGACCGAGCAGACAGATCCAGACGATGTGGCCCTCGCCTATGCAGCCGGTCTGATCACCGCAATCAAGCTCTATCCCGCTGGTGCGACGACGAATTCTTCCTCAGGCGTGCGTGATTTTGACAAGGTTCGCCCAGTGCTTGAGAAGATGGCCGAGATCGGTTTGCCTTTATGTGTGCACGGCGAAGTCACGACCCCAGAGATCGATATCTTTGATCGGGAGGCCGTGTTTATCGAGACCGTTCTTGATCCGATCCGCCGCGCCACACCCGGCTTAAAGGTCACGCTGGAGCACGTCACAACCTCTGATGCAGTCGACTATGTGATGGGCGCACAAGGCGAGATAGCTGCCACAATCACCACGCACCATCTGATGATCAACCGCAACCATCTGCTCGTCGGTGGCATCCGCCCCCACTATTACTGCCTGCCCATTGCCAAGCGCGAAAGCCACCGCCAAGCGCTGGTCAACGCCGCGACCTCTGGGCATCAGCGCTTTTTTCTTGGCACCGACTCAGCCCCGCATACCGATCCCAACAAGCTAAGTTCGTGCGGCTGTGCGGGCGTGTTTTCGGCAACCAATACGATGGCCTGCCTCGCGCATGTGTTTGAAGGCGCAGGCGCGCTGGATAAGTTGGAAGCATTCGCGTCGCTCAACGGTCCGGCCCATTACGGCCTCCCGGTCAACGAGGCCACCATCACGCTTGAGAAGCACGACGCCCCGACCCCGTTCCCAGACAAAATCGCGACCGGCGAAGGCCCTGTGACCCTATTTGATCCGGGCCATCCGCTGCTCTGGCGCGTTGCCTAAATCTCTTTCCTTTCCAAAATATCCTCGCCGAAGGCCCCTGTTCCATGATCCCCACCAGCTTTCTCGACCAAGCTACTATTGCCCGCCTCAGCGCCGAGGCGCTTTGGGACATCGGCGCGGTCCATTTCCGCCCTGACGATCCGTTCATCCACACCTCCGGCCTACCCGCCCCCACTTATGTGGATTGCCGCAAGCCGATCTCGTATCCGCGTATCCGCTCAATGTTGATGGACTTTCTGACCTGCACAGTGATGCGCAACGCCGGGGCCGAGGCCTTTGACAATATCGCAGGCGGCGAGACGGCGGGCATTCCCTATGCGGCGCTGGTGGCCGAACGGATGGGCCTGCCGATGACCTATATCCGCAAGAAGCCAAAAGGGCACGGACGCGGTGCGCGCATTGAAGGCGCAATGACCGAGGGGCAGCGCGTCCTGTTGGTCGAGGACTTAACGACCGATGGGGGCTCTAAGCTGTCGTTTGTCGATGCGGTGCGCGAAACTGGAGCGACCTGCGCCCATACGGCGGTGATTTTCTACTACGACATTTATCCTGAGACAAAGCAGACCCTCGGCGATCACGGCGTCACCTTGCACCACCTATGCACGTGGTATGACGTGCTGAAAGTGGCCGAAGACCGCGCGCTTTATGCCCCTGCACAACTGGCCGAGGTCAAAGCCTTCCTCGACGATCCGCGCGGATGGCAGGCTGCAAACGCTAAGACCTGAGCGCTAAGTGACAGCGATTCTGTGGGCAGTTTCGCGTCTGCGCCACGTATTGCGCGCGTATACCAGTTCGCCACAAGCCCTTGGGGCACATGTTGACGCGTGTGCCCTGTCTAAGACAACATATAGCTGAAAATCGCTGAAAATTGGTCACATTCTATTCACAGGATATCCCGATTGATCGGGAGCCCGCCTTGACCGATACCCATCCCTCTAGGGGTAAGGGACCAACATGAACGAGATCGCACCGATCCGCACAAACGTGCCGCAAGCCGGGTCAAATCCAGCGCCAGAGGCCACCGTACAAAAGCGCCCGCATAACATCGAGGCCGAGCAGCAACTCCTCGGCGCGGTCCTGACCAACAACGATGTCTACGACCGCATCGCCCCCATTCTGCGCGCCAAGCATTTCTATGACCCCGTACACCGCCGTATTTATGAGGTGGCCGAGCAACGCATCCAACGCAACGCGCTGGCCTCGCCCGTCACGCTAAAACCGCTTCTGGAGGATGATCCGGGTCTCGCGGAACTCGGCGGGCCTGCCTATCTCGTGCGCCTTGCCGCCAACGCGATCTCTAGCTACGCCGCGCGCGATTTTGCCCAAATGGTGCATGATCTGGCCGTGCGACGTGACCTGATTGATCTGGGGGGCGAATTGGTCGAACGCGCAGCATCTGCCGAGGAAGCCGACAAGCCCGACGAATTGATTATCGCCACCGAACAGCAGCTTTATCAGATCGCCGAGACCGGACAGGCCGAGAAGGGTTTTCAAAGTTTTCTGACAGCCGTGACAGACGCTGTGCAAATGGCCAACGCCGCCTATCAGCGCGATGGCGGGCTTGCGGGTATCTCTACCGGCCTGACGGACATGGACAAAAAGCTGGGCGGTCTGCACAAATCTGACCTTCTGATCATCGCAGGGCGTCCTTCCATGGGCAAAACCTCGCTGGCCACAAACATCGCCTTCAACATCGCCAAAGCCTATAAGCGTGGCAAACTGCGCGACGGCTCTTTGGGCGCAGTCGATGGCGGCGTCGTCGGGTTTTTCTCGCTGGAGATGAGCGCTGAGCAGCTCGCCGCTCGTGTCCTATCGGAAGCTTCAGAAGTCCCGTCCGAGCAGATCCGCCGCGGCGACATGACGGAAGTGGAATTCCGCCGCTTCGTTGAGGCTGCCAAAGACCTGGAAGCCTGCCCGCTGTTCATCGACGACACCCCCGCCCTGCCAATCAGCCAGCTAGCCGCACGGGCGCGCAGATTGAAGCGCGAAAAAGGCCTCGACGTTATAATCATCGACTACTTGCAGCTTGTGCGGCCCGCCACCGCCAAAGACAGCCGCGTCAACGAGGTCTCGGAGATCACCCAAGGCCTGAAGGCGATTGCCAAGGAACTCGACATTCCGGTGATCGCGCTGTCGCAGCTGTCGCGTGAGGTGGAGAACCGCGAAGACAAGCGCCCGCAGCTTTCGGACCTGCGCGAATCCGGCTCAATTGAGCAGGACGCCGATGTCGTGATGTTCGTGTACCGCGAGGAATACTATGTGGAGCGCGAGAAGCCCGGCGAAGATCAGCTCGATAAAATGGCCGAGTGGCAAGAGCGCATGGCGCGGCTGCACGGCAAGGCCGAGATCGTGATTGGCAAGCAACGTCACGGCCCGATTGGGACGATTGAGCTAAGCTTCGAAGGTCAGTTCACGCGGTTCGGGAACTTGGCGAAGGAGTGGCAAAACGGCGGGAATGATAGGGACGATTATTGAGCGCGTTTGCATTAGGCTGAGCAGATGATCACCCGCCGCCACACCCTTCTCACCGGAGCCGCCGCCATGGCCCTCGCCCCTCGTACCGGCCTCGCCGCCTTGCCTTCGGGCTACGTCGTCCCCCCGGAAGAAGCCCCGCACCAACGCACCTTTATGCAGTGGCCCGTTAATCGCGAGGTGCACCCGGACCCGGTTTTTCTGGACATGGTCCAAGACACGATTGCCGAAATCGCCAACACCATTGCTGCGTTCGAGCCTGTCACGATGCTCGCCCACCCTGCCGACCATGCCCGTGCGCGGAGCAAGCTGACGGCGGGTGTCGAGCTCTGGGACATCCCCACCGAAGATCTATGGTGCCGCGATGCTGGCCCGTTGTTTGCAATTGACGGTAAGGGCGGAATCGCAATCTCGCACCTCAACTTCAACGGCTGGGGGCGCAAGCAAGTCCACGGGCGCGACAGCCAGATCGCCGCACGCGTGGCCGAACGGCTTGGCCTGCCGCTTATAGGTAGCGGCTTGCACGGCGAGGCGGGCGGGGCGGAACAAGATGGCCACGGCCTGCTGATCGCCCATGAAAGCAGTTGGGTGATCGAGAACCGCAATCCGGGGCTGAGGCGCGATGAGGTGGAGAAGCGCCTGCTGAGCGCTTACGGCGCGAACCGAATAATCTGGGCACCGGGCGTCTGGGATCAGGACATCACCGACTATCACATCGACAGCCTCGCGCGCTTCACCGGGCCGGGTCGCGTGCTGATGCAACTGCCCGATGACCCCGACCCGAGCGATGATTTTCATATGGCAGCGCTTGAGACCCACGACATCCTAGAGGCCGCCGGAATGCAGATCGAAGTGATCCCCGAGCCAGTCGAGCGCCGCGTCGAGGCGGAGGATTTCGTTGCCGCATACGTCAATTACTACGTGTGCAACGGGGCGGTAATTTCCGCACAGTTCGGGGACCGTGAGGCCGACGCGATTGCGCTCGAGGCCCTCCGGCGCGCCTATCCGGGGCGCGAAATGGTGACGCTGAACGCCGATACGCTGGGCGAGATGGGCGGCGGGATACACTGCGCGACGCAGCAGATGCCGAGGGTGTAAGGGTAAAGCTAATAAGACAGGGCGTTTGGGCGGGCGCTTGCGGCTGCTGAATGGCGGAAGTGACCTTGAGGACTACTTCACGGAAGTGGGGCCCAAGGGCGGCACCATGCTGGTGTTCAAGCGCGCCGACAACTCTTGGCACGGGCACCACCCCTACGAGGGGCCACGCCGCGCGATCCAGATCAACTGGCTGACCGACGAGGCGGCTTTACGGCGCGAAGAAGGGCGGCGGGGGCTCTTGACGAAGGTAAAGGGGATACTGAGGGGGACTGCGGCGTAAACACGAGCAATCTGAGCGCCTTTCTCTTGACCGCGCCGCGCGCAACCGAGAAACCGGGGTATGGCCACCGCAACCCTCTCCATTGACCTCGACGCGATTGCTGCCAATTGGCGGATGCTCGACGCGGCCTCGCCGCCCTCGACCCAGACCGCTGCGGTGGTCAAGGCCGATGGCTACGGGCTTGATGCAGGACGCGTGGCCAAAACGCTGGCGATGATTGGCGCGCGCAGGTTTTTTGTGGCGGTGGCAGAAGAAGGTGCCGCGGTTCGCGATGCGCTCGGTCCCGGCCCTGAGATCGGTATCTTTGCAGGCCATATGGAGGGCGACGCCGACCTGATCCGCGACCACCGCATGACCCCAATGCTGAACTCGGTCGAGCAGTTGACCCGCCATATTGAGGCGATGCCCGACCACCCTTTTGGCATCCAGCTTGATACCGGCATGAACCGTCTCGGGATGGAGCCCGCCGAATGGGCCGCCGTCCGCGATATCGTGCTGCCCTTGGGCCCGCGCCTTGTCATGAGCCATCTGGCTTGCGCCGATGATCCGGGCCATCCGCAAAACCAAGCCCAGCTTAAGTGCTTTCATGAAATGACCGATGGGATCGACGTCGCCCGCTCGCTCGCGGCGACAGGTGGCATTCTGCTTGGCCCGAAATTCCATTTCGACCTAACCCGCCCCGGCATTGGCCTTTATGGTGGTGAACCGTTCGTCGAGGCCCATCCCGTCGTCACCTTGCGCCTGCCCGTGATCCAATGCCGCGACGTAGAGCCCGGCGAGACGGTTGGTTATAGCTGCGCCTGGGGTGCGGATCGGCCCAGCCGCATTGCAACCATATCAGGCGGCTATGCCGACGGCTTGATCCGGTCGCTTTCGGGCAACGCGACGCTCTATGCTGGCATCCATCCGTGCCGCCTTGCAGGCCGTGTGTCGATGGATTTGCTGACCGTCGATGTCAGCCATCTGGAGACCGATCCAGACTACCTCGACCTGCTCGGGCCGATGCAGACCGTCGATCAGGTGGCCGATGCGGCAGGCACTCTCGGCTATGAAATCCTCACCAGCCTCGGGCCACGCTACACCCGCCATTATACCGGAGCGACCGCGTGAATTTTCTGGGCACCCTTGGACGCAACACGCTGGCACTGTTTGGCACCATCGGGCGCGTCGCGCTGTTTGCAGCCGCCACGATAAGCCACATCTTCCGCCCGCCCTTCTATACCCGCGAGTTTCTGCACGCTCTGTTGACCATCGGCTGGTTCAGCCTGCCCGTTGTCGGCTTAACGACCCTTTTCACCGGCGGCGCGCTGGCCTTGCAAATCTACGCAGGTGGCGCGCGGTTTAACGCCGAAGCCGTCGTCCCCAGCATCGTTGCTATCGGGATGGTGCGCGAATTGGGACCGGTTTTGGGTGGCCTCATGGTTGCGGGCCGTGTTGCCGCTGCAATTGCGGCTGAGCTGGGGACCATGAAAGTGACCGAGCAGATTGATGCCCTGACCACGCTGTCTACTGATCCAATGAAGTACCTGACAGTGCCGCGCGTGCTGGCCGCGACCCTGACCGTGCCCCTGCTGGTGGCGGTGGGCGACGCTATTGGTATCTTCGGGGGCTATCTGGTTGGCACGACGCGGCTTGGGTTCAATCCGGCGGTTTACTTGGGCAACACCGTCGATTTCCTAGAGGTCTGGGATGTCGGGTCGGGCATGGTTAAGGGCGCTGTGTTCGGCTTCATCGTGGCCACGATGGGATGCTACCACGGAATGAATTCCGGGCGTGGGGCGCAAGGTGTGGGCCGAGCGACGACAAATGCTGTGGTCTCGTCGAGCGTGCTGATCTTGGCCAGCAACTATATCCTGACAGAGTTGTTTTTCAGCGCATGATCGAACTCACCGCCCTCCAGAAATCCTTCGGCCCCAAGCAGGTGCTGCGCGGCGTGGATCTGAGTGTGCCGGAAGGCACCTCTACGGTCATTATTGGCGGCTCGGGCACGGGCAAATCGGTGCTGCTTAAAAGTGTGCTCGGCCTCGTGACCCCGGACGCGGGCAAGATCACAGTCGGTGGCAAGGACGCCACTGCCGGCGATCGCGACGCGTTTCTGGCCCAATTCGGCATGCTGTTTCAGGGCGGCGCGCTGTTCGACAGCCTGAGCGTTTGGCAGAACGTGGCGTTTCGACTGCTGCGCGGCTCGCTGAAACGGCCCATCGACGAAGCACGCGAGATCGCGATTGAGAAGCTAAAACGCGTCGGCCTTGGCCCTGATGTGGCCGACCAGTTCCCGGCCGAATTGTCCGGCGGCATGCAAAAGCGCGTTGGCCTTGCCCGTGCAATTGCCGCCGAGCCGAAGATCATCTTTTTTGACGAGCCGACAACCGGCCTCGATCCGATTATGGCGGGGGTCATTAACGATCTGATCCGCGAGATCGTGACCGAGATGGGTGCGACCGCGATGACGATCACCCATGATATGTCGAGCGTGCGCGCAATTGCCGACCGCGTCGCCATGCTGCATGCGGGCAAAATCCGTTGGGAAGGTCCAGTGGGCGAGATCGACACCGCAGACGATCCATACCTGCGCCAGTTCATCACCGGGGCCGCCGAAGGACCGATTGAAACGTTGCGGTAATTGCCCGCACGCGTCACGTACCGCCTATGGACACGCCCCTTTTGATCCACATAATCGTTTTTCTTGCCACGCTTTTGTGGTGTCATGCCGCCGTTCTGGCGTGGGAATGGCTCGGCAAGCTGCGCAGTGCGGTGCATTCCGATAAGGTCGGCCAAGTCGTGAACCTGCTGGGCGCGATGGTGCCAGTGGTGATCACCTATATCTTTGTTGTGTTCGCGGGCGCGATCCTCGGGCTGCCGTCGATTGTGGCATTCCTCGCCGTCGTCGTGCCGGGCGGGCTTGTATATGCGTTTCGCGTTGATCTGGGGGAAGAAACCCCCTCGACCCCAGCGCTGGAGCGGCGGCGCACACTGCTGACCACCGCCCTCGCTGTGCTCGTTTTTATGTGGCGCGGATTGGGAGGTTAGAATGACGTCCCGTGCGCCTGTGCCCTTACGCCTTGCGACTTTCGCGCTGCTGCTCGCCTTGCCGATGGCGTGGACAGCGCCGTTGATGCGCGCTGGCCTGCTGCCGCTGTTTGGTCTGGCCGAGATCAGTGTGCTATCGGGGGTGCAGGTGCTTTGGCAGACCGACATCTTCCTCGCCATGCTCGTGACCTTCTTCGCGCTCATCGCCCCTTTGGCCAAGGTCGTTATGCTGCTGCTGATCCAATACAACCGCGCCTCGCACCGCTGGATGGCTGCACTGCACCATCTGTCGCGCCTCGCGATGGCGGATGTGTTTCTGATCGCGCTCTATATCGTCATTGTCAAAGGCGTCGGGCTTGGCAGGGTTGAAGCGGCTTGGGGGCTTTATGCGTTTACCAGCTGCGTTCTGGCGACCCTCATACTTGGGGCTTTGACAACGCGGGCCGCGCGCGGCACACCCGACTGACCTCATCTGCAAGACGGACCTACCTATGGCCAAAGCTGCTCTGACCTTTTCATGCCAATCGTGCGGCGCTGGCTTTTCGAAATGGGCCGGGCGGTGCGAGGCCTGCGGCGAGTGGAATTCCATCATCGAGGAAGCCCCCCTGACCAGCGGGCCATCCAAGAAGTCACTCGGGGCAGCCCGGGGCCGCAAAGTCAGGCTGACCGATTTGTCCAGCACCGAGGCCGCACCATTGCGGTCGATGTCGGGCATCGCAGAGCTGGACCGCGTGCTTGGCGGAGGCCTCGTCAAAGGCTCGGCCCTGTTGGTGGGCGGTGATCCGGGCATCGGCAAATCAACGCTTTTGTTGCAAGCGGCAGCTGCGTTCGCCCAAAAAGGTCTTAAATCGATCTATATCTCAGGCGAGGAAGCAACGGCCCAAGTGCGGATGCGTGCCCAACGCCTCGGGCTGGAGCAAGCGCCCGTGAAACTCGGGGCCGAAACAAACCTGCGCGATATTCTGACCACCCTAGAGGCTGAAGAACCGGATCTGGTTATTATCGACTCGATCCAGACCATGTGGTTGGACAGCGTCGACAGCGCGCCCGGCTCGGTCGGACAGGTGCGCGCGGCCTCCCATGAGCTTGTCACCTTCGCCAAGCGCAAGGGCATCGCGGTTGTGCTGGTCGGCCACGTCACCAAAGAAGGTCAGATCGCAGGGCCGCGCATAATCGAGCATATGGTCGATACTGTTTTATACTTCGAGGGCGAGCGCGGCCATCAATTCCGTATCCTGCGCGCGGTCAAGAACCGCTTTGGTCCTGCCGCTGAGATCGGTGTGTTCGAGATGACCGGAGATGGCTTGGCCGAGGTCGCAAACCCCTCGGCGCTGTTTTTGTCGGACCGCGACAAACCCGCGCCCGGTGCTGTGGTTTTTGCGGGCATGGAGGGCACGCGGCCCGTGCTCGTGGAATTCCAGGCATTGGTTGCACCAACACCTCACGCCAACCCACGCCGCACGGTTGTGGGCTGGGATGGCGGGCGTTTGGCGATGATCCTCGCGGTGCTAGAGGCGCGCTGCGGCATCCCGTTTGCGGGGCTTGATGTCTATCTGAACGTGGCAGGCGGGATGCGCGTCGGCGAGCCTGCGGCTGACTTGGCAGTTGCAGCGGCGCTTCTGAGTGCGCGCGAAGACAGCGCTTTGCCCCCCGAAACCGTGGTTTTTGGGGAACTCAGCCTGTCTGGGGGGCTGCGACCCGTGTCGCAAACCGAAAACAGGTTGAAAGAAGCCGAAAAACTTGGTTTTACCTCGGCACTGCTGGCAGCGCGCAGCAAGACGGGCTCGGAAACATCCATGGCCGTCCGGGCTCTGCCAGATTTGGCGGCATTGGTAGGTGATGTGTTCGGCGCAGGCTGAACTCGTCCAGAACGAGACGAGGAATACGCCATGGAAGGCTTTACACTTATCGACGCGATCGTCGCAGGCGTGGTGGTGATTTCATCACTTCTGGCCTTCGCCCGAGGGGTAACCCGCGAGATTATGTCCATCGTCGGCTGGATCGGTGCGGCGGTCGTCGCGTATATCTTCGCCGGACAAGTTGAGCCGCTGGTCAAAGAGCTGCCCGTGCTTGGTGGCTTCCTGTCGGAAAGCTGCGAATTGGCGATCATCGTCGCATTTGCTGCGGTGTTTGCCATCGCGCTGGTGATTGTTTCCATATTCACGCCGCTAATGTCTGGCATCGTGCGCCGAACCGCCGTTTCCGGGTTCGATCAGGGGGTTGGACTGTTATTTGGCTTGTTCCGCGGTGTTATTCTGGTCGCCATTGCGTTGATTGTTTACGAGCAAGTCATGGTCAACGACGCGATTGCGATGGTCGAGGACAGCCGCTCAGCCGAGATTTTCGGAACGTTTGCCACCACGATTGAGGATCAAATCCCCGAGGATGCGACTGGCTGGATCGTAGCGCGCTATGAAGAGCTGGTTGGCGATTGTGGCCCCGGCCAAGCAGGCGAAGCGGCAGCGATCGACGCAACTGGCAACTGATCGGCATAGGTTTGGGGCTGCCTTGCGGCCTCGAACCACACCAAATCGAACATTTTCTGTGGCATTCAGGGCTCAGCCGATCGGTTGATGTGCTGACTGTGGATAACTTTGCAGAAACGCTATGCCTCGTGGTATGTAGTGCTTATACAAGCTCACAACGCAAATTGTTGTGCCCGAACTTGGAGAGCGCCTCATGACCCTCGTATCAAATCTATCCGATGACATCCCCGGCTTGCTGAAAGCCGCGCTCATTTTTAACGGCGAGACGCCCGGCGGCAAATCCGCCTCGCGTGCGATCCTGACAGATGGCGACGCCGAAGCGCTGATCGACCTGAGCGCAGGTCTGAGCTTCCGAGGCGAAGGGCTGACCCAAGCCATGCGATCCTATATCAGCGGGCTGTCGCAAGTGGGCCAAATGCTCAAGGCGCGCAAGATCGAAGACGAAGACGGCGTTACTGAGGATGATCTGGAACGAGCAGCTTTGCAGTTTGCGTTTCCAAAAGTGGGTCAGAACGCCAAGGCGCTGGGTGTTTTGAAAGCGCATCTGGACGCGCTGCAGGACAAGGGCATCATTGCTAAAGCCGACGGATCATCCCCAGCCCCAAAACCCAAGCCAAAGGTACAAGCGCGTCAAGAGCCTGAAGAGGACGCCGATGTCTCAGATGAACCGGACGCGGATCAGGCAGATGAAGACACAACCGTGATCGAGAAGGTCGCAGAGGCAGCGGCCCCACTGACGTTGGTTGGCGGTGTTGCGGCTGCGGCAGTGGCCGCTGTGCTCGATGATGATGACGAAGATGACGTCGAAGAAGAGATCGCCGCCGAGGCGACAGAGGAAGCATCCGACGATGCGGATGAAGAGATTGTCGCCGAGGCAGCAGATGAAGCGACAGATGAAGCGTCCGGCGATGATACTGAAGAAGTTGCCGCTGCCAGTGAAGAGGCCAGCGACGACGCAAGTGACAGTGACGACGCCGATGAGGACGAGGACGAGGACGAGAATGACAACGCCGTGACGGCCGAAGCCCCCCCTCGCCCAAGCCCCGCTCATGTCGCCCAAGCCCGCCTCAACAACGCGTCACGAAAGCCGAGCTTTTTCGGGCGTTAAGCTTAATTTAGTCGCAACCGGGCAGAGCATCTTCTGAATGTGACACGAAAGTAACGCGGCCCCAGTGACAGCTGGGCCGCGATTTTGTATGCGGGGGCGAAATAACGGGAATCGGAACCAGCCCATGCGCCAGATGCCTCCCGCCAACCCCTTCGACACGTCTTTTTTGCGCGACTTAGGTCACGACGACAAGTTACGCGAGGAATGCGGCGTCTTCGGAGCCATCGGCATGGTGGACGCGGCCAATTTCGTCGCCCTTGGCCTGCACGCACTGCAACATCGGGGCCAAGAGGCTGGTGGCATCGTCAGCTACGACCCCGAACACGGTTTCAACTCCGCCCGCCGTTTTGGCTATGTGCGTGACAATTTCACCAGCCATAAGCTGATGGAGACGCTGCCCGGCGCTGTGGCAATTGGGCATGTGCGCTATTCGACCTCTGGGTCCAAAGGCAACACCGCCATCCGCGATGTGCAGCCCTTCTTTGGAGAGTTCGCCATGGGCGGGGCCGCGATTGCCCATAACGGCAATTTCACCAATGCAGACGAGATGCGGCGCGACCTGATTGAGCGCGGCTCGATCTTCCAATCCTCTTCCGACAGCGAGTGCGTCATTCACCTGATGGCGCGCAGCTACCAAAAGAACATCCCCGAGCGGATGAAGGATGCACTGCGCAGGGTCGAAGGCGCGTTCTCTATCGTGGCGATGACACGCACCAAACTGATCGGCGTGCGCGACAGCCTTGGCGTTCGTCCGCTGGTGCTGGGCCAGATCGGCGAGGACGGCTTTATCCTCGCGTCAGAGACCTGCGCGCTGGATATCATCGGCGCAGATTTCATCCGCGAGATTGACCCCGGCGAGATGGTCGTGATCACTCAAGGCAAGGGGCTGGAAAGCTTCCGTCCGTTCGAGCGCGCCAAACCACGCCCCTGTATCTTCGAGCATGTCTACTTCTCGCGGCCAGACTCGATCCTCGGCGGGCGCTCAGTCTACGAGACGCGCCACGCGATTGGTGTGGAGCTGGCCAAAGAAGCCCCCGTCGATGCAGATCTGGTGTGCCCCGTTCCAGACAGCGGCACGCCCGCAGCGATCGGGTTTTCCCAACAATCAGGCATTCCTTATGCCATGGGCATCATCCGCAATCAGTATGTGGGCCGCACGTTCATCGAGCCGACCGAGCAGATCCGCAACATGGGTGTGCGCCTTAAGCTAAACGTGAACCGGGCTCTGATTAAGGGCAAACGCGTGATCCTTGTGGATGACAGCGTGGTGCGCGGTACGACTTCGCGCAAAATCAAAGATATGATCATTGATGCGGGCGCCGCCGAGGTGCATTTTCGTATCGCGTCGCCGCCAACTGCTTGGCCTTGCTTCTACGGTGTCGACACGCCCGAGCGCTCAAAATTGCTGGCAGCGACTATGTCTGAGGACGAAATGTGCGATCACTTGGGCGTGGATTCACTGCGGTTCATCTCGCTCGACGGTCTCTACAGAGCTGTGGGTGAGGCCAAGGGGCGCGATGCGAAAAGCCCCAGCTATTGTGATGCGTGCTTTTCGGGCGAATACCCTGTCGCCCCGTCGGATATGATCACCAATGGATTTGTTCTCAAAACGGCGGCAGAATAGCCGGGCTTATATTAGTAGTGCTAACAGCCCGAGGCAGCATAGCAAAACCAGAACGACCACCATGCCCCTGCGGTTTTGCAGGGGGGTGTCGATATTGCAGTAGCCACAACGGGCGCTGCCATAGCGCAGCTCATGGCCGCAGGTTTTACATCCAAACAGTCGGGTCGTCACGATTATGCCTCGAATAGAAGGGATTACCTTTCAAGAAATCACAAGATTGATCCTGGAGAAGCAATCCAAATACAATGAGATAGGCGCTGTTTAGAGGTCTAAGTTAACGGCTGCAATAAGCCTTTGCGAGCTGTCACCCAAAAGGCGGTTCTTTTTCAATAGCCACCATTTTATTGCCTAAAAATTCAGCGGGTCAGCCAAGATATACCAACCGGGCGCGCGACGCGTGTTGGCGCAGACCGCTTGACCTTGCCTGCGGGGCATCGCAAACCGCGACTCATGACAGACATAGCCTCCCCCGATAAAATCGCTTTCATCACCGGTGCCTCGCGCGGCCTTGGCGCTGCTTTGGCCGAGGCCTTGGCACCCGAGTATCATATCATCGCCATCGCCAAGACCTCCGGCGCGCTGGAAGAGCTGGACGACCGGATCAAGGCCAAGGGTGGCAGCGCAACGCTGGCCCCGATTGACCTGACCAACCGCGACGCAGTGGCAGGTATTTGCCGCGCGATTTTTGACCGCTGGGGCAAGGTTGATGTGATGGCGCATTGCGCGGTCCACGGCGCGCCGCTGTCCCCGGCGCCCCACTCTGCCGAGAAAGACCTCAAGAAAAGTATCGACCTGAACATCACCGCGACCGCGACACTGATCACCATGATCGCGCCGTTGCTAGGCGATGCAGGCACAGCAATCTTCTTTGACGATCCGCGCGCAGGCCTGCCTTTCTTTGGCCAATACGGGGCTACGAAAGCCGCCCAGATCGCGCTGGCGAAAAGTTGGCAGGCCGAGAGCACCAAGATCGGCCCCCGCGTACTAATCCACCAACCTGCCGAGATGCCCACAGCCACGCGCGCGCGGTTCTTCCCCGGACAAGCCTCTCACGACCTCAGCACGCCCAAAGCTGAGGCATCAAAGATACGCGCGCTGCTTTAAGCGCTGCACAGCTTGTGACTGCGCGGCCCTTCGCCTAACAGGGACAAAGGGCAAAGCGGGGCAGGTTTATGCGTATTCTCATCACAAATGACGACGGCATTAACGCGCCTGGGCTCGAGGTTTTGAGCGAGATTGCCAAGGAAATCGCGGGTCCCGACGGCGAAGTTTGGACTGTCGCGCCTGCGTTTGAGCAATCCGGCGTCGGCCACTGCATCAGCTATTCGCACCCCACAATGATCGCCAAGCTAAGTGAGCGGCGCTATGCCGCCGAAGGCTCGCCCGCCGATTGCGTGTTGGCGGGCTTGTATGACGTGATGAAGGGCGCGCCGCCCGATCTGGTGTTGTCGGGGGTGAACCGGGGCAACAACTCGGCTGAAAACACGCTTTACTCAGGCACAATCGGCGGCGCGATGGAGGCTGCTTTGCAAGGCTTGAACGCAATTGCGCTTTCACAGTTTTACGGCCCGAGAATGAAAGGTCTGGACGATCCGTTCGAGGCTGCCCGCGCGTGGGGCGTTCGCGTTGTCCGCGCGCTGCTCGAGCATGGTGAATGGGACCAGCCGGACTACCGCACCTTCTTTAACGTCAATTTCCCGCCCGTACCGGTGGGTGAAGTCGAAGGGATGCGCGTCGTGCGCCAAGGCCGTCGCCCGAACACACGCTTTGGGGTCGAGCCGCATATCGCCCCCTCGGGCCGCAGGTTCCTGTGGATTACCGGTGGGCCGCAAGATGATCCTACGGGGCCAGACACCGACAGTCAGGTGAATGTCGAAGGCTACGTATCAATCACGCCGATGCGCGCTGACCTGACGGCGCATGCGCAATTACCCGCCCTCAAACGGGCCGTGGAGGGATAACGTGCCCGCCTATACAGCCGAACAGATCATGGAGTTCCTCTTCCATCTGCGCGCCAAGGGCGTGACCGACAGCCGTGTGCTGACGGCGATGGAGCGGATTGACCGCGGCCTGTTTGTCGAGGGCATCTTTGCCGAGCGTGCCTATGAGGATGTGCCGCTGCCGATCGCATCAGGCCAGACGATCAGCCAACCCTCGGTCGTTGGACTGATGACGCAATCGCTGAACGTGCAGCCGCGCGATAAGGTGCTCGAGGTTGGCACCGGCTCAGGCTATCAGGCCGCAATCCTCAGCCAGCTTGCACGCCGCGTCTATACCATCGACCGCCACAGGACGCTGACCCGCACCGCCCAAGGGCGCATCGACGCGCTCGGGATCACCAATGTGACGGTGTTGACCGGCGATGGCAGTTTTGGATTGCCCGATCAGGCCCCGTTTGACCGCATCCTTGTCACGGCCGCTGCCGAGGACCCACCGGGCCCGTTGCTGGATCAGCTCCGCGTAGGTGGCATCATGGTCGTGCCCGTGGGCCAGTCCGATACAGTGCAAAGTCTCATTAAAGTGACCCGCACCGAAGATGGTCTGGACTATGAAGAATTGCGCTCCGTGCGCTTCGTCCCGCTTGTCGAGGGTCGCGCGGCTGATTAGGTGCACGGCACTCCGCCCCAGATGGTAAAGAGAATTATGTTTCGTTTTGATGCCTTACCTGCCCGAAAAACTGCCCTGAGCCTTGCAGCTTTGCTGGCCCTTGGGGCTTGCACCGATCAGTTGGATTTTGATCTGCGAGGCGGGATCGGCGGCGGACTTGATACCGCCCAAGCCGCACGGGTTCAGAGCGCGCCACGCCCTGTGCCCGATGCGCGCGGCGTTATCTCATATCCCGGCTATCAAGTGGCACTGGCCCAACGCGGCGATACGGTTACGAGCCTATCGCAGCGGGTTGGCCTGCCCGCAGCGGAAGTTGCGCGCTACAATGGATTGTCTGCTGACGCCACATTACGCAATGATGAGTTGGTGGCCCTGCCCCGCCGAGTGGCCGATATGGCTACTGGCAGCGGCATCGATATCACGGCCATCGCAGGCTCGGCCATCGACCGCGCCGCCCCGCAATCCACACAAGGCGCGCCGCGCATCACCAACCAGCCGGGGATCGAGCCTATCCGCCACAAGGTTGAGCCGGGCGAGACGGCGTTTTCCATCGCGCGGCTCTATAACGTGTCGCCGCGCGCGCTGGCCGATTGGAACGGGCTTGGGCCAGATTTGGCAATCCGCGACAATCAGTTCCTGCTGATCCCAGTCGCTGTTCAAAACGCCGAAGCGCCTGCGGCGGCAGCCCCAGCAGCACCCGGCCAAGGCAGCGTAACGCCCGTGCCACCGAGTGCGGCGTCGGCTTTGCCAAACGAAAGCAATACGCGCGTGGCCCCGCCGCCTTCGCCCGAACTCGGCAACACGACCACTGCCGCCACACCCGCCGCCCAGCTTGCTATGCCCGTGCAAGGCAGCATTACGCGTGCGTTCGGCCAAAGGGGCAGCGATGGGATTGGCTTTGATACGCCGGCAGGGCGCGCAGTATCAGCCGCCGAGGCTGGACAGGTGCTGGCGATTACTGAGACGACCGAGCAAATTCAGGTGCTTGTGGTGCGCCATTCCAGCGGTTTGCTGACAGTCTATGGCAATATCGACGACCTGACAGTGGCGCGTGGCGACAGGGTGCGGCGTGGGCAAACCATTGCGAAAGTCTCTGCGGGCGGACCCGGGTTCTTCTATTTTGAGGTACGCGACGGGACGATGGCTGTCGATCCGGTGCCGTATTTACAGTGACGAAACCAATCTGCACCCAGAGATTTAGCCCAAGCTGACGCCTTCGCGGCCAGCTAGATCGCAGAAATACTGCCATGCCACACGGCCCGAGCGTGACCCGCGCGTCTGTTGCCACTCGATGGCCTCGGCGTGCAGGCGGTCCTCGGCGATATCAAGCCCGTAAGCCTCGCAGTACCCTCTGATCATCGCCAGGTACTGGTCTTGGTCGCAGGAATGGAACCCGAGCCACAAGCCAAAACGGTCTGAAAGCGAGACCTTTTCTTCGACAGCCTCAGACGGGCTGATTGCGCTGCCGCGTTCATTCTCGATCATATCGCGGGGCATGAGGTGGCGACGATTGGACGTTGCATAGAACAGCACATTCTCGGGCCGCCCCTCAATCCCGCCATCCAGAACGGCCTTCAAGGACTTATAATTCTGGTCGTCATGACTGAAGCTGAGGTCATCGCAAAACAGCAAGAACCGCATGTCGGTCTCGCGCAGCAAGCCCAGCAAGCGCCCAATCGAGGGCAGATCTTCGCGCTGCACCTCAATTACTTTCAGATCGTGGCCGTCCGCGCGCACGGCGGCATGAACCGCTTTGACGAGCGAGGACTTCCCCATCCCGCGTGCGCCCCACAAAAGCGCGTTATTCGCAGGCAGGCCGCGCGCAAATTGCAGCGTGTTGTCCAGTAGCGTGTCGCGAGCGCGCTCAATCCCGATCAGAAGATCCAGATCAACGCGCGACACGTTGTGCACAGCGCGCAGATGATCCGGCTCGGTTTCCCACAAGAACGCTTCGGCCTGTCCGAAATCGGGCGCGGCCATAGGTGCGGGTGCCATCCGCTCAAGTGCTGCGGCAATCCGTTTCAGCGCAGACTTGCTCACTCGGCGTCATCCTCAGGATCGATATCGCCGTAGAGGTCTTCGTCCTCGTCCAGCACACCTTCGCGGCGCAACTCGTCAACGCGCTTCTTCTCGACCAAGCGCACGAGCTGGATGGAGATCTCATAAAGCCCGTAGACCACCACGAATAGGATCAACTGCGTGACCACGTCTGGCGGGGTCACCAACGCCGCCAGCAGCAAGATAGCAACGGCGGCGTATTTGCGCACGGAACCAAGGCCTTGCGCGGTTACAAGACCGGCCTTGCCCATCAGCGTCAGCAGTACGGGCAGTTGGAAACACAGACCAAAGGCCATGATGAATTTGAGCGTGATATCGAGGGACTCGTTGACCTTACCAAAGAAGGTGATCGTCACCCCGGCCTCGGTCGTAGGTGGGAACAATCCGCCATCTGCGGGCACACCACCCGGCGCGCCGGCGACAACATTGTCCACAAAGCCCGCGAAAATCGACGAGATATCAGCAAAGCCGAGGAAGAACTGCATCGCCAGCGGAGTGACGACGAACTGCGCGAACGACGCGCCAAGCAGGAACATTACCGGTGACGCGGCGAGGAACGGCAAAAACGCGTTCTTCTCGGTGCGGTAGAGGCCGGGCGCCACAAACCGCCAAAGCTGGTAGCCTATCACTGGGAAAGCCAGCATGAAGCCAAACACCATCGAGATGCGGAACAAGGTAAACAGGTATTCTTGCGGCGAAGTGTATTGCAGTGTCGGCGACGGATCCCCCAGCGAGCGCAAAGTTTCCTCAATCGGGACGACGAGGAATTGCAAGATCGGCTCGGCCACGACGAAGACGACGATGATGCCCACCAGAAACGCCAAAACCGCGCGGATCAGGCGGGTGCGCAATTCGGCCAGATGCTCGATCAGCGGTGCAGCGCTCTGCTCCATGTCGTTGGTATCGCTCATTCGGGCGCGGCTTTCTTAGGGGCAGGCTTCTTGGCAGCCGGTTTCTTGGCCGCCGGTTTTTTCGCAGCAGCGGGCTTAGGAGCAGCATCCGCTTTGGCCGCGGGCGTCTTTGCAGGTGCCTTCTTAACCGGGGCTTTCTTAGGGGCCGCTTTGACTGGCGCGGTTTTGACTGGCGCGGATGTTTCTGTCACTTCCGCCTTCGCCGGAGCCGCCTCGCCAGATTTAGCAGCCGCCGCGCGGTCCAGACGCTCTTGGGCCTTCTGCGCCGATAGTGCTTTGATCTTTGCAACCTGCTCTTGGCGTTCTTTGGACAAGGCAGCGGTATTCTGACCCGGTTCCCAGTCTTTATAGTCCTTAGACATGTTTTTGAGCCCGTCGAGGCCCATGTTCTTGGTCGACGTGGCCGAGCAGATATCATCGCCCATTTTCTTGAGGTCGCCGACGCCTGCGCCGTCAGCCGCAGCGTTCATCGCGCTGGAAAACTCGCGCGCCATCGACTTGGCCTTGCCGGTGAACTCGCCCAATTTGCGAAACAGCACGGGCAAGTCCTTGGGGCCGACGACGATCAACGCGACGACGCCCACGACGAGCATCTCTGGGAGGCCAATGTCGAGCATGATCTAAATCAGGCTTTGTCTTTTTCGGGCGTCGCCGTCTCGGCGTCCTCAGGTGTCACGTCGCGCGCTACATCTGCGGTCTCTGCCTCAAGCTCTTCTGTGCTGTCTTTAACGCCTCTCTTGAAGGCGGTGATGCCCTTGCCAACTTCGCCCATGAGCGAGCTGATTTTACCACGCCCAAACAGGACGAGGACGACGACTGCGATCAGAAGGATGCCGGGAAGGCCGATATTGTTCAACATGGGTAGGCTCCGCATATGGGTCATGTGGGTGCGTGCAAGCGAAGCACGAACTCGATTAGGCTCACCTAAGCGGTGTCAGGTGGGATTTAAAAGGGCTCAATCGCCTTGCGCATGCCACAACTGACAGTATTTTGTCAGTTAGCCCTGTCTCGGAGTGCCCATGAAACGCGACCGCCGTCTTTATGACCTTGTGCAGATCATGTGCGACGGGCAGTTGCACACTGCCTCCGAGCTTGCCGAGACGCTTGGCGTGTCAGACCGCACGATCTGGCGCGATATGAGTGTGATGGCCGCCAGTGGCATCCCCGTCGAAGGCGAGCGCGGGTTGGGCTACATCCTGCGGTCCGCGCTGGTGCTGCCGCCGACGATGCTGACAGCAGCCGAGCTAGAGGCGACGGTCAGCGGATTGCGACGAGAGGTCCGGTACGGCGACGAGGTAGGAGCGAAAGCCGCACGCTCGATGCTGGATAAGCTGGCGACCTTGTTACCACAGGCGGGGATTGAGGTGCCTTAGCGACGTGGCCGAAAGGTCTATTCACCACGAAACTTGGGTCTTCTAATGCAACCCGCGCTCAGCGCACCGGAAACACGTAGCATCGATCGCGTCGGATCGACAGCCACAGCGCCATACCCGCTTTGGGCAGGAACACCGCAGGCACGGTGGCTTTCAGGATCGAACCGTCGCCGTCCATCTTGAACTCCACTAAGCTTTCGCGGCCCATGAAGCGTGCGCGCTGCACAATCCCGCGCGCAGGTGTGCCGTCAACGGGCGTTGGGCGCGGGCCTTGGCCTTTTCGGTCAAAGTCGATGCGGATGTGCTGCGGACGGATCAGAATCTCGACATCTTGGCCGTCGGGCACACCGGGGGCGAGGAATTGCCCAAACGGTGTGTCAGTCAACGCGCCATGGACCGTACCGCGCACTGTATTGATTTCGCTAAAAAATGCAGCCGCGGCCCGGTCTATCGGCGCGTTATAGACATTATAGGGTGCGCCTTGCTGTACGATCCGGCCACCGCGCATCAGGGCGATTTGGTCGGCCATTCGCATCGCCTCGTCCGGCTCGTGCGTGACCAGCAGCACAGCAGTGCCCTCGTCCTTGAGGATGCTCAGCGTCTCGTCGCGGATGCCGTCGCGCAGGCGGTTATCGAGGCCTGAGAACGGCTCGTCCATCAACATCACCCGTGGGCGCGGGGCCACGGCGCGGGCAAGTGCGACGCGCTGCTGCTCGCCGCCCGACAACTGATGCGGGAACTTATCATCATAACCCGCGAGGCCGACGCGTTCGAGCAACTCACCAACCCGCGCGCGCTTCTCAGCCTTCGTGCCTGCGACGCCGAAGCCGACATTTCCGATCACATTCAGATGAGGAAACAGCGCGAAGTCTTGGAACATCAGCCCGACCGAACGCGCCTCAGGCGGCAAGTGAATATCATCGCCCGACACCATACGCCGGTCGATAATGACGGTGCCCGAGGTCTGTTGTTCGACCCCCGCGATGATCCGAAGCGTCGTCGATTTACCGCAGCCCGAGGGGCCGAGCAGGCATGTGACCTGCCCCGGACGGATCGAAAGCGACACATGGCTGACGACTTCGCGCCCATCATAGGAACGGCACAGGTCGGTAACCTCAAGGCGCGGCTGAAGGATGGGGGTGTCGAGGGGCACGGGCGTTCAATTTCCGATCAAATCCGTCGGGTTATGATGTGCTACCAGCGCCCCCAGCGCGGTGCAAGCCTAGCTGCAGCCGGTACCTTGCGACGTGGTGTCAGCATTGCCCGCGCCTTGCAGCGTCTTGTCATAATAGTAATGGACGCCAGCGTGCATCATGCAGGCTCGCGGATAGGTTTACCCAGCCCGAAAGACCCATGACCCTGCCCCAACAAAAAAGCGCGCGCGGTTCTATGAACAAAACCACGCGCGCCCGTTTTTCTTGTCGCAAATATCTAGATCGTCGCGTTCGTCGCACCACCGTCGAGCAGGATGTTTTGCCCCACGATAAAGCCAGCATGGACCGAACACAGGAAAGCGCACATCGCGCCGAACTCGTCGCGCGTGCCGTAGCGGCCCGATGGGATGGTCTTGTAACGGTTGAGACGCGCCTGTTCGATCGAGATCTCTTGCGCCTTGGACACACCACCATCGAGCATATCTGCTCGGTCAGTCGCATGGATGCCCGGAAGCATGTTGTTCACGGTCACGCCCGATCCAGCCACCTGACGCGCGGTTCCTGCCACGTAGCCAGTCAGACCTGTGCGCGCTGCATTTGACAGACCCAGCGCCGGGATCGGAGCTTTGACCGATTGCGAGGTGATGTTGATGACCCGGCCCCAGCCTTGGTCCATCATGCCCGGCAGTTGCGCCTTCATCAGCGCAATCGGTGTCAGCATGTTAGCATCCAAAGCCTTAATGAAGTCTTCGCGATCCCAATCGGACCACACACCCGGAGGTGGACCGCCCGCGTTGGTCACAAGAATATCGACCTGACCGGCGACTTCTAGCACCTGCGCGCGGCCCTCATCCGTGGTCACATCTGCGGCGACTGTTGTGACGGACACGCCGTGGGCCGAACGGATCGCCTCGGCGGTTGCCTCAAGCGCGTCCGAGCCACGGCTATTCAGCACCAAATTGACGCCTGCCGCTGCCAACGCTTCGGCGCAGCCACGCCCCAACCCTTTGGACGATCCGCAGATAAGCGCGCGCTTACCGGAAATTCCCAGATCCATGAAATCTCTCCTTTTTGGTCATTGTTTGGCCTCAGTTAGCACTGCCCCGACAGCATCACCACGCCGAATCGTAGGTTAATAGGGGGCAATGGCGAGACCGCTCGACCCGGCACTAGATGCCGCCTGCGAACAAATATGACCCTCGCCACAGATTGTCCTTAGTCCAAAGACAATTTGGCCGGATTGGAGGCGCAGATTAGGGCCATTACCAAGCCTCTGATAGCAAACAGAGGTCCGGTGGTGGGGGCGCGAACAGCAGGGCAGAAAATCCTAAGGCTGGAAATCTCGTCTTAACGGTTTTGTGCGTAAGCAAGTGTGAGGTCCGGTAAGCCATGTCTCTTTTTTCGTCCCAATCTGCAACGGCCCGTCATGTGTTGACGGTCTATGATGCATCCGCGTTTCGTTGCACGGGTGGCGTCAATCGCGGTGATGCGCTCGAATTGTCCGACACTTTGTGCCTTGGCGATAGCTACCGCCTTGCAGTGGAAGCCGATGCGCTTCGGATCGAATTGCTGGGTGCCGACTTCCTTGACCCAATTGCAACCGGATACCGCCTCGCCAATGCGCCCGAGGTTCTCGTAGATCTCGGCCCGACGCTGACGATGATGACCCAAGCGGGCGGTCTGACCTCGATGCGCAGTCTGATGATCGACGGCGACAGTTTCTTGTTGCCGCTGGGGGCCGTCGACCTGTTTTCCCCGCTCACAATCATCGCCCAAGCGCCTGATCTGGCTCCGCTGCCTTTGGCGGACCCGACGTGTCTGGCCTTCACGCGCGGCACTCGGATTGCCGTCCAAGATGGCCGTCTTGTTGCCATCGAAGATCTCAAACCCGCCGACAAACTGCTGACCCGCGCGGGCCGCGCCGCTGCGGGGCGCGCAGTGCTTAGCCAGACGGTTCCTGCGATTGGACGCGCCACTCGCGTCGTGATCCGCGAAGGCGCGTTTGCTAACGAGACCGAACTTGTTGTCGCCGCCGACCACCGCCTTTACGTGCCTGCGCGCCGCAGCGATTTGGACCCCGACGGCCCCGACCGGATGGAGCCTGCGATCAAGTTGGTGAACGGGCGGACCGGCACTGCCGATGCAGGCGGGCGCACCGAATATTTCCAAGTGCTGCTCGACCAACACGAGGTGATCTATGCGGAAGGAATCCCCTGCGAGAGCTTCCTGCTGACCAACGCGTCGCGCGCCGGGCTGACAGATGCGCTTGCGGTACAAGTCGCGGCCAGCGGTGTGAAAGAAGCCCACGTGCCGCACCCGGCATCGCTGCCGCCGTCGCTACGCCCCCGGCCCAAAGCACCTGTCATGGCCGAAAAACGAGCGATTTCACCGGCCATTTGATCCGTGTCAGTCTAGTCCTTCAGATAACTTGATAGACTTCTCCCTTGTAAACCTAGGGAGTGTTCTATGAAAACGATTGCCGTTGCCACTGATCTATCAATGCGCTCCGACCGCGCTGTGGCCCGCGCGTGGCGTTTGGCCGACGAGCACAACGCGACACTTTACGTGTTCAGCGTTGTCGATGACACGTTGCCCGAGGCTTTGGGCGAAACGGTTGCCGCTGAAACTCAAGCCCGCCTGGTTCAGTTTTGCGAAGCTCAAACCGGTGCTGACAAGGTAACATGGCACGCGCAGATCTTGCGCGGTGCCCCCGATGAAGCGCTGGCGACAGCTGCCAAAAGCTATGGCGCAGACCTGATGGTTCTGGGCCTTCACCGCCGTCGCCCGTTCATGGACCTGATCTTTGAGACCACGATGGAGCGCTTGACCCGCAGCCTTGGCTGCCCCGTGCTTATCGTTCGCGATCCAGCTGATCATGCCTATACATGCGTCTTGGGCGCACTCGATTTCGCGCCCGCCTCAGCTGACGCACTGCGGATCGCGCGCCGCTTGGCCCCCACAGCTGGTCTTCACGCAGCCCATGCGGTCCCAGTGCCTTACGTAGGAATGGCCACGGCCCCCGGGCTGACCGGCGAGTTGCCCCCGATGATCGACCCTGCTCCGTTCATGGAGGCGGCAGTACAGCAGAAATACGCTTGGCTTGATGCGAACCCAGACCTCGCCGATTTGGCCGATATCAGTGTCGAAGAAGGTCCAGTCCAAGCAGTCATCGGCCACAAGCGCGCCGCGCTAAGACCTGATCTCATATCTATGGGCACCCACGGGCGCGCCCTTCCCGTCCCTTGGCTAATGGGCAGCTTCGCAACTGACATGATGCGCGATCCGCCATGCGATTTGTTGATTGTGCCGCCAAAAGGATGAGGAAAGGATGAACGGGGCCAATTGCACCGCCCCGCGGCCCCGTCTATATCGCGATCATGTTGGACACCGCACATAACCGCCCTGCCCTGCCGCCTGAAATCGCGCGGCGCCGCACTTTTGCAATCATCAGTCACCCTGATGCTGGCAAAACAACTCTAACCGAGAAGTTTTTGCTGTTTGGTGGCGCGATTCAGATGGCTGGACAGGTGCGCGCCAAGGGCGAGGCACGGCGCACGCGTTCGGACTTCATGGCGATGGAGAAGGATCGCGGGATTTCTGTCTCTGCTTCGGCAATGTCTTTTGACTTCAAAGAGTTCCGCTTCAATTTGGTCGACACTCCTGGACACAGCGACTTTTCCGAAGACACCTACCGCACGCTGACAGCGGTAGACGCGGCGGTCATGGTAATCGACGGGGCGAAGGGCATAGAAAGCCAGACACAAAAGCTGTTTGAGGTCTGCCGACTGCGCGATCTGCCAATCCTGACGTTTTGTAATAAAATGGACAGAGAAAGCCGTGGTGTATTTGAGATCATTGACGAGATTCAAGAAAATCTCGCCATTGATGTGACACCTGCAAGCTGGCCCATCGGTATCGGGCCTGAGTTCATGGGCTGTTATGATTTACTTCGCGACCGGCTAGAGATTATGGATCGCGCCGACCGCAACAAGATCGCTGACAGCATTGCAATCGAGGGTCTAGACGATCCGCAATTGGCCGAACACGTGCCGCCACATCTGCTGGAAAAACTGCTCGAAGAGATTGAGATGGCGCGTGAATTAATGCCCAAGCTCGATCCACAAGCGGTGATTGAAGGGCATATGACGCCGATCTGGTTTGGCAGCGCGATTAACTCCTTTGGGGTGCGCGAATTAATGAATGGAATCGCCGATTTTGGGCCCGAACCGCAGCCGCAAGCCGCCGAACCACGCGATATCTCGCCTCACGAATCGAAGGTTTCGGGGTTTGTGTTCAAGGTCCAAGCCAACATGGACCCCAAGCACCGCGATCGCGTCGCCTTCGTGCGGCTCTGCTCGGGGCACTTCTTTCGTGGCATGAAGCTGACCCATGTGCGGGCAAAAAAGCAGATGGCAATCTCCAACCCGGTTATGTTTCTGGCCGCTGACCGCGAGTTGGCCGAAGAGGCATGGGCGGGCGATATTATCGGCATCCCAAACCACGGCCAGTTGCGCATTGGCGACGCGCTGACTGAGGGCGAAACGTTGCGGATCACCGGCATCCCAAGCTTCGCACCTGAGCTATTGCAAAGCTGTCGGGCGGGCGATCCGATGAAGGCCAAACATCTGGATAAAGCCTTGAAGCAATTCGCAGAAGAGGGGGCTGCAAAGGTGTTCAAACCGATGATGGGCTCAGGCTTCATTGTCGGGGTCGTGGGGCCTTTGCAGTTCGAAGTCTTAGCCTCCCGGATTGAGTTGGAATACGGCCTGCCAGTGCGGTTTGAGCAGTCGCAGTTCACGTCCGCGCGCTGGATCGCTGGGCCGAAGCTTGAGATGGACAAACTGGTTAATATCAACAAACAGCACATCGCATATGACAATGATGGCGATCCGGTTTTTCTGACGCGTTTGCAATGGGATATCGATAGAATAGAGCGTGACTACCCCGAGCTGACTTTGTCTGCCACCAAGGAAATGATGGTTTAACGTTTCCGTAAGACTTGTCCGTCATGGTCCCGTGATGTGGCGAGTTTTATGTCTTGTTGTGATCCTATCCGGGTGTTTGGCGCATCCAGGCACGCAAGTTATGCGCTCAGCGGTGACAGGTTTGTCTGGTGCGGTCTCTGACGTTGCCTACGTCAGCGATCACCCCCACCATGTTGTTCTCGCGCGGACTATGATTGTCAGCGGCGCGGGGCCCCCGATTTATGCCGTCAGATTTGGCAGAACCTATGACGGCGTGCATCCAGGACTGCGCCTGACATCTGCTTGGGCAGGCGGGCGCGAACTACCCTACCGGGCGGCGCGCCGAGCCACCGCATTTTGCATCGCACGCGATTGCAGCGCGCGTGATATTGGCAAACTATTTGTAACTTCCGAGGCTTTCAAAGCGCTTTCCCAGTCGGGATTGAACGCAAGACTACTAGGTCCAGATGGTGCGATCGATGTACGCATCCCGCCTGAACTTTTCGCGCAATCCCTGCGACTTGCCGCAGCGCAGCGGCTTGATTGACCCAAAGCAGGATTTAACCTATAGGTTGCTTTCCCTGACCGAGGGTTCCGCCGCAGGGGCGCGTAAGGCTTGCGTCCCATATATCGAAGGCCCGTCCCGAAGACCGGCCCCAAACATGGACGCACATGACCACTTTTGCAGACCTAAACCTTGATCCTAAGGTTTTGAAAGCCATAGCCGACACCGGCTACGAAATCCCAACCCCCATTCAGGCAGGTGCCATTCCCCACGCGCTCGCCGGGCGCGACGTGCTCGGCATTGCCCAAACCGGAACCGGCAAGACCGCCAGTTTCACGCTGCCGATGATTACAATGCTGCGCAAAGGCCGCGCGAGGGCACGCATGCCGCGCAGCCTCGTTTTAGCACCGACGCGAGAACTGGCCGCACAGGTCGCCGCAAACTTCGATTCCTATGCCAAATATACCAAACTCACGAAGGCCCTTCTGATTGGGGGCGTGTCGTTCAAAGAACAAGACGCCGCCATCGACAAAGGTGTAGACGTTCTGATTGCCACGCCAGGACGGCTGCTCGATCATTTTGAGCGCGGCAAGCTGCTGCTGACAGGTGTGCAGATCATGGTCGTCGACGAGGCGGACCGGATGCTTGATATGGGTTTCATCCCTGATATCGAAAAGATCTTCCAACTGACGCCGTTCACCCGGCAAACGCTGTTCTTCTCAGCCACCATGGCCCCCGAGATTGAGCGGATCACCAACACCTTCCTGAGCAATCCCGCCAAGATCGAAGTCGCACGCGCCGCGACGACGGGCGAGAATATTACGCAAGGCGTGATCATGTTCAAAGGTAGCCGGCGCGACCGTCAGCCCAGTGAAAAACGCTCGCTGCTGCGCGCGATGATCGAGTCGGAAGCTGAGAAGTGTAAAAATGCGATTATCTTCTGCAACCGTAAGGTTGATGTGGATATTGTGGCTAAATCGTTGAAGAAATACGGACTGGACGCCGCGCCAATCCATGGCGATCTGGAGCAATCTCAACGGATGAGGACGCTTGATGGGTTCCGCGATGGCACCTTACGGTTCCTCGTGGCATCCGATGTGGCCGCGCGCGGTCTCGACATCCCGGATGTTAGCCACGTTTTCAACTTCGATGTGCCCAGCCATGCTGAGGATTACGTCCACCGGATTGGCAGGACGGGTCGCGCAGGCAAAAAGGGCGCGACAATGATGATTTGCGTGCCGTCGGATGAAAAAAACCTCGAAGACATCGAGCGTCTGGTCAAACAGCCGATCCCTAGGCTGGAAAATCCGATGGGCGCGCAAGCACCAGCCTCACCTGAACCTCTGCCTGAGGCAGAAGAGACAGCACCGCGTCGCACATCGCGTGGTGGATCGCGCAGCCGTCGCAAGCCAGTTGAGGATACTGTTGCTGCAACTGACACTCCAGTTCCAGTCCAAGCTCCTGCTCCAGTACCTGCCCCGGCGCCAACACCAGAGGTAAAAGTGCAAGCTGAAGCTCCGAAGGCCCCGGCCCCCGAGCAACAGGCGGAAGCCCCACGCGAAGAACATCCTCGCCGAGAGCGTGGCGGGCGTGGTCGCAATCAGCGTGATGATCGTGGACCAAAGATCGTCGGAATGGGTGAGCATGTGCCGACGTTCATCGCAAAAAGCTTTGAAGATCGGATGACGGGCTAAGCCCCGATTTCTGCGAATAAAATGCCACAGTGGATGTCAAAATCCCTGTGGCATTTGCATTCAGTCTGTTTTGTCTAACATCCACCAAGTCAACAGTGCTTGGCCCACAAGGGCCAGGGGCGAGGTGACGTAGACAGTAACGCGCAACAGTGGGCTAAGCGGTCCGCCGCATACAGGCGCCGCTTGCCCGCTTGGATCGTGAACGCATCCAAACAGCGCGTCCACCACCAGTGCACTAAGCACCAGAGCCCCTAAACAGCTGATAATCCAGACAAACCGCTTCCGTTTTGTCTGTGCGGCAAGCCAAAGCATGCCGCCAATGATCACCAGCCACAGGGTCAGCGGCAGGCCGACCCCGTAGAGGAAAAGGTTGCTCATTTAGTCCGTTACGAGACGCGAGATAAGCACAGTGACCTCCGGCTTCTTACCCGTCTCGTCTATCACCGTCTTGCGCACAACGCGGCGAACAGCATCTTCGAGTTGCTCGTCACTACGCACGGTTTTGCGCTCGGCCCGGCCCATCAGTGCGGCTACATCATCCTCGACCGACTCGCCAAGCGACGAACCGGACGCGCCCTTTTCAGGCAATCCCCGCAACTGAACCCACGCATCCTCGAGTGCTGCATCTTCGTCATCCACGACCACTGCGACAGCCACATGTCCGTTCATCGCCATCTTGATCCGCTCGCGGATTACCCCATCAAGCGCGCCAACGAGTGCCGCCCCATCGAGGTATGTCCGACCGGTGTCGACGTACTCAACCACGCGAGGATTGTTTCCACTCACCTCGACCAGTGATCCGTTCGGGGCAACGATCCCGACGCGCCCACCGGCTTTCGCAAGCTTCGCATGCGTCCGCAAATGGCGGTGCTCTCCGTGCATTGGGATCACAACTTGCGGGTTCAAGATGCGGTGAATTTCCAGAATGTCGGGGCGATTGGCATGGCCCGAAACATGGTAAAGCCCGCCTTGGTCATCACTGACCTCAACACCCAGCTCAGAATATGCATTCCAAATACGTGCGACACCGACCTCGTTGCCGGGAATGGTTTTGGACGAGAACAGGAACGTATCGCCCTCCTTCATCTGCATTCCCAGATACTTACCACGGCTCAGCGCGGCCGATGCGGCCCGGCGTTCGCCCTGGCTTCCGGTCACAATCAACATCAGGGTTTCGCGCGGCACTTGGGACGCATCCTCCGGCCCGATGGTTGCGGGAAAGCCTGACATCACACCAGTTTCTTCTGCCACTTGAACCATGCGGCGCATCGCGCGCCCCATGAGGCAAACAGAGCGTCCTGCGGCGCGGCCAGCTTCGGCCAACGCGCGCACACGGCTTAGGTTCGACGCGAACGTCGTTGCGACGACCATACCGGACGCCGCTGCAACAAACTCTTTCAAGCGCGGTGCGACCTCGGCTTCCGAGCGGCCCGGTTGCAGCGAAAATACGTTGGTACTGTCGCAAACCAATGCGCGCACGCCACCTTCGGCGACGGAGGCCCACAGTTCGGGGTCAAACGGCTCGCCCAAGCCAGGGGTCATGTCGAGTTTGAAGTCGCCTGTGTGAACGATCCGCCCGGCAGGAGTGTCGATCACGAGGGCTGATGCTTGCGGGATCGAGTGTGATATCGGCAGGAACCCGACCTTGAACGGTCCAGCATCTACCGTTGCGGGCCACGCATCGCAGACCTGAACTTGGTCAGATTTATGGCCATGCTCTTCCAGTTTACGGCGCGCGATCGCGGCGGTGAAGCTGCGCGTATAGATCGGCGCGTTCAGCTTTGCCGCCAAGATACCGACGCCGCCAACGTGGTCTTCATGCGCGTGGGTCACGAACACACCGTCGAGGCGGTCGGCCCGTTCCATCAGCCAAGCCATGTCGGGCAAGATCAGATCTACGCCGGGGGTGCCGTCCATATCGGGAAATGCCACGCCGAGATCGACGAGGATGTAGCGCTCGGCCCCCACTGGCCCGTATCCGTAAACATAGGCGTTCATTCCGATTTCGCCCGCGCCCCCAAGGGGGAGGTATATCAACCGCTCGCCTGCCATGTCTTACAACCCTTTGTTATACTTATGGATCACGGTCAAACCGTGCATCGTCAAATCATCTTCAATCACATCAAATAGGTCTTGAGCCTGCGCAAACAAGGGTGCAAGCCCTCCGGTTCCGACCACTTTCATGGGTCGTCCGTATTCCGCTTTGATCCGCGTGGTTAGCCCTTCAATTAGCCCGATGTAACCCCAAAACACCCCTGACTGGATACAGGAGACGGTGTTGGTGCCGATCACGCTGTCGGGCTGACTGATATCGACATGCGGCAGGGCAGCGGCCCCCATGTGAAGCGCCTCGAGGCTGAGGTTTACGCCGGGCGCGATCACCCCTCCGACATAGGCCCCGTCATGGGCGCACACGTCGAAATTGGTTGCGGTTCCGAAATCAACGACCACCACATCGCCGCCATGGCGATCGAATGCGGCCGCCACATTGGCGAGGCGGTCCGATCCGGGGCGCACACCTTCCTCAACGCGGTAGGGCGTCGGAAGTACGCAATCGGGCTTGCCCACCACCAGCGGGCGGCATGCGAAATAACGGTCACATAGCACACGCAAGTTGAACACAACGCGCGGCACCGTCGATGAGATTACCACCTCGGTCACGACAACATCTTGTAAGTTCTCGGCCCGCATAAGCGTACTCAACCAGACAAAATACTGATCCGCCGTGCGCTGATGCTCGGTCGACGTACGCCAAGTGGCGATAAACTTCGCCCCATCATGGAGCGAAAAGACCGTATTCGTGTTGCCGCAATCAATCGCCAGAAGCATCTGCACGCCCTTTTGTCAGCGTTAGAAATAGACCTCGGCGGCGGGGATCGCGCGCAGGCCTTTGGAGGTCTCTAGAACAAGGTTGCCCTGCGCGTCCACATCCCGGAACACGCCGTGCTCAATTGTGTTGCCAATCCGCGCCCGAATAGGCTGGCCCAATTTCGCCGCGCGCGCCAGCCACGCGGTGCGGATCGGTGCAAAACCGTAGGTGGTCAGCGAGGCCTCGTGGTGCGCGAAGCGCGCGGCAAGCGGCGTAAGAAGGTCTTCGGGGGTGACGCGCAGACCGGTCGCGCCCAGCAAACAATTGGGGGGGACGGCGTGCTCTTCGACCTCCGCAGCACTTGGTGCAGCCACAAGGTTCACCCCGATCCCGATCGTCAAATGCGCACCGCTGGTTTCCAGCAAGATGCCCGCCAGCTTGCCGCCCTGAAGCAGCACATCGTTGGGCCATTTCAGTGCCAGCAATTGAGGTCGTCCGGTCAATCCATCCAGCGCCTCGGCCAAAGCCAATGCCGCCACGAACGACCGCAATGCCCATTGTTCCATCGGACCCGGGCCACGCATGACGAGGGAAGCTGCGAAATTGCCCTCAGGGTTCACCCAAGACCGACCCCGGCGTCCGCGCGCCGCAGTTTGCGCATGTGCAAGGATCCAAGTGGGTCGCGTCAGGCCGGGCGCAATCCGCCCCGCTTCCGAGTTCGTGCTGTCGAGGCTGGCATAGACCTTGCGGTCCACACCCTCAGGCCAATTAGCGAAGGACAAGCGTCTCGGCCGCGGCAAGGGCAACGCCCTCCACCCCAAACAAGTTCACGACGCCAAGCACCAACACAGCCGCACTCGCCATCAGCAAGCCCCATTGCACCGGCCCCATATGGGCGTCAGCGGCGTCCTCGGCATTGCCGAAATACATGAAGTAAACGATGCGGATGTAGTAGAACGCGCCGATAACCGAAGCGATAACACCCGACACCGCAAGCCATGCCATATCCGCGTCCACGGCGGCGTTCAAAACGTAGAACTTGCCAAAGAAGCCAACCAACGGCGGCACACCTGCCAACGAGAAGAAGATCACCAGAAGCGCAAGCGCCTTGATCGGATCGCGCTGCGACAGCATTGAAAGCCCGCGAATATCGCTGACGGCAACACCATCACGCTCCATCGACATGATGAACGCGAACGCGCCGATGTTCATTGTCACATAGATCGCCATGTAGATCAGCATCGCTTGGACCCCAAGGACGCTGCCCGCCGCCAAGCCCATGAGCGCGAAGCCCATATGCGCGATCGACGAGTAGGCCATCAGGCGCTTGATATCGGTCTGACCGATCGCCGCAATGGATCCCAAGAACATCGAGGCCACGGCCAAGGCCGCCAGAATCTGCTGCCAATCGCCGACAGATCCGCCGAACGCATCATGTACGACCCGCGCAAATAGCCCCATCGCGGCAACCTTTGGGGCCGTCGCAAAAAATGCCGTAACCGGAGTGGGCGAGCCTTCGTAGACGTCCGGCGTCCACATGTGGAACGGTGCTGCCGAGACCTTGAACGCAAGGCCCGAGATCAAAAACACGAGACCGATCAGCAAACCAAGCGGCATGGTTTCTTCCGTCGACGCAGCCTCGATAATGCCTGCAAAGCCCGTTGTGCCTGCAAAGCCGTAGATCAGCGATGCGCCGTACAGCAGAATGCCCGAAGACAACGCGCCAAGGACGAAGTATTTCAGGCCGGCTTCCGTCGATTTCGCATCATCTCGGTGTAGGGAGGCGACGACATAAAGCGCCAGCGATTGCAGCTCTAGGCCGATATACAGCGCCATCAGATCGCCTGCCGACACCATCATCATCATACCAACCACGCTAAGCGCGATCAGGATTGGGTATTCGAACTTGAGGATGCCCAGCTTGGCCATGTGGTCTTGGCCCATGACCACAATAGCGGCTGCACTTAGCAAGATCACCACCTTAGCAAAGCGCGCGAACCCATCATCGATGAACATCCCGTTGAAGGCGATATTGGCCCCGTGCCCGGTAAGACCGATCCATGCTGCAATGACTACGAATGCCGCAGCCGTCACCCAGCACAGAAGCGGCGCACTGCCGTCTTTGGAGGTATAGACCCCGAACATCAACGCGCCCATGGCGAAGATCGCAAGCGCGATCTCTGGCAGAACGACTGCGATATCAGCCCCGATCATATCAGTGGCCCCCTTCGGAAAATTGGGTCAGCGGTTCATACTCGGACACAGCAAACTCGACGCCTGCGACAAGGTTCGCGACGCTCGGCCCGATCACGTCGAGCACGGGTGCTGGGTATATTCCAAGGAATATGGTGAAGAAGATCAGCGGAGCGAAAATCGCCTTCTCGCGCGTGGTCATGTCGGTGATCGACTTGAGGCTTTCTTTGATCAGATCGCCCAAGACGACACGGCGGAACAGCCAAAGCGCATAGCACGCCGACAAGATCACGCCCGTGGTTGCAACCAGCGCCACCCATGTGTTGACCTGGAACACACCGACCAGCGTCAGGAATTCCCCGATAAAGCCCGATGTGCCCGGCAAGCCGACATTGGCCATGGTGAAAAGCAAGAAGATCGTCGCATAGGCCGGCATCCGGTTCACGAGGCCGCCGTAAGCGTCAATCTCGCGGGTGTGCATCCGGTCGTAGATCACGCCGACACACAAGAACAATGCGCCCGAGATAAAGCCGTGGCTGATCATCTGGAAAATCGCGCCATCGATGCCCTGCTGGTTGGCTGCAAATATGCCCATGGTCACGTAGCCCATGTGGGCGACGGAACTGTAGGCGATCAGCTTCTTCATGTCAGACTGCGCAAGTGCGACGAGCGAGGTGTAGACGATGGCAATCGCACTTAGCCAAAGCACAAACGGTCCGGCCAAATCACTCGCAACCGGGAACATGCCAAGGCTAAACCGGATGAAACCGTAGCCGCCCATTTTCAGCAAGATCGCAGCCAGAACGACCGAGCCTGCGGTCGGGGCTTGGACGTGCGCGTCCGGCAGCCATGTGTGGACCGGCCACATCGGCATTTTTACTGCAAAAGAGGCGAAGAACGCGATCCAGAGCAGCATTTGGAAGCCGCCGACAACATGAATGCCCGCAACGGTGAACGAGTCGGTGCCGAACTGGTGGGCCAGCAGGCGCGGGATATCCGTCGTGCCCGCATCCACATACATAGCAACCATCGCCACCAGCATCAGCACCGAGCCGAGGAAGGTGTAGAGGAAGAACTTGAACGCCGCGTAGATACGTTCCTTGCCGCCCCAGATGCCGATGATCAGGAACATTGGGAGCAGGCCTGCCTCAAAGAACAGGTAGAACAGCACCAGATCGAGCGCGCAGAACACGCCCAGCATCAAGGTCTCAAGGATCAGCAGCGCGATCATGTATTCTTTGACGCGCGTGGTCACTTCCCAACACGACGCGATCACAAGCGGCATCAGGAAGGTTGTCAGCATCACGAACAGAACCGAGATGCCGTCCACGCCCATCTTATAGCTCAGCCCGAGCAGCCAAGGACGCTCTTCGACAAACTGGAAGTCTGGGTTGGCACTGTCGAACCCGGTGATCACAAACAGTGACAGAAGGAACGTGGCTGAGGTCGCAATAAGCGCCAGCCACTTGGCGTTCTTCTGTGCGGCCGCGTCATCACCACGCAAAAACAGCGCAAGGATAATCGCAGCAACCAGCGGCAAGAAGGTGATGATGGAAAGCAGGTTATCCATTATTGCGCTCCCGCCTGTTTAAGCACGGCCCAAGTGACAAGGATTGTGATCCCCAGCACCATCGCAAACGCATAGTGGAACAAGTAACCCGACTGGGCACGGCCTGCGAGGCGGGTGATGAAGGGGATGATCCCCAGCGCCAACCCGTTGATGCCGCCATCGATGATGTTGCCATCACCGCGCTTCCACAAGAATGCACCCAGCCATTTGAGAGGGTTAACGATAAGGAAGTTATAGATCTCGTCGAAATACCACTTGTTCAGCAGGAAATTATGCAGCGGCCACAGGTTGCGCGCAAACACGCCCGGCAGGTGCGGGGACTTGACGTAGAACAGCCACGCCGTTGCAAAACCGATCAGCATTGCCACGAACGGGCTGGTTTTGACCCAATACGGAACCTTATGCGCGTCTTCCATGACGGTATTTTCAGGCGCCATATAAAGCGCGCCTTCGCCCGGCACGCCCGTTAACACATAGTGATGCTTGGCCTCTTCGCCGTGACCAGCATCCTCGCCGTCGCTATGGGTCGCCTCAGTCGCGTTGGTATCAACCTCGCCATGCCCGTCATCCGACATCTCGCCGGCTTCCGAATAGGGAATGCCGTAGAACTTGGCGACCTGATCGGTATGTCCAAAGAAGCTCGAAAACCACAGCATACCCGAAAAGATCGCCCCGAGCGCCAGAATGCCCAGCGGGATCAACATAGTCGGTGGACTCTCATGCGCATTGGCATGGGTGTGCTTGTCGCCGCGCGGCGTGCCATAGAACGTCATGAACATCAGTCGCCAGCTATAGAAGCTGGTAAACAGCGCCGCGACCACCAGCAGCCAGAACGCATACGCGCTCACTTCGGTGCCAGCGGCAAACGCGCTCTCGATAACCGCGTCTTTCGACAAGAAGCCCGCGAAGCCAATCGGCAACTCGCCAAGGCTGAAAATCACCGTCGGAATACCAACGCCCGTGATCGCCAGCGTGCCGATCATCATCGCCCAGAACGTATAGGGCATCTTGTGGCGCAGCCCGCCATAGTTCCGCATGTCCTGCTCGTGGTGCATGCCGTGAATGACCGAACCCGCACCAAGAAACAGCATCGCCTTAAAGAAGGCGTGGGTGAACAGGTGGAACATCGCAACCGAGTAGACGCCAACGCCCGCGGCCACGAACATGTAGCCCAGCTGCGAGCAGGTTGAGTATGCAATCACGCGCTTGATGTCGTTCTGCACAAGGCCAACGGTCGCGGCAAAGAACGCGGTCGACGCGCCAATGAACACAACAAAGGTCGTGGCCGAGGGTGCAAATTCCATAATCGGCGACATGCGGCAAACAAGGAACACGCCCGCAGTCACCATGGTTGCCGCGTGGATCAAGGCCGACACAGGGGTCGGGCCTTCCATCGCGTCAGGCAGCCATGTGTGCAGGAACAATTGCGCCGACTTGCCCATCGCGCCCACAAACAGCAGGAAGGCGATAACTTCGGTCGCAACCCAATCGCGCCACAGGAACGTCATCTGCATCTCGGCCAGCGCCGGGGCAGCGGCAAAGATGTCGTCAAAGCGGACGGAATCGACCTTCAGATAGATCGCAAAGATCGCCAGCAAGAATGCGAAATCACCAACGCGGTTTACGACGAAAGCCTTGATAGCGGCGGCGTTAGCGCTCGGCTTGCGGTAGTAAAACCCAATCAGGAGGTAGGACGCGACGCCCACGCCTTCCCAACCAAAGAACAGCTGGATCAGGTTGTCGGCAGTCACCAACATCAACATCGCAAAGGTAAAGAACGACAGATAGGCGAAGAAGCGGGGGCGGTAACTGTCCTCGCCCTCGCGGAAATTGTGATCATGGGCCATGTAGCCGAACGAATAGAGGTGCACGAGCGCCGAGACCGTCGTGATCACCACCAGCATAATCGCGGTCAGGCGGTCGAGGCGGATCGACCAGTCTGAGCTGAGTGTGCCGCTCTCGATCCAGCGCAGAAGTTGGATCTGCTGCATCTCACCGTCAAAGGTCAGAAAGATCGTCCACGACAGGAACGCCGACAGGAACAACAGCCCCGTCGAAACCCACATTGCCGCCTTATCTCCGATGATCTTCCAGCCGAAGCCTGCGATCAGCGCGCCTACCATTGGCGCGAAGAGGAGGATGGTTTCCATCGTCCTAGCCTTTCATATCCGACACATCTTCCACAGCAATGCTCGCATGCGTGCGGAAGAAACACACCAGAATGGCCAAACCAATCGCCGCCTCAGCGGCAGCAACAGTCAGCACAAACAGGGTAAAGATTTGGCCCGTCAGGTCCCCAAGAAAGCTGGAGAACGCAACGAGGTTGATATTAACCGCAAGCAGCATCAGCTCAATCGACATTAGAATGATGATGACGTTCTTACGGTTCAGAAAAATGCCGAAAATACCGATGACGAACAGCGCCGCAGCAACGGTCAGATAGTGTTCAAGTCCGATCATAGGGTTTCCATCTCAAAGGCAGGTCGGTCGCCGCGCGCAGCAACGCTCGCCCCGATCAGGGCGGCACTAAGCGCCAATGCGCCAAAGCCAAAATTGCGTGTCGCGGTCATTACTCTCGTCGTCCCTCTGGGCGTTCCCCGCCCGTCTCTCGTTATCTATCTGTCCCAGTGCGGCCTTCTAAAGCCCCTGCCCCGGCTTCACATCTTTCAGTTCCATAGCTTTCGCTGGATCGCGGTGCATCTGCGCCAGCACGTCCTGGCGTTTGATGCCCACGCGGCGGCGAAGCGTCAGCACAATCGCACCAACCATCGCGACCAGCAAAATCAAGCCAGAGGCCTGAAACAGCAGGATATAATCATCGTAAAGTATCTGACCGATGGCAGCGGTGTTATGCACGTCCGCCGGATTAGGGGTCGGTGAGGCAAGGCGCGATTCGATACCGGCGGAATACTGCCAGCTGCCGAAAATCAGCGCGAGCTGCATCAACAAGACCGTGCCGATCAGGCCCGCAACGGGGATGTATTTCGCCATCTCCGCCTTTAAGGCCACGAAATCCACGTCCAGCATCATCACCACGAACAAGAACAGCACCGCGACCGCACCCACATAGACGATGATCAACAGCATCGCCACGAACTCAGCGCCCAGCAGAACGAACAGTCCAGCCGAAGACAAGAATGCTAGGATCAACCAAAGCACCGAGTGGACAGGGTTGCGCGCAACAACGGTCAAAAGCCCGGCCAGCACCACGGCGATCCCGAACACGTAAAAAGAAAAATCGGCGAAGCCCATCAGGCGTCTCCCTCTGTCTCGGTATCGGCGATGGCGGTGCGCACAAGCTCCATGCCCTTCATCATCGCGGGCACGCCAGCAAATATCGACGTTTGCGCGACCACCTCGGCCAGTTCTTTTTCTGTCGCGCCGGCTTCCAGCGCATGGCGCACGGTCAGCTTGATCTGCGGCTCGCCCTGCGCGCCTTGCATAATCAAAGCCGCAAGCGTGATGAACAGCCGCGTCTTAGCGTCCAGCCCACCGGAGTTGAACGCGTTGCCGAACATCATTTCCATTACGTCCTTCGACATGGTTGGAAAGCCCTTATCCAAGCCGGGCATCTGATAGGTTTCAAGCGCCGGGTTGAAGGCTTTCGCCATCTCCATCGACTTGGCCATCATGGCCTCGAACGGGTTCTGTGGTGTGTCTGTCATCGGTACGGCGCATCTATTTCGAGGTTGCGTGCAATCTCAGATTCCCAGCGGTCGCCGTTCTCCAGCAGCTTGGCCTTGTCGTAGAACAACTCTTCGCGCGTCTCGGTGGCGAACTCAAAATTCGGACCTTCAACAATCGCATCCACCGGGCAGGCTTCTTGGCAAAACCCGCAATAGATACACTTGGTCATGTCGATGTCGTAGCGCGTGGTGCGGCGCGAGCCGTCATCGCGTGGTTCTGCGTCAATCGTGATCGCTTGGGCCGGGCAGACCGCTTCGCACAGCTTGCAGGCAATGCAGCGTTCCTCGCCATTGGCATAACGGCGCAGGGCGTGCTCGCCGCGGAAACGTGGGCTGAGCGGGCCTTTTTCATGGGGATAGTTCAGCGTGACCTTGGGGGCGAAGAAATACTTAAGTCCCAGCTTCATGCCGACCATGAAGTCGTACAGCAGGAAATACTTGGCCGCTCGTGTGTAGTCGATCTGTGTCATTGGATGTCCCCTCAGACCCAGCGCGTAAACGCGCCCCAGAACCATTCAAACCTAGCAGCGAACGCCACGAACACGACCCATGCGAGGCTGAACGGAAGGAACACTTTCCAACCCAGACGCATCAATTGGTCATAGCGGTAACGCGGCGTGATCGCCTTCACCATCGAGATCAAGAAGAACACGAGGCCCATCTTAGCGATCATCCAGAAGATGCCGTCGGGCAATCCGGGTATCGGAGACAACCAGCCGCCAAAAAACATCAACGAGATCAGCGCGCACATCAGCACGATCGCAACCAGCTCGCCGATCATGAACAGCAGGAACGGTGTGGACGAATATTCAACCTGATACCCCGCGACCAGTTCCGATTCTGCCTCAGGCAAGTCGAACGGTGGGCGGTTGGTCTCAGCCAGTGCCGAGATGAAGAACAAAATCAGCATCGGGAAATGCGGCAACCAGTACCAGCCCAGCAGGCCGTAGCTAGTGTCTTGCGCAACCACGATGTCGCCAAAGTTCATCGAGCCAGTGGAGATAATGATACCGACAATGATCAGACCGATAGAGACTTCGTAAGAAATCATCTGCGCGGCGGATCGCAACGAGCCAAGGAAAGGGTATTTAGAGTTCGACGCCCACCCGCCCATGATCACGCCGTAAACCTCAAGCGAGGACACCGCGAACACGTACAGAATAGCGACGTTGATATCTGACAGCACCCAGCCATCGTTGAACGGTATAACCGCCCACGCGATCATCGCCATGACAAGGCTAACCAGCGGGGCTAGAAAAAAGACGGCCTTATCGGCACCCGCAGGCACCACAATCTCTTTGACGATATACTTGCCGAAATCCGCGAAGCTTTGCAGCAGGCCGAAAATGCCGACCACGTTCGGGCCGCGCCGCAACTGAACAGCCGCCCAGATCTTTCGATCAGCATACATCAAGAATGCCAGCGATATGAACAGGGGGATAACCAGCAATAAGACCTGCCCCACAAGCACAAGGCCCATGCCGGTATAGGTCGTGGTGAAGAATTCATACATATCGCTTCACGTCCGTTTCTGTCGTGTCACCGCTCGCGTCAAACGGTGGGTATTTTATTCTCTGCGCAATCCGCGACCACCACATCGGCGTCCAAAGTTTGCAATCCTCTAGGGAGCGCAGGCGAGATCGTATAGACCGCATCGCCTCGCCAAAGACCACCCTCTTTGTAGGCCGTTGTGCGCACATGTCGCGCAAAACCGTAGCCTCGGATGAGTGCATATTGCGCCGCCGCACAGCGTCCATACAGGGCCAGATCGTCGCGGGTCGGATCGCCTGCCATTTCAACGTGGAAATTTACCAAATCATCAGCCAGCAGACGGGTCGAAATTCCTTCGTAAGTATAGACACGCTCTGGCGCGCCTTCAATGTCCGGCCCCTGCTCGGTGCAGGCCGCCAGCAAGACGACGGGAATCAGGAGACGCCAGAGCGGCATTGCCCTCTATTCCGCCGCGATCGATGTTTCCTCGGCGCGGGCTTTGGCGTTCGCGCTCAACTCGCCCATCAACTGGCTCGCACGTGCAATGGGGTTGGTCAGGTAGAAATCCTTGACCGCGCCCGCAAAGGCCGCCTCGCCCATCTTGCCCGCCTCGGGAATAACCCAAGCGTTCTCAGCAACCTCATCAATCGCACCCAGATGCGGGGCCGCGGCCACCAACGCTTTGCGCAAACCCGCCAGCGAATCGTAGGGAAGGGCTGCGCCCATCTCGCCCGACAACGCCCGCAGGATCGCCCAGTTTTCCTTCGCCTCGCCCGGCGCAAACCCGGCGCGCAATGCCAACTGTGGCCGCCCTTCGGTGTTCACGAACAGGCCTTGCTCTTCGGTATAAGCGGCACCCGGCAGGATAATATCGGCGCGGTGCGCACCCCGGTCGCCGTGGCTGCCTTGGTAAATCACCATTGGTCCTGCAGGAATATCGCCCTCGTCGGCACCGAGGTTGTAGACCACATCAGCGCCATCGAGTGCCGTCGTGATCCCGCCTTCGGTCACGCAACCCGCATCCATCGCGCCAACGCGGCCCGCAGCAGTGTGCAAGATCAACAGGCCTGATTTCGTCTCGTACGCAAAGCGCATTGCCGCAGCCAGCACCGCCTCGCCATCTTCGCGGGTCAGCGCGCCTTGGCCGATGATCACCATCGAGGCTTTGTCATGCACCTCTGAGTGATCTTTGCCGAGCAGTCCGGTCAGATCACTGGGGCCAGTTCCGATATGCGCATATGGATAAGTCAGATCGACGCCTTCACCGATCACGCCAATATTGGCACCCCGGCTCCAGGCTTTGCGCAGCCGCGCGTTCAGCACGGGCGCTTCAAGACGCGGGTTCGTGCCGATCAGCATTATCGCCTCAGCGCTATCAATGTCTTCAATTTTGGCGGTTCCAGCATAGGCGCCGCGATTGCCAATGGGCAGCTTCGCGCCATCCGTGCGGCACTCAACAGATCCACCCAAGCCCTCAACAAAGCCCTTCAACGCAAACGCCGCCTCAGCCGGGGCCAAATCGCCCACAACGCCCGCAACTTTGGTGGCACCTTTCAGCGCACCGGCAGCTTTGCCTAGCGCTTCAGGCCATGTGGCAGGCCGCAATTTGCCGTTCTCGCGAATATAGGGCGTATCCAGACGCTGACGCCGCAGGCCGTCCCAGACAAAGCGCGTCTTGTCAGAAATCCATTCCTCGTTCACGCCGTCATGGTTGCGCGGCAGCATCCGCATGCCTTCACGACCCTTGGTATCAACACGAATATTCGATCCCAGCGCGTCCATCACGTCGATGGTTTCGGTCTTGGTCAGCTCCCATGGGCGCGCGGTGAACGCGTAGGGCTTCGAGACGAGCGCGCCAACAGGGCACAGATCAATAATGTTACCTTGCAAGTTGCTGTCGAGGGTTTCACCAAGATAGGCGGTGATCTCAGCATCCTCGCCCCGGCCCGTCTGGCCCATTTGGTGAATGCCCGCGACTTCGGTGGTAAACCGCACGCAGCGCGTACAAGAGATGCAGCGCGTCATATGCGTCTCGACCAGTGGTCCCAGATCAAGGTCTTCGGTCGCGCGCTTCGGCTCGCGGTAGCGCGAGAAATCGACGCCGTAGGCCATGGCTTGGTCTTGCAGGTCGCACTCGCCGCCTTGGTCACAGATCGGGCAGTCGAGCGGATGGTTAATCAGCAGAAACTCCATCACGCCTTCGCGGGCCTTTTTGACCATTGGCGAGTTGGTTTTCACGACAGGCGGCGCGCCGTCAGGTCCGGGGCGCAAGTCCTTGACTTGCATCGCGCAGGACGCGGCGGGTTTCGGTGGACCGCCAACAACTTCGACCAGACACATGCGGCAGTTGCCCGCGATGCTTAGGCGTTCGTGGTAGCAAAAGCGCGGCACCTCGACGCCTGCCTGCTCGCAAGCTTGGATCAAGGTCATCAACGGATCGCATGCGACCTCTTTGTCGTCGATAATGATTGTGCGTAGGTCAGTCATGGCGCGTCTCTCCAATCGGGCCGCGCATCGCTGCGCAGGGCCCCGTCCCGGTCCTGTTCGATACCGTGATAGACGATGTACGCATAGGGTAAATGCGGCGCTGCGTCCCAACCCGTTTGGCTTGACAGCGCCGCGATGCGATTTAGTCGCGCCGGATCAGCACACCAATGGCGCTGCCGCGGTCAATCTCGCCGTATCCTACGGCGCAGAAACTGTCGGTATCGCCCTCCACAGCCCCCACTTGGGTCAGGTATGCGATGGCTTCACCCTTCACGCGCGCCTGCTCTTCTTCGCTATCGACGTAATCAGTCGCCTCGCCCATTGAATAACCCAGCGCAAACGCGCGGTTCAGCAGGCCGAAGGCCACACCGCGCGCCTTCCATGTGCGCTCACCAATGGCAGGGCAGGTATTGCGGATCGCATCCGCAGCCGCGACCCAGCGCAGCCCGCTGGAAATATCTGCATCATCGCGTAGCGCTTGGAAATCCGTTGCAAGCGCAGGCGTGGCAGACAGGACGAGGGCCAAGGCAATGTAGGGCAAACGCATGATATCACTCCGAAATGACTGACGCAAAACCGCGCCGTTATGCTTAGGGACTTGGGGCGAAGGGGGGCGCTATGCAATAACGCGTCCCAGTTATCGGCAATCGCCCGCCCGTTTTGTGTTACTCGACGTCCTCGACCAGATACGCGCCAATGGCGGTTTCTTCTGCCAGCTCGGCACGCGCAGCCGCGCACACAGCGTCCTCATCGGGCTCGCTTAGATCGGGGTGTTTTTCAAGAAACGCGGTTTGCAGATCGAGCAACGCCAGAGACGTGTCGATCATTTGGGTCGCGAGCATGTCAGTATCGAATCCGTCGGCGGTCAGTTGTTCCTGCAACTCGGTCGTCGCAGAGCCCGCAGCCAAAAGGTCCATCCCCATCGGCGCGCAGGAGATCGCCAATGCTTCGGCCATGGTCACTGCAAAAAGAGTGTCCACATAATAATCAGGCGCAGGGCGCAGGTCTTCGGCGGAAAGCGGGCTGGCCATGGTCAACGCCACGGCGAAAGGGATCATGCGTTTCATGTGCTTAGATGTCGCCCATCGCCGGAATGGTGTCAAAGGTAAACGCCGCCGGGGATCACCGGGCGGCGCGTATTGAGCGTGCAGGCGGGCTAGGTAAACGCCGCGACGAGCGCAAGCCCTGCAATCGCGAGGATGCAGAAGAACCCAATAGAAAAGCCCAGCGAGCGCAGTCCTTGGTTTTCCGTCCCCACATGCACAACGGCCATGAATATCCGCGCCACGAGGAAGATCGAGGCCAGTAGGTTCACCCAAAATGGGTTCGCCCCCAGCAAAATCGCCGCTAGCGTCACCGCGAGGAACGGCCCAGTCGTCTCCATCGCGTTCGCAAAGGCGCGGGCACGGCGATAAGTCGGATCGGCATAATCGCGCTTGATCATGCCGCTTTGCGTGCGGTTGTCGGGGCTACGACCCGTTGTCGACAGCCCCATAAGGACCACCATCAAAACGCCCCAAGCAGCGATTGCCGCCAGAGCATGCGAATATGCGTCAAACTGATCCATTATTTCACTGTCCTAAAAGTTTTCCGCTCAGGGCGCAGGGTATCGAGAAAGCACCAAACCCGCGCCCAAACGCCAGCAAACCCGTCGCCGGAGCGCTGCATTTCCGGGGCCTGAACGCCTTGGGTGCGCGAGGCCGCGTCACGGGTAAAATGGTCGTAGTGGTAGGGGTTGAAACACATGGGTCTGTCCTTTGCGTCATTTGGCGGCACTATTGACTGGTAGGCACCGGAACGCAAAGGGCGCGACGGCTTTTCAGCCCCGCGCCCTTCACCAAATCTCGATCAGCGGCTTACTCAGCTGCCACCGCACTCACACGTCCGGTCCGTTTGGCCTTGATCCGGTCCTCGATCTCGCCCCGGAAGTGGCGCACGAGACCTTGGATCGGCCACGCCGCCGCATCGCCGAGCGCACAAATCGTATGGCCCTCAACCTGCTTGGTCACGTCGAGCAGCATGTCGATTTCCTCGACCTCTGCCTCGCCCGTCACCAGACGTTCCATCACGCGCATCATCCAGCCAGTGCCCTCGCGGCACGGCGTGCATTGCCCGCAGCTCTCGTGCTTATAGAACTTCGACAGACGCCAGATCGCTTTGATAATATCGGTGCTCTCGTCCATCACGATAACCGCCGCGGTACCCAGACCCGACCGCTGCTCCCGCACCCAGTCAAAATACATGATCGCATCTTTCATCACGTCACGCGGCAAACACGGCACAGATGACCCGCCGGGGATCACCGCTTTGAGGTTGTCCCAACCGCCACGAATACCGCCGCAATGGCGATCAATCAGCTCTTCAAAGCCGATGCTCATTTCTTCCTCGACCACACATGGGTTGTTCACATGGCCCGAGATCGCGAACAGTTTGGTGCCAGTGTTGTTGGGCCGACCAAAGCCCGCAAACCACTCACCGCCCCGACGCAGGATCGTCGGGACCACTGCAATCGACTCGACGTTATTAACAGTCGTCGGGCAACCATACAGACCCGCGCCAGCTGGAAATGGCGGCTTCATACGCGGCATGCCCTTTTTACCCTCGAGCGATTCTAGAAGTGCCGTTTCCTCGCCACAGATATAGGCGCCGGCGCCGTGGTGCAGGTAGATGTCGAAATCCCAGCCCGAGCCACACGCGTTCTTTCCAACCAGACCCGCCGCATAAGCCTCGTCCATCGCCGCTTGCAGCACCTCTTTTTCGCGGATGTATTCGCCGCGAATATAGATGTAGCAGGCGTGTGCATTCATCGCGAAAGACGCGATCAGGCAGCCTTCGATCAGGGTGTGCGGATCATGGCGCATGATCTCGCGGTCTTTGCAGGTGCCGGGCTCAGACTCGTCGGCATTAACCACCAGATACGCCGGACGTCCGTCGGACTCCTTGGGCATAAACGACCATTTCAGGCCAGTCGGGAAGCCCGCGCCACCACGGCCGCGCAGCCCAGAGGCTTTCATGATCTCAACGATCTTATCGCGCCCAAGGCCAATCAAGTCCTTGGTGCCATCCCAATGGCCGCGCTTTTGTGCGCCCGCCAGCGAGCGGTCGTGCATTCCGTAGATATTGGTGAAGATCCGGTCCTGATCTTGCAGCATGTCTTTAGTCTCCCATGTGTCGGCGTGCCCGCCAGACGCGGTAAAGGATCACCAGCGCGAAGAAAAACGCCGCCAGTGCTGCGAGATCGAAGAGGAAGACAAAGCGCACGGGCAAGCCCATTTGCCCGCCAAAGCTGACCGCCCCCAGCCACAGCACGCCTGTGGCCGCGATGATTATCGCAGCCAGACGGGCCTGTTTGGCGAGAGCAAGTTGATCAGCTTCATTGGTCATTTGCTTAGTAAACGTCCCCGCCTTCTACTCGCTTAGAAAATTCAGTCTCACCGCCAGCGGCAAGGGTTTTGGCTTGCTCAACCCAAGTGTCACGGGTCACGCGGCCTTTGAAGCCCTGGAGGTTCTGGTCAACCCAAACAACCTCGTCCGCGCTCCAGCCGCCGATCTGGTCGAAGTGGTAAAAGCCCAGAGAATTGCAGAGCTTCTCCATCTTCGGGCCAATACCTTTGATCTGTTTGAGATCATCGGCTTTGCCACCGCGCGCCGCAATCAGTGCTTCTGGGCGGGTGCCCTCGCGGGGTGTCGCTTCAACTGCTGCAGGCGCTGTCGGCGCTTTGGACGCGGGTGTTGCCGCTAGGGCCGCCGACTTAGGTTCGGTCGACTTCGGTTCTGTCGTCTTTGCAGGTGGCGCAGCTTTCGCGACTGGCGCGTTCTTCTTCGGTGCCGCTGCTGGTACTGAGGACGGCGCAGCTTTCACCGCAGTCGACTCGTCCCGCTTTGCTTGTTTTTTCTCTTCAACGTGCGTTTGAGCCTGCACTTCGGTCTCGCGGACCCCGCCACAAATAAAATGCAGCAAAAGCGCCGACACCACGGCCCAGATTACGGCCCCCGCAAACAGCGCTAGCAGGAACGACCAAGAGCCTAGCGATATCAGCGCCCACATCGCGCATAAGCCCACCAGCGCTGCCACGCCCATACAGGCGGAGCGACAGAATTTATGATCTGAAATCTTATCCATTGCGATATTTCCCCAGTTTCAAACGATCAGGTATCGTAGATATCGCCTTTCTTAGCGCGCTGGGAGAACTCTGTCTCGCTTCCTGTTGCAAGGAGTTTGGCTTGTGCGACCCAAGCATCACGGCTTACGCGGCCCTTGAAGCCTTCGAGATTGTCATCGACCCACGCCACTTCCTCGGCATTCCAACCGGAGATTTGGTCGAAATGATAAAATCCAAGACGGTTGAGAAGCGCCTCCATTGCGGGGCCAACGCCCTTAATCATCTTTAAATCATCCGCGCCGCCGTCGCGCGCTTTGTCCAGCGCCTCAGGTCGCGATTGCGCAACATCCGCGACCGGAGCTGCAACAGAGGCAGGCTTTGCAGGCGCAGGCCGCTCCATAACCGCAACATCGCGCCAAGGCGTCAGAAGTGGGACCTCGGTCCCATCGATGCGCTTGAGCGTATCGCCAATATCGCGGGCCAGACCGGCGCTTGCATTCAGCGGATCATGCGGTTTTTCCCATGCCTTGAGGCTGGTCAACCCACCCTTAGGTTCCGCCGCATAACGTCCATTCTGCGGGCCGGGCTGCGGGATATGGCCTTCAGCGATCTTATCGAGGATCAGAGCGAAATTCTGCGTCGTCAGGTCCTCGTAATAATCTTTGCCGATCTGGGCCATGGGAGCGTTGGCGCACGCCCCAAGGCATTCGACCTCTTCCCAAGAAAACTTGCCGTCTTCGCTCAGCATATGGGACTTGGGCGCGATCTTCTCTTTGCAAACCCCGATCAAATCCTCCGCGCCACAAATCATGCATGAGGTCGTCCCACACACCTGAATATGCGCAACACTGCCCACGGGGCTGAGCTGGTACATGAAATAGAACGTCGCCACCTCAAGGCCGCGGATATGCGCAAGGCCCAGCATATCGCAGACATGTTCAATCGCGGGGCGACTTAACCAGCCCTCTTGTTCCTGAGCGCGCCACAAAAGCGGGATAATCGCGCTGGCCTGACGGCCTTCGGGGTACTTGCTGATCTGCCCGTGGGCCCACGCGAGGTTGTCGGGCGTGTAAGCAAAGCTGTCAGGCTGGTGTTGGGCTAGGCGGCGGAGCATATCGGTGTCCTATCGGTCGGTCAGTTCGTATCGCTGATCTCAGCGCAATGAGTATTTTGGGCCAGGTGAAGGCCGGGCGCAGTGCAGATCGAGAGGGGCATGCCTCATCGATCAATCTCGCCGAACACCACGTCCATCGTGCCGATGATCGCGGCCACATCGGCCAGTTGGTGCCCGCTGGCCACATGATCCATCGCCTGCAGGTGCAGATAGCCCGGCGCGCGGATTTTCGCGCGGTACGGACGGTTGGTCCCATCAGCCACCAGATAAACGCCAAACTCGCCCTTGGGCGCTTCCACGGCGGCATAAATCTCGCCCGCGGGGACGTGGAAACCTTCGGTGTATAGCTTGAAGTGGTGAATCAAGGCCTCCATCGAGGTCTTCATCTCGCCGCGCTTGGGAGGCGTGATCTTGCCGCGTGCCATGATCTCGCCTTGGCCTTCGGGCGCGCGCAGCTTCACTATAGCCTGGCGGATGATCTTAACGCTCTCGCGCATTTCCTGCATCCGGCACAGGTAGCGGTCATAACAATCGCCGTTTTTGCCGATGGGGATCTGGAAATCGAACTCGTTATAGCACTCGTATGGCTGCGCTCGGCGCAAATCCCACGCCATTCCGGACCCACGTACCATCACGCCAGAGAAGCCCCAATCGAGCGCCTCTTGCTCGGTCACGACCCCAATATCGGCGTTGCGCTGCTTGAAAATCCGGTTCTCGGTCAGCAGCGTGTCGATATCGTCGAGCACCAAAAGGAACGGATCGCACCACGTCTCGATATCATCGAGCAGCGCTGGCGGCAGGTCTTGGTGCACACCACCGGGACGGAAATAGGCCGCGTGCAGGCGTGCGCCGCAAGCCCGCTCGTAGAAAATCATTAACTTTTCGCGTTCCTCAAAGCCCCAAAGCGGCGGCGTCAGCGCGCCCACATCCATGGCTTGCGTGGTCACGTTCAGCAGGTGGCTCAGCACGCGGCCAATCTCGGAGTATAGCACTCGGATCAAGGACGCACGGCGCGGCACCTCAACGCCCGTCAGCGTCTCGATCGCCAAGCACCATGCGTGTTCTTGGTTCATCGGAGCGACGTAATCGAGGCGGTCGAAATAGGGTAAGTTCTGTAGATACGTCCGCGTCTCCATCAGCTTCTCGGTGCCGCGGTGCAGCAGGCCGATATGGGGGTCGCAACGCTCGACGATTTCGCCGTCCAGCTCCAGCACCAAGCGCAGCACGCCGTGGGCCGCAGGGTGTTGCGGGCCGAAATTGATATTGAAGTTACGGATCTTCTGTTCGCCCGTAAGCGTATCGTTGAAGCCAGTTCCGTCCATGATCCTATCCGTCCTTAAGCCGGGGACCAACGCTCGGGCATGCGCCCGAACATGGTCTGAACAAATTCGTATTGCGGGGCCAAACGCTCGGCGGCAATCGCGCGGCGGGTGGCATCCATCTTAATCGGTACACCTGCATGCACGCGGCGTTCCAGCGGGGCGTCCATCTGGTCGATACCGATGAAACTGCACAGATCGCGAATGGTCTCGGGCGTGAACAGCGTCTCGTAAAATCCGATGAAGCGGTCCGTCTCAGGCACAGCTGCCGTCAACCGCGTCAGCGGCCCAACATAATCGCAACGCGCGCCCAGGGCCTCCTCGTCGCCCTTCAACCAGCGGTCGAAAATCCAATTGGCGCGGTCCGCCATATCCTTGTCGCTGCCCCCGCCCCATTCGGCCATCATCCGGATGTTGGACCAGAGCCGCTGGATCGGATCGCGCAGCAGATACACAAACTTCGTGGTCGGGTTCAGACCGTGCATCATCTTCATCCGTTCCTCAGACAGCAGCGCGTAGGCAGGTGTAATATCACCCACAACCGCCTTGCCCGCGCGCCCCTTTTTCAGAAACGACATATAGGCACCGGGTGCTTCTTTATCGCGCGCCAGAACCCCCAACCAACGGTCAATCTCTTCCACCTCGAAGCGCAATCTCTTGCGGGTTTCCGCGTCGGGGCCGTTTTTCATCTTCGCGCGCAGACCCATCCGCTTTTCGCAAAGCTGATCAATCTGCCACATCACGTTTTTCTCGTCGAGCGTGTCAAAATAATGCAGCTCTTTATGGACCCACAGATGCACATCGCGATGCCGTTCCAGAAAGAACTGCAACCAAGAGGTGCCCGCCTTGGTGGCACCAATCCCGAAAAGGAGCGTTACATCAGACATGGCCCGTTACTTCGCCTTCGCTTTATCATCACCCGGCAGGATGTAATCAGCACCCTCCCAAGGGCTCATGAAATCAAACTGGCGGTATTCTTGCACAAGGCTTACCGGCTCATAGACCACGCGCTTTTGCGCATCGTCATACCGTACTTCGGTATAGCCCGTGGTCGGGAAGTCCTTGCGCAAAGGATGCCCGCGAAAGCCGTAATCAGTCAGGATGCGGCGCAGGTCCGGGTGGCCGGAAAACAGGATACCGAACATATCGAAGACTTCGCGCTCAAACCAATTCGCGCTCGGGTGCACTGAGATGATCGAGGGCATAACTTCGGTTTCGCGCAGGCTGACCTTCAGGCGGATGCGCTGATTTTGGTACATCGACAGGAAGTGGTAGACGACGTCAAAGCGCTGCTCACGCTCGGGATAGTCCACGGCCGTGATATCAACGAGGGTCGAGAATTTGCAGACCTGATCGGCTTTCAGGAACTCCACCATACTCACAATCCGGTTGGCGGGCACATGCACGGTCAACTCACCATGGGTGATAGCATGCGAGATCACATCATCAGCGCGGCGTAGCGCGATGTGTGATGCCAGTTCTTCCAGCGCTGAGGTATCAACCGGGGCAATGGTCATCGGGAAACCCTTTCTCAAGCCTTAGCGAATAATCGTGCCAGTGCGGCGAATTTTGCGTTGCAGCTGAAGGATGCCATATAGCAGCGCTTCGGCCGTGGGCGGACAGCCCGGCACATAGATATCGACGGGCACAATGCGATCACAGCCGCGCACGACAGAATAGCTGTAGTGGTAATACCCACCGCCATTGGCACAACTGCCCATGGAGATCACATAGCGCGGCTCGGGCATCTGATCGTAGACCTTGCGAAGCGCTGGGGCCATCTTGTTGGTCAGCGTGCCTGCAACGATCATCACATCAGACTGACGCGGGGAGGCGCGCGGGGCGACGCCAAAACGCTCGGCGTCATAGCGCGGCATCGAGGTATGCATCATCTCAACGGCGCAGCAGGCCAACCCAAAGGTCATCCAGTGAAGTGAGCCGGTGCGCGCCCAGTTGATCAGGTCGGAGGTCGAGGTCACAATGAACCCCTTGTCCTGCAAATCCGCGTTCAACGCTTGGGTGGCGACTTCGCTGTCGCCGCCTGCGGTGTTGGCTCCGGTCATCACTCCCATTCGAGCGCTCCCTTTTTCCACTCATAAGCAAACCCGATGGTCAGCACGCCGAGAAACACAATCATCGACCAGAAAGCCACATCGCTGAGGTCTTTGAAGGCCACGGCCCACGGGAACAGAAACGCGATTTCCAGATCGAAAATGATGAACAAGATCGAGACCAGATAAAAGCGCACATCGAATTTCATGCGTGCATCGTCAAAGGCGTTAAACCCGCACTCATAGGCGGACACCTTCTCGGGATCCGGGTTGCGCACCGCCAACAAGGCAGCGGCCAACAGGAATATCAGGCCAAAGCCAATCGCTACGGCTAGGAACGCCAGGATCGGCAAATACTCTCTCAGCAGATCGTCCACGCGTGGCTCCTTCTTGCTGCACGTCTTGTCGCCCCAGGAGGAACCCCTCGGGCGATGCTTACGAGCCGTCTACATTTGCATACCGAGGCGGTCAACGCACAGCCGTGCGGCATAACGTGATTTGGCACGTCTTGAGCACTCTATCGCAAGCACCGTCCGCCGAAAGCGGCGGCGTGTCGCAGGCTCTCGCGCTCAGACCAGCACCATCCACAGCGCAACTACCGCCAACATCCCGCCAAAGCCGATGTTGAGCCACCGCGCGCTGTCAGGGTTTCGAAACCGCTGCGCGAGTGCGTCCCCCAGCATTGTCCAAACCGTGAAGGCCACATAATTGTTCAGCGTGAAGATAGTCGCGATCAAAAATACCAGCGCAAGTTGTCCGTCCTCGGCCCCGCCAAGAAACTGCGTGAACATCAGCGCGATGATCACATAGGCCTTCGGGTTCAACAAAAGCAGCATCGCGCCGTCCCAGAACCGCGCGGGCCGCGCTTCAGCCCCGCTGCCCAAAAGACCCGTGCGCACCAGCTTCCACGCCAACCACAATACGTAAGCCGCGCCCGCAAACTTGAGCGCGCCAAACCCCTGCGGCGCAGCTTCGATCACGCCCAGAACCCCAAAGCCAATCGCCAAGGTCACGCACCAAGGCGCCGCGTGGTAGCCTAGGTTCGCAGGCAGGGTCGCCCGAAAGCCAAACCGCGCACCATTTGCCGCAAAAAATAAATTACCGGGGCCGGGGCTATAGGCCAGCGGCGCGAGAAACAATATAAGGGCAACAGCAAGACCAACCATAAACACGCTCCACAAGGATGCGCCCAGCCTAACCGCGCCTGACATGTGCGTGCGATCCGAAACCTGCGCAAACCCGCGCTCAATCTCAGCCCAACGCCACGAACACCGAAGCGCCCAACATTGCCAAGGTCACTGGCAACCACAGCCGCCGCTCGGCGCGCGAAGGCGTCACCAGCGTCCCGAGGCCCGACAGCGCCATTACGCCCACCGCAACCCAGACTGTCCAGCTCGGCAGGCCCAGCTCCATTACGCCACCCGCGTTCAGCACCGCACCTGCCAGCACCATCAAGATCAACCCTTGCAGCGACGCGCCAAGCCGTACCGACATCGGCAGCGCGCCCTGATATTGCCCGCCGAGCGTAAGATGCCCCAACGGTGCGCCCAAGCTCAGCGCCATCTGGAAGCCTGCCTTCAACACCGACAGCACGCCATAGAGCACAGCAAAATGCCAAAGGTAGTCGCCCATCAGACCGCCCAAGAGGCCGAACGCCGTTCAAAAAACGCGGCCAAGCCTTCGCGCGCCTCGTCACTTTCCCAACGTGCATTCAGTGCGGCAATCGTCGCATCAATCTGTTCTTCGGTAATCTGCGGGCCCAGCGCGAGGGCCATCGCCTTGGCCTCAGCCACCGCCCCCGGCGCACACGCCAGATAGGGCGCGACCGACGCCTCAACCGCTGCGTCCAGCGCGTCCGAGGCAACAACTTGCGCAACCAGCCCGATCCGCAGCGCCGCAGCGGCCCCAAACCGCGCGCTTGACATAAATACTTCGCGCGTTTGCGCACCTAGCCTTGCCGCCACGTAAGGCCCAATCGTCGCCGGGATCAGCCCCAACTTGGTCTCGGTCAGCCCGAAAGCGGCCCCTTCAACACAGATCGCCGCATCGCACACGCACATCATTCCAACGCCGCCGCCGTAAGCCGCACCCTGCACCCGCGCAATCACCGGCTTCAGCAATCCGTTCCAAGCGCCCAGCATCGTGGCCAGCTTCTTCGCCTCAACCGCCCGCGCGTCTGGCTCTGCCGCCATCTGGTCCCGCATCCAGCCCAAATCGCCGCCCGCACAGAACGAACGTCCAGCCCCGGTCACCACAACAACGCGCACCGCCTTATCCGCGCCAAGCTCGCCCGCCAGCAGGGTCAAATCCGCAATCATCTGGCCTGACATGGCATTGTGCTTTTCAGGGCGATTCAACGTCACCAAAGCCACACCGCGCGCGTCCGTTTCAACCAACAGCGTCTCAAGCATTACGCAACCCTTTCGCAAACACGCCCGCCTCAGCCACACGTGTCGCATCCAATCCCGTCACAAATCCGCGCCTGTCTACAAACGCTATCACTGCCTCAGTCGCCACATTCCCTGCGGCACCCGGCGCATAGGGGCAGCCACCTAGACCGCCGACCGATGCATCAAACACCCGCAACCCAGCATCCAGCGACACTCCGATATTGTCCAAAGCGACGCCCCCCGTATCATGGAAATGCCCCGCCAACCTGTCTGCGCCCGCCACGGGCACGACCGCATCCAGCATCGCAGCAACCGCTTCCTTTGAGGCACGCCCCAGCGTCTCGCCCAGCGAGATTTCAAAGCAGCCCATATCCAACAGCGCCTCTGTCACCCGCGCTACGTCCTGCGGCGGCGTCGGTCCATCAAAGGGGCAATCGGTGATGCACGACACATAGCCCCGCACCGGAACACCCGCCGCAAGCGCATCACGGACCACAGGCAAGAATCGCGCCAAACTCTCGGCGATCGAGGCATTCAAATTCGCGCGACTGAACCCTTCTGAGGCTGATCCAAACACGGCCACCTCATCGGCGCCCGCGTCCAAGGCCCCCGCAAGGCCCTTCGCATTTGGCGTCAGCGCCGTGTAGCGCACCCCCGGCACTCGGGCGATTCCGGCCATCACCGCCGCGCCGTCCGCCATCTGCGGCACCCATTTGGGCGACACGAAACTCGCCACTTCAATGCGCGAGAACCCACACCCCGATAGCAAGTCCACGAGCGCGATTTTCTCTTGCGTGGAAATGATCCGCGCCTCGTTCTGCAGCCCGTCACGCGGGCCCATCTCAACGATTTCAACGCGCTCCATCATGCATCCTCTGGCACCGCATAGAAGTCTCGATCATAAAATTCTTGCGCGCCATCCTTTGCCAACGCCCGCTGGAACGCAGGCCGCGCTTCCATGCGCGCCTTGTATGCCTGCAAGCGAGGCCACGGGTCGAGGTGCACAAAATAGGGCACGGTTCGCAGGTTAAACCCGAACATTACATCAGCGGCTGAGAAACCCGAAGGCAGCAGCCATTCCTGCGCCAACATTCCGTCCATCGCCGCCACCGTGCCTCGCAACCGCGCCGTTAGAAGTTTGATCACGACGGGTGAGGCCATACTCGGGTCACGCAGAAACACGTGGTTTATGTTAAGCTGCTCGATCAGGCCAGCCATGGTCTCCGCGAACCAGAGCCGTTCTAAATACGCCGCCCTTTCGGCATCGCCGGGCCCGCGGCCAAGCCCGGGATAACGCTCGCACAGTGTCTCGATAATCGCGCCACTTTCGATGATTACAGCGCCACCGATCTCTAGCGCAGAGGCGCGTCCTGCAGGCGTTATCGCCATGACATCCGGCGCGCGCATCGTGCCTTGGCGGATCGAGTGCATGACCAGTTCCGCCTCCAGACCCAGCTCCTCAAGCAACCACAAAACTCTGAACGAGCGCGACATCGGCACATGATGAAGCCGCATCATGCCACTACGTCCGGGCGTATCTCGACCATCTGAATTTGCTCGAAAAGCATGCGAAACCATGCTGCTAACCGCTCAAGCGCCTCCAAAACTGGACCAGTCGCCTCAAGCCCCGCCGCTAATTCCGTAGCATCCCTATCCGTGCGCGCCATGCCCTGCACTTGAACCTTGCGCGCAGGACCCAGCGCCGAGGCAGGCCTCAAAGACGGCCCCTCAGACGCACGGCCCACATAGGCCAAAATGGCCGAGATTTTCCATATCCGCGCACCGTCATGCTCCAAATCAGACATTCGCCCAGAAGGATGCAACGCACGCACCGCCTCCGCCGCGCCCGGATCAAACTGGCTCGCCTCTCGCGCCTCAAACGCCGCATCTTTCAAACGCAAAGCAAGCCGCACGGCCGTTGTATAGGCGCAAGGCCCAAAGCCATGCAGCACAACCGCGCTCATATCGCACCCCTTGGCAGCGTTCCCGTGGCGATACCAAACGACCGAGGACTCACGCCTCCTCCTCCAACAGCACCAACGCCGCCTTCGCGCTGACCTGATCGCCTGTCTTCACCAGCACCTCAGCCACCACGCCGTCGCGCGCTGCCACCAGCGTGTGTTCCATCTTCATCGCTTCCAGCACCGCAAGCGGCGCGCCCTTCGCCACTGTGTCGCCCGCCACAACCATCACTGCCTTCACCAGCCCTGGCATTGGCGCTTCAACCACATTGCCCGCCAGTCCTTCGGCAGCATCGCGCGCGAGCGGGTCGACCACCTCAAATGCCGCGCCATAGTCCGCAAACACTGTCACCACATTGCCTGCACGCGCGGCTTGCGCCCCCGGCACGCCGTCAAAACGCCAGCGCCCATCTGCGCGCCGCGCCTCCACAACAGCGCCTGCAACCTCAACGTCACACGCATCCGGCCCAATCACCGTCACCGCCACATCCAGAGTTTCCTCGTCGCGCCGAAGCGCCACGCGATGGGTCAACGCCCCCCAGAGCGAAAACCCCGTCATTGGATCGCGCGCTTTAATCAATCCAAGCGCCACCAATGCAGCTTGCGCCACGACCTGGCTCGAGGCCTCAGGCACCGCCACAAGCACCTCCAAGTCGCGCCCAATCAGCCCGGTATCAACCTCGCCCCGGCCAAACCCTGCATGCGCGCAAAGCGCTCCGAGGAATCCAAGGTTCGTCACCGTTCCGGCCACTTCCGTTCCCGCCAAAGCAGCCCGCATCTGGGCAAGCGCAATTTCCCGCGTCGCCCCGTGGGTGATCACCTTGGCGATCATCGGATCATAGAAGGGCGAGATTTCATCTCCAGCCCGCACGCCCGTATCCGCACGACACCCGCCAGCAAACCGCAAATGCGTGAGCGTCCCCGTTGCGGGCAAGAACCCCGCAGGCACGTCTTCCGCGTAAAGCCGTGCCTCAAACGAGTGGCCCTTTATCGCCAAGTCTTCTTGGCGTGCAGGCAAGGCCTCACCAGAGGCCACCCGCAACTGCCATTCCACCAAATCGACGCCCGTGATCGCCTCCGTCACCGGGTGCTCAACCTGCAAGCGCGTGTTCATTTCCATGAACCAGAAGCCGTCTGCGCGCAGCCCGTCTGATCCATCCACGATGAATTCCACCGTTCCCGCGCCCTTATATCCAATCGCCTTTGCCGCTTTGACCGCTGCTTCGCCCATGGCCGCGCGCATAGCTTGCGTCATCCCCGGCGCTGGGGCCTCCTCGATCACCTTCTGGTGGCGGCGCTGCAACGAGCAGTCGCGCTCGAATAGGTGAACCGCATCCATCCCATCGCCAAACACCTGAATCTCGATATGACGCGGAGAGGTTACGAATTTCTCAACAAGCACGTCCGAATTGCCAAAGGAAGACGCCGCCTCAGACCGAGCGCTCGCCAGCGCGGCCAAGAACTCTGAAGCCCCCTCAACAAGCCGCATCCCTTTGCCACCACCACCTGCGACCGCCTTGATCAGGACCGGGTAGCCGATAGAGGACGCCTCGCGCGCCAAAACCGCATCATCCTGATCGGCCCCGTGGTAGCCCGGAACCACTGGCACGCCCGCCTTTATCATCAGGCGCTTAGCCGCATCCTTCAGCCCCATAGCCCGGATCGCAGAGGCCGAGGGGCCAATAAATACCAAGCCAGCGGCCTCTACTGCATCCACAAAATCGGGGTTTTCTGACAAGAAGCCGTAGCCAGGATGCACCGCCTGCGCACCGCACGCTTGCGCCGCCGCGATAATCGCATCACCGCGCAAGTAGCTCTGCGCCGGGGTCGCGCCACCAAGCGAGATCGCCTCATCCGCCAGCGCCACATGCCGCGCGCCCGCGTCCACGTCCGAGTGCACGGCAACTGTTGCCACGCCCAAGCGCCGAGCCGTGTCCATTACCCGACACGCAATCTCGCCCCTATTGGCAATTAGGATTTTGCTAAACATCACCATCCCCCAAAACCCGCGCTACCTTCTGCAGCAATGGCCACGCATCGCGCGACAGCCCATCTTCCGGACCCGGCCTTTGCCCGCGCCACGCATAGGCGTAAAGCTGCGGATGTAACCGCACCTCCATCGCCTCCAGCGCGTCATCAACCTTGGCTTGGGTGTCCGAAATCACATCCTCTAACTGCCGCGCCTCGCTTTTGCCCGCCAACAAATGCGCACGCCCGACCTGTGCGAGCGCCTTGCGCCCTGCTGACAAGGCCACAAGCAACATCAATTCGGACGCAAACCCACCAAGGCCCTTGCCCCATAAATCGCGCAACCAGCCAAACCAGCCTTGGCCACCCTTGCGCGCGACCTCATCCTCCAGCTGCGCGCGGGCCGCATCGAATTGCTGCCCAAACGCGGCGCGAAACTGACGCGAGAATGCAAGCTGCCCAAAATCACGCCGTCCGGCCCACGCCACAATCCGAGGACGCACAAACAACCCCTCGCGCGTGCGCGCAACAAACTCCTCAAAGTCGAACACGAAAAAATAGTCTTCTGCGCCCGGCCCGTGATGGATCACATAAACAGGCACCTCGACCGTCTTGCCTACGCTCGGCATCTGCTCGGTAATCTTGGACGCAACTTCGCTAAGACTGAGCCGATCGATCATCGCGCGGCCCCCTCTTTGCTTTTCCAAATCTCCTCGCCGAAGGCGTTCGACCTCGCCACCCACTTCATTACATCCGAAACACGCCAAACCGCGTCTCCTCAATCGGGGCATTCAGGGCCGCTCGCAGGCTTAGCGCCAGCACATCGCGGGTTTTGCGAGGGTCCACGATCCCGTCATCCCAAAGCCGCGCGGTCGCATAGAGCGGATGCGCTTGGCGCTCGAACATCTCAACCGTTGGGCGTTTGAAGTCAGCCTCTTCATCAGCCGACCACGTGCCACCGCCGCGCTCAATCGCGTCGCGTTTCACTGTCGCGAGTACGCCCGCCGCCTGCGGCCCGCCCATCACCGAGATCCTCGAATTTGGCCATGTCCACAAAAACCGCGGCTGATAGGACCGCCCGGACATCCCGTAGTTCCCCGCGCCAAATGAGCCACCCACTAGCACGGTGATTTTCGGTACAGAGGTCGTCGCAACGGCCGTCACCATCTTCGCACCATGGCGCGCAATGCCTTCGTTTTCATAGGCTTTCCCGACCATGAAGCCCGTGATGTTCTGCAAGAATACCAACGGTATGCGGCGGGTTGAGCACAGCTCGATAAAGTGTGCCCCCTTCTGCGCGGCCTCCGAAAACAGGACGCCATTGTTGGCAACAATCCCGACATCCATTCCGTGGAGCTGCGCAAACCCCGTTACCAGCGTCTCGCCAAACCGGGCCTTGAACTCGTCAAACCGCGAGCCGTCTACCAGCCGAGCGATTACTTCGCGAATATCATAAGGCGTGCGCAAATCCGCAGGCACCACACCTAATAATTCCGCCGGATCATAAGCTGGCTCATCAAAACTTATGGCGCGGCTCACGCCCTCACACCAACCACCAGGCCCCCCCAGTGCCCCCGCCGCCGGACGCGCGCGCGCCCACGCATGCGCGTCCTCGTCAG
>JAWUXZ010000044.1:0-22759 GCA_034111085.1 Dinoroseobacter sp.
GATCCACCGGGCTTCAGGTTTAGGCCGCCGTTATCAAACGCAACACCTTTGCCGACCAGCGTCAGGGTGGGTCCGCTATCGCCGTGGCGCATATCGATTAGGCGCGGCGCGCGATCAGCGGCGCGCCCTACGGTGTGTATCAGCGGCAGGTTCGCGGCCAGCAGTTCGTCGCCGCATGTCACGGTAATTTTTGCGCCGAACTGCTTGGCAAGAGTGCGCGCTGCAGACTCGATCCCATCGGGGCCAAGTTGGTTGGCAGGCGTGTTGATCAGGTCGCGGGTCAAACCCTCGCCTTGCGCAATCGCCTCGATTCGCGCGGCATCGACGCCATCTGGTGCAACGAGGCGGGCAAAGTCAGGCGCAGGTTTGGCGGCTTGGCTGAAGTGATAGCCGCTCAGTAACCAGCCCAGTGCAGCCTCGGCCAAATCATCACCACCCAACGCGCCGTCCAGCCGGTAGGTGCCCGCCGGCAAAGCCTTTGCGACGCGTGCCAAATCAAACCGCGTGCGGCGCGGGGGGGCGGAGGGCGCGGCCGCAAGCACCGCCGCGATCTGTCCGTCAGGTGCCGGGATCACGACATAAGTACCCGGCGCGGCCTTGAAGTCTTGAGCTGCAACCCAAGCGCTTTGAGCGTTTGGAATTGCGTCAAGATACGCCGCCAGCGTATCCGGCGTCAGTACTGTAACGGGGATTGCGCCCTCGGCGTTCGGGGCAAATGTGAAGCGTTCTGACATGTCTCGGCATCCTGCGGTTCGTGCAATTAGACACTAGCCGCAGGTCAACCAAGTGCAAGTCGGGCTGCACATTCGCCTAGGTCCAATGCTCCGCAATATCCCAGCTTTGTCGCATTGCGCGGGCGGCCAACCGCACAAGTCGGTGCAGCACAGCTGACCGCGCATTGGCGTCGCCCTTTATATGGCAAGCCCGGATATCTTGAACGACACGTTGGCATATCGGCAGGCCGACATGGCGCGCTGATGCATCGATCTTATCGCAGAGTTGCTTTGTGCGTTGGCCCCGCGCCTTGCCCGTCATGTGCAAGTCATGCACCAGTTCTGCCGTCAGCGTCGCGATTTCGCGCAGCGCGCCATCGACCAGCTTTTGCGTGCCGTCCTCGCCATGAGCGACGACAAGTTCGACGAGACGATCTTGGTCAAATTCCAAAACCTCATCAAGTTGGAGCGTCACAATTTCGGGCATCCCCTGCCGATCTGGCTTCAGCGGCCTCCCGGACCGCGTCCCAAAAGTTCCATATTCAGTTCGTAACATCATACCCTCCGTGCCCACCTGTTTCGTTCCCACCCGCCGAACCTGATCCATTAGGATGAAGAAAGCGTTTTCACCCGAGCGCGAATATCCCTCGCATTTTCAGAGAAAACGCGCTTTACGCGGAGGGGGACGGACGAGAGAACGACAATGGAAAAGGCTAAACCGCTGCCGCAATACATGGCGCAGCGCTACCACGGGTGGCGCGCGACCACGTATGAGGAGAACAAGTTTTGGTATCACCGGCTTGAAGAGGAAGGCCAACGCCCGCGCGCGATGGTAATCTCATGTTGTGACAGCCGCGTTAACGCGAGCTCCATATTCGGCGCGGATGCTGGCGAGTTGTTCATCCACCGCAACATTGCCAACCTCGTTCCGCCCTTTAATCCCGACGGCGATCACCACGGCACCTCTGCGGCGGTGGAATATGCCGTCACACAGTTGAAGGTAGCGCATCTTCTCGTGATCGGACATTCCAGTTGTGGTGGCGTGCGTGGGTGCATGGATATGTGCGAGGGCCACGCGCCTGAGCTAGAGAAGAAGACCAGTTTCCTCGGGCGGTGGTTGGATATTTTGGCCCCTGGTTATAGCCATGTCAAAAGCATCAACGACCCAGATGAGCGCGCAAGTGCACTGGAAAAACAGGGGATTATCATTGCGCTCGAAAATCTGATGACCTTTCCGTATGTCAGCGATGCCGTCGAGGAAGGTCGCCTAAGCGTCCACGGCGTTTGGGCCGAAATCGGCAATGGCCGCCTGCACAGTTATGTTCCTGCTGAGAATGCCTTTATCGCGGTTTAGTTGACGCTTTGCGGCGCGACCTTTAGGCGAAGGCAAGACTGAACGGGAAGCTATCATGGACGGAATTTTTGCCCTCGCGGTGGACAATCTCTTGTCGCCGATCATCTTGTGTTTTGCCTTGGGACTGGTTGCGGCGTTCGCGCGCTCGGACCTGACAGTGCCCGAGGCGGTGGCCAAGGGAATGTCGATCTACCTGCTGTTTGCTATTGGTTTCAAAGGCGGGGCGGCGGTTGCGGATCACGGTGTGGACGCGACGTTGCTGTTGTCGCTGCTGGCAGGCGGCGTGCTGTCCTTCTTTTTACCGTTCATCGCCTTCGGGCTTCTCAAGACCATGACCAAACTAAGCGTCACCGACGCAGCAGCGGTTGCCGGGCATTACGGATCTATCTCCATCGTGACCTTCGTGGCGGCGAGTTCGGTGCTGCAGGGTCAAGGCATTCCGGGCGAAGGGTTTATGGTGGCGGTCGCGGCAGTAATGGAAGCGCCAGCGATCCTATCGGCGCTTTATCTCGTGACCAAAGGGGGCGGGAAGACGGATATGGAAGACGGCCTTGTGCGAGAGATTCTGCTGAACGGCTCCATTGTGTTGCTCGTAGGGGCTTTCTTTATCGGTCTGATCACCGGAGCCGAAGGCTTGGCATTAATCGCATCTTTCATCGTCTCACCTTTCCAGGGCGTGCTCTGCCTGTTCCTGCTGGACATGGGCCTCGTGGCGGGGCGCGGGTTGCGTGAAGCGCGCGGAGTGCTGACCAAGGGTGTGCTCGCGTTCGGCGTGCTGATGCCGCTGATCGGTAGCCTCATTGGCCTAGGCACCGGCTTACTGCTGGGCCTGTCCACCGGGGGGGTTGCCCTGTTCATGGTGCTAAGCGCGTCCGCGAGCTATATTGCGGTGCCAGCGGCGATGCGGGTGGCACTTCCGGAAGCGAACCCATCGATCTATTTGACCTTGTCGCTGGGTGTGACGTTTCCGTTCAACCTGACGCTCGGCATTCCAATTTACGTGGCTTTGGCCACCACTTTCGCTGGGGGATAAGCAATGGAGCGTCATAACGCAAAACGGGTCGAGATTATCATCGAAGCGCCAATGCAGCGACGGCTGGCGAACGCGCTAGACAAGGCGGGCGTGACCGGTTTCACGGTGCTGCCGGTGCATGGCGGGTCCGGCAGCTCAGGGGTCTGGAGCCGCGAAGGCCAGATCAGCGGCGGTATGGTCGCGGTGGTCTGTATCATCCGCGAAGAGCGCCTAGACGCAATGCTGGATGCCGCGTTCGCGGTGGTCGAGCGTCAGATCGGTGTGGTCAGTGTCACCGATTGCCAAGTGCTGCGCGCGGAACGTTTTTAGGCGGTTGCCTGTTTTTTGTGCTATGACAGGTCCGGAAAACAGGGAGAGAGCCAATGAAATTTCTCAAGCGACTGATCAGCGTGATCGTGATTTTGGGGGCTGCCTTCATCGGTGGGGCCTATTTGTTGCCACAAGAAGTGACGATCTCACGCAGTGTGATGATCGAGGCGGCGCCGGATGCAATCTTCCCCCATGTGAATTCTATGCAGAGCACCGAAGGCTGGTCGCCGTGGCTGGCGCGCGACCCTGAGGTGCAATTGGCATATAGCGGACCAGAAATGGGCGTTGGCAACACACTTGAATGGCAATCTGACGAACCGGCCGTGGGCAATGGCCGCCAAGAAATTGTGGTCAGCGTCGAGAACGAGCTGGTTGAGACGGCGCTTGATTTTGGCGATATGGGCACTGCGAAGGCGGCGTTTATTCTCGAAGGCAGCGGTGGCTCGACTGAAGTGACATGGACGCTTGTCAGCGATATGGGCACAAATCCGGTGGGTCGTTATATGGGCCTTATGATGGATCGCTGGGTTGGGGCGGATTACGAGGCGGGGTTGGAAAACCTCAAAGCGCTCGTGGAAAGCGGCGCTTAACCCCTGATTAACTACTCCCGCGCATGCTGCTGGCATGATGACACATGAAACGATTCTGAAACTGCCCGACCCGCTTCTGCGGGAGGCGTGTAATTTGGCACGATCCCGCGATCTGACCGTTGGCCAAATTGTGCGTGATGCTTTGTCTGCCGAGCTGCGCCGCGCACGTCGTAAGGCTGGAAAACGGTTAAGAGCGCTGGAGGTAGAGGTTGCTCCGGTGCGCGCGGAACTTGCCCATGACCTAGCTGAGGCGCAAGATTGGCCTGAACTGCAAGCGCGGCTGGCCAACAAGGGCTACGTTCTGCGCCATGTGGGCGGTGGTTTGGCGCTCTACCGACTTGTGGGTGACGCGCGGATCTGCACCGCGTCCGATCTGGGTCCGGGGTATGGAAAGCTAATGGAACGGTTTGGCGGCCCACTTCCGGGGGCTACGCCCGCGCGCCAGCCTGATTTTCTGCTGGAAGATGCAATCATAGATTTCTAGGAAATGCGGGCTGGCGCGACCTAGGTCAGCAGCGCCAGCCGCAATCTAGCGCCTAGCCCTTTTTCAGGCAGCGCGCGCCAAGTGTTTCGGCGATTTGGACCGCGTTGAGTGCGGCTCCTTTGCGCAAGTTGTCGGAAACGCACCACAAGTTCAGACCATTATCGATTGTCGAGTCTTGTCTGATGCGGCTGATGAACGTCGCGTAATCGCCAACACAATCGACAGGGGTGATATACCCACCGTCTTCGCGCTTATCGATTACCATGATCCCCGGGGCTTCACGCAGGATGTCACGAGCCTCGTCTTCGTCCAAGAACTCCTCAAACTCGATATTGATCGCCTCGGAATGGCCAACGAACACGGGCACGCGCACGCAGGTGGCCGTAACCTTGATCTTGGTGTCGATGATCTTCTTGGTTTCGGCGACCATCTTCCATTCTTCTTTGGTCGTACCGTCTTCCATGAAGGCGTCGATATGGGGAATGACGTTGAACGCGATCTGCTTAGTGAACGCCCTCGGCGGCTTGTTGTCGGTCGGATTGTAGATCGACTTGGTCTGATCCCACAGCTCGTCGATGCCATCTTTGCCGGCGCCAGAAACCGACTGGTAGGTCGACACGACAACACGCTTGATCCGCGCACGGTCATGCAGCGGCTTAAGCGCCACAACCATCTGCGCTGTCGAGCAGTTCGGGTTCGCGATGATGTTCTTCTTTGTATAGCGTTCGACCGCCTCGGGATTCACCTCGGGCACGACCAGCGGCACATCAGGATCATAGCGATAGAGCGACGAGTTATCGATGACAACGCAGCCTGATTTCGCAGCGCGCGGCGCGTGCACTTTCGTTGGCCCCGAGCCAATTGCAAACAGCGCAATGTCCCATCCGGTGAAATCGAAGGTCTCAAGGTCTTTGGTCTTGAGGGTTTTTTCGCCAAAGCTGACCTCGGAGCCGAGCGATTTACGCGACGCAAGCACCGCCAATTCATCGACCGGGAACTGGCGCTCGTCCAGAATGTTCAGCATTTCGCGACCCACGTTGCCCGTGGCGCCGACGACGACGACCCTATAGCCCATATGGACCTCTCCTTTATACGTGTCGGGTATGACGCGCCCCCATAGCGGATCGATGGGGCCTGCGAAAGAGGGGCGTTGCCGCATCTGCAAAATGCCAACGCCTAAAAATTAGGCGCTATGTGCAAAAGCCATGCTGATTTCCGAGGATTGAAAGGTTAACGTCTGCACCCGCTTGCGGTCAGCGGAATTGGCGATAGCCTAAACCCATGGCAGAACGCGTATTTTTTGATGAGATGATGGGCACAACGGACCAAGTTCGTGCGCCCTATACCGATTATGATAAATGGTTCGGTGCCGAAGACCCTAAGCGCTTGCGGCGTAAAGCGGCTGAGGCCGAGAGGTTGTTTCGCCTGACCGGCATCACCTTCAACGTCTATGCCGAGTCCGAAGCCCAAGAGCGCTTGATCCCCTTCGATATCGTTCCGCGTGTTTTGTCTGGCCGCGAATGGGCCAAGCTGAGCGCCGGGATTGAGCAGCGTGTGCGCGCGGTCAATGCCTTCCTCTATGACATTTACCACCGTCAGGAAATTCTGCGCGCTGGGCGCATTCCGGTCGAGATGATCGCCAATAATCCGGCCTTCTTGCCCGAAATGATCGGCGTCACGCCCCCCGGCAAAGTCTACACACATATCGTTGGCACGGACCTCGTGCGCACCGGACCGGAAGAGTTCTATGTGCTGGAAGACAACGCTCGCACCCCGTCTGGCGTGTCGTATATGCTCGAGAACCGCGAGACGATGCTGCACATGTTCCCAGAGCTGTTCATAAAGAACCGCGTGCGTCCGGTCAGCAATTACCCACGTCTGCTGCGCCGCTCGCTATCGGCCAGCGCGCCGACTTGCGCGGGCGAGAAGCCAGTGGTGGCGATCCTGACGCCGGGCATTCACAACTCGGCCTATTATGAGCACTCCTTCCTCGCCGACCAAATGGGGATCGAGCTTGTCGAAGGCCACGATCTGAAAGTCGTCAATGGCCGCATCGCCATGCGCACTACCGAAGGCTACACGGCGATTGATGTGCTCTACCGCCGGGTGGACGACGACTACCTTGATCCGCTGACGTTCAGATCCGACAGCCTGTTGGGCGTGCCTGGCATTTTCGATGTCTACCGCTCGGGCGGGATCACGATAGCCAACGCACCGGGAACCGGGATTGCCGATGATAAGGCGATCTACAGCTACATGCCCGATATCGTAGAATTCTATACTGGCGAGAAGGCGATCTTGAAGAACGTGCCGACATGGCGCTGCTCTGAGGCGGACTCGCTGGCCTACGTCCTTGATAACCTCGCAGATCTTGTGGTGAAGGAGGTCCATGGCTCAGGCGGCTACGGAATGCTTGTCGGCCCTGCGGCCAGCAAGAAAGAGATCGCTGCATTCCGCGACAAGCTGATTGCTAGGCCCGATAATTATATCGCCCAGCCTACGCTATCGCTTTCGACAGTGCCGATCTTCACCAAGGCGGGTCTTGCCCCGCGCCATGTAGATTTGCGTCCCTTCGCACTTGTGTCTCCGAACAAGATCGACATCACACCGGGCGGTTTGACGCGAGTGGCGCTGAAAAAGGGCTCGCTGGTCGTAAATTCCAGCCAAGGCGGAGGCACCAAGGACACTTGGGTGCTGGAGGACTAAGCGATGCTGGGCAAAACTGCAGGCGGTCTTTATTGGCTATTCCGGTATATGGAGCGCTCCGAAAACCTGGCGCGCTTGATCAGTGCAGGGCAAAGGATTGCGCTTACGCGGTCTAGCACTGCGCCGGACGAATGGGATTCCATCGTCGCCACAGCTGGTGTGCGGGACGCTTACCTAAAGAAATACGACACATTTGAAGGCGACTTGGTGATCGACTTCATCCTGCGCGATCCTGACAACGCCTCGTCAGTTCTGTCGGTGATTGAGGGCGCGCGCAACAACGCCCGAACAGTGCGCACCGCCCTGACCCGAGAGGTTTGGGAGGCCGTCAATGAATGCTGGATGGTGCTATGCGACGCGCTTGCACGCAAAGTGCCCGACCGGGATTTGCCGTTTGTGCTGTCGACGATCCGCCAGCGCAGTGCGTTCGTGCGCGGCGCGATGCATGGGACGATGGTACGCAATGACAGCTACGATTTCGCACGCATCGGGACGTTTATCGAACGCGCTGACAGCACTGCGCGGATCCTTGATGTGAAGTACTATGTGCTGCTGCCGTCGGCGCATCATGTCGGCACCTCAATTGACAACGTTCAGTGGGAAACGATCCTGCGGTCGGTCAGTGCGGACGGGTCGTTCCGCTATCTGCACGGCTATGAGACGAAGCCGCTGCAAATCGCCGAGTTCCTGACGCTTGATCGCCGCCTGCCGCGCAGTTTGGCGTTTTGCTACACCAAGATTTGCGCCAACCTTGGATATCTGGAAACGGATTACGGGCTACACTTGCCCTGCCATGATACCTCTGACGAGATTCACCAGCGCTTCCGCGATGCCAGCATCGACATGATCTTCGAGAAAGGCCTGCACGAGTTTTTGCAGACCTTCATTCACGATAACAACGCACTTGGTCAGCAGATCGAGGCCGATTATAGGTTTACGGGGTAGCTGCGATGCGGATGAAAATTACCCATGTCACCTCCTACCGCTACGACACGCCTGTGCCTTACGCGTTGCAGCAACTGCGCGTGACACCGAAATCTCGCCCCGGCCAGCAGGTCCACAGCTGGACCACGACCGTCGAGGGCGGGCATTGCGAGGTGGAGTTTGAGGACGAGCATTATAACTCGGTCCAGCTGATCTCGTTCGACGAAGGTGTGCAGGATGTCACGATCACCTGCTCTGGCGAAGTGGAGGTAGAAGACCTCAATGGCGTATTCGGCGAACATTCGGGGTTCCTGCCGCTGTGGATGTTCAAACGCTCGACGCCTCTGACCAAAGCCGGGCCACTGGTACGCAAGCTCGCGCGCGATATGGCGAGCGGCGAATCCGATCTGGCGCGGATGCATACCTTGTCTGAGGCAATTCTAGAGCAAGTTCCGTATCAGCCGGGACGCACCTCGGTCACGACGCCCGCCGAAGATGTGCTGGCTTCCGAATCTGGGGTTTGCCAAGACCACGCCCATGTCTTCATATCTGCGGCCCGCCAGATGGGCTTCCCGGCGCGCTATGTCTCAGGTTACCTGATGATGTCAGACCGGATCGACCAAGACGCGACCCACGCTTGGGCCGAGGTCTATATCGAAGGGCTGGGATGGGTCGGGTTTGACGTGTCCAATTCGGTCTGTCCTGACGCGCGTTATGTTCGCGTAGCAACGGGGCTGGACTATAGCGATGCAGCGCCTGTATCTGGCATGCGGTTCGGTGAAGGTGCCGAGCGGCTTGAAGTGCAGTTGCAGGTGCAACAGCAATAATCAGATAAACTGGGGCTCAGGGAAATGACCTATTGCGTGGGGCTGCGATTGAATCGTGGGCTGGTGTTCATGTCGGATACGCGGACGAACGCGGGGATCGACAACATCTCGACCTTCGGCAAGATGAAAACCTGGGAAAAGCCGGGCGAACGGGTCGTAACAATCCTGTCGGCGGGCAATTTGGCCACGACACAATCGGTGGTATCGCTGCTGGACGAGCGCATGAAAGCGCCGGGCGAACGGTCCTCCTCGATCTACGAAGCGCCCTCGATGTTTCAGGTGGCGCGCCTTGTGGGCCAGACCCTGCGCGAGGTGATCCGAGCCAACGCAGATACCGGCGCGCGCGCGGATTCTGGGTTCAACGCGACAATTATCGTCGGCGGTCAGATCAAAGGATCCGAGCCGCGCTTGTTCCTCGTCTATCCCGAGGGCAACTTTATCGAGGCCGGTGATGACACGCCATTTTTCCAGATCGGTGAAACCAAATACGGCCGACCTATCCTGATCCGCGCCTACGAGCCTGAGATGACGTTCGAGCAAGCGATTAAGCTCCTGCTGGTCAGCTTCGATTCGACGATCAAGGCGAACCTGTCGGTTGGGATGCCGCTGGATATCTCGACCTATGCGAGCGGTAGTTACCGCGCGGGCGCAGGGCAGCGGATCGACAAAGACAATCCCTATTTTCAGACAGTATCCAACGGTTGGGGGGAAGCCTTGAAGCTTGCGTTCGATAGTCTGCCGGATTTCGAATTCGACGACTGAGCGGCAATAAGTAGACCCATCGATCTGTTCCCTTAACCGGGCGAGAAAAACGATCCGCATATACCGTCTGGGTCATAGCCCTTCGCATCTGCCGACTTGACCAAGGACGGCCCGCATGGTGAACCCGTCGTTAGCTGGGAGGCGATTTTTTTGTTGTGGCGCCTTGGAAGAATACTGCGTCGAAAGACAACCTTGGCCGCGCTGTCCGGGGGGGTGTTGGCGTTTTTTGGCCTCGGTCTGATCTGGATCGGCTGGAGCTTGCCGTCCATCGACGGGCCACGCACGGGCGCGGAGGGTCTGCGCCTGCTGGTTGGCCTCAGCGATATAGGCGCACTTGAGTTGTCACCTTCAAACGGGGCCGAGGGTGCGCGCGTTCACCGACAAATGCTCGCCGCGCTGCCAGCCGATCTGCCTTGGGATTGGCAACTGTTCTGGATGGAAGCGCTGAGCCTCTGTTTTCTGGTGCTGGGCCTGCTGAGTTTCTATGCACTTTTGCCTCGTCTGCATGGTGCTGGCGTCCTGCTGGCCCTCAGCGCACTGCTTTTGTTGCCCTTCACAGGCCTGAACTTGCTGATGCCGCAAACAGGTGCCTCCATCGGTGCGGGCCTATTTTTGCTGAGCGCTATGCTCGCACCGCGCCTGCGTGTGCTGCGGCTGTATCTTGCCAGTGCACTTGTTTTGCTGGTTCACCCTGCCGCATGGGGCTTCGCAATCGTGGCGCTTCTTTTGATCCTGCAACGCTGGGTGGATGGGCTCATTGAGGGGCGCCGCGCGACAGCCGAGATCGCGGGAATCGCTGCCGGATCGATTGGTCTTGCCGCATTTCTCGAGCGCGCGTCGCTGTCCGTTGACCCGATCTTTCCGCGTCCCGAGATTGACCTGACGGCCCTAGCCGAAATGATGCGCGGCTCGGCGAACTGGGGCCTGAGCCTACAAGTCTGGGATATCCTTCCGCTCGCGCTAACGCTTTTGGGCCTGTTGCAAATCCTGCGCCACGGCGAGCGCGTGCCCGGCTTCCGGTCCGTTGTAGTTATGGTCATTCTCGTCATTCCGCTTGTCGCTGCATTCACTGTTGCGGGACGCCCTGGCCAAGCAGTGTTCGCGCTGCTACTGACATTGCCCTTGCTTGCAATTCCTGCGCTGGGCGTGGCTGAAAGTGTTCCGCGCGGCGATGCAAGGCGCGGTCAGTTGCTGGCCTTGGCGCTTGGGCTCGGGGTGTTCGTATTTGGGCGGAGTGCGATAGAAGTCCGCGACAACCACTGGCCAGATATTGCTGCCGCGTCTGTGACAACGGCGCTGGACGAGATTGGCACAGACACACCGCTTGCCATGAGCAATCCCAAACTGACAGAGCCTGCGGCACGGCTTGCGGGTTGGAGTGGAACGTATAATCCCAACGCCGACGTCAGGCTCGTTCCCTATCCCAAAGCCTTCCAGACGACGACGGGTCTGTCGCGCTCAGCTTTACAAAGCATACAGCCGGGGTTCGATTTGCGCGACATGGGTGTGCTTCGCATCACGGTTCCGGCTGGGCCTGAGCGCGTTTGGGTGCGTTGGAATGGTGTAACTGAGCTGGTAGCAGCGATTGGGCCAAAACCTTGCCAGATCGTACCTTTGTCCGAGGGTTGGCTTGCGCTTGAGCTGGCTGGTTGTGCCGAGGGGCAAGCCGCGCTTGTGATAGATCTATCTGGCGAAGGTGCAGTGACTGGGGTGTCGCTCGACGAGGTTCCAGAAGGTTCGATTTGGCCGTGGGGCCGCACGGGCATCAGCTACGCCTATGCGTCCGGTGGTGGTTGGCGGCGTGCTCCGCTGCGCCTAAACGGTAATTTCGGATGGGCGGCGCTGGGGTTGGCCGAGGGTGACGCGGCGCGGGTTCTGTCTGATCGCGCCGGGCTGATTGTCGTGCAGAAATGATGATGGACGGGAAGGGCGAGTTCAGTCCGCAACTCTGGCATATTATAGCGTCTGGCTTAGCGAAGGGCTAAGCCGACGTCCTGGCCTTTGATCCAATGGGCCATCGCCGTTGTCATCCCCGATAGGGTGCCGTGCATATACCCCCAAGCAAGGGGGTTTCCGCGCACGCCTCGGGCGGCCCAACCCAGAACCATGCCAGTGTTCATCCACAAAAAGGCCAATTTGCTGAGGTCGCGATTGCGCTGCACGAACCAAGCCCGCCACAACACAGCCGCCCGCCCACGCTTCTTGCAGTCTGCGGCACTAAGAATGCGAGCCTCATCAATATGGTCTGCCCGAGCAGCGACGCAGACATGCAGGGGCTCAACTTTGGAAACTGGGTAGCTGAAAATCAGGTCTTCGCAGGTAGCCCAGTCAGAGGGCAGGTCTGGTAGACGGAATGTTCCCAGCACATCGCGCCGCCACAGGGTTGCGCCGCCAAACAGCCAATCGGTGTGCTTGAGGTCCGTCTCGGGTTGGACCACGGGCGTGTTGTAGCCGGACTTGAGGATACGCCCGCCAGGATTCGTGCCCATCAAGAACAGGCGTCGAAAAACCGAATCTGGTTGCTCGGGAAAGTTACCTAAGTTGAAGGAAACTCCTCCGGGTGGAACGGATTGCGCGTTGAAATAGGCGACGAGTACCTCGACCGCGTCCGGTGCGACTTGGATATCATCGTCGAAATAGATCACCGCGCGGATCGTTTCGGCCAGATGGGTTAGCGCGAAATTGCGCTGCGGGATTTGGCCGGGCGTGGGGCAGGCGAGCCACTGAACAGGCAGGCGGTCCGCGAAGCCTTCGACAAGGGTCTGCTGGTCCGCTCCGCCATCGGCAATCAGGATTTGACCAAGCTGCACCGACTGTGCCGCAAGCGTCGTCAGCAGCATATTTAGCTGCTTTGGCCGGCCTTTGGTGGGCGTCACAACGGCAATCTGATCGGGCGTTAGCATATGCGCGACCTAGCCCGACTGGTGGGCAAGCACCCGTTCCAGAAGCGCCTTCTGCACAGGATCATGGCTAATCTTGTCGAGCACGATATCGGCCTCATGTGGCTCGTTAACCGATGGCAGCGAGATACCAACGGGGACCGACACCAGCGTGCGCCCGTACTCGATCAGGCGCATTTGCTCTATAGACTCGGCTTGCTCAACCGGGCTGGGGGCCTCGGCGGCGATCTCGATCAGCGCATCGCGGCGGAACGCAAACAGCCCGAGTATCTTGCGGATGTATTGCTGCTGCACCTCGAAGGCCGCAGCAGATGGCGAACGGCGGAAGCAATAGAGGATGCGATTATCAGGGGCGACGCTGCACTTCACGAATGAATGGCGATCAAGTTCGTCTTCGGCCTCGATCGGGCCCGTGACATTCCAGACATCAGCCCTTGGATGGGCATGGATGCCTTCGATCAGCGCTTCGACATGAGAGGGCAGTAGCAAAGGCTCGTCGCCTTGCAGCAAGATCACATGGTCGCAATCGACGCCCTTAACGGCCTCAGCTATGCGGCTGGTCCCGTTGGTGTGGGTATTTGCGGTGCGCACGACACGACCTCCGCCAGCTTTGACCGCAGCCTCAATCTCGTCGTCGCAGGTCGCCACAATCACCTCGTCCAGACCTTCGGCCATTAAAGCGCGGCGGCGGACATGCTCGACCATTGCAAGGCCTGCAAAGGGAAACAGGATTTTGCGCGGGAAGCGGACAGAGGCGAGGTGGCACGGGATAATCCCGACAACGCGGCTCATTGTGGGAACACTCCGCAATCGACGTTGACGCATTGGCCGGTCATCGCGCTTGCCTGGTCGGACGCCAACCAGATCGCGTAATTAGCAACCTCCTCCCCTGTCGGCAGGCGCTCAAGGGCTGCTTGGCTTTTTCGAAAGTTCTCAAGGAACGTCTCAGGATCGCCTTTGGCTGGCGAGTTTTCGGCCTGCAACGCCTCGATCAAGCCATCGGTGCGCACCAATACTGGGCAGATCGCATTAACGCGAATCCCTCGTGGGCCGAGCTCTTTGGCGAGGCTTTGTGTCAGGCCGTTCATACCAAATTTCGTGGCGCAATAGACCGAGTTATTGGCACTGCCACGCTTGGCCGCCATAGACGAGATGTTGATGATTGACCCGCCTTCGACAAGCACGGCGGCGGCGGCCTTGCAGCCCCAGAACGCACCTTTGAGGTTTGTCGCCATCATCGTGTCGAAGAAATCGTCCGTGATCTCGCCAATAGGGGACCATGCCGAGAAGCCTGCGTTGTTCACAAACGCGGTCACATCGCCCATCTCGGCGGCGGCCTGCGTCAACCGAACATGATCTGCCTCATTGCGCACATCCATCGGTACGAACTTCACACGACCGGGGGCCAGCGCTTCGACACCCATTTCCTGACGTGCGCCCACTGCCACGCTGTAACCCGCTGCAAGGAAGCCTTCTGTCAGCGAGCGACCGATGCCGCGATTGCCGCCGGTGATGACAACGGATTTAGCCATGATATGTCTCTCTTCCCATTACGTCTCGGTTTGCTTGAGGGTCTCCGCGCCCTCGCTTTGCGGCACTTGGCAGAATCCATCAACAACGTCCAGAAAGACCTGCCGCACGGCATCCGGCGCGCCTGCCTCGACTGCCTTTTCCAAGCGGCGTACGGCTGCGGCCATCTCGAACTCTGTCAGGTGATCTTCTCGCGCACACATAATTTTCGGATGCGGGGTGCCCACGAGGTTGTCGCCAAGCAACAGCTCTTCATAAAGCTTTTCGCCCGGGCGCAGGCCTGTAAATACAATCTCTATATCGCCAATTTCAGACCCTTTGGCTTTCTCATGCAAACCGCTGAGCGCAATTAAGTTTCGGGCGAGATCGATGATTTTGACCGACTTGCCCATGTCTAGGACATAGACCTCGCCTCCCGTCGCATAGGTCCCCGCGAGCAGAACCAACTGCGCGGCCTCGCTGATGGTCATGAAAAAACGCGTGACGTCAGGATGGGTGACAGTGACTGGCCCGCCCTTGGCAATTTGGTCACGGAAAAGCGGGATGACCGAGCCTGAGCTGTCGAGCACATTTCCGAACCGCACCATTGAGAACAATGTCGTATCGCTGCGGGTCTGCAAGTCCTGCATCGCCATTTCGGCAAAGCGCTTGGAGGCACCCATCACGTTGGTCGGCCGCACGGCCTTATCGGTGGATACCAGGATCACGTTACGAACGCCTGCATCCTGACAAGCCAATGCCAGCGTACGTGTGCCGAGCGCGTTGTTTGCGGCCCCGGCGACGGCATTGTCTTCGATCAAAGGCACATGTTTATAGGCCGCGGCGTGCAGCACAGTCTCAATCTGATGGGCGTTCAGGATGCGCCCAAGACCGGCGGCATCGGTGACAGAGCCAAGAACAGGAACGAGTTCACCGCCAAAACCGGACGCCTCAATCTGGCGGTGAATTTGGTAGAGTGCGACTTCGCTAATCTCAAACAGAACCAAGCGCGCGGCACCTGTCAGGGCAAGCTGGACGCATAGCTCCGACCCGATCGAGCCCCCGGCACCTGTGACCATCACATTGCGCCCCGTATAAGCGGTCTTGATATCTGGCATGTCGATCTGACGCGCCATACGCCCCAGCAGATCCTCGGCGGTGACCTTGCGCAACTGCTCGGTCAAGGATGCGCCGCTTATGAAGTTCACAAAATGCGGCAAGGTCAAAAGCTTGCGGTTATATTGCTGAAGCTCCAGCAGAATTTCGCGCTTTCGAGCGCGGTTTGCCGACGGGATTGCCAATACGATCTGGCTTATCTCGTGCTTGCGAAGCACAGCCTTCAGATCGCCGGGCGCATGCACTTTCAACGACCCCAAACGCATGTTTTGAAGGTTCGGATTGTCGTCGACGAAGGCGAAAGCTCGCGCGTCCTCGGACCGTTCCAGCGCTTTGGCCAGTTGCAGGCCGGCGGACCCCGCTCCGTAGATCAAGACCCGCTCGCCCGGTGCGCCAGTTTGGTTGAGGCGCTCGAACGTATAGACGAGTGCGATGCGCAACCCGACCATGCCGACCAGCAGCAAAAGGCCAAAGATAATCGGAACCGAACGCGGTGCGGCGGCGTCAAACATCAAGTTAAGCACGAAGCCAGAGCCAGCGAGTGTGGCGCATAAGAGCGCAATTTTGGCAATATTATCGGCAACAAAACTGCGCACAGAGATCCAAGGCACCTCAAGCAACATCGACATCAAGCCGCCTGCAACCAGCCAAAACATCAACAGCCTTGCGAGGCCGGGCAGGAATGTCTCGAGCCACGGGTCACCGACGCGCAGGAACAAGGCGAGCCACGCGCACACGATGATCAAGATAGTATCGGCCAGCAAAACCAAAAGGATTTTGCCGCCGCGGTCCATATTGATAGTCTGGCGAATAAGCGCGCGCATGGGATCGGTCCGGGTTGGTCACGTCAAACGCCGCAACGGCGCGAGGCCCTTTCTTTAGCACAGAACACGATTGCTGCCAGCCAAGACGTATCAACGCTCACGTCGGTCGCCATTTTGCGCTTATCTCGGGACTGTTCTGTTGTTAAGGACGCTGAGCCTTCTTTTTCTGCCGATGGGACTGACCTTGCTGCGCTTGCCCGCTACGCCGTGGACCACGTTTTGCTATGTCATGATCGCAGCGGCGAGCCTGACAGGAAGCCTGATCACGCTCATTGGTTTGATCGGTGGTCTGGTCGCGCTTTGGCAGATGGTTATGGTACGGGAGCGCCCGTTCCCTGCCGAAGGGCGGTTGTTGGCCGCTGCCTTTGTTATCTATTTTGCTGTGCTGGCTGTGACCACAGCCATGAATGGAAGCGAGCCGGGTCGGTTTATCGAGCTGATTTTGATCAGTCCGTTTATATATTTCATACCGCTGGCACTACACCTGCCGAACCGATGCACTGATATCTCGCTTTCAGGTATTGGGCGTGCGGCGATGATCGGAACTGTTCCGACTGCTCTTTTGCTGCTCTGGGTCAGCGAGATGATGGGCGTTGACAGACCTGAGCTTGCTCCGGGCAATGCAAACGTCCTTTCAGGCATCCTGATTTTGCAATCGGTCTTGTGTCTTGCGGGCTGGCGCTTGGCTGGGCCACTGGAAAGATCGCTCGCCGCGTCCAGTGCTTTGCTGGGCATCTTGTCGATCGCCATTGCGAAAGGGAGCAGAGGGGCTTTGGTTGCGCTCGGTCTGATGGTGCTGATCAGCGTATTGGTCTTGATCTGGAACCTGCCACTCAAGAAACGCCTGCTGGCCTTAAGTTTTGGCGGGCTTGCACTGGCGGTGTCCTTGGTCATGCTCGGACCGTTTATATTGGCCAAAGGCATGCCTTTGTTTCAAGCAGTTTCGGATTCGGGCTACGGAGACTGGATAAACTCGCCAGGGCAACGGCTGACCATGTATAAGGCGGCGGTTGCGGTGATTTTGGATCACCCTTGGGCCGGTATGGGAATGCACCAGCGCTTCGACGGAACGTTGGCCTATTATGCTGTGACGCCGCCTGAATCCAACTACTTCACCCATGTTCATAACCTCATGCTCACCCACGGCACCGCAGCAGGCGTGCCCGGGATGCTGGCGGTTCTTTTGGTTCTTGCGGTTCCAATTTCGATAGGCCTTCGGGCAACCCGACACGCATGGGATGTGCGTTGGTTTGGCCTAGTTGTGCCGGTTGGACTGTTTGGGTTGGGGCTGACTGAAACGGTGCTGTTTCAAGACCTCAACATCACATTCTTTATGTTCCTATTTGTGCTGGTGTCTGTCGTCGGCCACCGATCGCAGCTTAAGCCGCCATTTGGCACTTAGCTTGAGTGCTTCGACAAATCCTTAGCCTTCCGCGCGTATCTGCGCTTTTATGGCCGAAGCCCTTGCCCCAGAAAGCCCACCTATGACCGATTTCCTGTTTCTCGCCTTTCTCTTCCTTGCGGCGGGGGTGATTTCCGTGCCGATTGCAGCACGGCTTGGGCTTGGATCCGTCCTTGGGTACTTGATCGCAGGCATCCTGATCAGCCCGATCTTGGCGTTCTTGAACGTTGATGTGATTTCCATCCAGCACTTTGCCGAGTTTGGCGTCGTGATGATGCTATTTCTCGTCGGTCTGGAATTGGAACCGAAGGTCTTGTGGGAGATGCGCGCCAAGCTCATGGGTCTTGGTGGCGGTCAAGTAGCGATCACAACGCTTCTGGTGATGGGCGTTTCGATGGCCTTTGGCCAGCCTTGGAGCGTGGCACTTTGCATTGGTTTCGTGCTCGCTCTGTCATCGACTGCGATTGTGCTGCAAACGCTAAACGAGAAGGGCTTAATGAAGTCTGATGGCGGGCAGTCCAGCTTTTCGGTGCTGCTGTTTCAAGACATTGCCGTCATCCCAATGCTGGCGGTTATTCCGCTGCTGGCCTTGCCAGAACTGCTCGATGCAGCGTCCCAAATGGTTGACGGGGCCGCTGGCGGGCATTCGTCGGATGGCGATGGGGACCATGGCGCGACCCTCAGCTTTGTCGATGGTTTGAACGGGTGGCAGACCGCGCTTGTGACCTTAGGTGCCATTGGTGCCGTTGTTGCAGGCGGCAGCTACCTGACCCGTCCGATTTTTCGATTTATTGCTAGCGCAGGCCTGCGCGAATTGTTCACCGCCACGGCATTGATGATGGTCGTCGGCATCGCGCTGTTGATGAGCCTTGTCGGCCTGTCACCTGCGCTGGGCACGTTCCTAGCAGGCGTGGTGCTGGCCAATAGTGAATATCGTCATGAGCTGGAATCCGACATTGATCCCTTTAAGGGCCTGCTGCTTGGGCTGTTCTTCATGACCGTTGGCGCGGGGATTAACTTCGTGCTGCTGGCTGAAAACATCGGCACGATCCTTGGACTGACGCTTGGGCTGATCGTATTGAAGAGCGGTGTTCTATGGGGGCTGGGCTATTTCTTCGGGCTGCGCGGGGCGGATCGGTGGCTTTTTGCGCTTGGGCTGGCGCAGGCGGGCGAGTTTGGTTTTGTGCTACTGTCGTTTACCGTTGCCAGCGGTGCGATGCCGCCTGCGGTGTCCGACCAGCTACTGCTCGTCGTGGCGCTGTCGATGTTACTGACACCGGCGCTGTTTATAATTTATGACCGCGTGATCGCGCCGAAATACAGCGAGGACGAATCCCGCGAAGCCGATCATATTCCCGAGGCGAACCATATTATTATCGCCGGGCGTGGTCGCGTTGGCGGCATGGTCGGACGGATGTTGACCGCTGCTGGCTTCGCTTCGACGGTGATTGATTACAATTCGCGTCAAATCGATGACATGCGCGTCTTCGGGGTGCAGACATACTATGGCGATGCGACCCGCCCCGATTTGCTGCATGCCGCAGGGATTGCGGAGGCCAAGCTGCTGGTCGTTGCTATCGACGATCAAGACCAGATTACCCAGTTGGTCGAATATGCCATCAAGACCTACCCGAACTTGCATGTGCTGGCACGGGCGCGAAATCGCCACCATGTCTATGAGCTCTATGGCGTCGGCTGTCGTGATATAATTCGCGAGACCTATGACAGCTCCATCCGTATGGGCCGCTCGGCGTTTGAGGCTTTGGGAATTTCACACGAGAGCGCCGTCAAGATTGCCGAGGCTTATGATCAGATGGACCGACGCGGGCTGGTCGAAGTTGCCGATGCTTTCATACCCGGTGTTCCCGTCAGCCAGAACGACGAATATATAAGGCGCATAAAAGAAGTCCTCGGTCCTTGGCAGGACGAGCTTGGAGCCGAAATTGTTGCGATACGCGCGGCCGAAGTTGCGGCTGAAGGCAAATAGCGTCGGCGTGTTTGATTTGGGATGTTCGGAGCGAACTGGCTGGCCTATGTCCGGGGCATGACCGCCTCTAAGCCAAAGATCGCGTTGATCGTCTCGACCGCACTGCAAGTTCAGTTTTTTCTGAAACCGCATTTGAGGGCGTTGGCGGACAGCTATGATGTGACCCTTTTTCTGCCGAACGATCGGCCGGACTTGCTGGCGGCGTTTGATTTGCCCGTGCGCTATGAGATTATTCCGATTGTGCGCGCGATTGCGCCGCTCGCTGATTTGCGCGCATTGCTGACGCTTTGGTCCAGATTGCGGAAAGGGCGTTTTGCGTCGGTCCATACCGTGACGCCAAAGGCCGGACTTCTTGGAACGCTTGCAGGCTGGGCCGCGCGGGTTCCCGTCCGCATCCACACGTTTCAAGGTGAGGTTTGGGCGAATTCGCGTGGCCTCAAACGGGGGGTATTCAAAGCCCTGGATCGTCTCGTGGTTTTACTGACAACCCACGTGACGGTCGTGTCGAAGTCAGAGTTGGCATATTTACGCGACGAGAATGTGTTGGGCCCCGACCAAGGCGAAGTTTTTGGGAAAGGCTCCATCGGCGGAGTTGATCTTGAGAAGTTTGCGGCTGACCCAACGCGGCGTGCTGTCGAGCGTGCCCGTTACGGTCTGGACGATGAGCATGTGGTGGCGCTGTTTCTGGGCCGGCTTAATCCTGACAAGGGCGTCACCGATCTGGTCGCTGCTTTTCGCAAGATGCAAGGCGATCATCCGAACGCGCGCTTGCTGCTTGTTGGGCCCGATGAAGGCGCCGCTCCTGATGCGACGGATGGAATAATCCGTGCGCCGTTCACCGCTCATCCAGAGGTAGCTGTCGCGGCAGCGGATTATCTGGTCCTGCCCAGCCACCGCGAAGGCTTCGGTGTGGTCATCTTGGAAGCCGCGGCGATGGGCTTGCCGGCAATTGGGTGTGATATTTACGGGCTGAAGGACGCAGTTGTTGATGGCGAGACCGGGTTGTTGGTGCCCGTGCGCGACCCCGACACGCTTTGTGCCGCAATGGGGCGTCTGACTGCTGATTCTGAGTTGCGCGCGCGACTTGGAGCTGCTGCGCTGAAGCGTGCAAAGCAGGAATTCTCGGTCGCCACGGTTGTTGGGGCTTTTATGGAATATTATGCTCGGCTACCGGGGCTGGCCCCGTGCGGGTCGGATCGAAAGGACACGTGATGCAAGCATTTGCAGGCAGTCATGAGGGTGCGAGATGAAAATTGTCCTAACCGGAGTGAGCGGATTTGTAGGACCGCAATTGGTGGCGCGGTTTGCCGCTGCGGGTTGCGTGATGTTGCTAGTCGGTCGTGATCCTACTGCGCTTGCCTCGATGTTTTCCGATCACCGCGTTTGTGACTACGATGACCTTCACCGTGAGGGCGCGGGCTTTGACGTCGTGCTGCATCTGGCGAAGATGAACAGTGGGCAAACTGGGTCGGCCGACGCGTTTATGGACGCCAATATGGGCTTGGTTGAGCGCGTGATCGAAGCGGCAAAAATCGCCGGTATACCGCGGTTGATTTATGGCTCGTCCACTCACGCGCTCGACATGCGCAACGTCTCCGCATACGCGCTCAGCAAACGTGCGGGCGCTGGCGCAGTTCTGGTGGCTAAGGGCATTGCAGGCGAAGTGATTTACCTGCCGCTCGTGCATGGGGACCATTGGGCTGGAAAGTTTGTGCGATTAAATGCGCTGCCGAAGCCGATCGCGCGGATCGGGTTTTTGATGCTCGCCGCGCTCAAGCCCACCGTGCATATTGACCGCATCGCAGCCCAAGTGCTGTCGCCTCAGGCCAACGGCGCGCGTGAGGTCATTTTGACCGACGACCAAGACAGAAACCCGTTTTTCAGGTATATTAAGCGAGCGCTCGATCTCGTGGCTGCCGCTGCAATTGCTGTGCTGCTAGGTTGGCTGATGCTGATTGTTTGGGTGCTAGTCAAACGCGACTCGCCCGGCTCTGGTTTGTTCGCGCAAACGCGGCTCGGGCGTGGTCAAAAACCGTTCACCTGCTACAAATTTCGCACTATGGCCGAGGGAACCAAACAAGCGGGTACCCATGAGTTGTCTTCTGCATCAGTTACCCGGATCGGCGCGTTCTTGCGGCGCACGAAGCTGGATGAGACCCCCCAGATCATAAACTTGATACGCAACGAAATGAGCCTTGTTGGCCCCCGCCCCGGTCTGCCCGTTCAGCACGAATTGACTGCCGCGCGGGCTTCTAAGCGTGTGTTTGATGTCAAACCTGGCATAACCGGCCTAGGTCAGATCAAGGGGGTCGATATGAGCACGCCTGAGCGCCTTGCCCTAGAGGACAGTCGCTATATCGCGCTGCGTGGTCTCTTTTTCGATTTGCGTATTTTGCTGGCGACTGTGACTGGGGCTGGGCAGGGTGACAAAGTGGTAGATAATCCTACCAAACCGAAGTAGGGGACCACGATGCCAGCATTGATCACACCTCACCCAGACCTCGCCCGCATTCGCTTGCTATGCTGCGATATCGACGGGGTGCTGACCGACGGCGGGCTATATTACACCAACTCGGGCGAACGGTTCGCGCGGTTTCACGTGCTCGACGGTCAAGGGTTGAAGCGTGTGCAGCGCAGTGGAGTGAAGCTGGCGTTCATCTCGCAAAGCACGACACCTTATATCAAGCTGCGGGCGAGTGATTTGGGTGTCGACTATTGCCATACCGGGATCGACGACAAGCTTATCACCATGCGCGAGATCGTGGCCGAGATGGGCATTGGCCTTGATGAGGTCTGTCATATTGCCGACGACGTGAACGATCTGAGCCTTCTGCGTGAGATCGGGTTTCCAGTGACCGTGCCGGGCGGGGTGCGGTCAGTGCAGGACGTCTGTCGGTTCGTCACAAAGGCCGAGGGCGGGAACGGAGCAGTGCGCGAGTTGTGCGAGGCGATTTTGACGGCGCGGGGTGGTATCGCAGCGTTAGTAAGGAGCTAGGTGTTCCATCCCGGATGATCACATTTCCCCTCGGCGCTCGGCCCTGTTCATGGCAAGATCGGTACTGAGGGAACTTCGGGACGGGGGACGACCATGCTGATCCATCTTCACAAGCAAGCGACGACTACGCCGAAGGTCCGAGCTGCGATTCAAAACAGCGATGATGCAGGGACGGTTCTTGCCGAGCGTTTCGGGGTGACACCGCAGACCGTCTACAAGTGGCGCAAGCGCGATCCCGTCGCGGATCGCAGCCACACGCCCCAGCGGTTGCAGACGACGTTGACGCCGGCCCAGGAGGCCGGTGCCGTGGCACTGCGTAGGACG
>JAWUXZ010000045.1:0-27055 GCA_034111085.1 Dinoroseobacter sp.
CGTGGTCTTGGCCTTTATCAGCGCCTGAATGATCTTACCGGGCATCGAGCCAATGTAGGTCCGACGGTGACCGCGAATCTCAGATTCGTCGCGCACGCCACCAAGCGAGATACGGATAAACTCGCGCCCTGTTGCCTTTGCCACGGACTTGCCAAGCGAGGTTTTACCCACACCCGGAGGGCCAACAAGACACAAAATCGGTCCCTTTAGCTTCTTGGAGCGCTGCTGAACCGCAAGATATTCGATGATGCGTTCTTTAACCTTCTCAAGCCCGAAATGATCGTCATCGAGAACCTTTTGCGCTTTGCTCAAGTCCTTCTTCACGCGGGACTTTTCGCCCCACGGGATCGACAACATCCAGTCAAGATAGTTGCGCACGACGGTCGCTTCCGCGCTCATCGGACTCATGTTCTTCAGCTTCTTGATCTCGGCATCGGCCTTCTCACGGGCCTCTTTGCTCAGCTTGGTCTTGGCAATGCGCCCTTCCAGCTCGGCCACTTCGCCTTCGCCCTCGTCGCCGTCACCAAGCTCCTTCTGAATGGCCTTCATTTGCTCGTTCAGATAATACTCGCGCTGGGTCCGCTCCATCTGCGTTTTGACGCGAGATTTGATCTTCTTCTCGACCTGAAGCACGCTCATTTCGCCCTGCATCAGGCCAAAGACCTTCTCCAGCCGCTCGGCCACATTCAGCGTCTCAAGCAAGTCCTGCTTTTGATGTACTTCGATGCCCAGATGGCCGGACACGAGGTCAGCCAGAATATCTGAAGCAGTCGCCTCCATCACAGCCGCAAGCGCCTCATCGGGTACGTTTTTCTTGATCTTGGCGTAGCGCTCAAACTCGGTCGCAACCGAGCGTTGCAGCGCCGCGAGAACGTCCGGATCACCATCTTCTTCGTCCAGAAGCGTGGTTTGCGCCTCGAAGAACTCTTCATTGTCGAGAAACTGGTCGATTTGCACGCGCGCACGTCCTTCGACTAGCACCTTAACAGTGCCGTCAGGCAGCTTCAGCAATTGCAACACATTCGCCAGCACGCCTATGCGGTAGATCCCTTCCGACGAAGGGTCGTCGGCCGAAGGGTCCATCTGGCTTGACAGCAGGATCTGCTTGTCATCGCGCATCACCTCTTCGAGGGCGCGTACGGATTTGTCACGGCCCACGAACAGGGGCACGATCATATGGGGGAACACCACGATATCGCGCAGGGGCAAGACCGGGAAAGATGGGCTGCTCTGATCAGTCATTAACTAGTCCTTTACGTCAGCAAGGCCCGCCACTCCCGAAGTGCGGCAAGTAGGAAGCCTCCTGTGGCCCTCTTACTTGTTCGCGGCGAGGCGAGGGTTCAACCCCTGGCGGCCATGCGTTGTCATAACCATAGCCCTTGGGGTGGGTGTCGACCAGTGTGCAGACACACTCATCCACAAGGATTTGTGCTTTGCGACCCCTTTCAGGGTTCCAATAATACTTAAATTGGCTCGATATCGCCCTCAGCACGCTGCGCGTGAAACCGTGCCTCGAACCCCGCGAACCCGCCTGCAGAAATCGCTGCGCGCATCTGGGCCATCAGCTCTTGGTAGTAGTGCAGGTTGTGCCACGTCAGCAGCATGCCTGAGATCATCTCGTTGGACCGAAACACGTGGTGCAGATAGGCGCGCGAGTATTTCTGGCACGCAGGACAGCTGCAATCCTCGTCCAGCGGACTCGGATCATCAGCGTGCCGCGCATTCTTGATGTTGAGCTGTCCGCGCCGTGTCCAAGCCTGACCTGTCCGGCCCGAGCGCGACGGCAACACGCAGTCCATCATGTCGATCCCGCGCTTAACCGCCCCCACGATGTCGTCAGGCTTACCCACCCCCATGAGGTAGCGCGGTTTGTCTTCGGGCAGTTGGTCTGGTGCGAAATCGAGGCACCCGAACATTGCCTCCTGCCCCTCACCAACGGCCAAGCCGCCAACCGCGTAGCCGTCAAACTCTATCGCGCGCAGCTTCTCGGCACTTTGGGCCCGCAAGTCCTGCTCAAGCCCGCCTTGCTGGATGCCAAACAGCGCATGTCCGGGCCGGTCCCCGAATGCATCACGCGAACGAGCAGCCCAGCGCATCGACAACTGCATACTCTCATCAAGGCGCTTCTTATCCGCAGGCAGTGCCGGGCATTCGTCGAAACACATCACAATGTCTGAGCCGAGCAGCTTCTGAATCTCCATCGACCGCTCGGGCGATAGCATATGCTTGGACCCATCAATATGGCTGCGAAAGGTCACGCCTTGCTCGGTCAGTTTGCGCAATTCAGCCAGACTCATGACTTGGAACCCGCCCGAGTCCGTCAAAATCGGCCGGTCCCAGTTCATGAACTTATGCAGACCGCCTAGCGAGGCGATCCGCTCGGCAGTGGGCCGCAGCATCAGGTGGTAAGTATTGCCCAGCAAGATATCTGCGCCGGTCGCACGCACGCTTTCAGGCATCATCGCCTTGACTGTCGCAGCCGTGCCCACCGGCATAAAGGCAGGTGTGCGAATTTCGCCGCGCGGCGTGTCGATCACACCAGTGCGCGCCTTGCCGTCAGTGGCGTTCAGGGAAAAGTTAAAGCGTTCGGTCATCGTTCAGGCCTGCCAATTTGGATCAGCCGACTGTCATAGACGCTTAGCTGAGCGCGGCAAGACCCAGTGGAGCTGCCTTAGAGCGCGGGATCGTCGGGGCGGGTGTCAAAAACATCGGTCGTGAATGTGATATCGCTGGCCTGAACCAACCCGGCATTGCCCAAAAGCACCATGAGGGGGGCACCATCCATCAACACAACAGCATCGTCGCCGTCGTCAACAATCGATAAAACGGGCAGCGGCTGCGCGGCATCGACGGAGACGAGGATATTCTCTTCTTCAGGGTCATAGTCTTCGATGATCGACGCTTCGCCCTTTGCCCAGATACCGGTCATGAAGGTATCACGCCCCTCGCCGCCGATCGCATAGTCGCCTGAGCCGAGGATCAGCACATCATCCCCTTCGTCACCACTCAGAAAGTCGCCATCATCTGCGTCGGTGTCATAGAGCACGGTGTCTTGGAATGTCAGGTTAACGCCGCCAAGTTCTTCTTCACTTTCGCGGAAAATATCTGCGCCAACCAAGATGTCATTGCCTGTGCCACCGCGTAGAGTGTCGGTGCCCGCGCCGCCAAACAGCACGTCATCGCCCTCATCACCTTTGACGAAGTCGTTGCCATCCCCGCCGGTAATCCAGTCATTGCCAGAACCGCCCTGTACGGAGTCGTTGCCATCTTCGCCAAAGCCCGCATCATCTCCGGTGCCGGTGGAGACCACATCATTGCCCTCGCCGCCCCGGATCTCGTCCGCGCCCGCGCCGCCTACGAGACGGTCATCGCCCGGTCCGCCAAACACATCATCGGGGCTTTGCTCGGCTGCAATCAGGTCGTCGCCTTCGCCGCCTAGAATGTCATCAAGACCTGTGGTGCCGACGAAGTTATCGTCTTGTGCCGTGAGCTGGCCATCAGGGTCTTCGTCCAGTGCGACTTCGACTTCAATATCTGCAATCGCAAACCCAATGGTTCCGACCAGAAGGGTGGCAGTCATAATACCAAGCATCAACATCGCGGCGTTTCCTTATTCAAAGCGCTCGTTTGAGATCGGTATGGGGGTCAGTTACGGCGGAACCGGGGCGATTTGTGGAAAATGCCGTGACTTTTCGTCAATTGTTCACGACGCGATGATCATGCCCGGGCGAGCCTATGCAGGCACAGTCTCAGCCACGGGGACTGCGTCAGTTTCTGCCACTAGCGTCACATCTTCTGGGATCACAAGACCGTCGCCACCGACAATCTTGAAGGTCAGATGCCCGTCCGCAAATACCAGCGCATCGCCTGCTGCATCGCCGAACAAGTCAATCTTCGGCGCGGCATCATCCGCATTATAGCCAAGGATCAACTCGTCCTCGCCGGGGATAAAGTCGTCGACAACGATCTCTGTGCCGTCTTCTGTCCAGGGGCCATCTTCGGCGTCGGGGTCCTGTGCGAAGTCTTGCTCAAACCCGTCGGCGTCAAACCCGTCGTCCCCGGCAAAATCCTGTGTCTCGACAAATTCGGTGCTCTCGGCCCCGGCATTGATCGCCTCGGGCCCGCCAACAAGCGCGTCGTCTTCCATCAGGTCGCTGAGCAGATCGCCCCAACCATCGGTGCCGGAGCCCTCGCCCATGCCGTCATCAGCATACAGGTCGTGACCTGCCTCTGCGTCACTTTCGTCCACCGAGATATCATCATCGGTGTCACCTGTGACGGTAAGTAAGAATCCGCCCATCATCATGGACGCTACGATTGAAGCCATTAACATGGGTGAACTAAGTCCTTTAACCCTAACTAACTATTAACCTTACCCCCAAATGCGGCGGGGTCGTGGCGGGTTTGGGTTCTTGCTAGGGCGTGTTGGGCTGGACGTGCCCCGCGTAATCCTTATATAAAGACTCAACAACTTATACCGAGGCGCCCAATGGCCAACGATGCGACCCCCCTTGAGGGGACCCCCCTGATCAAACCGTCAAGCACCGATCATCCGCTCTATGATGGCGTGGTCGAGGCGATACGCTCGGTCTATGACCCTGAAATTCCAGTTAATATCTATGATTTAGGGTTGATCTACACCATCGACATCTCGGCCGAGTCCGAGATCAATGTCGCCATGACCCTTACCGCACCGGGCTGTCCCGTGGCCGGTGAAATGCCCGGCTGGGTTGCCGACGCAGTGGAGCCTTTGCCCGGCGTAAAGCAAGTGAATGTCGAGTTGGTCTGGGAGCCGCCTTGGGGCATGGACATGATGAGCGACGAAGCCAAGCTAGAGCTGGGCTTTATGTAACCGACGCTTTGTAGCATGTTGGTTAACTGAAAAGGAGGCCGATCACTAAGCTCGTAGGGGTATCGGTGATCCGCCTGCTGGCTCATTGGCTTCAGTCAAGCCCGTGCACAAGTCGGTCCGTAAGGATACGAATTCCACTGCGCGTCTGAAATCGCTTCGATCCGCCCCCCCTCCGACATCCTGGCCCTCAAGCCATAACAAACCGTGACCACCGCTGCCCTTGAGATGACCTCGCCAATACCCTACCTTACGACTCAAGTATTATAAGGAGCGCCCATAATGTTCGGCATCCCCGGCAAGCAAGCCGTCTCGATCTCCACCGCTGCTACAAAGCAGATCGCCAAGCTGATGCAAAAAGATGGTCACCAAGGCCTTCGCATTGGCGTCAAAAAAGGCGGTTGCGCGGGTATGGAATACACCATGGACTATGTAACCGAGGTCGATCCGATGGACGAGGTCGTCGAGCAAGACGGCGCGCGCGTGATGATCGCCCCTATGGCGCAGATGTTCCTGTTCGGCACCGAGATCGATTACGAGGTCAGCCTGCTTGAGGCGGGCTTTAAATTCCGTAATCCTAACGTCGTGGATGCTTGCGGGTGTGGCGAATCGATCAAATTCAAGGACGTCGAAGACTTGACGACCGAGATGGTGAAGTGAGCCTCACTGCCGAAGAAATCGCTTTTGCAACTGAGCTGTTCTCTGACCTCGACGCTGTAACAACCCGGCGCATGATGGGCGGCCTATGCCTGTATCAAGACGGTACGATCTTTGCGATGGTCCATACTGAGCTTGGCATCCTGATCAAGGGCGCGCCCGGCTTTGTGCCTATGCTTCAGGCGGCAGGCTGCGAGCAATGGACCTACACGCGCGATACCGGCAAATCCTCATCGATGCCGTATTGGACCCTTCCCGAGGGTGCCCAAGACGACCCCGATGTTGCCTGCGATTGGGCCAGACGGGCGCTCGCGCACCTCTAATTCTGAAGCGGCATTTCTAAGCAGCAGGCCCGCACGTCTTGCGCAATCCGCACCCAAGCGCTGCAAGGCTCACGTCGTCGCCAGCCATTCGCGCAGCGCTATCAATTACCTCTAGATCACCACCCCCGCACAACTCGCAAAACACCACCAAGCCTTGACCCTTGCCGCACAGGTTGCCAAGGCTGGTGCTTGTCATAACAAAGGGACGGGACCGATGCGCACCAAGTTTGCAGCAGGCAACTGGAAGATGAACGGAACGATCGAGTCCCTGACGGAGCTTGCGGGCATCGCCGGCAACGCCCCCAGCGACCATATCCCCGAGGTGCTGATCTGCCCGCCCGCCACGTTTATATCGCGCGCGGCCGATGCGGCGCGCGGCACTGCCTTGCATATTGGCGGGCAAGATTGCCACCAAAATGCCAGCGGCGCGCATACTGGCGACGTCTCAGCATTGATGCTGCGCGATGCGGGGGCGACCCATGTGATCTTGGGCCATTCCGAGCGTCGCGCCGATCACGCTGAATCTGATGCGCTGATCTGCGCCAAGACCCAAACCGGGTGGGATCATGGCCTCACCGCTATCGTCTGCGTCGGCGAGACGGACAAGCAGCGCGACCAAGGCAACACCCTCGACATCATTGGCGGCCAGCTTGCCAATTCCATCCCCGATGGCGCGACTGGCCAAAATCTGATCGTGGCGTATGAGCCCGTCTGGGCCATCGGCACCGGACGCACGCCAACCCTAGATCAAATCGGCGAGGTGCATGATTACCTGCGGATGCGACTGGAAGAACGCTTTGGCTCAGAGATAGGCCAGTCGTTGCGTATTCTATATGGCGGCTCGGTGAAGCCGTCGAATGCGGCCGAGATTTTTGCTGTGTCTAATGTTGACGGCGCCCTCGTCGGCGGAGCGTCACTGAAGGCCAGTGATTTCGGGGCAATCATCGCGGCCTTATCTCAGGCCTAGGGCCCTGCGCATATGACCGACGCCAGCCCCGCTTCGCCTCGATTGCGCCGCTCTATCAAGGTGCTGGTGCTGTGCGTCGCGGTGGCCCTTGCGCTGAGCGTTGCAGCACTTCCAAAGGCGGAGCGGTATTTTCTAACCCAAGCGGGCCTGTCCAGCGACGCGACCCTGCGCCTTGCCACTGAGGTGCTGCGCGGATCGCTCAGCCGGGCTGAAGCGCTGCCAAGTCTGCTCGCCGAACGCCCGATCCTGCGCACGCTGTTGCGCGACCCTACCAATTCCGGCGTGCTGCCGTTTAGCAACGAGCAGTTACGCCAAACCGCCCTCGCGCTCGATGTGGCGGACGTCTATGTCATGGACCCCAGCGGGCTAACCATCGCCGCCAGTTCCTACCGTACCGACCGCAGCTTCATCGGGCGTAACTTTAACTACCGCCCCTATTTCACCCAAGCGCTCGCGGGGGGCACGGGCCGCTTTCATGCGCTCGGCACAACATCGGGCGAGCGCGGCTATTTCTTCGCCGCCCCGGTGATCGAGGACACTGACATTGTCGGCGTCGTGGCCGTCAAAATCACCATGGACCGGTTTGAGGATACGTGGCGCGACGGTGGCGCAGACCTGATCGTGACCGACAGCTCCAACGTGGTGTTCATGTCGAGCCGTCAAGACTGGCTCTTTCGCACTCTCGGTGTGGTCAACGAGGCAATGCTTGAGCGGATCGCCGAGACGCGGCAATTCCCGCTTGATCGCCTGACGCCACTGCAGCAAAAGCGCGTGCCACTCACCGGTGAGCTTGACCTCATCACCTTGACATCAAAAGGTATACAAAGCGAATACATAACGGGTTTGCGGTTGATTGCGGCTGCCGGATGGCGAGTGTCGATCCTTACCCCGACGGGCCCCGCGCGCGCGCAGGCGCAGTTGACTTTAACCGTCGCAGTGCTTGCGATCTTGCTGACGGGGATGCTCGGTGCGGTTGTTCTGCAACGCCGCCACCGTCTGCTGGAACGGCTGGAGGACCAACGCGAGACCCAAGCCTTGCTAAAGCAGCGCGTGGCTGAGCGCACCGCCGACCTCAAAGCCGAGGTGGCAGAGCGCACTGCAACAGCCCAACAACTTCGCCGCACCCAGACCGAACTTGTCCAAGCCGGCAAGCTTGCGGCCCTTGGGCAAATGTCAGCAGCCCTCAGCCACGAATTCAACCAACCCCTCGCCGCCGTAAAAGCTTACGCAGACAACGCCGCGACCTTCCTCGACCGAGGCCGCGCGGATGAGGCGCGCAAGAATGTCAGCCACATCTCGGATATGGCCGATCGCATGGCATCGATCTCTAAGCACCTGCGCAACTTCGCACGCCGTCCTCAGGAAAAGATCGGGCCGATCCCGCTGTTTCCGGTGATCGAGGACGCGGTGGCCCTGATGGCGCCACGCCTCAGCGCCGCCCAAGCCAGCATCGTATTCACCCCGCCCGAGGGCCAGCCATGGGTCATGGGCGGGCGCGTGCGCTTGCAACAGGTCATCGTGAATTTGCTTAGCAACGCGCTCGACGCATTGGGCGGACGCACCGAATTGCCGATCACCATTACCACCACGCAGACCGAAACCGGCTGGCAAATCGCGGTACGCGACCACGGCCCCGGCTTTGAGGCAGACGCGCTGAGCAAAGTTTTTGATCCATTCTTTACCACCAAAGAGCCTGGTCAAGGCCTCGGCCTCGGCCTGTCGATCAGCTACAACATCATCAAGGATTTCGGCGGCACGCTTTTGGCGCGCACCCATCCCGAGGGCGGGGCCGAGTTCACCATCGACCTCGTAACCGCTGCCGCGCCGGAGACTGCACCCCTATGACTGACGACGCACCAACAGAAGAAACCGTCCTGTTTGTCGATGACGAAGAACACCTGCGCAACGCCGCCGAGCAATCGCTGATGCTTGAGGATATGCATGTCGCCACCTTCGCCCAAGCCGACGCAGCACTTGCCCGGATTGATCGCCACTTCCCCGGCATCCTCGTCAGCGATATCCGCATGTCACCAATGGACGGGCTGACCTTGATGCAGCGTGCGCTTGAGATCGACCCGGAACTGCCGATTATCCTCGTGACCGGGCACGGTGATGTGGAACTGGCCGTCAGTGCGATGCGCGATGGGGCCTATGATTTCCTCGAAAAGCCCTATGCACCCGCGCGCCTGATCACCTCTGTGCGCCGCGCGTTGGACAAGCGCCGCCTCACGCTGGAGAACCGTGCCCTGCGCCGCGAGGTCGGCGGGCGCGATGTCGTGGAATCCCGCCTTACAGGACGCAGCGATGCCATCGTCGCCTTGCGTCGCCAATTGCGCGCCGTGGCCCAAACCGATGCCGACGCACTGATTTACGGGGCCACCGGCACCGGCAAAGACGTCGCCGCCCACGCGCTTCACCGCGCCAGTGCGCGTGAAAAAGGCCCATTTGTGCATATCAACTGCGCCGCCCTGCCCGAAGCGCTGATCGAGTCAGAGCTGTTTGGCCATGAGGCAGGCGCTTATCCGGGTGCAACCCGCGCGCGCTACGGCAAGTTTGAGCATGGGCGCGGCGGCACGATCTTTCTGGACGAGATCGACAGCCTGCCCCTGCCTCTGCAAGGCAAGCTGCTGCACGCCGTGCAAAACCGCACGATCACGCGGCTGGGATCCAACGATCAAATCCCGCTGGATGTGCGTTTCATCGCGGCCTCCAAAACCGATCTTGAGGTCGAGACCGCCGAGGGGCGCTTTCGCAGCGATCTTCTCTACCGCCTCAACGTGGTTAGCCTGCGCCTGCCCAGCCTTGACGAGCGGCGTGAGGATATCGCGATGCTGTTTGCGCAACTCGTCCAACAGGGTGCCGCGCGCTACCAACGCCAAGCGCCCGAAATCCCCGGTGCGGTCCTGTCTGGCCTCGCCGCGCGGCGCTGGCCCGGTAATGTGCGCGAGCTTAGAAACGCCGCCGACCGCTTCGTGCTGGGCCTCGACCTTAGCCCGGCTTCACCAGCGCCCAGTCATGACGCACCGCTGGCGCAACAAGTCGCCGATCACGAGAAAGCCCTGATCGCTGCTAGCCTCAGTGCTCATGCAGGGAGCCAGAAAGACACTTATGAGGCGCTGGGTCTGTCGCGCAAAGCACTGTATGAGAAGATGCAGAAATACGGGCTTAGCCGGGATGATTTCGCCGACGGGGATTAGCCGAGCAACGCTTTAAACTGGGCTGCAAACCCCGCAATCATAGCCCTCAGACCACCTCCATCACCTGACCCCGGTGCAGCTTCGGTGATGCCCCAAACCGGCGCGCATATTCGCGGCTGAACTGGGTTGGGCTCTCGTAGCCCACATCAAACGCGATTTGCGCTATGGGTTGCGCATCCAGCGACAACAAGCGCTGCGCCTCCAGCAACCGCAGATCCTTTTGATATTGCAGCGGCGTCGTGCCCGTCACCGTCTTGAAGTGGCGGTGAAAGGATGACGCACTCATCGCGGCGGCCTGCGCCAACCCATCGACAGACAGGGGATGCCGGAAGTCCGATTGCAGCACCCGGATCGATTTGGCGATACGGCTGGCACTGCTGTCGAGCGCCATCATCCGCCGCAGCATCCCGCCATTGGGCGCGGTCAGTAGGCGGTAATGCAATTCGCGGCGGAGCAGCGGCTCTAGGACCGCTTGGGCGTCCGGCTCATCCGCAAGGGCCAAATAGCGCGCGAACACATCCAGCAACGCGTCCGAGGCCGCAGCAACCGATAAAGGGTGTACATTGCCCTCGGCCAATTCCCCCGCATCGAGCGTCTCAGACAGGCTGCGCAGCATCCCGATATCAATCCGCGCCACCAACGCAAGATAGGGGGCCTGAGCGGTCGCACCGATCACCCGTCCGCTGACGGGTAGGTCATGGGCAACAATCAAGCAGTCACCGGCGGAATAGGAGACCGTCTGCCCGCCCGCCGTCGCCTCCTTACCGCCTTGCAGGATCATGCCAACGATTGGACGATATAGCACCGTTTGGAACTGCGTCTCTGTTGTCTTGCCCAGCGCTCCGAATCTATCCGCTACGACGGTCGCATACCGCCCCATCGCACCCTTTTGCTCTATAAAATCGCAGGTTCGCGCCGCGAGTGTTGTCAGGTCCATCACGCAATCCTTTTGCCTGCGGTAATACCCGTGCATGCCGCAATCCCCTACAGATTTCGTCACGTTTGGCGGGATTAGGCAAGACTTGGGCAGGATCAGGCAGGCATCTAGACTGCTGCGCTCTTATGCTAATGACAGCTCAACACCTCAAGCAACGGAGTTCTCTCATGGCACTTACCGACCAAGTTCAAATTCAAACCGGCTTTGGCGACAAACCCACTGGCGCGCAGGTGCTGGCCGAGATTGATCTGGCAGGCAAAACCGCCATCGTCACCGGCGGCTATAGCGGCATCGGGCTAGAGACCGTGCGCGCGCTGGCCGCAAAGGGCGTTAAAGTAATCGTGCCCGTGCGCTCGCCCGAAAAAGCCGCGCAGGCGCTCGCAGAGGTGCCCGGTGACGTGACAACGCTGCCGATGGACCTTGCAGACCTCGCCTCGGTTCGCGCCGCCGCCGACAGCTTGCGCGCCGATCTGACCAGCCTCGATCTGCTGATCAACAACGCCGGCATCATGGCCTGCCCAGAGGCGCGCGTTGGCCAAGGGTGGGAGTCGCAATTCGGCATCAACCATATGGGTCATTTCGCGCTTAGCACTGCCCTGATGCCGCTGCTGCAATCCACTGAAGGCGCTCGCCTCGTCGCACTTTCGTCGACCGCCCATAAAATATCTGACATCCGCTGGGACGATATCCAGTACCAATCCGCGCCCTACGAGAAATGGCAAGCCTACGGCCAAGCCAAGACCGCCAATGCGCTATTTGCCAATGCGATGTCGCGGCGCTTGAAGCCCAGCGGTGGGCACGCATTTTCGGTCCATCCCGGCGGTATATTCACGCCCCTGCAACGTCACTTGCCCGAAGAAGAAATGGTCATGCTCGGCTGGAAGAACGCCGATGGCACACCGACCGCGCTGGCACTGCAAGGCTTCAAGTCGCCTGAACAGGGATGTGCGACAACGCTCTGGGCCGCCACGGCCATTCAACTTGATGGGATGTCAGGCGTCTATTGCGAGGATTGCAACATCGCGGTGCCCACTGATCCGAGCAGCCCGATGGCCGGCTATTACGGGGTGGACGCCCATGCCTGCAACGAGGAGGCCGCCGAGCGGTTGTGGCAGGTTAGCGACACACTCCTGAGCGCCGCCTAAAAGACGCAGCTCGCGGCGGGGCTAATTCCCTGCCGCTTAAAAGCACAGCTCTTTCGGACTGCCTGTGATCTTCACGGCAACACCCCAGACCGGGTCTCTCGCGTGTGTATAGGCAGTAGCGATAAGACCTGAATTGGGTTCCCATAAACCCGTCAGGCGCGATATTTCGAGCGGCGCAGTTAGACCTGTGTCGGTTCGTATCGTGACCAGCCAGCTAAAGGAGCGCCCCGCACCAGGGCGCTCCTTTTCTCATTTAGCGCGCCCACTCACCACCAAATGTCCCCTCCCCGACCCTTCGCACATGCAGCAATGTTCCCGCTGCCACCCATTGCAGCGAACCGTTAGCGATAACGCACAATTTTTGCACAGTTCACGCTTGCGAGACGACCCCGCGGCCTGCTCCATCCGGCCACCCCCTGAGATGGGGCGTTCCGTGGGAGAGGAGGGAGCTTCCCCTGCGCATCAAATCATACCTGCGACTTCGCATGCCTACAGGGCAGGCGAGCGCTTGAAAAAACCTGGAGGATTAAACTTGAAAATCACAACACTTCTTGCCGCATCGACCGCACTGGCCGTGTCCGCAACAACCGTTTTCGCTGACGGCCACCAAGACCGCGCCGGCTGGCCCGAAAGCTTCACCGTAGGCACTGCGTCCCAAGGCGGCACCTACTTCGCATACGGTTCCGGCTGGGCGAACTTGGTCGCAGACGAGCTGGGCATGTCCGGCGGCGGCGAAGTCACTGGCGGCCCAATGCAGAACATGGCGCTGGTTCACACCGGTGAAGCTGCGTTCGGCATGACCACCATGGGCCCAGCAGCGGAATCGCTCGGCGGCACCAACCCAATCGCCCCCGGCCTGATGATGGACAACGCTTGCGCGATGTTCCCAATGTATCAGACGCCGTTCTCGGTCACGACTTTGGCTTCCTCGGGCATCACTTCGGTTTCCGAGATCCCTGCAGGCGCGAAGATTGGATTTGGCCCAGCCGGTTCGACTTCCGACACCTACTTCCCACGTATGATGGAAGAACTTGGCGTCGACTTTGAGCGTCGTAATGGCGGCTGGACCGACCTTGGTGGTCAGCTTCAGGACGGACTTCTGGACGTGATCGCGTTTGCCGCTGGTGTACCAGTGCCTGCCGTTTCGCAGCTGGAAGTTCAGACCGACGTGAACATCATCGAGTTCACTGAAGCCGAGCAGACCACCATCATGGGCGCCTTCCCGGTTTCGCAGTTCGACATCGCAGCCGACACCTATACAACACTGGAAGCGCCAGCGCGTTCGGTCTCCATGTGGAACTTCGCGATTGCCAACTGCGATCTGCCAGCCTCCTTCGTAGAAGCAGTGGTTGATGTGGTCATGAGCGATAACGCGCGTATGATGAACATTCACCGTGCCGCAGCCTCCACGATCCCAGCGAACTACGACAAGAACGCTGTTCTGATGTGGCACCCCGGTGCGGCTAAGTGGTTCATGGAAAATACAGGCGCGATGATCCCCGCCGACATGATCCACAACGACATGTAATCTTGATTTGGGCGAGGCTGGAAACGGCCTCGCCCTTCTCGTTCCAAGCCGTCCTGCCTGCAATTAATACCAAAACGAAACGCCCCCACATGTTTTCCCGCTCCGCCCTCGCTTTTGAGCCGCTTGCGCTGCCCCACCGGGCAGACCTGACCGACGCTCAGGCGCTGGAGCGCGCCAAGGCCGCATACGGCGACCTGCAAACCCGCCACACCGTGCGCCACTTCATTGACCGCGAGGTGCCGCGCGAGATTATCGAGGCCTGCATCCTAGCCGCTAGCACCGCGCCGTCTGGCGCAAACCACCAACCTTGGCATTTCGTGGCAATCTCGAATCCGGCACTGAAACACCAGATCCGGCAACAGGCCGAGGAAGAAGAGCGTAAGTTCTATGAGGGCGGCGGCGGTGACGAGTGGATTAAAGCGCTGGAGCCCATCGGGACCAACGCCGACAAACCCCATCTCGACATCGCCCCTTGGTTGATCGTGGTCTTCGCCCAGCGCTACGGCGCGTTTGATGACGGCACGCGCTACAAGAATTACTATGTGCCCGAAAGCGTCGGCATCGCCACTGGCTTTCTGATCTGGGCGCTGCACCGCGCGGGCTTATCGGTCCTGACGCACACGCCCAATCCGATGAAATTTCTCAACGCCGCGCTTGATCGGCCCGCCTCCGAGAAGCCAACAATGATCCTCGCTGTGGGCCATCCTGCGCAAGACGCTACGGTGCCGCGCGCAGCGAAGATGAAGAAGCCGCTAAACGAAATTCTGTCGGTGAGGAACTGACAGAGCATTAAATCGGTCGGAAGCGCCATTAAGAGCGGACGCCGACCAAAATACCGACGTTATTCCGACGTTGGTTTTCGGGCCCAAATCGACCCCGGGGGACGACATGACAGACCAAACAACCGCCAAGCAGGACGAGGGAATCATCCTTGCAGAAGGCGTAGATGACGAGCCTGTGGAGGCAAATCGCAGAACCTATGAAGGGCACGGATACACCTTCGTGTTCGCCTTTGCGACAATCTACGCGATGTTCCACATGGCCGCCCTCAACGGTGTTTCCATCAAGGAATACATCGGCTTAGATATACCCTTTCTGCCACGGTTCCCGCTGGAGACATGGAACTTCCGCATCGTTCACGTCGCAGGCGCGCTGGCGCTCGGCTTTTTGATGTTCTCGGCGGGCAGCTTTCCGCAAGATGGCAAGCGAGAGACCCCGCTACTTGGCTATATCGGCTACGCCCTTGCAATTCCTGCGCTATTCGCGCTCGGCATGACCTTTAGCTTCGGGGTCGAAATCCAAAACGGCTTGATGTGGAACGGCATCGACGAAGGCATCAGGTTCCGCGAAACGTGGCTGTTCGGCGTGCCCCTCGTGATCGCCACCTTCGGCGCTATCGTGTTGAGTTGGTTCCATAAACGCGAGCGCACAGGCTTCTCATCGCTAGACGTGGTGCTCGGGATCTGCGGCATCACAGTGGCCGCATACCTGATCACGATCTACGGCACGCTGATGCGTAACTCCACCGGTACGCCTTTCGCGCCCATCGGCATCTCGCTCGCCGCCGTCGCAGGCGCTGCCCTGATCATGGAGCTCACCCGCCGCGTGGCAGGCCTTGCGCTTGTCATCATCGCGGTAATTTTCCTGATCTACGTCTTTGCAGGCCAGTTCCTGCCGGGCTTCCTGAACTCGCCCGCGATCTCGTGGCAGCGGTTCTTCAGCCAAGTCTACACTGATGCCGGTATCCTCGGCCCAACAACGGCTGTTTCGTCCACTTACATTATCCTGTTCATCATCTTTGCGGCCTTCCTACAGGCCTCCAAAGTCGGTGATTACTTCATCAACTTCGCCTTCGCAGCGGCAGGCCGTTCGCGCGGTGGTCCTGCGAAAGTGGCAATTTTCGCGAGCGGATTGATGGGCATGATCAACGGCACTTCCGCTGGAAATGTTGTTGCAACAGGTTCACTTACGATCCCGCTCATGAAGAAGGTCGGCTACGAGAAGAAGACCGCAGGTGCCATCGAGGCAGCCGCCTCTACCGGCGGTCAGATCATGCCACCGATCATGGGCGCGGGCGCGTTCATCATGGCCGAGATCACGGGCATCCCCTACCAGGACATCGCGATTGCCGCGATCATCCCAGCAATCCTCTATTTCGTATCGATCTACTTCATGGTCGATTTTGAGGCCGCCAAACTGGGAATGCGCGGCATGCGCGAGGACGAGCTGCCAAAGTTCAGGGACATGATCTGGCAAGTCTATCTGTTCTTGCCGATCATCATCCTGATCGCAGCACTGTTCATGGGCTATTCGGTGATCCGCGCAGGCACGTTGGCGACCATATCGGCGGCCGTTGTGTCTTGGTTAACCCCCTACCGGATGGGCATACGCTCGACCGTCAAGGCGTTTGAGATTGCTGGAACAATGTCGATCCAGATCATCGCGGTGTGTGCCTGTGCGGGTATCATCGTCGGTGTCATCTCCCTAACAGGTGTTGGCGCGCGGTTCTCGAACTTGCTGTTGGGTCTCGCAGGGGTCAGCCAATTGCTGGCGCTGTTCTTTGCCATGTGTATTGCAATCTTGCTCGGCATGGGCATGCCCACCACGGCTGCCTATGCGGTCGCGGCCTCGGTCGTGGCACCGGGATTGGTCGAGCTGGGAATCCAACCGCTAACGGCCCACTTCTTTGTGTTCTACTTTGCAGTGGTGTCGGCGATAACACCGCCCGTGGCGCTCGCCAGTTATGCGGCGGCGGGCATATCAGGGGCTAATCCGATGGAGACGAGCGTTGCCTCGTTCAAGATCGGTATGTCAGCCTTCATCGTGCCGTTCATGTTCTTCTACAACTCGGCACTCTTGATGGACGGCACATGGCCTGAAGTGATCCGCGCCGCTGTCACCGCAATCTTCGGGGTATGGCTGTTGTCGTCGGGCGTGCAGGGCTGGTTCATGGACACCCGCATTGCATGGTTCATGCGGGCCGGTCTAATCATCACCGCTCTGTTGATGATCGCAGGCGGGATCGGGACCGACATCGCAGGGATTGCAGCCTTCGCAGCCATCTATGCGGTGCAGAAATTCATCGCGCCGCCTGCGGATGCGCAGATTTTGGTCAAAGGGGCCGATTGACCCTTTGCGCGATTTGAGAAATCTAGGGGGGAGGCTTTGCGGCCTCCCCTTTTTCTTGCAAGAAATTATTTTCAAATGCAGACGCTTTCACAATCGCCCACTGATCCGGTTTTCGTTCAGAACCCCTATCCGTTCTACGCACAGGCGCGAACCACGGGTGATCTGTTTCATTGGGCAGACTACGCGATGCCAATGGCATGCACGGCCGCCAGCGTGAACGCGATCCTTCGCGACCGCCGTTTTGGGCGCGAAGCAGTCGAGCCGCTTGTGATCTCCGATCACCTCACTGACTTCTACCGCGTCGAGGCGCATTCGATGCTTGAGCTGGAACCGCCTCGCCACACCCGCCTTCGCGGTCTGGTGCTGCGCGCCTTTACCTCGCGCAAGATCAAAGCCCTCGGCCCCGAAATCGACGCGCTCTCGCACCAACTTATTGACGCCTTCCCGAGCGGTGAATTCGACCTGCTGCCTCAGTTCGCCCAGCATCTTCCCGTTGTCATTATCGCGCGCCTGCTCGGCGTACCCGAGAGCATGTCTGACGAGCTGCTACGCTGGTCCAACGCCATGGTCCGCATGTATATCGCAGGCAGGTCGCGCGCCGATGAGGACGCAGCCAACGCAGCTGCACGTGATTTCACCACCTTCCTGCGCGGCTATATCGAGGCGCGCCGCGATGATCCGCGCGACGACCTGATCACCAATCTGATTGCCGCCGAAGAGGATGGCGACCGGCTGTCTACTGACGAGTTAATCACAACATGCATCCTGACCCTGAATGCAGGCCATGAGGCAACGGTCCACACCATCGGTAACGGCGTCAAAGCGCTGCTGGAGGCAGGTCTTGGCTGGCCCGCAAACACCGACGCGGCGGTCGAAGAGATTATGCGGTATGACCCGCCCCTGCATATGTTCACGCGCTATGTCTATGAACAGGTGGAAATCTTCGGCCACACCTTCCAGCGCGGCGACCAAGTCGGGTTACTGCTGGCCTCAGCCAATCATGACGGCGCACTCTGGGACCGGGCCGAGGTGTTTGACCCAACTCGCCCGGCAAAACCCCATGCTGCATTCGGGGGCGGGCTGCACTTTTGCGTCGGCGCACCCTTGGCGCGGCTGGAGCTGCAACGCGCATTGCCGATCTTGTTTGAGCGATGTCCGGGTTTGGCGCTGGCAGGCACGCCCCAATACGCCGACACCTACCATTTTCACGGGCTCAGCGCGTTAACAGTACGGATCTAAAGCGGCAGGGCTTGCGTGCTTTTAATCTCTTCCATGCTCAGCAAAGCCGTCACATTATAGATCCGCACCTCGGATATCAGCGCCTGATAGAACACGTCATAGGCGCGCGCGTTCTCGACCTGCACTTTCAAGATATAGTCGATTTCGCCCGCAAGCCTATGCGCTTCCAGAACCTCGCCGCGCGTCATTAGCGCCGCCAGAAACCGCTCTTGCCAGTCTTTCTCATGCTCGGACGTGCGGATCAGTACGAAGAAGCATGCCTCAAACCCCAAGGGCACCGGATCAAGCACTGCAACCTCGCGCCGGATCACACCTGCCTCACGCAGTTTCTTGATCCGCGACCAGACGGGCGTCTTTGAGGACCCTACTTTTTTGGCGATTTCGTCCAAAGACTGCGTCGCATCGCGTTGCAACTCCGAAAGGATTTTCCGGTCTGTGGCGTCGATCCGAACAGACATTCGCGTTTCTCCTGTTTACGAGGCCGTCATCGCCGAGCAGGCGGTGATGACGAACATAATTCCTTATCTACCGAGGTGTCTCGCCATGAACCAGAACATTATTCTATATTGGGCGAACCAGTCAGACACGGAGCGCGCATCACATGCAACACTTCCCCATCTTCCTCGACACCGCAGGCCGCCGCATTGTGCTGGCTGGCGGCGGCGATGCGGCACTGGCCAAACTGCGCCTACTGATGAAAACCCAAGCGCGTCTGACGGTCTTCGCCAAAGGCGCCGCACCCGAAATCCACGACTGGGCAGCACTTGGCAAACTGCGCCTTGTGCCCCGAGCTTTTGCGCCCGGTGACGCGCTATGTGCCGCCCTCGCCTATGCCGCGACCGAGGATGATGCCGAGGACGCGCGCGTTGCTCGGCTCGCGCGCGCTGACGGCGCACTTGTGAACCTCGTCGACAACTTGGCTGCCAGCCAGTTCATCACCCCTGCCATTGTCGACCGAGATCCCGTTACAGTCGCAATCGGCACCGAAGGCGCTGCCCCGGTGCTGGCCCGCGCGATCAAACGCGATCTTGAAGAGAAGCTTAGCCCGTCGCTCGGCACGCTCGCGCGTATCGGCAAGACGTTTCGCAAAGCCGTCGAGATCTTGCCGATGGGCCGCAAGCGCCGCGATTTCTGGAACGATTATTACTTCGCCAAAGGCCCGCAAGCCTTCGCAGAGGCCGCAGAAGATGGTGCACAAGACGCGCTTGAGGAGCTGTTGCACACCCACCTAAAGACGACCACGCGTCAAGGCACCGTCGCCCTCGTGGGCGCAGGCCCCGGTGACCCGGAGCTGCTGACACTCAAGGCGCGCAAACTGCTGCATGAGGCCGATGTCATCATCCATGACACGCTGGTCAGTGCCGAAATCCTCGAACTGGCCCGCCGCGAAGCCACTATCATCCATGCGGGCAAAACAGGGTTCGCCGCACACACTCCGCAAGAAGACATCCACGCCTTGATGATCAAGCACGCCGCCGCGGGGGCCCAGATTGTGCGGTTGAAATCCGGTGATACGGGCATCTTTGGACGCCTCGACGAAGAGATCGAGGCGTTGGACGGCGAGGGCATTGACTGGTCCATCGTGCCGGGCATCACCGCCGCCTCAGCCGCAACCGCTGCCATTGGACAAAGCCTCACCAAGCGGGGGCGCAACACCGATTTGCGGTTTCTGACTGGCCATGATGTGGTGGGATTTGCCGATCAAGACTGGCACAGCCTCGCCGCCCCCGGCACGGTTGCTGCGATCTACATGGCCAAAAAGGGCAGCCGGTATCTGCAAGGCCGCCTGATGATGCACGGTGCCAGCGCTGATACGCCCGTGACGATTGTCGAGAATGTCAGCCGCGCCGATCAGCGCATCCACGCGACCACGCTTGGCGCTCTGCCCGAGAAAGCGAGCGCCTGCACTGGGCCCGCCATCCTGCTTTACGGCCTCTCACCGCGCCGCGCGGAAGCCGCCCTGCCCGCCCTCAAGGAGATCGCCCAATGAGCCGTGTTTTCACCCCTCAGATCCTGACCGCAAACGCGCTTCTTGATGGCGACGTGATCTACATGACCGGTGCGGGCGACTGGTCGCGCAGGCTTGAAGACGCCGCTTTGCTGGAGGACGAGGCCGACGCGCAACTGCGTCTGATCGAGGCGACGCAGCAATCGCAAACACTTGTTGGGGCCTACTTGGTGGACGCCAAGCCCGGCCCAAACGGTCCTACCCCAACGCATTTCCGCGAAGACTTCCGCCGCACGGGGCCGTCAAATTACGCCCATGGCAAGCAAGTCGATCTGAGCGCAGGAGCCTGAACAGATGTATCATTACAATGACTTCGATACCGATTTCCTTGCAGCACGCAATTCCCAGTTCCGGGCCCAAGTCGAGCGCCGTATCGACGGATCGCTGACGGAAGACGAATTCAAGCCCCTGCGCCTGATGAACGGCCTCTATCTGCAACTGCACGCCTATATGCTGCGCGTGGCAATCCCATATGGCACGTTGAACGGGGCCCAAATGCGCCAGCTCGCGCTGCTGGCCGACAAGTGGGACAAGGGTTATGGCCACTTCACCACGCGCCAGAATATCCAATATAACTGGCCGAAACTGCGCGATGTGCCTGATATGCTCGACGCGCTTGCTGATGTCGGATTGCACGCGATCCAGACCTCGGGCAACACGATCCGCAACGTAACGGCCGATCACTTCGCGGGGGCCGCGGCCGACGAGGTGGCTGATCCCAGACCCTACGCCGAGTTGTTGCGCCAATGGTCCACCGATCACCCCGAGTTCCAATTTCTCGGGCGCAAATTCAAAATCGCCGTCATTGGCGCAGATGCCGACCGTGCTGTGATCCGCGCCCATGACATTGGCCTGCAAGTTATCGACAAAGACGGTAAGCGCGGCTTTCGTGTGCTTATTGGCGGCGGCTTGGGGCGCACCCCGATGATAGGTAAGGTCGTCCGCGACTTCTTACCCGAGGCCGATTTGCTTCCCTATTGCGAGGCGATTGTCGGCGTCTACAACCTGCTAGGGCGGCGCGACAACAAGTACAAAGCGCGTATCAAGATCACCGTCCATGAGCACGGAATCGACCGGATAACTGAGTTGGTCGAGGCAGAGTTCACCGCGCGCAAGCCGCTGTTCTCAGGCGTTGATCAGCAGATGCTTACCAAGATCAAAGCGATGTTCGCGACACCCGATTTTAGCGCGGCCCCGCAAGCCCCGAACGCCCCAATTCTAGAGCCGGGCTTTCGCAGTTGGCTCGACACCAATATCGCCGAGCACCGCGACCCGAACCACGCGATTGTCTCGATCAGCCTCAAGGCCCATGGCGACACGCCCGGCGATGCCACTTCAAAGCAGATGCGGGTGATGGCAGATCTGGCTGAGCGGTTTGGCTATAACGAGTTGCGCATTAGCCATGAGCAGAACGTGATCCTGCCCCATGTGCCGCGCGCTCATCTGTCTATACTCTACAACACGTTAAAGGCGCATGGGTTGGCGACCGCAAATATCGGGCTGATCAGTGATATCATCGCATGTCCGGGCATGGATTACTGTGCGCTGGCAACCGCGCGCTCGATCCCGATTGCACAAGAAATTGCCACCCGGTTTGACGCACTGAAGCTCGAGCATGAGATCGGTGCATTGAAGCTCAAAATCTCGGGCTGCATCAATGCCTGCGGGCATCACCATGTCGGCCATATTGGTATTCTCGGCCTCGACCGCGCGGGCGTGGAGAACTACCAGATTACGCTTGGCGGCGACCATACGCAGACCGCAAGCATTGGCGAACGTGCGGGTCCGGGCTTTTCGGCCGAAGCGCTGATTCCAGCGCTTGAGCGGTTGATCTACGCCTATCTGGATCTGCGCACAGACAAGGCCGAGACGTTCCTGAACGCCTTTCGCCGCCTTGGGGCCGCCCCGTTCAAAGCCGCACTTTACCCAGCCGAGGACAAAGCCAATGCCGCTTGATCTAAGTATCGAAGACCGCGTGTGCGACCTCAACGACCGCTACCGCAACCACGGTGCAACCAGCGTTTTGGAACACAGCCTGAGCGATCCAATGGTGGGCGATATCGCCTTGGTGTCGTCGTTTGGCGCGGAATCTGTGGTGCTGCTGCACCTGATCTCGGTCATGGCACCCAGCACCCCGGTTATTTTTCTGGATACCGAGTTGCTGTTTGCCGAGACGCTCGTCTATCAGGCGCAGCTTGCCGAAACGCTGGGCCTAAGCGACGTGCGCCGTGTGGAACCCAACCGGGCTGAGGTACTGGTCGAGGACAGCGAAAACCTGCTGCATGAAGCTGATCCTGACGCCTGCTGCGATCTGCGCAAAACCCGACCACTTGATCGCGCGCTGGCACCTTTCGATGCTTGGATCACTGGGCGCAAACGCTTTCAGGGCGGCAGGCGCGAGGCACTTGAGTTCTTTGAACCCGGCACCACCGCACCCCGCATTAAGGTCAATCCGCTGGCCCATTGGGACCGCACGGATGTGGCCGACTACATTGTTAACAATCGCCTGCCCCGCCATCCGCTGGTCGCGCGTGGTTTTCCGTCCCTGGGCTGTGCGCCGTGCACCTCGCCTGTCGAGACCGGCGAAGACCCGCGTGCGGGGCGTTGGCGCGGCACGGCGAAGACAGAATGCGGCATACATCTGGGGCCGAATGGTCTGATCCGCAGCGCTTTTTGAGTATTTGAGGGGTATTGAAGATGAGAACTGAGACAACATCGAACGTAATCGTGCGCGACAATGGCTTTGGCGAAGACGATTGGGCCACCGGATTTTCAGCGCCCGAGGCTTGGGCCGCCAACAGCGTCTGCGGGGTCGATCTTCCCAACACCGTCGATCCGTTGACGCTGGGTCGCTATCTGGACGCGCGCGCTATACGCATCGCCTTTCCCAACTTCGCCGATGGACGTGGCTTTACGCTGGCGAGGCGGCTGCGCGCTCTTGGCTACCTGGGCCGGTTGCGCGCCCACGGGCCAATTATATCGGACCAATACGCGATGGCGCGACGCGCAGGGTTTGACGAGGTCGAAATCCCCGTTGATCTGGCTGCGCGCCAACCCGAAGGCCAATGGATGTTCCGCGCCAATTGGGCCGAGCATGACTATCAGTCGCGCCTGCGCGCTTGATCTAGATCGTGATATTTCGGTTTGGCTGCGATACAAAAGCGACCGAACCGCAGACTTGGATGCACCGACATGAACGACCAAAGCGCACCATCACAGCCCTCCAAAGCTGTGCCGACCTTGCCGAATGCGACCACCGTGATGGAGGTTCAGCATTACACAGACCGCCTGTTCAGCTTCAAAGTTGAGCGCCCGTCTACGTTTAGGTTCCGCTCGGGCGAGTTCGTGATGATCGGCCTTATGGGCGATCCGGATCCGACAACAGGCAAGCAGAAACCTTTGCTGCGCGCCTATTCTATCGCCTCGCCCAGCTGGGAAGAGCATCTGGAATTCTACTCCATCAAGGTCCAAGACGGCCCGCTAACCTCGCGCTTGCAACATATCAAGCCCGGCGAGCAAATCATCCTGCGCCCAAAGCCCGTCGGCACGCTGGTCCATGACGCGCTGATCCCCGGCAAGCGCATTTGGTTTTTCGCCACGGGCACCGGTTTCGCGCCGTTTGCCAGTCTGCTGCGCGAACCGCAAACCTACGCGGATTACGACGAGATCATTGTGACCCATACGTGCCGCGAACTGGGCGAGTTGACCTATGGGCGCGATCTGATTGCGGCGCTGAAGGATGACGAGTTGCTGAACGAGGTCATTGGCGAGGGCTTCTGGAAGAAGATCAAATACTATCCCACCACGACCCGTGAGCAGAGCCCAAAGATGGGTCGGATCACAGACCTGATGCGTTCGGGCGAGGTGTTTGATGATCTGGGCGTGCCGCCCCTGAACCCCGAGATGGACCGCGCGATGATTTGCGGCAACCTCGCGTTCAACCTCGAGCTGAAAGAGATGTTCGAAGGCTACGGGCTTGTTGAAGGGGCCAATTCCAACCCGCAGCATTACGTGGTGGAAAAAGCGTTCCTAGACTAACGCCTGAGCGCTGAGCTGAAACGAAAAAGGGCCGCCTGATTAGGGCGGCCCTTTCGCATTATAGTGTGTGTGGCTTACAGGCCGAGTGCGGCGCGAACCTGACCTAGAACAGTGCCCAGAATGGCTGGGTTGTTCTGCGCGCCCTCAACTGCAGTGCGCAGCGTGGCTTTGGTCACGTCATTAAGGCTGGAGCCGTCGATCAAGGCGATGACTTGCTCGAGGTTGAAGCCATCGGTGCTGAGCGCGCCTGCTGCGTCGGTTGCCGCTTCAGTGGCACCTTCAACGACGGTCTCGGCAGCTTCGGTTGCCTCTTCAACAACGTCGGTCGCTGCTTCGGTTGCCTCTTCGACGGCACCTTCAACGACCTCGGTGGTGTCTTCAACAATTGCGGCAGCAGCGGCTTCGGCCTCGGCGGCAGCAGCAGCGGCGGCTTCTGCTACGGCAGCAGCTTCAGCAGCAGCGGCTTCTGCTGCGGCTGCAACTTCGGCGGCGGCAGCTTCAGCGGCGGCAGCGGCTTCTGCAGCGGCGGTCTCGGCGGCGGCTACGGCAGCAGCTTCAGCAGTGGCAGCGGCTTCTGCGGCGGCAGCGGCCTCAGCGGCAGCGGCAGCGGCTTCAACAGCGTCGGTGTCTACAGCTTCAGGCGCGGTAATCACGCTGGTTTCTGTTTCTGTGGCTTCTTCATCGTCATCACCCCAGCAACCTGCGACGGTCACGCTGAGAGCGGCTACGATAGCGATAGTGGATACGCGCATACGCATGGGATATCTCCAAATTTGCTGCAGTGCGGAATTTCTGCGGCTCGATATGCGCGCCATAGGCAACAAACGCAAGGGTTGGAACCGTCTTCTGTTCCCCCTTAGCCAGTCTTCGCTTGAAGTCGCGCGCGCGGGTCTCTATTTTCAAAAGCGCTACGACAAACAATCAAAAGGACCTGTCCCATAGCCCGCAGACCTCATAACGCGCCTCCGCAGCGCGACACCGGCCCCCGCGTCAATGATCGCATCCGCTCCAATGAAATCCGTCTTATTGGCGCGGAAGGTGAAAACGTCGGCGTTGTCACGCCCCGCGAAGGCATGCGCCTTGCCGAGGAAGCTGGCCTCGATCTGGTAGAAATCTCGCCGAACGCCGTGCCGCCCGTGGTCAAAATCATGGATTTCGGCAAGTTCAAATACGAGACGCAGAAGCGCGAGGCCGAGGCCCGCAAGAAGCAAAAGATCATCGAGATCAAAGAGGTAAAGTTTCGCCCGAACACCGATATCAATGACTACAGCGTAAAGATGCGCAATGTGTTCAGGTTCCTCGAGAGCGGCGACAAGGTAAAAATTACCCTGCGCTTCCGGGGCCGCGAGATGGCGCACCAGAACTTGGGCCGCGAATTGCTGGAACGGGTTGCTGAGGACACCAAAGAGATCGGCAAAGTGGAGAACTTCCCCAAGATGGAAGGTCGCCAGATGATCATGCTGATCGGACCTATGGCTAAATAAGCAACAGGTGGCACGGGTGCCGCTTGCAAAACGACCTTCAAAGCGCCTCCGGTCTCGGGGGCGCTTTTGCGTTGGCGTTGCTGGATGCCTCCGAACCCTGTAGATTGAATGCGCCCGAGGATCAGTGAATTTTAACTGATTTTTAAGGGTTTTTCGGATTCGGGGGGATCTGGGTGGCGCAATTGCGTAAGTCTGCGAAACTTTGGGACCGGATAACCGGCTGGATCGGCGCACCTTTCGGACGCCCCTTGGAAACACACCGTTTCCATTTTCGCCGCCCGAATCAGGAGGTGATGCCGAGTATTGAGCCTATGAACACCAAACGGTCCGGCCCCGTTAACGTGCCTGTGAAGGAGAGTATGTTGCCGCAAGACTGGACCCCAACCTCGCCTTGGACCGCTGATATGCCCAGCGACGACCCCACGGCACTGCTTTATCGCGCGCTGCACACCGATGCAGGTGCCGACGGCTTTTTTGACCGCATCGGTACGGACCATGCGGCGCAATTTACCGATGGCGCCGATGTTCTGCTGGTCGCGTTCGAGCAGACCGAGACATTGCTGCGGCCCTCACGCGCGGGCCAGCCGATTGCACGCGGCGTCCAGAATCGCACTGATATCGCGCAACTGACGCTGCTGGCCCAGCAGGAGACATGGTTTCGCGCGCCGGAGGTCTACGCCTTCTTTGACGACTTGATCGATGACGGCTTTTTCGACGGCTTCGAGCGAGTTATTTTCTACGGGGCCGGCGCGCAAGGTTATGCGGCGGCGGCCTACTCGGTTGCGGCACCGCGCGCTGAGGTCGTGCTGATACAGCCCCAAGCCAGCCTGACCCCAGCCGCAACGGGTTGGGACGCGCGATTCCCTCAGATGCGGCGCGTCGATTTCACCTCGCGCTACGGCTACGCGCCGCGCATGATGGAAACCGCTTCGCGCGGCTTTGTCATTGTCGACCCGAACGAGCGTGAAGATTTCATGCATGCCTGCCTGTTCGCCCGCGAGGCGGTGGAGGTAATTCGCCAACGCCATTTGGGCCCGGATGCAGAGCCACGCCTTGATGCAGCCGGCCTGATTGCGGCAATGCTGGATGTGGTTGTTGCGGGCGCGGCGACGGTGCCTGAGATCGTGCGCAGCCTGCGTCCGCGTCGCGGCACCTACGGCTACCTCAACCGGGTGCTGGCAATGACGGAGCGGTCCGAGAACGACTGGCACAAAGCCGTCGTCGCACGTGCCGCAATGGCTCAGAACGATCACCCGAGATTTGCAGCTGCCCTCGATACCGCCCAGGCCGCCCTGGCAGCAGATGGGCGCGTATTGCCAGCGCCAAACGGTCCTGGAACCGAGCTCAAAGCAAGTTCCGCGGCCTCAGCAGTTCTGGCTGTGGGCGGTGCGCTTGGCGGATTGGCTGCGATGCAGCCCGAAGAGGATACTGGTACGGTTGAAGTCGCGCCGGAGGAGCTTGAAGTAGAAGACGCCATCGCGGAGGTCGCGGAGGTCGCGGAGGTCGCGGAGGTCGCGGAGGTCGCGGAGGTCGCGGAGGTCGCGGAGGTCGCGG
>JAWUXZ010000046.1:0-18687 GCA_034111085.1 Dinoroseobacter sp.
CGTCCTGTGCGCGCGCCTTAAGCGTTCTTAAGCGTTGTTAAACACCCGCCAAGATGCGCCATTGCCGTATGGGAACGCTCATGCGAAGCGAAACCCCGCCCAGTAAACTTCAGGACCGCTCCCATGTTGCCAACGCCTACCACACCCCTGTCTCGTGGCGAGTTTGTCGTCCTGATTGCCTTCATGGTGTCGATCGTTGCGATGTCGACCGACATCATGCTGCCAGCGCTTGCCGTGATCGGCCAAGACCTCGGCATCGCAGACCCGAACGACGCGCAGATGATTGTCACCGCTCTGTTCCTCGGGTTCGGGGTGGGGCTGCTGTTCGCAGGACCGCTCTCAGACAGCTATGGGCGCAAACCGGTGATCTATGTCGGATACTGCATCTTCTTGCTGGGCTGCGTGATGTCTGCATTAACCGAGACTTGGGAGCTGATGATCCTTGGCCGTGTCTTACAGGGCATCGGTGCTGCGTTCCCGCGCGTCGTGACAATTGCGGTCATCCGCGACGGCTTTGCAGGTCGGCAGATGGCCAGCATTATGTCGTTTATCATGGCAGTCTTCGTTCTGGTGCCCATGCTCGCGCCCGCCATCGGCCAAGGCATCATCTTGTTATCTGGCTGGCGCGCGACCTTCGTGTTCTTGATGATCATGGCGATCGCAGCCGCAGTTTGGTTCGCTTACCGCCAGCCCGAGACGCTGGCAGTTGACAACCGCCGCCCGTTTTCACCCAGCGCCCTTTGGGCCGGAACGCGACAAGTGTTCAGCTCGCGCGCCGCTATCGGCTACATCTTCGCCACTGGTCTGATCAATGGTGCGTTCATCGGCTATCTCAGCTCGGCCCAGCAGATCTTTGTGGAAGCGTATGCGGCAGGCAGCCTGTTCCCGCTTTATTTCGCAATTGCAGCGCTGGCGCTCGGCGTCGCCTCGATCCTTAACGCGCGGCTGGTGCTGCGGTTGGGGATGCGCATCCTGACATGGTGGGCGACGCTGGGGCTGGCAGCCCTGTCGGTCGCGTTCATCCTCCCGGCAGTAATGACAGGTGGCTTGCCACCGCTGTGGGCGTTCATCGCTTGGCTGGTGGCGGTGTTCTTCTGCGTCGGATTTCTGTTCGGTAACTTCAACGCACTGGCGATGGAGCCTTTGGGCAAGATCGCAGGTCTAGGCGCAGGCATCGTTGGGGCGGTATCAACCCTTATCGCGCTGCCGCTCGCCTTCGCAATTGGCAACGCCTATGCGGGCGGGGTGCTGCATCTGGTCTACGGGTTCGCAGTGCTCGGAATCGCAACGCTGATTGTTGTGGTGTGGACAGAGCGCGGCATTCCCCGGTCCGGCGAATAACCCAAATCCACAACGAAAAAGGCCGCCCCACTAAGGACGGCCTTCTCAGTCAGTAAGCTCAGACGACTTAGTTCTGAGCGTAATATTCGATCACGAGGTTCGGTTCCATCATCACGGGATAAGGAACGTCACCGAACGCTGGACGGCGCAAGAATGTGGCGACCAGCTTGTTGTGGTCGACCTCGATATACTCAGGCACATCGCGCTCGTGCAGTTGGATGGCTTCCAGAACCAGCACCATCTGCTTGGACTTCTGGCGCACTTCGATAACGTCGCCCTCTTTTACGCGGTAGGACGGGATGTTGACGCGCTGACCGTTCACCGTGACATGGCCGTGGTTCACGAATTGACGTGCGGCAAAGACGGTGGGGACAAACTTGGCGCGGTAGACAACCGCATCGAGGCGCGATTCCAGCAGGCCGATCAGGTTCTCGCCAGTGTCGCCTTTGACACGAGCGGCTTCCACGAAGGTACGCTTGAACTGCTTCTCGGTCAGATCGCCGTAATAGCCTTTCAGCTTCTGCTTGGCACGCAGCTGCAAACCGAAGTCAGAAAGCTTCTGCTTACGACGCTGACCGTGCTGGCCGGGGCCATATTCACGCTTGTTAACTGGGGATTTCGCGCGGCCCCAGATGTTTTCACCCATCCGGCGGTCAATTTTGTACTTGGCAGTCGTGCGTTTGGTCACGGCTGTTCTCCTCTTTTCAGGTTTAAGAGGGCGTTGTCCTCTGTCCAGATTTTGCTGAACCGACAGGGCATCCTCTTGCGAGGGCCACCAACACCAATAGAGCAGCTCTTATAGACGCCCGTTCGGGGGTGTCAACTGCCGCCCATGGCCGGTCAGGATTAGGGTTTGCGCGAGGGGCATGGCTGGTGCTTCTATAGCTGCAACCACCCCAAGGCGCACTGTCAGCGATGCGGCAGGTTTAGGAGGGCGAGCCATGCAAACCAATCCAATCGGCGAGCGTGTTTGGTATTCGAGGATTGTGAGCGATCACGCCGCTTACAGATCCTTCAACTTTAGTATGGGGCAGAGTCTGATCTCGAAGTTGGACTTTGTCAGGAGCGTAACGTGACACAATTTTGTAGATCCCAGCGCAGCCGCAAGGCTTATTTTGTATGAAGCCCACAATAAAATCAAGAAATCGCATAGACACGCTTTCCATATATATGACCTTTTGGTCGTAGTGTCCCCGGAGGTGCGCGACCTCCTAATGACCTTCAACATTGGCGATGCGCAGTTCTTCAAGGTGCCGATCCACCTTGGGGAAGGCCTCGGGCCAAGCGCCTATCCCGACCACTACATTCTCAACGTCCATGATAAAAAGCGCGCCTTCATGCCCGAGCATTCTGAGGAAATAAAGTGGAGCTACGATAAGGATGATGGGCAAGGGGGTAAGATTGGCGTTTGGCGTTGCATGTATAACAAAGACATCCTTGCTGTGTCCGAAGCAGCACTTGAGGGGTTGGACTTGTGGGCGGAAGATGCGGTTCCGACGCGCTTCTTCTTTTCCGACAGGCTGAAACGCGCGCTTGATGAGGCGGGGATGAACAAGAGCAGCTTTCGCCTGGTCGAGGCGCGCGTCGTCTAGAAGCGCCTCGCCTAGATCGGCATATGCATCGCACCACGCAGGAGCGCCGCCTCGGGGCGCTCCAGACACCGTCGCGCGGTGGGGCCATAATTTGCGGGCTTCATCAGATCGGGCCGCGCTTCCAGCAAGATTTCGCGCTGGCGCTCGGGTAACGAGCTGACCGGCATGTCTTGGGGGTGGAATGTCTCGCAGGGCAGATCATTGGCCCACACAACTGCATGACGTGGCAGCAGGATATGGATATAGCGCACGTCTTTGAGTGCATGATCGCGGTGGATGGACCCGTCATTTTGCAGATCGCGCGCCGCAACCAGCACCTCAGGCTCGGCAAACAGCGCTTGGGCCATCGCGCCGCGCAGCAAAACCCGGTGGTCAGGCGACACGACAAGATCTTGATCAGGGCGCTCGGCCTCAATCGCGCCTGCTCGCAGACGGATCGGGCGCAAATCAGGGCGGCGGGCCAGTTCAGAGGCGGTGATGTGCGAATTACCGATCCAGGTGATATCTTGGAGCCCATCATCGCGCGTCAGGATGCGGTCGCCGGGGCGCAGGTCAGTCACCGGACACCAGCCCTGACCGTTGCGAATGCGCGTGCCCGGCGTAAAACACATCATTGCAGCGGATGGCTTGGCCTTGACGGTCGCGACCTCATGGGCCTCCAGCACATATAAATCGGTGTTCTGCGGCGGTAGTGCATCGCAAAACACCACGATCGGATGTCCGCTGCGCGAGGTCTCGACCAAGGTTGCAGGAAAGCGCGCGCGCCCATCGGTCAGTACGATCACGGCATGTTCAAACAGTGCCTCGGGCGTGCACTCGCCGACATCGCGCGCATGGGCTTCATCAATCGTGGACAGCATGCGTGAGACAACTTTGCGCAACTTTTTCGACGCACGCGCGCCTTTGACTCCGGTCAGCGATAACAGCGCTTGAGGACCGTCTAGGCGCAACACCTCGCCCTGCCAGCGCCACATCATGCCGCCATGCAAGCGCCCAGGATCAGTGCCAGTCAGACCGTCAATTTCCACCTGCCGCCAACGAAGCGCGAAGAGCCCTTGAATACCCGACTGTTGCATCTGCCTGCCCTCAATACACACAAAGGTCCACCCGGGCGGGCGGCCTCTTTTTGTTGTTCTGTGGCAGCAGAATTTTCCGAAGGCGGCATACACACACAACACCATGCCTTCACTTATCCACAGGCGTAACTTGTACAATGCGGCCTGCCAAGCCCCAACCGTGCACGGACATTCTGATGCGGCATGCTGGCAACGCCTCAAGCCCCGCGCCCACTGGACAAATTGGCTTTGACAGGGTCAGGGTCCCGCCATGCAATCCGACAGCAACCACCCCGAGCGTACACGCCGTTTCGCCTTCGCCTTTCCCGCGCGGGGGCTTTCGTTTGTAATCGCTGCAATCTGCCTTTTGCCGATGCTTGCGGTTGCGCTGGCCGCGATGACAGGCGGCACAGAGACCTTGCAGCACCTCGCCCAGACCACCTTGCCGCGCTACACGGGCAATACTGCGCTGCTGGCTCTTCTCGTCGCACTTGGCACAGGCGCGCTCGGAACCGGGGCCGCTTGGCTGGTCACGATGACCAAATTCCCCGGCGTGCGGTTCCTAGAGGTCACACTGGCGCTGCCGCTGGCTTTCCCGGCTTACGTGCTGGCCTATGCCTATACGGATTTCCTCGACCATCCCGGCCTCGTGCAGACCTTGCTGCGCGACATGACCGGATGGGGGCCGCGCGACTATTGGTTTCCGGAGATCCGCAGTCTTGGCGGCGCGGCGTTTATGTTGATCCTTGTCTTGTATCCATACGTCTACCTTCTGGCCCGCGCTGCGTTCCTCCAACAATCCGGGACCGCTTTCCTTGCCGCCCGCACGCTGGGGCATTCGACGTGGAGCACCTTTTTCCAGATCAACCTACCGCTCGCACGCCCGGCTATTGCAGGTGGTGTGCTGCTGGCGGTGATGGAGACGATCGCTGATTTCGGCACCGTCAGCTATTTCGGGGTCCAAACCTTTGCGACGGGCATTTACCAAAGCTGGTTTGCGATGGCAGACCGTGCGGCGGCGGCACAACTGGCGCTGGCATTGCTGACATTCGCGCTGCTGCTGGCCCTGCTAGAGCGCCGCCAACGCGGAGCTGCCAAACACTATTCGCGCAATGGTCGGTTCGAGGCTTTGCCCCCAATAGAGCTGAAAGGCACTGCTGCATGGGCCGCGACTGCCCTTTGCGCATTGCCCGTCCTGATTGGGTTCTTACTGCCGGTGATATTGCTCAGCACCATGGCCGTTGGGTCCGAGCAAAATCTGCTGAGCGCGCGCTACTTGGGCTTTATCCAGAACTCGCTTGTCTTGGCAGGCCTCGCTGCGCTTCTGACCGTTGCCGCCGCTGTTGTGCTTGGCTTTGCTGCCCGTCTGGCCCCCCGCCCTGGCACCGCTGCGGCGCGCGAGATCGCTCGGATCGGCTATGCTGTTCCCGGCGGCGTGATTGCGGTCGGGCTGATCGTGCCGTTCGCCGCGTTTGATAATGCGGTGGACGCATGGATGCGCGCGACCTTTGATATCTCGACCGGATTGCTGCTTACCGGGTCTATCTGGCTGCTGATCCTCGCGTATATGGTGCGGTTCATGGCCGCCGCGCTGAACACCTATGACAGCGGGCTATCAACCATCAATCCCCATATCGACGCCGTTACCCGGACCCTTGGGCGCACGCCGTTCGGGATGTTGCGCGCTGTGCATTTACCGCTGCTGACGCCGTCGCTGCTGACCGCGGGGCTGATCGTTTTCATCGACGTGATGAAGGAACTGCCCGCCACCTTGATCATGCGCCCGTTCAATTATGACACGCTCGCGGTGCAAGCTCACCGTCTTGCCAGTGACGAGCGGTTAGACGGTGCGGCTGTGCCCAGCCTCGTTATCGTTGCACTTGCGATGCTGCCAGTGATCCTCGTGTGTCGCGGGATCGGACAGCAAAGAGCAGTGGCAGAGCGGAATTTACGCTAACGAAAAAGCGCGCCCCGTGATGGGACGCGCTTCATTAACTCAGTTCGGAGATGGGACGCTTATTCCCAACCAACTTGATTGAAGATCATCTGCGCAGTTGGCACGTTTTTGGCCACTGCACTCAGATCAACATCATCAGGCTTGAACATGCCCAAAGCTGCGACCGATGGGCTAAGACCAACGCCCGGCACGGCAGGGTATTCGTCATTGCCAGCGCTGAAATACTGCTGCGCCTGATCGGAGGCGAGGTATTCTAGGAAGGTGATCGCATTGTCACGGTTGGGAGCGTTTGCAGCCACTCCGCCGCCCGACAGGTTCATATGCGCGCCTTCAGCGTTTTGAGACGGGAACACCCAACCGATATTGGCCATCGCATCTTCAGGCAAACCACTGACTTCGCGGCGCAAAGCACGCGCAAAATAGTAGGTATTCGAGATCGAGATATCGCATTCGCCTGACACAAGGCCACGCAACTGGTCGGTGTCGCCGCCCTGCGGATCGCGTGCGAAGTTATCGACGAAGCCCTGCGCCCAAGCGGTCGCTGCTTCCTCGCCGTAGTTCTCGATCACAGCGCTCATCAGGGTTTGCGAGTAGACGTTGCTGGACGAGCGGTGGCAGACCAGACCTTTGTAAGCCGGATCGGCCAAGGCGACGTAGGTCATTGGCGGGTTGGTCACATCGGTCTTGTCGTAGAAGATGATCCGGGCGCGCTGGCTAAAGCCAAACCATTGGTTATCAGCGTCTTGCAGATATGCGGGGATGCGGGCTTCCAGAACGTCGCTATCGATTGTTTGCAGTACGCCTGCGGCTTTAGCGCGCTCAAGACGGCTGGTGTCGACAGTCAGCAGGATATCGGCAGGGCTGTTGGCACCTTCGGCTTGCATGCGCGCGATCAGCTCGTCGGCTTTGCCCTCAATCCGGTTAATGGTGATGCCCGTGAGGTCGGTGAAGTCAGAATAGAGCCGCTCGTCGGTGTCGTAGTGACGCGAGGAATAGAGGTTCACTTCCTGAGCGAAAGCGGGGGCGGCAACAGCAAAAAGTGCTACCAGTGCAGTGGTTGTGCGAAGCATCATTACGATCTCCTAAGTGCAAGGTTTATACCTGACTGATTTAGTCAGTGATAGCGTTCTGGCGGCGATTCCGGTGCATGTCAAGAATTCCTGAGTACATTGGTCAACTTTCTTACCGTCTGATATTTATAACAATTCTAAACTGAGCCCTCGTCGTTAGCCTTAAGATCAGCTATAGCATTTTTATGTCAACTCAGATGGAAATCTTCCTCGTCACCCTGCCCGGCCTCGAGCACACGCTTGCCGAAGAGGCGCGCGCTAATGGCTTCCTTGTGTCAGCGATTGAGACAGGGGGCGTGACCTGCAAAGGCGGCTGGCCGGATGTTTGGCGCGCTAACCTGATCCTGCGCGGGGCCAGCAAAGTATTGGCGCGTATTGGCGGCTTTCGGGCGATGCATCTGGCGCAGCTCGACAAACGCGCGCGGAAGTTTGAGTGGGGCGAGGTGCTGCGCCCCGATGTGCCCCTGAAAGTGGAAGCGACCTGCAAACGCTCGAAAATCTACCATGCCAGGGCGGCAACCCAACGGATTGAGACGGCTCTGCGCGAAAGTTTCGGCGCGACCGTTTCGCCAGAAGCCTCCATGACGCTCAAGGTCCGGATCGAGGATGATCTGGTGACCTTCAGTCTCGATACTTCGGGCGAGCCCTTGCACAAACGCGGCCATAAACTTGGCGTTGGCAAAGCGCCCTTGCGCGAAACAATGGCCGCGATGTTCCTGCGCCAGTTGGGATATGATGGCAGCCAAGCGGTCGTTGATCCGATGTGCGGGTCCGGCACGATCTGCATTGAAGCCGCTGAGATCGCGATGGGTCTTGCCCCCGGTCGCAGCCGCAGCTTCGCGTTTCAAAACCTCGCATCCTTCGACCCTAGTGCATGGGACGCAATGCGCGCCCCTTGCGAAGTCCTAGATATCCCGCAGCGGTATTTCGCCAGCGACCGAGATGCGGGTGCGATTAAGATGGCTGCGGAAAATGCCGAGCGCTCGGGCGTGACCGCCCAAATCACATTCGCCCAACAAGGCGTGTCCGAATTACAGCGCCCCAAAACACCCCCCGGAATTGTGCTGGTCAACCCGCCCTACGGCGCGCGGATCGGCAACCGGAAGTTACTGTTTTCGGTCTACGGCGCGCTTGGAAAGACCCTCGCCGAGCGGTTTCGCGGCTGGAAGGTAGGGATCATTACGTCTGATGCGGGGCTTGCCAGCTCAACCGGTCTTTCGCTGAAACCCGCCGGGCCACCTGTGGCGCACGGCGGGATGCGAGTTGTGCTGCATCAAGCGCAGCTTTGAAGGTGCCGGGCTGGCAGGGTTAACCCCGCCCTACCCGCATTTCGAGTGCCCGCACGACCCGCACGTCATGCAGCCCTCAGACATCCGCATCTCGTATTCACCGCAGTTCGAGCACGACGCGCCCCCCCCGCCCGTCAGGTTTACCACCTGAGCGCGTGGGTCGGTTTTCAGGCCCAAGCCTTCGCCTGCAATAAAGCCAATCTCGATCATATGCCGCTCGATCACACCGCCAATCGCCGCCAAGATCGAGGGCACATATTTGCCGCCGATCCAAGCACCACCGCGCGGATCAAACACCGCCTTCAGCTCTTCGACCACGAACGATACATCGCCCCCGCGCCGAAACACTGCCGAGACCATGCGCGTCAGAGCGACGGTCCAAGCGTAATGCTCCATGTTCTTGGAGTTGATGAAAATCTCGAACGGACGACGGTGACCTTGGACGGTAATATCGTTCAACGTGATATAGATCGCATGCGGGCTGTCGGGCCATTGCAGCTTGTAGGTGTTGCCTTCCAGCGTTTCGGGCCGGTCCAGCGGGTCCGAAATATAGACGACATCACCATGGGGTCGCAGCGGCGCGCCTTCGCCAATGGCGAGGGTTTCGGGTTGGCTTTTCTCGCCGAAAAGGAGCCATGCGGGCTCGACACCAAACAGTTCAGCAAAATTCTTCGCTGCATCAGGCGTCAGATTCTTCTTACCAGTTTCCAGTTGGCTCACATGCGGAGCCGAAAAATTCACACGACTCGCTACTTGGTCGAGTGTGAGATTGCGTCGCTTTCTACTCAACCGAAGACGCGCTCCTGGCTGGTCAGTTGCTTCGCTATTCGATCCACTCACACTCAGCACCGAACCCGTCACATCATTGGGCCTGTAGGTCGTGCAGCCTTTGCAGCCCTGATCCCACGCGCTCATATAGACGTCCTTGAACGCCTCGAAGTTGATGTCCTCGGGCACGTTGATCGTCTTGGAGATGCTGGAATCGATCCATTTCTGTGCCGCTGCCTGCATCCGCACATGGTCTTGGGGCGCAAGCGTCTGGGCGTTGACGAAATAATCGGGCAACTCCGCATCACCCATCTTTTCGCGCCACATCTGGACGGCGTAATCGACGACCTCTTCTTCGGTGCGCGAGCCGTCTTTCTGCAAGACCTTGCGCGTGTAGGCATAGGCAAAGACCGGCTCGATCCCCGACGACACGTTGCCCGCATAGAGGCTGATCGTGCCAGTGGGCGCGATGGAGGTCAGAAGTGCGTTGCGAATCCCGTGCTCGCGGATCGCGTCACGCACATCGGCGTCCATGGTCTGCATTGCGCCAGAGGCGAGGTACTTCTCCGCATCAAACAGCGGGAACGCACCCTTTTCTTTGGCAAGATCGACAGATGCCAGATAGGCAGCGCGCGCCATCGCATGCAGCCAGTCTTCGGTCTGCTGAGCGGCCTCGGGCGAGCCGTAGCGCAGCCCCACCATCAACAGCGCGTCCGCCAATCCCGTCACGCCAAGGCCAATGCGACGCTTGTTACGGGCCTCCTCAGCCTGTTGGGGCAGCGGGAAGCGGGACGCATCGACCACGTTGTCCATCATGCGCACCGCGGTGGCGGTCAACTCAGCCAATTGCGTTTCGCACAGATGTGCTGTGTCGCCCTCGAACGGATTCTGGACCAGTTTGGCCAAGTTTATCGATCCTAGCAAACACGCACCATAAGGCGGCAAAGGCTGCTCGCCGCACGGGTTCGTCGCTGCGATCTGTTCGACATAACCAAGGTTGTTGGCGGCATTGATCCGGTCGATGAAAATCACGCCCGGCTCGGCATAATCATAGGTCGCCTTCATGATCTGGTTCCACAGATCGAGCGCGCGCACCGTCTTGTAGACCCTGCCATCAAAGATCAAATCCCACGATCCATCGGCCTTAACGGCGTCCATAAACGGGTCGGTGATCAGCACGCTGACATTAAACATACGCAGGCGCGCGGCGTCGGATTTGGCGGTAATGAAGTCCTCCACATCCGGGTGGTCGCAACGCATCGTCGCCATCATAGCGCCCCGGCGCGAACCTGCCGACATGATCGTGCGGCACATCGCGTCCCAGACATCCATGAAAGACAACGGACCAGAGGCGTCTGCCGCCACGCCCTTCACGCCCGCGCCTTTAGGCCGGATGGTCGAGAAATCGTAGCCGATACCGCCGCCTTGCTGCATCGTCAGCGCGGCCTCCTTCAGCATCTCGAAAATGCCGCCCATGCTGTCGGGGATCGTGCCCATGACAAAGCAATTAAACAACGTGACCGAGCGCTCGGTGCCGGCACCCGCAATGATGCGACCTGCGGGCAGATACTGGAAATCTTCGAGTGCCGCGTAGAACTTATCTTCCCACGCGGGCGCATCCTGCTCAACAGAAGCAAGGCTGCGCGCGATGCGCCGCCATGTGTCTTCGACCGAGGTGTCGATGGGGGTGCCATCGGCCTCTTTGAAGCGATACTTCATGTCCCAGATTTGCGCAGCGATAGGGGCAGCAAAGCGGCTCATGGCGGTCTCCGTCATCAATTGTTTTTAAATCGGCTGTGGGCACCTACTACTCTGTGGCACACTTTTCAGCCACAGCAGAATCACTTAAGGTGGGATACTAAGGATGGGGGAAGCTTGTGGATAAGTCCATACATCTGGTGAAGTTGTCAGTCGGCACCGAAACCGTCGAAGACCTGCTGAATTGGCAGGAGACTCGGCGTGCGCAGACCGAAGATGGCCTACCGCGCCACGTCACACGCATGTGGCCAAAGCGCGAATCGGAAATCATCAATGGCGGTTCGATCTACTGGGTCATCAAGGGCGTGATTTCAGCGCGCCAGCATGTGTTACGCCTTGACGAGGTGATCGGCAAAGACGGCATTCGCCGCTGCGCCATCGTGCTTAATCCAGAGATCCACCGCACCGAATCCGCGCTGCGCCGACCGTTTCAGGGCTGGCGCTACCTGACCCCTGCGGACGCACCGAGCGATCTGGCAAAAGGCCGCGCGCATGAGGTTGCGATGCCGCCGGAACTCAGCCAGGCGCTTGCCGAGATTGGCGTGCGCTAGCCGATCACCAGCCCGTCGCCTAGATCGAGGCCGATCGACGCGCCCAGCTCTGCCAATGCTGCTTTCTCGAGCACGCCCCACGCGGCCTTACGGCTGCCGAAAAGCGTAGCTTGGGACCGCAAAATAGGCTCCTCGCCCAGAATTTTCAGGTGGTTGGCGCGCAAAGTCTCACCCGACGAGGTGATATCGGCAATCGCCTCGGCCGTCAGGTTCGCCACCGTGCCTTCGGTCGCACCTTGGCTGTCGACAAGCTGGTAGTCAGCCACGCCTTTATCGCGCAAATGCGCATGAACAAGGCGGTGGTACTTCGTGGCAATGCGCAGCCGGAAACCGTGCTCGGCCCGAAACGCCGCCGCGGCTGCGTCCAGATCATCTAATGTCTCAACATCAATCCAGCATTTCGGCACCGCGAGGATCAGATCGGCCTGCCCGAAGCCCAAGGGTTGCGCCTCGACCACATGCTGCTCCCATGCGGGGATTTTCTCGTGGACAAGATCGGTGCCAGTTACGCCCAGATGGATGCGCCCTGCCGCCAATTCGCGCGGGATTTCCCCGGCTGACAGCAACACGAGCGCGACATTCTCGACGCCCTCGACGGCACCCGCATATTCACGCTCGGTACCTGTGCGCCGCAGACTGACACCGCGCGCACCGAACCAATCAAAGGTCTTGTCCATCAAGCGACCCTTAGAGGGCACCCCAAGTTTCAGCATCACGCTGTCCTCCGCGCATCAATCACAACACCGGGGCGGATCACGCCGCCCACCGCTGGGATTTCGCGACCTTGGCCGAGCACACGGGTCAGCGCGTCATAGCGTCCGCCCGTCGCAACAGGTGGCAAATCTGGCCGGCCCTCCACGTAGAAACCGAAGACAAACCCGTCGTAATACTCCATTGCGCTGCGGCCATAACTCGCCTCGAACGGCAGATCGTCGGTGTTTATGCCAGCGTTCCCAAGCGCCTCAAGCCGCGCTTCCATCCGCTCCAAAACCGGAGTGATCTGGGGCACATCAACGGCGATATCGCTTAGCGCGCTGAGCGCATCCGGGGCGGCAGCTTTGAGCGCCAGAATATCGTCCAGCACGGCGGCCTGTTCTGCAGGGATCGGCGGAGTGGCTGCATCTTCGCGCAAAGCTGTAACGCGCTCGGCCACCTCGGCAATGCTGCGCATCCCGATCGCAGGGCCAGCCGTTTCAATCGCTGCATATACACGCGCCGGGTCCATGCCCGCTAGAAAACTGCGATGGGTCGGCACCGGCAACTTGCCGCGGTACCGGTCGAGCAGTGCGCGGAACCGGCGCGGTCGCCAGACATGACGCAGCAGCGCTGCCTTGCGCCGCTCGCTTGTCTCAAGTCCACCGATTGCGGCGCGCAGAATGCCAATATCTCCGGTCACCGCGCGACATGGCAGATCGCCAAGCCCTTCGCGGACGAGTGCAAAAACCTCTGCCTCAGCCGAGGCCGGACGGGTGCGATCGAAAATCTCGACACCTACTTGGGCATATTCGCGCGGGCGTTCCGAGCCTGCTTCTTGGGTCCGAAACACATCGCCTTGATAGGTGTAGCGCGCCGGCTCCGCGCCGCCGTCCATGTGCATCTGCACGACGGGCACCGTAAAGTCAGGCCGCAACATCATCTCGCCCAGCACCGGATCACGGGTGACGTAGGCGCGCGCGCGCAGGTCTTCGCCGTACAGATCCAGCAACGTCTCAGCGGGCAATAGCACAGGCGCCTCAACAGGGATCGCGCCCCGCGCTTGGAACAGCGCAAAGAGGCGTTCGGATTCCAGCCGTATGGGTGTTGGCATCGCCTAGCCCCCGGCCAGCATTTTGCGGACCTCAGCAACGAGATCTGCGCGCGGCACCTCGATTTGGCTGGGGCGGTCTTTCCATTCCTCAAGGCTGGCGGTCTCGGCGATTTTTGCGCCAAGGATCAAGTCTTTGAGCTGGATCACACCGCGATCCGCCTCCTGCGTGCCTTGGATCACCGCCACCGGGCTTGCGCGTTTGTCTGCGTATTTCAACTGGTTGCCGAAGTTTTTCGGATTGCCCAGATAGACTTCCGAGCGAATTCCAGCAGCGCGCAATTCGCCCACCATCGCCTGATAGTCAGCCATGCGGTCGCGGTCCATAACGGTCACGACGACCGGGCCAAGGGCTGCTTCGGCGGCTTGCCCCTTCATCCGCAGGGCCGCAAGCAAGCGGTCCACGCCAATCGAAACGCCCGTTGCTGGCACGGACTGTCCAGTGAAACGCTTGACCAGATCGTCATAGCGCCCTCCACCCGCGACCGAGCCAAACTGGCGGGGGCGGCCTTTTTCGTCTTTGATCTCGAATGTCAGTTCAGCCTCATAGACCGGGCCAGTGTAGTAGCCGAGGCCGCGCACGACCGAGGGATCGATGACGATGCGGTCGGGGCCATAGCCTTGGGCTGCGAGGAGGTCGGCGATCATCTCAAGCTCCGCGACGCCTTCTGCGCCAATGATCGAACCTTCAACGAGTTCTGCCAATCGCGCACAGGTTTCTGTCCCGGTCGGACGCAGCGCATCCATGAATCCCATGACGATCTCGGCCTTCGCTGTCGACAAGCCTGCACCGCCCGTAACGTCACCGCTATCGTCCTTGCGCCCCTCACCCAGCAGCGCCCGTACGCCGTCGGGCCCAAGCCGGTCCAGCTTATCAATCGCGCGCAGCACGATCCCGCGCGCAGCTTCGCTCTCGTCCCCGGACAGGCCCGCAACCTCAAGCACACCGTTCAGCACTTTGCGATTGTTCACCCGCACGATGTAGTCACCGCGTGCAATCCCAACCGCCTCGAGCGTATCGGAAAGCATCGCGCAAATCTCGGCATCTGCGGCCACGCTCGGCGCGCCCACGGTATCTGCATCACATTGATAGAATTGGCGAAACCGCCCCGGACCGGGCTTTTCGTTGCGCCAAACAGGGCCCATGGTATAGCGGCGGTAGGGCACGGGTAAATCGTTGCGATACTGCGCGGCCACCCGCGCGAGCGGCGCTGTCAGGTCATAGCGCAGCGCCAGCCAGTCGCCCGGCTTGTCGGCGCCTTCGTCCTCTTGCCACGCGAAAACACCCTCATTGGGGCGGTCGACATCGGGCAGGAACTTGCCAAGCGCCTCGACCGTCTCAACAGCGGAGGTTTCAAGCGCGTCAAACCCGTAAAGGTGGTAGACTTCGGCGATCTTATCCAACATCGCCTTGCGCTCGGTCACATCCGCGCCGAAGTAGTCGCGAAAGCCCTTTGGCGTCTCGGCCTTGGGGCGGGGTTGTTTTTTGACTTTGGCCATGGGTATCGCCTCTTGCGTGCTCGGGCGCGGGATACGCGATGGCGGGCAAGCTCGCAAGGGAGGCACGACAATGACGGCGGTGTTGGAAGAAAAGATCGCGCATCTGGAAAAGACAGTGGAAGAGCTGTCGGACATGGTGCGCGCGCAAGGCGGCGAGATCGCGGTGCTAACGCGGCAAGTCTCGGTGTTGTTGGCGCGAGAGCGTGAGCGCGGGTCCGAGGGTGGTGGTGGCGTTATCCTAGGCGATGAGCGGCCGCCGCATTACTGAGGTCGTAGGTGCCGCGCCTCGTCTGATTAGGTCACGGTGCGCGGCGAAAAACCCCCAACCTCGAACACGAGGCTGAGGGGTCTCTTCGCTTTACGGTCATCGGCGTCCCCGCCTGTACCGCACGCCTAGATTGCGCCGTAATCCGTTAACATCCGGTTTCTTTACTTTTCAAATATCCAATATACCGCTGCCAATTAGATGGGACCGCACTTTGCTGTCGCGGGCCTTCGGCGAGGATACTTAAGAAAGCAAAGAGGAGGCGTTAAACCTCCTCCACCGTCAGCACCCCCGGCACGGCTTTCAGCGCACTTTTAAATTGCGGGCTGACGGGCAGGCGGTCGCCGAGACTTATATCGACCTCGCCGCCGATGCTTTCAGTCATCAAGCGCAACTCTATGGAGCCGCGCGCAGCCCCCGCTTCCTTCGACATCCGTTTCAGCAAGGACGCAACATTGCTGACCGCATCCACCGCCTCGACATAAATCCGCAAGCCCATCGCGCCGCCGGGTTGGGCCACGGCTTCGTCAATCGGTTGCGCCCCGCGCACCAGCATTTTCAGCTGATCGGCCTCGAGCTCAGCCTGTACGGTCAGGATCACGCGCATGCCCGCTTCCAAGTGTTGGCGGTGTTTCTCCAGTGTCTCAGAGAAAACCGTAACCTCATAAAGCCCGGTTGGATCAGAGGCTTGCACAAACGCAAACCGATTACCGCGCGCTGATTTACGCTCTTGCTTGGCGGAGATCGTTCCTGCAATCCGTGCCACATGCGGACCACGCTCGGCCTTGGCTGCAACCTCCGCCAACGTCATCACGCCTTGGCGTTTGAGCGCGCCCATGTAGTCGTCCAGCGGATGGCCCGAAAGATAGAACCCAATCGCGGCGTGCTCTTGGGTCAATCGCTCCATGGGTAGCCAGTCTTCCAAGGGCATCAAGCGCGGCTCGGGCAGATCTTCGCCTGCCTCACCAAACAGCGACACTTGATTGGAGGATTTTTGTTGGAAAATCGCACCCGAATAGGCGGTCAGCGCATCGAGGCTGTCGAGCACCCGGTGCCGGTTCGGATCAAGCTGATCAAACCCACCAGCGCGCGCGAGGTTTTCCAAAGGCCGCTTGCCCACCCGCTTGAGATCCACCCGCCGCGCCAGATCATAAAGCGTTGCAAACGCCCCGCCTTCCGCCCGCGCATTTGTGATCAGTTTCATCGCCTCAACGCCAACATTCTTCAACGCTCCGAGGCCATAAAGCACCTTGCCCTCGGCCACGGAAAACAGCGCCTCAGACCGGTTCACGCATGGCGGGATAATCTCGATTTCGAGCGTGCGGCGCACCTCTTCAGCATAGACGGCCAGCTTGTCGGTTAGGTGGATATCGCAGTTCATCGCGCCTGCCATGAACTCCACCGGATGGTTGGCCTTCAGCCAAGCAGTTTGGTAGCTAACCACAGCATATGCGGCCGCATGGGATTTGTTGAAACCGTAATTTGCAAACTTATCCAGTAGGTTCCAGACTTCCGTTGCCTTCTTGGCGTCCACACCATTCTCAGCCGAACCTTTCAGGAACTTCGGCTTCTCGGCATCCATGGCCTCTTGGATCTTCTTACCCATGGCCCGGCGCAACAGGTCCGCGCCGCCAAGCGAATACCCGGCCATTTCCTGGGCAATCTGCATCACCTGCTCTTGGTAAACGATGATGCCTTGGGTCTCGTCGAGGATGTGGTCGATCGACGGATGCAGGTTGTCGCGGGTCGAAATGCCGTTTTTGACTTCGCAATATTTCGGAATGTTTTCCATCGGTCCGGGACGGTACAAAGCCACCAGCGCAATGATGTCCTCGATGCAGTTGGGCTTCATGCGCCGCAGCGCGTCCATCATGCCTGAGCTTTCCACCTGGAACACCGCGACTGTCTTGGCCGAGGCGTAAAGCTTGTAGCTATTCTCGTCCTCCAGAGGGATCGCATTAATGTCGTTCAGCGTGCCCGGCCTCGGCTCGTAAAGCGTCGTGCCGTCTGCGCCAACATGCAGATCGCGCCCAGATTTCTGGATCAAATCGACCGCGTTCTGGATCACGGTCAGCGTCTTCAGGCCAAGGAAGTCGAACTTCACCAACCCTGCCTGTTCGACCCATTTCATGTTAAATTGCGTGGCTGGCATATCCGAGCGCGGGTCTTGGTAAAGCGGAACAAGCTGGTCGAGCGGACGGTCACCGATTACAACACCAGCCGCATGGGTCGATGCGTTCCTCAGCAGCCCTTCCACCTGCATCCCGTATTTCAGCAGGCGGTCGACGACCTCTTCGCGGCGGGCTTCTTCGGCCAAGCGCGGCTCGTCCTTCAGGGCCTTCTCGATGCTGACGGGTTTGACGCCCTCAACTGGGATCATCTTCGACAGGCGGTCCACTTGGCCGTAGGGCATCTGCAAAACGCGGCCAACATCGCGCACTGCGGCTTTAGACAATAATGCGCCGAACGTGATGATTTGGCCGACTTTGTCGCGCCCGTATTTGCCTTGCACGTAGCGGATGACTTCCTCGCGTCGGTCCATGCAGAAGTCGATGTCGAAGTCGGGCATCGACACACGTTCGGGGTTCAAGAACCGCTCGAACAGCAGGCCGTAGCGCAGCGGATCAAGGTCGGTAATCGTGAGCGCATAGGCTACAAGACTGCCCGCACCCGAGCCACGCCCCGGACCCACCGGAATATGCTCGTCCTTGGCCCACTTAATAAAGTCAGCAACGATCAGGAAGTAACCAGGAAAGCCCATATCCTCGATCACATCCAGTTCGAAATCGAGGCGCTTTTTGTAACCCTCGACCGTGTTGGCATGGGGGATCACCTCAAGTCGCGCCTTAAGGCCGGCATGGGCTTGGCGGCGCAGCTCTTGGACTTCGTCATCGGCGAATTTCGGCAAGATCGGATCGCGTTTGTAGGCTTTGAACGCACAACGCTTGGCGATCTCGACTGTATTTTCCAGTGCCTCGGGCAAATCGGCAAACAGCGCAGCCATTTCCTCGGGCGATTTGAAATAATGCTGGTCGGTCAGGCGGCGGCGGTCTTGTTGCTGATCAACGTAGGCGCCTTGGGCGATGCAGATCAGCGCGTCATGGGCCTCAAACATATCGGGTTTGGGGAAATAGGCATCGTTTGTGGCCACCAGCGGCAGGCCCAGCGCGTAGGCCAATTCCACATGTCCGCGCTCGCTTAACGCTTCGGCCTCGGGCAAGCCGTTTGCGCCGGGGTGACGTTGTAGCTCTACATACAGGCGGGTTGGGAATGCAGCCGATAGGTCTCGCAGAAGCGCCTCTGCACGTTCGGGATGGCCTTCGCGCAGGTGCCGCGCAACGGGGCCTTCGGGCCCACCCGTCAAACAAATCAGCCCTTCGGCATGACTGACCAACTGCTCCATGGTAACTTCAGGCTGCGCGCCTTGCTTATCGAGGTAGAGAAACGAGTTCAGCTTCAGCAGGTTCAAATACCCCGCCTCGTTTTGCGCCAAAAACACCAAGGGCGCGGGTGTTTTGCCTGCCACCAGATCGACCTGACAGCCCACAATCGGCTGTACGCCTGCGTTTGACGCGCCCTCGGAAAATTCCAACGCAGCGAACATGTTGTTGGTGTCGGTCAAAGCCACGGCGGGCATGCCCATGCTTGCAGCGAGGCCGGGTAGCTTCTTCACCTTCATCGCGCCTTCGAGAAGCGAGTATTCGGAATGGACGCGCAGGTGGATGAATCGGGGGGAT
>JAWUXZ010000047.1:0-101247 GCA_034111085.1 Dinoroseobacter sp.
AAAAAGGACATGTGTTCAAGTGGCCCAAGGAAAGCAGAAAATCGTAAGGCACCACTATCAATGTCTGGAAGCGGCGGCATCTTTTTTTGGGCGATCGTGACCTTCTGCTTGGTCAGTACCTGCCTCGACCGAACGCAGTCACGACGCGACGAAGACGGGTCTCACGCCATCGCTTGTAGCAGTGTCAGGGCAAGTCTTGCGCGCCCAATTGGCACGGTTGCAACTTGACTTGCTTGAGAGCGTATCAGAAAAAGCCGTGTTAGGTCCTCTAGCGCTTCGGGTTCCGAGAATTGCGCGATTTCGCCATTCCCAAAGTATGTGTTGGCCCGATCGCGCAACTCTCCGAGCTGTTGGTCGATGTCTAAGGACGCGAAGCTAGATGGTAATCCGAAGGCTGTCTCAAAGACCCTTCGCAATGGGGTCTGTCCCATGATGGAGAACCACTGCGTGTTGGGCGACGCGCCGTTCGATGCAAGTTCAGGAAGTGCGCGATTGAGGTTAAGTGCGAGGCGCAAGTCAGAGTTCTGCTCCCCGACGTCCGCTTCGAACCGTCGATCTAAGTAGCTTTGCGCGATGTCATCCGCAAAACCATCAACGAGGGCCCCCGGCACGCTGAACGGTCCATACCCGAATGCATCCGATAAGTTGCGATAGCGTTGGTCTGCCAGCCGAGTTGCCAGAGCCCCTGTTTCTGTCGTGCCTTCCTCTAGGATCTTTCGAATAAAAAAACGATTGCCCAAATCGTCGTCGAGGCCAAATGCACCTAGCGCGACCTTGAGGCTAGTGCGATCCGCAACAAGGTCTTCGGCGCTGGTAAGTCCCGCAATGCTCGATTTGAAATGCGAGATTTCCCGTTTTGTCAGGGCGTCATTTGCATGCACCTCGCGTTGTTGGTCGGATGTGCGTTGCAAAAAGCGCCATCCTGAATATCCTCCAAATGGAACAAGGGGTTGGAAACTCATCCTGCGCTGGCCAGGAGCCGCGTTTCGCGTGGAAGCAGACATCGTAAAGATCGAAGCGCTTTGTAGACGTTCCCGTCACGCACCCATTGGGTTGCCTGAGCAAGCAGATCACGGCTGTCTTGATCCCGAAAAACCTGGCTCAGTTGTTCAATACCGAGCAGCATTTGGCGCGTTCCGTCTTCTGGCGTGGCATCGCCTGCAAGGACCAGTTGCGCGACATAGCAAACGCGCTTGACCGGGGTATTTACTTCGTCAGGATGAATCGCATCACGAAGCCGCAGGATGTTTGCGTTGGGTGAAAGAACGCTCATTCTCGATCGACGTTCACCATTTTGAATGACAGCTCCGTTGATGAGCACCCTCTCTCCGGGGGCGAGTTTCAACACAAGGCCACTCATGCGGCATCTCTGCGGGTGATGAGGCCAGACATTACGGCTGAGTTGACCTCAACCAAAGCTTTGATGTCAGAGTCCCCCGCAAGAACTTTCCGAGATTGGTGCAAGGTGAATTCGGCCAAATAGAACAACCTTGCCCGCAACTCATCGGGGAGCTTGTTGTCGGGATCAGCAACTAGAGTGGCGAGCTTCGTCCAGATCGTTCGGTTTTCATGCAGCGCAGACACCAACTCAGGGTGATTGGCATCTGCCTTTTGGGTCGCGTTCAGGCGATTTGTTACACGGCGGAGAAGCTCATATTCGGTATCGCGAGGCGTCTTTGTGGCCATATCTGGCCGTGCATACGCGGCGTTCGCGCTTTGTGTTGCGGTCATTTTCTGTCCTTAAGCCGTGGTTGGGGCAAATCTTAAGAGGCAAACGCGGGCGACAATTTAACCGCCGCCCGCGTTACCCATTGGCTTAACGGAAGAGCGATAGGACACTTTGCGGTGCCTGATTTGCGATGGACAGCGATTGAATGCCCAACTGTTGCTGCACTTGAAGTGCCTGTAGTCGCGCGGATGCCTCTTCCATATCAGCATCAACAAGCGACCCGATCCCTGACTTCAGCGCGTTGGTTAGATCGGACACGAAATTCGACTGAATTTCGATCCGCGCCTCTGTGGAACCAAAGGACGCGGACGCATCAACTGCGGTCTGAATCATACCTTCGATGTTGTCTAGCGCACTGGAAGCGTCGCCATCGGTCAGCACGCTAAGTGAGGAAAGGTCCGACAGTCCTCCAGAGCCTCGCGTTGCACTGACCGAAAAGGCGACATCCTCATTGGTCTTGTTGGCAACTTTGAGCGCCCCGTCGGTTGCGATATCAATCGTAAAGTCATCTGAGTTCAGACCCTCGCTGTTGAGCGAATTTTTCACCCCTGCCACGACAGCCGCTGCCGTATCGCCTTCCTGAACTACATATTTGGCGGAGACATTGCCAACGTTGAAGCTGAGCTGGTCACCGACCATGAGGCCCGTATCAAGGCTGGAATCAAGCCCGGCCGTGCTGGAGCGGAGCGCGGTAGTCCCGGTGGCCCCCCCGGAAGCGTCAAGGAATTGGAAGGTATCAAGTTCGATTTCGTCGGTCGTGCCGCCTCCATCGAATTTGTCGATGACCCCAGCTGTTCCGGTATCCACGCCAACGCTTACGGCAACTGCGTCGAGGGAGGTTCCGCCCGTTCGGGAAAGGTTTTGTGCATTTACACCGATTTGCGTCGCTGAAACATTTCCAGACGAATCCCGGTTAAGGGATGCCAGAATATTTACACCAATCTCGCTATTGGCGTTGGAGCCGCTGACCGAGCCGTTGATCAGATTCAAGCCATTGAACTGAGCGGCATCAACCACCGATTTGATCTGGTCGCTGAGAGCTGTGATTTCAGTCTGGATCTTTGTCCGGTCAACGTTGTCTTCCTGCGCTGCAACGACCTTGCCCTTTATCTCGGTCAGCAATTCGGTGACGGTCTCGGACGCTTTGCGCGCCACGGCAACGGTCGACTCGCCAAGTGATAGGCTTTCTGAAATAGCGGTGAAGCCCTTTACATCAGCTTCCATTACCTTCGATATTGCCCAGATCGCAGAGCTGTCTTTCGCAGAGCTGATTGATTTACCGGTCGCGATTTCACCTTGGGTTTTCTCAAGGTTTGAATTGATCGATTTCAGTGTTTGAAGCGCAACCATGGCGCTGTTATTTGTCAGAATAGAGGACATAAGAGTTCCTTTGTCTTTTCGAAGCGTTTTGCTCCGAAATCCGCTGCATTGTTGACCTTCCGCATTGGCAGGCCACTCTTCGTCATTCTGACGAGGTCAAGGGCGATCGCCGATGACAGTACCCGTATTGGGTTCGCAGCCACTCTGTCGCTTGTACGCTAACGGTCTCCTAACAGCGGTTCGCATTTTACTTCGGATTTTAGTCGAAATGGCCCAGAAACCTTAGGCTCGGCGCTCAAAGCCGCCTACTGCTGATGGAACAGAGCGCTTACGTCCGTCTATCCCATAAGTTGTCAGTACTCGGTCGGATGAGGTCGGATCGAACCGCGCTCGGGCCTCTCTGATACCCTTTTTTGCGGCATCTAATAGGCGTAGGTTTCTTTTTGCGAGCTTTGCTAACTCGCCAAGCTCCCTTGCGGATTGCCCGGTCTGAGGGCCCAATTTTGCAAAGAGGCTAGATTTAAGAGTTTGAAGCATATTCAAATCACTCAGGTTTCCGTACAATAAAATTCGTCGTTCATTATGAAGCAGGTCTAACAATTCATCGACAATTCTACTCATCTTCGATCAGCCTCCATTAACGCCTTTGTAATGACTTCTGCCAAGCCAATGCCGCCTGCTTGTGTGATCTGATCAGCCTGCTCTCGCCGCAGAAAGCTCGAAAACTGGTCTTCACCAGCGCCACCTCCGAACCCTTCAGGCGTTGCATTTAGACCTGTGAAACTAAGCATTTCGGCAAGGAAATGAGATTCCATTCGTTGCCCGGCGTCAATTTGATCGGCGGTGGGTCGCGGTGGTAGGGCGACGGCAATTGCGGGCGATACGCTATCAGGCATCAGGCTCTCCGATCTGAACAATTGTCCCGATATGCGCATGAGATCGTAAAGAAGTCGTAACCGAATCGCGTTTATCTCAGGGTACCAAAGCCAGAAGGCACCTATGTCGATGAACCTTCCATTTTCGTTCCTTTTAGCCACGGCTGAGAGCACAAACTCCGAACCAAAGCCCCTGCCCTTGGGGGCCGTCATGGATCTCAAAGTTCGTGCTCTGCAGATGGGGCCGAGCTTCACCGATGAAGTGGAGCTAGCCGATCTAAGCATCGACGTGCAGGCAGCGGGCGGGGCCGAGCCGAGTTAGGTCAAGGGCCATGATGGCAGCAAGTTTAGGCAAGTACTCGCGGTGGAGCGGCTCGAAAATGACGTGACCGTCGTCTCGGCCTCGCCCGCTAACGGCTCGGTCAGAAACGGCACTGGTGAAGCCCGAGTGCTTCCGATTACGGATCTATGGCCCCGTCTGACAATAGAAGTCGGCCTTACGAAAACGAATGATTCTTTGTCGCTCAGCGGGCAAAACGCGCCCGACTTGGCACCAAACTTGGCAAAGGTTGCTTCAGCAAGGTCCTTTGATCCCGCTGATAGAAATGCTGTTGCGCCAATCATGCGCGGTGCATTGGCTGATAAATTTCAACCTGAGCCTAGGCTTGATCGCCCGCAAATGCTCGGCGGATTGCGGGGCGAGACGATTGCCGCAATGCATACCGCTGGTGGGTTGGGGCTGGCGGTAGCACCGGGCCCCAAGGGGGAAGTACCCGTCAAAGCGGGTTTCGGGCCGGCGCGGGCGGAGCATCTTGGGCGAGATAACGCTCGCATTGCACCCTTGAACACGCATCATTGGGTGGCCCCAAAAGCGGACCCCAAGGGCACATTTAGCGCTGAGCCTGCGAGCCAAACAGCTGCCGCAACGCCAGATCCGAATCGGAAAGTAGAGCAGAGCTTACCAATGACTACACCCCCAGAGGATCCGTTAACCGAACCAAGCCAGCGGCCGCCCTTACAGCTTCAACCGCTGGCAAAGCACAAGTTTTCTACCGCAGAACTTACCAGCCTACCGCGTGCACCCATCAAGCAGGGGGGTCCGCCGCCGACCGGAGGCTCGCAGCATACTCAGGTCAACTCGCCTCAGGAAATCGTCGTAGACCTGTCATTGCCGTCCCCAACCGGCAAAATGGAAATGCCTCCAATTTTGATTCAATCACAGTTCGGGGCGCAGCCATCAATATCCCTTCCACCATTAGAGGCGCGCGAAGATCCGAATATCCAGGCGCCGCCGCGCGAGTTACTACGCCAAGCGGTGGCGGGCGTGTCCTCGGCACCTCCATTGCCGTCGCCTCCTCTGAGGACCCACCCTGCAACAAAAATGAACGATACTCTGGTACCTTCTGTGACGAGCAGTCGGTCCGAGGCTGGCGCTTTAACTTTTGAGGGGGCGTCTGCGTCTGTCCCTACATCGCCTCCTGCGCCCGCCGTCCCTGGTCCTCCTATGATCCCGACGACCGCGCTCATGCAGGTTCGTCTTGCCGCCGAGCCATTTTCTTTGGGCGAAGGCGAAGACACGAACTTGCTGGCCATTGAGGGCGAACGTCGCACCGAGAGCGCGTCTCAGGCCCTCGCGCCCCAGCGCGCCTTCACATCTGCGCCTGCGATGCCGACCCTCACCGCCCAGTTCAGGGATGCGATTGGTGCCTCTGGTGCTGCTCAACGGTCGATTGAGATTGCGCTAAAACCCGAAGAGCTTGGGACCGTGCGCATGACGCTCACCCCTTCTGATAGTGGGGGAAGTATCTCCATTCTCGTCGAACGGCCTGAGACACTGGAGCTGGTCCAGCGGCATCTGGAGGCTCTGCGCCGCGAACTCAGGGATGCAGGCTGGGCCCATGCCGAGCTTTCTGTCAGCCAAGACAACGTGACAGGCGGTGGGTCTAACCCCGATGGGGATGGAGCGGCGCACGGTCAGGCCGAGCGCGGTGCGTTTGCGCCCGCCATGCGTGAAGCGCCCGGTACGCCATCGTTACACTCGCCCCTGCCTGCAACTTCTGGCCTCGATTTAAGGATTTAGACAATGGACCCAATCTCCGCGCCTTTTGCCGCCGCGACGTCGGCCCAGCCGGGCATCGCAACGCGGGACGCCGAAAGCGCACTTTCCGGCGATTTCGAAACTTTCTTGGTCATGTTGACCACTCAGATGAAGAACCAAGATCCCCTCGATCCCATGGAATCGTCGGACTTTGCGGTCCAGCTTGCGACATTCTCGGGCGTGGAGCAGCAAGTGCGAAGCAATGACCTGCTTGCAGATCTGGGCGAACAGTTCGGGGTTATGAACCTTGGCCAGCTTGCGGGTTGGGTCGGGATGGATGTGCGCAGCTCTGCGCCGCAATCGTTCTCAGGTCAGCCTCTGAACTTGTTCATGTCGGTACCTGCCACCGCAGACAGGGCCGAACTTGTCGTCAGTGACGCTTACGGCCGCGTTGTCCAGCGCCAAGACTTTGACCCAAGCGCAGGCACCTTATCATGGGCCGGTGTCGCGGAAGGAGGATTAGCGTTGCCAAGCGGGCTCTATAGTTTTGCAGTGCAGCCTTATGCCAATGACGCGCCCTTAGACCTTCAAACGGCCGAAGCGTTTTCTCGGGTCACGGAGGTTCGCATGGAACGTGGGCAAGCGGTTTTGGTGCTTGCAGGCGGCGTGATCCAGCCTGCTGATGCGATTACGGCGCTGCGTGAAGGGGCGAATTAAATGACTAGATTCTCGTCACAAAAACGGTTGCCGCCACGCCCAAAAGCATCCCGATGCTAATCAACAAAAGCGTGTTCTTGGGTTTAGGTGCCGGGGCAGGCGGTTGCATTTGCCGGATCAAGGCGGCCTCCGCCAGATGCGGCAGTTTCGGCCCAAACTTAGTTAAGACGCGTGCTGTCGCTAACAAATCGCGCGCCAGTGCAGCAGGACCGACATTTTCGCGGATATAGCGCTCAACCACCGGACCCGCGACCTCCCAGATGTTGATCCGAGGGTTCAGCGATCGCGCAACACCTTCCACGACAACCATGGTGCGTTGCAGCAAAATTAGCTCAGTACGGGTTTCCATGCCGAACCGTTCGGTCACCTCAAACAGATAGGCCAGCAACCGGGCCATCGAAATATGCGAGGCATCCATCCCAAAGATCGGCTCGCCCACGGATCTTAGCGCTTGGGCGAATTCGTCAATGTCACGGTCTGCGGGGACATATCCCGCTTCAAAATGCACTTCGGCCACGCGGCGGTAATCCTTGCGGATAAACCCCATCAGGATCTCAGCATAGACCCGGCGTGTATACGCATCGATCCTACCCATGATGCCAAAATCAAGCGCGATAATCTCGCCCGCTGGACCGACCCTAAGATTGCCCTGATGCATATCCGCGTGGAAAAATCCGTCACGCAAAGCATGGTTCAGGAACATTTTCAGGACGCGCTTGCCGAGGTCTTCGGTGTCAATACCAGCAGCCTCGATCGCAGCGGTATCCCCCATCGGAATGCCGTCGACCCATGCCAGCGTCATCACACGGCGGCTCGATAGAATCCACTTTACCGATGGCAGATCGAAGCCTTCATCTTTTGCGGTGTTGGCCGCGAACTCGCCAGCCGCAGAGGCTTCCAGTCGCAAGTCCAACTCGCCTAAAACCACGCCTTCAAAATGGGTGATCACATCCATTGGCCGTAAGCGGCGCGATCCCGGCGATAGCACTTCTACCAGCCGCGCGATCAAATAGAAGGCATCGATGTCCTTCTGAAACGCACGCTCCACGCCCGGGCGCAGCACTTTGACGGCGACCACTTCGCCGCTGCTGGCAATGCGTGCACGGTGCACCTGCGCGATGGAGGCCGCGGCAACTGCGTCCGAGAATTCTGAAAAGAGCTCGTCTGCAGGCGATCCCAACTCAACCTCAACGGCACGTTTGGCTTCTTGCGTCGAAAATGCCGGCAGTTTGTCCTGTAAAACACGCAATTGCATGGCCAACTCATCGCCAACGACATCGGGGCGCGTGGACATGATTTGCCCGAATTTGATGTAGGCAGGGCCAAGCGCAGTCAACGCGCGGGTCACCGGCGGCATCGACGGGTCACCCCTCAGTCCCAACCACTGAAATGGCCAGCCGAGAATGCGCGCAGCAATCCGCAGGCCAGGTGGTGCATCCAACGCTTCAAGGGCCACGCGCATCGCACCGGCGCGCTCAAACGTGGCACCTGTGCGGATCAGTCGCCAAATATTGTGAGGCCCACGCATGCTAGAGTTTCCAGCCCGAATGCAGCGCCGCCACACCAAAGGTCATGTTGCGATATTTTACCTGTGCAAAGCCAGCGGCGCGGATCATCGTGGCAAAGCGCTCTTGATCGGGGAACTTGCGGATCGATTCGACCAAATACTGATAGCTGTCGCTATCGCCCGCAATTATCTCCCCCATCCGAGGAATCACGTTGAACGAATACCGATCATAGGCCCATTGCATCGCGGGGTTCGGCAACTGGCTGAACTCGAGCACCATTAACCGCCCGCCGGGACGCAGCACGCGGTAAGCCTCAGTCAGAGCATCTTGCACACGCGTGACGTTCCGAATGCCGAAGCTTATCGTATAGACATCAAAGCTGTTATCCTCGAACGGTAGCGCCATCGCGTCGCCCACCGTCCATTGAAGCTGATCGGCGCGGTCTTCTGCCTCGGCGCGTTTGCGCCCCTCGATCAGCATGTCTTCGGTCAGATCCAGCACCACAGCCGTCGCCGTCGGCGCGCGCTTCAGAAATCGAAACGCGATATCGCCGGTGCCGCCTGCTACATCCAATAAACGCTGGCCATCACGCGGGTTTAGCCAATCCATCATCGCGTCTTTCCAGACCCGGTGAACGCCCCCTGACATCACGTCATTCATGATATCGTATTTTGAGGCGACCGACGAAAAGACGCCCTGAACCCGCTCGGCTTTTTCGGCCTCAAGGATGGTTTCAAATCCAAAATGTGTGGTGCGATCTGATGTATCGGTCATTGGGCCCTTGCCGTCCTTGTATCCTCCCCTTCCTTATAGGCCGCGCTGGGAGTGATACAACGCACCGCGACATCATGGAGAGCTGCTTTGCCTGAACTACCCGAAGTCGAAACCGTGCGGCGTGGCCTTGCGCCGGTTCTGGTCGGCGCGACGATCTTGGATGCCGATATTCGCAGGCCCGATCTGCGCTGGCCGTTCCCGGATGGCATGAAGGCGCGGTTGGACGGACGAACTGTGGTCGCGCTGCGCCGTCGGTCCAAATATCTGCTGGCTGATTTGTCTGGCGGCGAGACGCTGCTGATCCATCTGGGGATGTCGGGACGAATGCTCATCCACGCCCCGAGCGGTGCCCGCGATGGCACTGCGGCCTATGTTCATACGCATCCCGCACTTGAAAAGCATGATCACGTTATCTTTGATCTGACCTCTGGTGTGCGCATCGTCTTTAACGACCCGCGCCGCTTTGGGGCGATGGATTTGGTGCAGACCTCTGCGCAAGACGACCACAAACTATTGCGCGTTCTCGGCCCCGAACCACTTGGCAATGCCTTCCACGTCGCCCACCTGAAAGAGGCACTCGAAGGTAAGCGCAGCCCGATCAAATCTGCGCTTCTGGATCAGAGAATCGTCTCGGGCCTTGGCAATATCTACGTTTGCGAGGCGCTGCACCGGGCTGGCATCTCGCCAAAACGGCTTGCGGGAAGCATTTCCGCAACAGATTTGGAGGCGCTTGTGCCGATCATCCGACAGGTGCTCGACGAGGCAATTGCGGCAGGAGGTTCGTCCTTGCGCGATTACCGCCAAGCCGATGGAGACCTTGGATATTTCCAGCACACCTTCCGGGTCTATGGGCGCGAAGGCGAGGCCTGTCCGAACGAGGGGTGTGACAGCCTAATCGACCGTACCGTGCAGTCCGGCAGATCGTCCTTCTACTGCCCGACCTGCCAAAGATAGCTTGAACCTGCCAATCCAGTTGTTAACCCTTCGGGAATTGAACTGGGAAAAGGTGGAGCCTGCGCATGGCCTACAACACGATCACTGTAGAGATCGACGATCACATAGCACTGATTCGGCTGAACCGGCCCGATGCGCTGAATGCCATCAATGCAGAACTGCTATCGGAGTTGACCGAAGCGGTCAGCAAGGCAGATGCCAACGACAAAGTGCGTGTCTTGGTCCTGACGGGATCTGAGAAGGCCTTCGCGGCCGGAGCCGATATCAAGGAAATGGCCACCAAAAGCTTCGTCGAGGTGTTTGGCAGTGATCTGTTTGGGCCCGAGCCCGAGCGCCTCCTAGCCTGCCGCAAGCCAATCATTGCGGCCGTGTCTGGATATGCGCTGGGCGGTGGGTGCGAATTGGCGATGATGTGCGATTTCATCATCGCATCGGATACCGCCAAGTTCGGCCAGCCTGAAATTAACCTCGGTGTTGTGGCGGGCATGGGGGGCACGCAACGTCTGTCGCGCCTCGTCGGCAAGTCGAAATCTATGGATATGCACCTGACGGGTCGGTTCATGACCGCTGAGGAGGCCGAACGCTCGGGCCTTGTTAGCCGCGTGGTGCCTGCCAAGAAGTTGATGGAGGAGGCGATGAATGCCGCTTCCAAGATCGCGGAGAAGTCAGCTTTGACAGCAATGGCGGTGAAAGAAGCGGTCAACCGGGCCGAAGAAACCACCCTGCGCGAAGGCCTGCTGTTCGAGCGTCGCTTGTTTCAGGCTCTGTTCGCGACCGAAGATCAAACCGAAGGAATGGCGGCCTTTCTCGAGAAACGCGAGGCACAGTTCCGCGACCGCTAGGCCGCATCCTGACAAATCAATCCACACCCCCATTGACTCGCCGTCGAGTAGCGCATAGCTGCACGATCTCAAGAATTCATCTATTCCAAATCCGTTGGAGAGCCCGTTGGCCAATTCGCCTCAAGCTAAAAAACGCGCACGTCAGACCGAGCGCCGTACCGAAGTTAACAAAGCCCGTCGTTCGCGCATCCGCACGTTCCTTCGCAAAGTCGAAGAAGCGATTGCTGGTGGAGACGCCAAGGACGCTGCTGCCGCGCTTAAATCTGCGCAGCCCGAGCTAATGCGGGGCGTGACGAAAGGTATTCTGCATAAGAATACAGCGTCACGGAAAATGTCGCGCCTCGCAGCCCGAGTGAAATCGATAGCTGCTTAAAGCCTTGCATTTTTGCAACATTTAGAGCGCCCCCTCGTGGGGCGCTTTTCGCGTTTCGGCCTAGATTTCAAACTCGTAACAAACACGCGCCGCATACACTTTTTAGGCGAGTAGAGATTCGTTTGAATTAACTATCTGTCAACATCCTTGTTTGGGGTGACGCATCTAGCGCCGCTTGCTACCAAATACGTCTGCGAGTCATTCGTTCAGCGATGGGTCAAGACAGAGCGTAGATCGCCTAGGTCTGCGGGCAAAAGGATTTTGCGAACCGACTGCTCGGGACGCAAATGGGGCCTTTTGTTCATACTCTGGATGGGGTGTCTGCCGGATTGGGATCTGGTCAATACATCACATTTGAAGGCGAGGCTTGGCCGTAAGGTCGGAGCCACTGCCTTCTTGGTTCGTCGCGCGCCCGACAGGGTTAAGCTTCACAAGGCTCTTCTGCGGGCCAGTGCAAGCTGCACCTCGGGGCACGAGTTGGCGTTACGTTTGAACACGCAGGGTATGGGGACGCCTCCGTAAGGGGGCACAAAGGGTCTGAGGCAATTGGACCCCAAAAAGATAAAAAGGGCTAAGAATGACACAGGACACCTGGGGGCGTGTGCAAGTTGAACTCAAGAAAGAAATTGGGAAAAACAACTACTTGACGTGGATCGCACCGCTTCGGTTTGCGCGTTGTGATCAAGGAGTGGCCACTTTCGAAGTGCCGACCAGCTTTGTTGGCACGTGGGTTAAGCGTAATTTTGGGGAACGCATCCTCCACCATCTCGGCCAAGCAGGCGCCGTAGTGGATCGTATTGAATTTAGCGTGTCGGCGGCAAAAGCCGACATCAAACTCGCCGCGACGCCACAGGCGCGCGAAACCGGGCAGCCAAGTTCAAATATTGCCGCGTTTGAAAGCAGCTCGCCCCTCGATAAACGCCTGACATTCGACAGCTTCGTAGTCGGCAAACCCAATGAGCTGGCCCATGCCGCAGCGCGCCGCGTCGCAGAAGGGGGCCCTGTTTCGTTCAACCCGCTGTTTTTGTATGGCGGCGTGGGTTTAGGCAAAACACACCTGATGCACGCGATCGCGCAGGAGGCCCGCGCACGCAACCCTGAGTTGAAAGTGCTCTATCTGTCGGCCGAGCAGTTCATGTACCGTTTTGTCAAAGCTTTGCGTGATCGCAACACCTTAGGTTTCAAGGATCTGTACCGTTCGGTTGATATCCTAATGGTCGATGACGTTCAGTTCATTGCCGGCAAGGACAGCACCCAAGACGAGTTTTTCCACACGTTCAACGCGCTAATCGAGCAGCAAAAGCAGATCATCATCTCAGGTGATCGCGCGCCGGGCGAGATCGACGGGCTTGAAGAACGTATCAAATCGCGCCTCCAACGCGGCCTTGTCGTTGATCTGCACCCCACCGATTACGAATTGCGCCTCGGCATCCTGCAGCAAAAGCTGGACGAACATCTGGCCTCTGGCGAAACGCTCGTTATCTCCGATGGTGTTCTCGAATTCCTCGCCCACCGGATCACATCAAATGTCCGCGTGCTCGAAGGCGCTTTGACGCGATTGTTTGCGTTCGGCTCGCTGGTTGGCCGCGAGATTACGCTGGAGGTCACGCAAGACTGCCTTGCCGACATCCTGCGCGCGTCTGAGCGCAAGGTCACTGTGGACGAAATCATGCGCAAGGTGTCTGAGCACTACAATCTGCGCATTGCAGATCTGCTTGGCCCAAAGCGCACCCGCACGATCGCGCGTCCACGTCAGGTTGCGATGTATCTGGCTAAGACCATGACCCAGCGCAGTCTGCCTGAAATTGGACGTCGGTTCGGGGGGCGTGACCACACCACCGTGATTCATGCCGTTCGTAGGATCAAAGAGCTCCAAGACACTGATCAGCGTATCGCCGAAGATGTGGTGCTTCTGCGCCGCGCGCTCGAGTCCTAAGCGGCTAACTTTACCGATAAAGCAGCCGGGGCCTTGACGGTCCCGGCTTTCACATGAACATTCCGCAAAACGCTTGAGGTTAACGTCGGTTCCGCTAATCTCTAGGACCCGGATCAGGAGCATTGCGAATGAAGATCAGTATTGAACGCGCGGCACTGCTCAAGGCGGTTGGTCAGGCGCAATCGGTTGTAGAGCGCCGCAATACCATCCCGATCCTTGCCAATGTGCTGATCGAGGCGGATGGAAATGATGTTAGCTTCCGTGCCACCGACCTCGATATCGAAGTGGTCGATAAGGCCGTTGCCGTAGTCGAACGGGCAGGGGCCACAACTGTGTCCGCCGTCACACTCCACGAAATTGTCCGCAAATTGCCAGATGGCGCGCAAGTGCAACTGTCTGAGGATGGCACCAAAGGCCGCCTCGAAGTAACCGCAGGGCGCTCTAGCTTCTCGCTGGCCACACTGCCGCGCGACGATTTTCCGGTGATGGCCTCGTCTGAATATGACTGCAACTTCTCGGTGGCAGCGCCGGTTCTACGTCGGCTGTTTGACAAGTCGAAATTTGCGATCTCCACCGAGGAAACGCGCTACTACCTCAACGGCGTCTATATGCACGTGTCAGAATCCGAGGGTGCGCAAGTGTTGCGCTGCGTGGCGACCGATGGCCACCGCCTCGCTCGTATCGATGCGCCGTTGCCCGAGGGTGCCGCAGATATGCCCGGCGTCATCGTGCCTCGCAAAACTGTCGCCGAAATGCGTAAACTTCTCGATGATGACGATATGATCATTGCCGTGTCGGTGTCTGAAACCAAAGTGCGGTTTGCTACACCTCAGATGACCCTGACCTCCAAGGTCATCGATGGCACATTCCCTGACTACACCCGCGTGATTCCTCATGGGAATACCAAGGAGCTGAAGGTCGACGCCGCTGATTTCGCCAGAGCCGTGGACCGCGTATCCACTGTCAGCTCCGAGCGGTCGCGCGCGGTAAAACTGACGCTGGAAGATGATCGTCTGATTCTTTCGGTGAACGCCCCTGACAGTGGTGCTGCCGAGGAAGAGCTGGGCGTTGCCTATAGTGACGAGCGGCTTGAGATCGGCTTCAACGCCAAGTATCTGCAAGACATCGCCAATCAGGTGGATCGCGAGAACGCGGTGTTCCTGTTTAACTCGGCGGGTGATCCGACATTGATGCGCGAGGGCAACGATACCTCCGCCGTCTATGTCGTCATGCCAATGCGTGTGTGACGCGGCATAGCCCGCTAAGCCATTGAATTAAGGAGCCTGCGCGCCATGTCCGGTGTTTGGATCAGCGCGCTGAAGCTGTCGCATTTCCGGTCGCATAAGCGGCTGGAGCTGAACTTAGGGCCGGGCCCCATCGCCTTGTTTGGTCCCAATGGGGCAGGTAAAACCAACATTCTTGAAGCGATTTCCTTCCTGTCGCCGGGTCGGGGTCTGCGCCGTGCCGGTGTCGAGGATATTGCACGGCGACCCGAGGCGCTTGGATGGTCCATCCGTGCAAGCCTAAGCGGGCCGCAATCCAACCACGAAATCGATACACGCTCAGAAAACGGCGCGTCCCGCACAGTGCGCCTCGACGATAAACCTGTGCCGCAGCTGGCGCTTGGTGCTGTTGCGCCGCTGGTGTGGCTGGTCCCTGCCATGGACCGTCTCTGGATTGAGGCGGCCGAAGGGCGGAGGCGGTTTTTGGACCGTTTGACCATGGGATACCGCCCTGATCATGGCACAGCATCCGTCGGCTATGAAAAGGCGATGCGCGAGCGGAACCGCTTGCTGAAAGACGGCGTGACCGATCCGGCGTGGTACGGCGCGCTGGAACGGCAGATGGCGGAAGCGGGCGCTACTATTCACGACAATCGCCGCGCGACTTTGCTGCGTTTGGGCCAAGCGCTGGCCGAGGACGCTGGCGCATTTCCTAGGGTGGGTCTGACCCTCGTCGGTCCGGACGGGCCAGAAGAAAATCCAATCGAATCAAGTGATTTTGCAACCGCGCTCGCCGATGGTCGTCACCGCGACATCGCCGCTGGGCGCACCCTAATTGGGCCGCACCGCGCTGATCTTGAGGCTATCTATACCGCCAAAGGCTTGGCTGCGCGCGATTGCTCTACCGGCGAGCAAAAAGCGCTGCTGCTGTCACTGGTGCTTGCCAATGCTCGCGCGCTTAGGGCTGATTTTGGCGCGGCTCCGCTGTTGCTGCTCGACGAGGTCGCCGCCCATCTGGACGCCGACCGCCGTGCGGCGCTCTATGACGAGATCACAAGTCTTGGTGCCCAAGCTTGGATGACCGGCACCGGTCCCGAGCTGTTCGATGCACTCGGCGAGCGAGCGCAACGATTCCTCGTGACAGACACCGACGGAACGTCTGTCCTAGCGCCCGCCTAGAAGTCCAGATTGGCGACGCTTAGCGCGTTTGCCTGAATGAACTCGCGGCGCGGTTCCACCACATCCCCCATCAACTTGGTAAAGATGTCATCCGCCTCGACAGCGTCTTCGACCTTCACCTGCAACAAGGTGCGTGCTTCTGGATCCAGCGTTGTTTCCCAAAGCTGGCCGGGGTTCATTTCGCCCAGACCCTTATAGCGCTGCAAACTCTGTCCGCGGGCACCTTCTTCAAGAACCGCTTCCAGCAATTCGGTCGGACCGTGGATCAACTGACCCTTTTCCTTGCGCTGCAAAGTTGCCGGATCTTGGTAAACTGACCGGCTTTCCTTCGAGACCGACGACAGCTTGCGTGCCTCACCAGACCGCAACACGGCCCCGTCGAGCGTACGAACTTCCTCAACCCCGCGCAAAATACGGCTCAGGCGGATGCCGTGATCTTGCGTGATCCGACCTTTCCAACCCTGCTCATATTCGGCGGCCACCAGATCGAGGCGCATGGACACATCATCGGCCACGCGCTGCAAATCATCATCGGCACGGCCCGGATCAAACGCGCCTGACAAGGCAGCTTGTTCCAGAATCCGCCGCGGATAGTGGGTCGGAAACGCATCGAGCACCCGCTTGAACGACCGGGCCGCCTCAACAACCCTGTGCAAATCCTGCCCGGCGATTTCTTCGCCACTGGGCAGACGCAATACCGCACCCTCGATGCCCTGAGCCATCAGGTAATCTTCAAACGCGGTCTGGTCCTTCAGGTAAACCTCGGACTTGCCACGCGCGACTTTGTAAAGCGGTGGCTGCGCGATATACAGATACCCACCTTCAATGATTTCAGGCATTTGCCGGAAAAAGAAGGTCAGCAGAAGTGTCCGAATATGCGCTCCGTCGACATCCGCGTCGGTCATGATGACGATCTTGTGGTAGCGCAATTTCTTGATGTTGAACTCGTCACGGCCAATGCCAGTGCCAAGCGCGGTGATCAGCGTGCCGATCTCCTGACTGCCCAGCATCCGGTCAAATCGTGCACGCTCTACGTTAAGGATCTTGCCTTTCAGCGGCAGAATCGCCTGATTGCGCCGCGATCGCCCTTGCTTGGCTGATCCGCCCGCGCTGTCTCCCTCGACGAGGAATATTTCTGACAGGGCCGGGTCTTTCTCCTGACAATCCGCCAGCTTTCCGGGCAGGGATGCCACGTCCATCGCCGTTTTGCGCCGCGTAAGTTCGCGCGCTTTGCGAGCTGCTTCGCGCGCCAATGCCGCCTCGACGATCTTGCCAACGACCTGCCGCGCGATCTGGGGATTTTCCTCAAACCACTCGGACAGTTTTTCGTTAACCAAGCCCTCAACTGCGGGGCGCACCTCGGACGACACCAGCTTGTCTTTGGTTTGGCTGCTGAACTTCGGGTCCGGCACTTTCACCGACAAGACGCAAGTTAACCCTTCGCGAGCATCATCGCCGGTGAAGTTAATCTTTTCTCTCTTGGCGATGCCGCTGGTCTGCGCATAATTGTTAATCGTACGCGTCAGCGCGCCCCGGAAGCCCGCCAAATGGCTGCCACCATCGCGCTGGGGGATGTTGTTGGTAAACGGCAGCACATTCTCATGGTAGCTGTCGTTCCACCACATTGCGACCTCGACACCGATATCGTCGCGCTCGCCAGTGATGAAAATTGGTTCCGACATGACCGGGGTTTTCGAGCGATCTAGATACCGCACAAATTCCTTCACACCGCCCTCATAGAACAACTCAGATTTCAGCGGTTCTGCCGGGCGCAGGTCTTCCAAAATAATCCGCACGCCGGAGTTCAGAAACGCCAGCTCCCGCAAACGGTTCTCGAGCGTTTTGAACACGTAATCGAGGTTTGAGAACGTCGTAAGCGCGCCCATGAACCGCACTTCAGTCCCAGTGCGTCCCGGCGCGTCGCCGACAACCCTTAAATGCTCAACCGTATCGCCATGCTCAAACCGCGCGATATGCTCTTTGTCGTCGCGCCAAATCCGCAGCTCCAACCAGTCGCTTAGTGCGTTGACCACCGACACACCCACACCGTGCAGGCCGCCCGAAACCTTGTAGGAATTGTCGTCAAATTTACCGCCTGCATGCAGCTGGGTCATGATGACCTCTGCCGCAGAAACGCCTTCGCCCTCGTGGATGCCCACAGGAATGCCGCGCCCGTTATCGCTGACTGAAACGCTCGAATCCGCGTGGATCGTGACGGTCACATGGTCGGCATGACCGGCCAGGGCTTCATCAATTCCGTTGTCCACGACCTCATACACCATATGGTGCAGGCCTGAGCCATCATCGGTGTCACCGATATACATGCCGGGGCGTTTGCGAACCGCCTCCAAGCCTTTGAGAACTTTGATAGAATCAGCGCCATATTCGTTCGGCGCCTGCGCGGGCTCTGCCATGCGGGCCATCCTTGGGTTTTTTCCCGTTTTATAGAGGTTTGCAGGGGGATTGTCACGTAACAGACACAAGATTTAGCGGTTTGGTTGGTGTATGCTCAGACGCGGCCATGCGCCCCCTCGCAAGCCCGCGCCACGGCCCTAGGTTCTGGCTGCAACAAGGACGATTCCCATGCTTCTAGACCTGCGCGATGTTCACAAATCTTATGCCAGCCGTGACGGCGGGCAGCCCGTTTTGCGGGGTGTGGATTTGCAGCTTGGGGCGGGTGCATCCTTAGCGCTGACGGGCGAAAGTGGGTCGGGCAAGAGCACGCTTCTGCATCTGGTGGGCGGTCTCGATGTGGCTGATGCAGGCGTCATCAAAGTGCAAGGTACAGACGTAGCGAAGATGAACGACGCCGCGCGCGCTCAGATGCGGCGCGAGGTGGTTGGCCTCATCTTCCAGCAGTTCAATCTGATCCCATCGCTGGATGTGGCCGCCAATCTGTCGTTTCAAGCGCGCCTTGCCGGGCGACATGACGTCAAATGGTGCGCCCACTTGATGGGTCGCCTTGGTCTATCGGGGCTGGAGGGGCGTTATCCCGAACAGCTTTCTGGCGGTCAGCAACAGCGCGTTGCCATTGGGCGCGCGCTCGCCGTGCGTCCCGCGCTTGTGCTTGCTGACGAGCCGACCGGTAACCTTGATGAAGCTACAGGCGACGCAGTGTTAACCTTAATGCTGGATCTGGTGCGCGACACAGGCGCTGGCCTTTTGATGGTTACGCATTCGCCACGCCTCGCCGGGCTGCTGGGCGCCCGTGTCCATCTGCGCCAAGGCCAAGTCGCATGAGACGCGCCGCGTTCTTAACCTTGTTATCACACTGGCGACGTCATCCCGGCCAGTTGTTAACCTTAGTGTTGGGTTTGTCGCTGGCCACCGCGCTTTGGTCTGGCGTCCAAGCCATCAACACCGAGGCGCGCGCGAGTTACGATGCTGCTGCCGAAAGTCTGGGCCAGAACAGCCTTGCAACGCTCGAGGGGCGCCAAGGCCCGATCCCGCAAACGCGTTTCGTCGATCTGCGCCGCGCCGGGTGGCTCGTTTCGCCGGTTCTCGAAGGCCGCTTGCGGGTCGGAGATCGTAGCGTCCGTTTGCGCGGATACGACCCTCTAACCGCCCCCCTCGCTGCGCAAGCCGTTGATCTCAGCGCTCCTGACGCGCTGACCAGCTTTCTCACGGGCACTGTCGGCTTTGCCCATCCCGAGACGCTCGCGAGCATTGATGCCACGCTGATCGACCTGCGCCTCACGCCGCAAGCGCGCCTGCCTCTCGGCGTCATCCTCACCGATATTGGCGCGGCGCAACGCCTGCTTGAGGTCTCGGGCCAACTCAGCGCGCTGCTGGTTTGGCCCGATCAACCGCGCGGCCTTCCTAGTCTCGCCGATATCGCCCCCGATCTGATCCGCACCGCCCCGCAATCGACCAGCGACGCGGCAAGGTTAACCGACAGCTTCCATCTTAACCTAACCGCGTTTGGCCTGCTGTCCTTCGCTGTCGGCCTTTTCATCGTCCACGCCGCAATCGGCCTCGCGTTTGAGCAGCGCCGACAGATGTTCCGCACTCTGCGCGCCCTCGGTCTGCCCACGCGCAAATTGATCGAACTTCTCGCGATCGAGGTCGCAGTCCTTGCCCTGCTCGCTGGCGCTATCGGGGTGGCGCTCGGCTATTTGATCGCGGCAGCGCTTCTGCCCGATGTCGCCGCAACTTTGCGCGGTCTTTACGGAGCAGAGGTCACCGGCACCCTCGCGCTGCGCCCGGGCTGGTGGCTTTCGGGTCTAACCATCGCGTTCCTCGGGGCCGCCGTAGCCGCCGCTCAAAGCCTCTGGCGCGTTGCAAAGCTGCCGCTGCTTGCGCCCGCCCAACCCCGCGCATGGCTACGTGCGTCTGAGCGCGGGCTGCGGATCCAAGCCGGAATTGCGCTCGCATTCTTCGCCATTGCAGCCCTGTCTCTGACGCTCTTTTCCGGCCTGATCGCGGGATTCGTGATGCTTGCGGCCCTCCTGCTCGGGGCAGCACTTATCCTGCCGATCTTCCTGTCTGGCGCGCTAGCCCTTGGCGGTCGTTTGTCCAAATCAGCGCTCGGGCAGTGGTTTTGGGCCGATACACGCCACCAATTGCCCGGTCTCAGCCTCGCCCTGATGGCGTTGATGCTCGCGCTGGCGACAAATATCGGCGTCGGAACGATGGTGTCCAGCTTTCGGCTGACTTTCACCGGTTGGCTCGACCAGCGCCTTGCGTCTGAATTTTATGTCACAGGCCGCGATCAGGCCGAGGCCGCTGATATTCGCGAATTCCTTATCCCCCGCGTCGGCGCGATCTTGCCGATCTGGCGCATTGAAGGCGCGTTAGAAGGTCAGCCGGGCGAGGTTTTTGCCGTCGCTGACCACCCCACCTACCGCGATAACTGGCCCCTGCTGCGGGCCCGTGCGCAGGTTTGGGACAGCGTAGCAGACGGGCAGGGCGTGTTGATTAACGAGCAGCTTTGGCGGCGCAGTGCGCTTAACTTGGGCGATCAGGTCGCCTTGCCAAACGGCCCAACCTTGCCCGTGCTGGGCGTTTATTCCGACTACGGGAACCCCAAGGGGCAGGTCATGCTGGGCCTCGCGCGGTTTGAGGCAACTTATCCAGACGCGCCCGGTCTTGGTTTCGCGGTTCGCATTGCGCCAGACAAGGTGGAGGATTTGCGCAATGATCTGGCTGAACGGTTCAAGCTGCCCGACACGCTGATGATCGATCAGGCGCAGGTTAAATCCTTCTCGCTTGGCGTGTTTGAGCGGACGTTTGCCGTATCCGCAGCACTTAACATCCTGACCCTCGGCGTTGCGGGCTTTGCTATGCTCACGTCGCTACTAACCCTCGCTACCATGCGCTTGCCACAACTCGCGCCTGTTTGGGCGCTTGGGCTAACGCGCGCACGGCTCGCACGACTAGAACTGCTCCGTGCGGCCCTGCTCGCAGCGCTTACTGCAATCGCCGCCTTGCCCGTCGGTCTCGCGCTCGCATGGGCCCTTCTGGCGGTGGTGAATGTCGAGGCATTTGGCTGGCGCCTACCTATGTTCCTCTTCCCCGGTCAATGGGCCTTGCTCGGCGCACTTGCGCTGGCCGCAGCCTTGCTTGCAGCCCTTTGGCCTGTGCGCAAACTGGCGACAACGCCGCCCGGGGATCTATTAAAGGTGTTTGCTAATGAACGCTAAAGCCCTGATCATAAGTCTATTCCTCGCAAGTCCAGTCACTGCGCAAGGCTTCGCGGGCCTCGGGACCAGCACTTCTGATGACTTCGCTGTGCCCACACCCAATCCGATCTTTGCCTTCCCCGAAGACCACGGACCGCATCCTGATTACCGCATCGAATGGTGGTATCTGACCGCCACGCTGTCAGGTGAGGATGGCCAAGACTACGGCATCCAATGGACGCTGTTTCGCTCCGCACTCGCGCCTGTTCGTACTGAAACATGGGACAGCCCGCAAATCTGGATGGGGCACGCGGGTCTGACCACAAAAGACGCGCATTTCCACGCCGAACGCCTCGCTCGTGACGCCACTGGCCAAGCCGGGGTGGAGGCCGCGCCCTTCGAAGCGTGGATCGACGATTGGCAAATGCTCAGCACCGCCGGGCCGGACCAAGACGCGATTTCAGCGCTTAGCCTGACCGCGCGCGGGGCCGATTGGTCTTATGATCTCGCGCTAAACGCCCAAGGTCCGCTGGTGTTTCATGGCGAGGGCGGCTTCTCGGTTAAGTCCGATACCGGACAGGCTAGCTATTATTATTCGCAGCCTTTCTACACCATCGAGGGCACGCTTGATCTGCCCAGCGGTCCCGTTGCGGTCACGGGCCAAGGCTGGCTTGACCGCGAATGGTCCAGCCAACCGCTCGCCGGGGATCAGCGCGGGTGGGATTGGTTTTCACTGCAGTTTGAGGACGGGTCCAAGATGATGGGGTTCCAGTTGCGCGACAGCAGCGATGATGGCTTCACCTCCGCAACATGGATCGAGGCAGATGGCACATCGACAGCACTGCCGCCGCGCGCCTTGCAGGTTGCGCCGGTCGAGACAACTCAGGTGGAAGGGCGCGAGGTGCCGGTTATTTGGCGGTTAGAACTGCCTGAAAAGGGCCTCGACATCACCACAACTGCGCTGAACCCGTTGTCTTGGATGCCGACGCTGTTTCCGTATTGGGAAGGCCCGATCCGGTTTGAGGGCACGCATGCGGGGCGCGGTTACCTCGAGATGACAGGATATGAGTAGACCTGACAACATCGCCTGCTAGCCCGCCACAAACAGCGGAAACGTCACCGCCAGCGCCCATGCCAGCACTGTGCCTGCGCCCAGTCCAACGGCCAAGGACGATCCTGTGCGCCGCCCGATCCAGCCGCCGATTAGCCCGAAGATCAGGAAAAACAGTACGATCACTGGCAAGATGATCAACAAAAAGTACAGCTGCTCAAAATCAAGCGCGACAGCTCCGGCGAGCGACGCCAAAAAGATCGTCCGCGCGGTAAACGCTCGCGCCCAGCCTGCATGTCCGGCCTCCAGCAAGCGCGCCTCGCCGATCATGTAGGGGATTGCGCCAAGTGCCACGGCGAGCACGATCAACGGTCGCGGTCCGGCAGGCACGAAGGACACCACATAGCGGTCCAAAACACCGCCGAAGATCACGATTCCAAAGACCGCAAATGCCAGTGCAGCAGGGCCGTTCAGCCGTCCCAAGCGGTGGCCAAACCCGCGCAATGTCAACAGCGTTAAGCCGCCATACAGTGCCAAATGCAGTGCAAGATAGTCGGCGACCAATACGGGCAAAACCCGCGTATCAAAGGTCGATAGCAACAGCGGCGTCGTGATTGCTGGGATAAAGGCCGCGATCCAAAACTCGGTGCGTGTCGGGGCAGACGGGCGCGCGCCTTTGATCAACAGTGCCGATAGCGGCCACGCAAGTGCGACCAGCCCCGCCAAAGTTAGCATGATCCCGAGCCCCATGTCGGCCACCGGACCCACCGATCCGCGCCCGAACCGATCATTCAGCCAATCACGCGCGGCACGCAATCCGGTCTTGGAATAGAGCACGCCGATATGTTCCACCATTGGTGCCACCACCGCGCGCCGCACCACTTCGCCGGAAGCTGAGGTTGCAGTCGCGCCTTCCTCGGCAATTGGGGCGACCAATCGCAGGACGCGCAGGGCTTCGGTCCGCAACACCCCTTCCCATTCGCCCGTAATCATCAGCAACTGGCGCGGCGTGGCTTCGCTCGCGGCTTGCGAGAACATCGAGATCGCCACAACCGGACCAACTCTCGGGTCACGCGCGGCTTGCCTGACGACAATATCCGTCGCCATCGAATGGCCAAGAAGGGCGACCCGACCATCAACGCCGTCCAGTCCCAGCGCGTAATTGATCACCTCTGCGGTTTGATCCATCAACAGCTGCGTGGTGTTCTCATTCGTCTCGACATCGCCTGACATCGGATCGGGATGTCGCCCGTGGCCCAGAAAATCGAAGCTAACCGCGATATAGCCTGCCTGCGCCAATGTCAGCGCGTAGGGCTTCATCAAGGGTCGCGATCCGGCAAATCCATGCGCAATCACCACCACCGGGGCCGCGCCCATGCCCGACTGACGGAAGACAGACACCGGCGTCCTGCCGACCCGGTCTGACGTGATCTCGACCGCACCTTGCGCCCCGTGCAATTGGCTAAGGCCGACGCCGGTTACGATCAGGGCAAGGATCAAAACGATGACGCGTGCAGCTGACATTTGCGCGAGGCTCCGTGATTGCGACGCCACCACGCCTCGTCATTCTGGCGGGCTGCGTCTAGGACTGATGTGTTCACATTTAGCGGAGCCTGCCCCGATGCACAGCCCCCAAGGCCCGGTTCTTCCTCTGACACGCGATCTGGTGCTGATCGGGGGCGGCCATACTCATGCGCTGGTGCTGCGCGGTTTGGCGATGAAACCGATCCCCGGCGTGCGGCTGACCCTGATCAATCCAGATGCCACCGCGCCCTATTCGGGGATGCTGCCGGGACATGTGGCTGGCCATTACAGCCGCCGTGATCTGGAAATTGATCTGGTCCGCCTCGCTCGCGCCGCGAATGCGCGCCTTGTGATGGACCGCGCCGTTGGTTTTGATCGCGAGGCCGGGCGCGTGCTTTTGCAAAACCGCCCCCCCGTGGCCTATGATGTCGCCGCTATCGACATTGGGATTACGTCCGATCTGCCCAGCCTGCTTGGTTTCACCGAACATGCCGTGCCTGCCAAACCCCTCGGTCCTATGGCCGCGCGGTGGGAGGCGCATGTCGCGTTGCAAAACCCCGGTCCCGTCATCATTCTCGGCGGTGGCGTCGCGGGGGTAGAGCTTGCAATGGCCTGCGCCCACCGACTTTCCGGGCGCGCTTGCGTCACCGTCATTGATCGCGGCGAACTGTTGGAAGAGCTGTCGCCGTCGACCCGCAAGACTTTGCTCGATGCGCTTAATTCCAACGGCGTCCAGATGCTGCCGAACACCAGCATCACCGAAATCGCCGCCGATCATGTGGTGATAGGCGGCGGCGATACACTTCCCGCCGCGCTCGTGATCGGGGCCGCTGGGGCTAAGGCCCAAGACTGGCTGCAAGACACCGGACTTACGCTGGATAACGGGTTTGTCGTCGTCGATGAGCACCTTCAAACCAGTGATCCCGCCCTCTATGCCGCTGGCGATTGCGCCCATATGCGCGCCAATCCCCGGCCTAAAGCTGGTGTGTTCGCCGTACGCCAAGCGCCTGTTTTGCTGCATAATTTGCGCGCTGATCTCATCGGGGGTCGCCGCAAAAGCTACGTGCCTCAAAGCGATTACCTCAAACTGATCTCGCTGGGTGGCAAGCGCGCAGTGGCCGACAAAGCGGGCTTTCGCGTCGCGGGCGCGCTGTTGTGGAAGTTGAAGAATAAGATCGATCAGGACTTCATGGAGAAGTTCGCCGATCTGCCAAAAATGCCGACCCCGCTTGCACCTGCAGGCGCCGCCCTAGGGGTGCGCGAGGCGGTTGAAGCCGCCCCATTATGCGGTGGATGTGGTGCGAAGGTCGGGTCTGATGACCTCGATAGCGCGCTCGCCGCCCTGCCCAAACCAACCCGCGCTGATGTGCTGTCCAAGGCCGGAGATGACGCCGCGATTCTTGCTCATAAAGACGGCGTTCAAGTCCTCAGCACTGACCACCTGCGCGCGATTACCGAGGATCCGTGGCTGATGGCCCGCATTGCCCTCGTCCATGCGCTGGGCGACGTTTGGGCGATGGGGGCCGCGCCGCAAGCCGTGTTATCGAGCGTTATTCTGCCGCAAATGTCCCCCAAAATGCAGCGCGAGACCTTACGCGAAATCACCACAGCGATCACCGATTTGCTTGGCCCGCTTGGGGCCGAACTTGTTGGTGGCCACACCACCCAAGGCGCGGAACTGACGCTTGGATTTACCGTCACAGGCCTTGCGAAATCCCCGATTACGCTGGCTGGCGCGCGCCCCGGTGATGCGCTGATCTTGACGCGTCCCATCGGCACTGGTGTGTTGCTGGCGGCTGAAATGCAAAGCGCCGCCGATGGCCGAGACGTGGCCGCGATGCTGAACGCGATGGCACTGCCGCAGACAAAATCCGCCGCTGAGCTGGTGCCTCACGCCCACGCGATGACCGATGTGACAGGCTTCGGCCTCGCTGGGCATTTGTCGCGGATGTGTCAGGCCTCAGGTGTTGGGGCTGAGCTGCAGACCGAGGCCATCCAAACCTATCCCGGTGCGATCACGGCTGTCGAAAACGGTATCCGGTCCAGCCTCTATCCTGCGAACCGCGCGACCTTGCCTGATTTCACCACCGCCAGTCCAAAGGCCGAGCTTCTCTTTGATCCGCAAACCTGTGGTGGTCTTCTCGCCGCCATCTCCGCGACTGAAGCCGAAGTGCTTTGCAACAAAATCGAGGGCGCGCATATCATCGGCCACATCACAGACGGTGGCGGTATCACAACCCGCTAAGCCGCGCCTCGATCTCGCCTGCAAGCGCGTCCAAGGCCATCGGGTCAAGCCGCTCGGTCACAACTTCGGTCCCATCTTGCGCGCGGGCCTTGCCGTAGCGCGCGTCATAATGCTGGACCATCAGTTCTTCGGTAAACGCACGGTAATTGCCGGCACCCGTCAAGGCCCGCCAGCGCGTCATGGTCTCGCCCGAATGCATTGGTTCCAAAGCCGCCAAGCCAGCCGCAAGCCCCGCCGGGTTCGCCCACAAATCGGCATAGGCCCCGGTCAAATAATCGGCGCGCGCCTCTATCGGTGCGACAATCCGAATGCGCGGCGCAACTTTCATCGCGGCCCAAATCGTCGGCGGCACAATGCGCGCCCCAACCTTGCTGCTTTCGGCCTCTATTACCACCGGACGTGAGGGATCAAACCCCTCCATCGCTTCGGCCAAGACACCCTCAAAATGCTTCTGGCTCGGCTGCCCGCCTGCGCGCGCACCAAAAGCCGAGCCTCGATGATTTGCGGCCCCCTCAAGGTCGAGCACCTGCACCCCGCGCCCTGCCAACAAATGCAGCAGGTCGGTTTTCGCGGTCCCGGTATGGCCGTCCAGCAAGATCACGCGCGGTGCAAAAGTTGTCTCGTAACAATTTCTTGCGACCAACGTGCGGTAGCTCTTATAGCCGCCCTCAATCGTATCAGCGCGCCAGCCAACTTGGCTTAGATAACTGGCAAACGCGCCCGAGCGCTGTCCGCCACGCCAGCAATAGACCAGTGGACGCCAGCCGCCGTCTCGCTCGGCCAATGGCCCTTCAAGATGTGCTGCGATATTGCGCGCGACCATTGCAGCGCCAACCTTACGCGCCCGAAACCGGCTTTCGCGCACATAGATTGTGCCCACAACCGCGCGCTCATCATTGCTCAGTGACGGCATATTGACCGCGCCGGGAATGTGATCTTCTGCATATTCCGCAGGCGAGCGCGCGTCGATGATCTGGTCAAATGGCAGTGATTTTAAGTCCGAAAGCTGTGACAGAGTTTGGGGCATCAGCCGTCCCTCGACAAATGGTTCTCGCCGCGTGCATGCGACAGCGCGATCTGCTTTTGCCGTTCGCGAAAGCGCCCGCGATCTGCTTCTGAATGCTGGGCCAAACACTGGTGGCAACTCACGCCCATCTCAAACTCAGGGCGCTTCATATCCGCAGGTTCAATCGGGCGGCGGCAAGCACGGCACAACAAATGCGTGCCCTCAGCCAGCCCATGTTCGACCGACACACGCTCGTCGAACACAAAACATGATCCGTCCCAGAGGCTATCATCCTTGGGCACCTCTTCGAGGTATTTTAGGATGCCACCTTTCAGATGAAACACCTCTTCAACACCTTGGCTCATCAAGTAATTCGTCGATTTCTCGCACCGAATGCCACCCGTGCAGAACATCGCAATTCGCTTGTTATGGAACCGTTCGGAGTTGTCTTCCCACCATTTCGGAAATTCCCGAAAGCTCTCGGTGCCCGGATCTACTGCGCCCCGAAACGTGCCAATGGCGACTTCATAGTCGTTGCGCGTATCAATCACGGCCACGTCCGGCGCAGAAATCAGCGCGTTCCAATCGACCGGATCGACATAGCGCCCGACAGCACATGTCGGATCTACATCCGGCTGGCCCATCGTCACAATCTCGCGCTTCAGGCGCACCTTCAGCCGACCAAATGGCATCTCAGTGGCGAAGCTCTGTTTCCACTCCAACTCTGCACATCCGGGCAGGCCGCGCAGATGCGCGAGCACCGCGTCGATCCCATCGCGCGTACCGGCAATCGTGCCATTCACGCCTTCGCCCGCGATCAAAAGCGATCCGCGCACGCCTTGATCCTCGCCAAGCGCGCGTAAGGGCGGCACAAGCGCTTCGGGATCGGCAAACCGGGTGAAATGATAAAGGGCTGCAACGGTGAACATATGCGGCCAGATACGCCGTTGCGCTTGGGGCGGCAAGGCTTAGGGTGGCGGGCAAATTGCCAGTGAGGCTTGATATGACCCATGCGCTGCTCGTGATCGACGTGCAAAACGACTTCTGCCCCGGTGGCGCGCTTGCTGTGTCCGGTGGCGACCTGATCGTGCCCGGCATTAACGCGCTGATGGCCGAGTTCGACACGGTGATCCTGACGCAAGACTGGCATCCGCGGGGCCATTCGTCATTCGCATCCTCCCACCAAGGGGCGGCAGCTATGAGCGTCGTTGCCTTCCCCTACGGCCCGCAAGTGCTGTGGCCTGATCACTGTATCCAAGGCTCGGACGGCTCGGCGTTTCACGCAGACCTCAACGCAGACCGCGCCGACATGATCATTCGCAAGGGCTTCAACCCGGACATCGACAGCTACTCGGCGTTTTTCGAGAACGACCACAAGACGCCGACGGGACTTGAGGGTTACTGCCGGACGCGGGGGATCGACGCGTTAACTCTCGTTGGTCTTGCGACAGATTTCTGCGTGAACTTCTCCGCCGTCGATGCTGCCAAACTGGGCTTTGCGGTCAACGTCCGCCAAGATCTCTGCCGGGCGATCGACTTTGACGGATCGCTTGAAGCTGCAAATCAGGGCATGGCAGAGGCGGGCGTGACCCTTGCCTAAGCCCCCCGATCTGCGCGCGCGTCTTGCCAAGGCGAAACTGCCCGGCACCCCGACTGAGATGGTGGAGCGTGCGCGTGGTATCTTGTTGGTGTTCTACGACAAAGCCCTTTCGCAAGGTGCGGATCCCGCCACATTGCTGCGCGAGTTAGCCAATGGTGCGGCAGCAACCGGCATCGGCTGGATCGAGCTGCAATCGCGACCCGAGCCCCCTGACCTCGATTGCGGGCAAGGCTGCGCGTTCTGCTGCATCCTGACAGGCGATGATGGCGGCACAATCACCGGAGCCGAAGCGCGCAATTTGCACGAGGCACTTGCGCCGCTCGCAGGCCAACCCGATGGGCGCACTTGGCACCCCAAAGCCTGCCCATCGCTCGATCCCGAAACCCGGATGTGCCGCGCCTATGCTGTGCGCCCGATGATCTGCCGCAGCTACGTGTCCACGGACGTAAAAGCTTGCGAGGCGGTGTCGATGAACCGCGCCGCTGACGGTCCGGGCGTGCGCGGTGCACAAACCACATACCTGACCGCGTTGGCGTTGTGCCGGGCGGCCCTCAAAGGCGTCGCCAAGGTTTCCACCTATTCGATGGCGCAGATGGCAGCGGCGGCCATCGACGGACAACCCCTTGTCGAGGCGCTCAAATCCGCGCGCCAGTCACATAAATCCCTTGATGACGAGCGCAAACGCCACGTCGCCGCCTTGCGCTAGGCCGCCTGGCCCTGCACGATCCCCCCCGGAAGGACACCCCATGGATATCGCGTCGCGCGTCTACAATCATAAATGGAAAATCGACCCGATCGTGCGCTCGCTGATCGACACCGATTTCTATAAACTGCTGATGTGCCAATCGGTGTTTCGCAACAAACCCGACACGCAAGTCACCTTCAGCCTAATCAACCGCTCGCTGCATATCCCTCTGGCGCATCTCATCGACGAGGGTGAATTGCGCGAGCAGCTCGACCACATTCGCGGGTTGTCGCTCAGCCGGGGCGAGAGCACTTGGATGCGCGGCAACACCTTCTACGGCAAGCGCCAAATGTTCCGGCCTGATTTCATGGACTGGTTCGAGGCGCTTCGCCTGCCGCCCTACCATCTGGAACGTAAAGGCGATCAATACGAGCTGACGTTTGAGGGGACATGGCCCGAGGTTATGCTCTGGGAAATTCCCGCGTTGTCGGTGTTGATGGAACTGCGCGGACGTGCCGTGCTGGCACGCATGGGTAGGTTTGAGCTGCAGGTGCTTTATGCCCGCGCCATGACCAAGCTGTGGGAAAAAGTCGAGGGTTTGCGCGAGGTTGACGGCCTGCGCATTGCTGATTTCGGAACACGCAGGCGGCATTCGTTCATGTGGCAAGATTGGTGTGTGCAGGCGATGCAGGAAGGTCTCGGCGACAAATTCGTTGGTACTTCCAACTGCCTGATCGCCATGCGCCGCGAGGTCGAGGCCATTGGTACCAATGCCCATGAATTGCCCATGGTCTATGCCGCTTTGGCCGAGGGTGACGAAGCGCTCGCCGCAGCGCCCTACACCGTGCTTGCCGATTGGCATGAAGAGCACGAAGGCAATCTGCGCATCATTCTGCCCGACACCTACGGGACCGAGGGCTTCTTGAACCGCGCGCCGGATTGGCTGGCCGGATGGACCGGAATTCGCATCGATAGCGGTGATCCGGCAACCGGGGCTGAAGTGGCGATCAAGTGGTGGAAAGACCGGGGTGAGGACCCGCGCGAGAAGCTGGTGATCTTCTCAGACGGTCTCGACGTCGAAAAAATCGTCGAGCTACATGCGCAATTCTCAGGGCGGGTGCGCGTGTCGTTCGGGTGGGGCACTCTGCTGACGAACGATTTTCGCGGGCTGGTGCCGGGTGACGGTCTGGCGCCATTCTCGGTGGTCTGCAAAGCGGTAAGCGCCAACGGGCGGCCCACGGTTAAGCTGAGCGACAACCCCAACAAGGCAATGGGACCTTCGGGCGAAATCGAGCGCTATAAGCGGGTGTTTGGGGTCGGGGAGCAGGAACGGGTTGAGGTGGTGGTTTAGGGTTGCATTTTTGCATTGATGCTTAGCCGCGGCAGCCTTGCTTCTTACAAATCTCGCCTCAACTCCTCGATCGTCGATTTCCTTCGCTATAAGGAAAACCCGGCTCGCTACAGACTCAAAGGGCAGCGTGCCGCACGGACAAAAATCAACGACGGCGAGAAATCAAGAAGTAGCGATCAGAGCTCCAGCGCACCTACAAACGAGAAGACGCAGGAAGAATCCCAGGGGAGATATCCCGACACAGTCGAACTCTCGACCTTTCCTATTCCACTTAGACAGGGATTGACGGCCAAATATGTGGAATCTCTGGGTCAAATTGATCGCCGTACACGCATCGCGCTTTGCGGTTAAACCCGCCCCACATCCATCCGTTGGTGCAGCACCCGTACCACCGTCACGGCCCGTTCGTCTTCCCGAAAGAATACCACATGCCGGTCCACCAGCGCCCGGCGCAGGCCAGGGCGGAGTTCAAACGCCGGACGAGATTGTGTTTGGCCAGTCAGCAGGCCGTCAATCCGAGCGCGGATTGTGCCAACGTATTGATTAGCCTGAGGCGTTCCATAGCGCTTCTGCGTGTAGAGCCAGACGTTGCGAAGGTCATCCTCAGCATCTTTCGCAATCTGTAGCTGTTTCACTGGCCATGCTTTGCGTTCATTTCAGCAAGGAACACATCCCAATCGAAATTCTGTGTGATGCCACTCGCATCGCCCTTGTCGATCTCGGCACGCAACCGCTCCAGTTTCGCCTCCTCTTCCTCCAGCAACCGTAACCCGGCACGGATCACGTCACTCGCTGAGCCAAACCGTCCTTCTTTCACTTTCTCCGCAATGAAATCGCCGAAATGGCCCCCAAGGGACACCGATGTGTTGCGTGCCATCTCAAACCCTCCAAATTCAATTGTACCAATATTTGGTACCGCGCAGCCCACCTGTCAATCCCCCTCACCCGTATCCCCCCGACCCTTCTTAACCGCCGCCCGCACCTTCTTACCCTTCAATCGCCGCTCTACCGACCCGCGCGTCGGTCGCGTCTTCACGCGCCGTTTCGGAACCACCGTTGCCTCCAAAATCAGCTCGGCCAAACGATCCCGCGCGATCTCTCGGTTTCTCGCCTGCGACCGCGTCTCCTCCACGAACAAAATCAGTGCGCCCTCTTTGGTCCAGCGACGTCCCGCCAACCGCCGTAGACGCACCTTCACGGCAGGCGGTAGATTGGGCGAGCGTTCGGCTTCAAACCGCAACTCCACCGCCGAGGAAACTTTGTTGACGTTTTGTCCGCCCGGACCTGACGAGCGGACAAAGTTCTCCGTCAGCTCCCAATCGGCGATGGTGATTTCTGGCGTTACGGTCAACATAATCCCGCTTCTACCCTGACAAAGCGGGGTCGCCAAATCGAAAGGGCCGCCCTTGCGAGCGACCCTTCGAGAAATTCGGGAGGTGGGGCCGGTGAGACTACCGTCATTTTAGCCCGACCTGGTGGCGTTTCAGCCAAGGATTGTCCTAGCTGGAAACCTCCAAGCCTGTTCCGACACCTCGCTCCAATAATCCTCTAGACACTGGACCACCTCCTCTCGTTAAGTTGCTGTTGAGAAGAGCCTGCCACAGATCTTGTGTATGTCAAAACAATTTATGCAAGGTTTGGGTGCAGTCGCAAAACGATCATGCGGAACGGCACCAAGGCCATCAGCGCCAGCGCAAGTTTCACGCCCCAATCCGCCACGGCCAGCGACATCCATAGGGGGGCCACCGGGCCAAGTCCCAGCATCGGCAACATCTCGCCCGCCCAAGACACGTCATTGGCAGGCTCGATGAACGACAGCGCGCCCGAGAATGCGATGGTGAAGAAGATCGCCGTATCGATGGTCGAGCCGATAAGCGTCGAGGCCAATGGTGCACTCCACCACTTACCGTCACGCAAACGGTTAAAGATCGCGACGTCGAGCAGTTGTGCCGTCAGGAACGCGAGGCCTGATCCGATAGCAATGCGCAACGTCACCAGCGGGCCAAACTCGCCGATGATCTGCGTGCCGATTAGCGAGCAGGCGACGCCCACTGCAAAGCCAGCAAACACAACTTTGCGTGCGGCAGGCGCGCCGTAGACGCGGTTCATGATGTCGGTGACGAGGAAAGCGAGCGGATAGGTGAATGCGCCCCAAGTCAGCCAATTGCCGAACAGGAATTGCACGAGGATGTTGGAGGCGACGACAATGGCCGCCATGGCAAGGATGCCGGGCAGGTGAATGCGGGTCATAGATGTTGTTCCGTTTTGACAAGGTGGTCGGATACTTGGCCCGAGCACGTTGCCGGGACGCGCCGCTTTAGACCCTGTATGCGTAGGACGTCAAGGTGTGGGCGCGAAGCGGTATTCAACCAGATCGGTGTTCAGGAAACCCCGGAAATTGTTATCGGCAATCATCGTCGCACGAATTGCGCCCGTCGCATCCTCCCAGATCGCGAGGCCCTCAAGGTTCATATGGGTTCCCCGCGGTGTCTCCAGCATAATCTGCTCGCCGCTGACGCCGCCTGACCCAAGGTCAAACCGCCTGATGCGTGTTGAGAACGAAAGCCGCGAGAAATCCCGCTCTAGCAAATAGAGCCGTCCATCGGGCCCGATATCGAGGCCTACGGTCAAATGCGGCGGGCGCCTTGGAATGGCGAACGGTTGATCCCAAAGACCATTGCGCAAACGCCATACCGGATAAGGACTGTCCAGCCGCCCGGACCGCTCGGGCAGCGTATAGACGGTGCCATCAGCATCTATCGCCAGACCCTCTAGCCCGGAATTGCCCTGTAACGCGTCGAAACCGTCCGCACCGCGTATCTCCGTTGCTGGACCGCCGAACCTGTCATAGCGCCAAACGCGCCCGGTATCGCCTTCAAACGACACATATATCCGTCCGCGTGCATCTATCGCCAGACCTTCCGCGTCCGAGCGCCATTCAGGCATCCGCTCGCCTCGCCCGTCGGTTAGCTGTGTGAATTGCGTATCCGTAAGGCCCGTCGGCGCGCCCGAGCCATTGCGCAGAATTCGCCCGCGCATCACCAGACCCTTGTCGGAAAGTGCCGTCAGCGCCGTGCCGTCAGCGCTAACTTCCAGCCCGGAAAATCCACCGAACCCGTCCACATCGGCGCTCAGCACGACGCTGCCCACAAGTTGCGGCTCGGCCAGTGCAGGCAGGGCCGACACGCAAAGCGCCAGCAGCGCTAGTTGGAAGCGAGAACGTCGGCGCATTGGCGAGGCAGATCAGCCATTGTGTAGTCGCGCGCGCCACGGCGCGGCGGTGGGGTGGGGGCGTTCGGATCACGCGGCGGCGGGTTCAGATAGTCCGTGACCCACCAGTTTAGTGTCGCGTCGCAGCCATTTCCGCCATCAGACAAATCTCGCACGGTCGGGCGTTGCGTTTCGCATATTCGGTCGCCGCGCGGGCATTTCAAGCGCACGTGGAAATGATAGTGATGCCCCTGAAGCGGGCGAATTTTTTGAAGCCAATCCTTGTTGCCTTCGGCAGCGTTGCACATTGCGATCTTCACGGGCGGCGTGACAAATATGCGGTCCACAGCCGGGTCAAGTGCTGCTGCGCGCAGCAAAGCGATATGCGCGTAGGTGAAGTTCTGGTTCACGCGGGTCTGGTCCGACGAGCGAACCGAGATCGACGACAGGTTCTCGCGCTCGGCCCGGTTTAGGTTCAGCCGGTCTGGTCGCAGCATCCAGATATCCACGTCGAGGCCAAGTTGATGACTTTGGTGCCCGCTGGTCATCGGGCCGCCCCTCGGTTGGCTCATATCGCCCACATAGATACCCGGCCACTGCGCGTCCGTCACAGCAGCCCGGCTGAGGCGTTCGACAAAGGCCACCAAGTCGGGATGCCCCCAATTACGCTCGCGGCTCAGGCGCATGGCTTGCCAAGTTGGCCCGGTCTCCGGCAATTGCGCACCGCCCGCAAAGCAGCCCTTGGCATAGGTGCCGAAAACTTCTGACGGCTGTTCCGAGGCGTTCTGCATCGCGCCGAACAACTGGTTGGCGAGACTTTGTGCAGACGCGGGCGAGGCCAGAAACACTAGAACAAGTAGTGCGCGTATCATGCAGCGTGATCTCCCTCAGGGCGGACCCAGAACAACATGATTAGGCCGACAAGGAACAAGCCGATCAAGGGCGTCACGCCAATTTGTTGACTGCCCGTTGCCAATGTCACGACGCCGATCAGGAATGGCGCGAGAAACGAGGTCGCTTTGCCCGAAAGCGCGTAGAGGCCGAACGCTTCGGTGATCCGCGCGGGGTCTGCTTGGCGCACCATCATCGTGCGGCTCGCCGATTGCAGCGCGCCGCCCGCCGCACCGATCAACGCGCCGAGGACGTAGAACGCGATGTCAGGCAGGCGCGAGGCTTCGTCAACGGCAACCCCAAAGACTGAACTGCGCGACACGAACACGATACTAATCGCCACCAAAGTCAGCACGATTATGCAAACTGCGATCACCGGCTTTGGCCCGTAGGCCTTATCCGCACGACCGCCAAGCCAAGCAAAAATCGCGCCCGTGATAATCGCCAATATGCCGAAAATACCAGTATCGATCACTGACCAGCCCAGCACGCCTGCCGCATAGATGCCGCCAAAGACATACATTCCATTGAGGCCGTCTCGGTAGAACATCGAGCTGCCCAGATATGCAAACAGCGACGTGCGCCCCGGAAGGCTTTTGATCGTGCGCCCTAGATCACCAAGCGCTGCTTTCACCGCCCCTTTGGGCGCTTTGACCGCGCGCGGATCGCGGACCCACAAGAAGAACGGGATCATAAACACAATGTACCAGATTGCAGTCAGCGGTCCGACAAACCGCGTGCCCTCGCGCGCCGCCGCGTCCAAGCCAAACAGCGGATCGATCCCCAGCATCGTCTTGCCCGTTGTGGCACTTTCGGCAAACAGCAGCAGCATAATCACCAAAGCGAACAGCCCGCCGACATAGCCAAAGGCCCAGCCATTGCCGGAAATGCTGCCGATTTCCTCTTTCGTGCCGAGGTCTGGCAGCATGGAGTTGGTAAAGACCGTCGCAAACTCCATCCCGATCAGGCCGAGGCCAAACAACACCAGCACGAGGATCAGATTGAAATCGCTCGGATCCGCGATCCAGACGCCCGCCGCGCCGACCACATACATCACCGAGAACACCCAGATCCACTTCATCCGACTGCCACCCGTGTCGGCAATCGCGCCCAAGATCGGGGCACAGATGGCGATGATAACACCCGCAGCAGCAACGCCAAAACCCCAGGCGGCTTGCGCGTCTGATCCACTGCCCAGCAGCTCGGCAATATAGGGGCCGAATATAAAGGTCAGGATCAGCGTGTTGTAAGGCTGAGACGCCCAATCAAAGAAGAACCAGCCCCAGATGCGCTTGCGATGTGATGGTGCCATGTCGTTCTCCCGGACATACTAAGCGCACAGTTAGACAGGCGACCGGGTTAGGTGCAACGGATTTCAGGTTTGCGGCGGCCACGGGCGCGTGGCTTCGGCTTCGGTCCAGGCCACAACCCAATCGGGCGGCTGAGGCAGATTCTCCATCCGCATGGCCACTCTGACCTTCTCGCTTGGTACGATCCCGTTTTTGTCGGTGGTCGCGATGCGCAGCAGGGATTGGCTGGTGCACGTCTCGCCGCGCCACATCTCTTGAGTGATATAATGGAACCGCTCGTCTGCACCGACGATCTGCGAGGTCACCCGGACCCGTTGAAACATCCGAACCCGCGCGCGATATCTGACCGACGATCCCGCAACCGTTGCGCCCCATTTATTCTTGGCGAGCGCACCGATTGCGCCACAGCGTTTCAGCATCACCAATCGCCCCAGATCGAACAGGGTCAGGGTGCGGCCGTTGTTCAGCTCCATCCACAGATCAATATCCCAAGGCCAGCAAATGTGATGGCTGACATGGGTGTCGCCGGGGTGAATGGCGGGCGCGTTGCGGTGCACCAGAAACTCTTTGGCCATGCGAAAAATCGGGTACATTCGGTGGGGCCTCCTTTGCGGGACAACTTGCGCCTCTTGACGTTAACGTCAAGTCTATACGTCAGGGCAAGGGATTGCGCCGAGAGACCCTCGGGCTTAGATCATGGGAAACCAACTGACGAAGGCCCCAACCATGACATCGCTCCTGCAAATCCTGCTCCTGATCCTCGACGTCGTATGGTTCATTATGATCGTCCATATCATCATGAGCTGGCTGATCAATTTCCAAGTGCTCAATCTGCGCCAACCTCTGGTGTCGCAGCTTTGGGACGGCATCAATCGTTTGCTAGAGCCGATTTATGGCCGCATCCGCCGATTCATGCCCGATCTGGGCGGCATCGACCTTGCACCGCTGGTGGCACTGATCGGCGTCTATGCGCTGCGCATCATCTTGATCAACAACGCGTCGTTCTTCATGTGATTTGAGCGCTAACGGGTTGTCCAGATCGGGGCACTATGGGAAGGTGTCACCTGTTCCATCCCGCCATATCTGGTAGACCAACCCATGTCCGACCCCAACGAGGTGTTGCACCGCGTCTTTGGCTTTGACGCCTTCCGCCCCGGACAGGAGGAGATCGCCCAAGCCGTGATCGACGGCGAGAACGTGCTGGCGATCATGCCCACGGGCGGCGGCAAATCCCTGTGTTTCCAGCTGCCCGCTTTGGTGCGCGAGGGCGTCACGGTGGTGATATCGCCTCTGATTGCGCTGATGCGCGACCAAGTGCGATCTCTGAAAGAATTGGGGGTCGAGGCGGGCGCGTTAACCTCCGGGAACACCCAAGAAGAGACCGATGCGGTGCTCGACGGGCTTCGAGATGGCTCTCTGCGGCTTCTCTACATGGCGCCCGAACGCCTTGCATCGTCGGCCACTGAAGGTCTGCTGCGCCGGGCAGGCATTAACCTTATTGCGGTGGACGAGGCGCATTGCGTCAGCCAGTGGGGCCATGATTTCCGGCCAGACTACCTGCGCATCGGCGCGCTCAGACGCAGTCTCAACGTGCCACTTGCCGCTTTTACTGCCACCGCAGACGCTGAAACCCGCGAAGAGATTGTCGAGAAGTTGTTCGACGGGCAAGCCCCTCGCAGTTTCCTGCGCGGATTTGATCGCCCCAATATCCACCTCGCGTTCCAGCCCAAGGACCAGCCGCGCCGCCAGATTCTCGACTTCGCTGGGGCGCGCAAAGGACAATCCGGCATCGTTTATTGCGGCACTCGCGCCAAGACCGAAACCTTAGCGGGCGCGCTGCGCGAAGACGGCCACAACGCGGTCGCCTATCACGGCGGGATGGATTCCGCGCCGCGCCGCGAGGTTGAGGCTCGCTTTTCGCGCGAGGACGGCCTGATCGTGGTTGCTACCGTGGCGTTTGGGATGGGCGTTGATAAACCCGATATCCGCTGGGTCGCGCATGCTGATCTGCCCAAAAGCATCGAGGCGTATTACCAAGAAATTGGTCGCTCGGGCCGCGATGGTGCCCCGGCTGAGACATTAACTCTGTTCGGCCCCGATGATATTCGTCTGCGCCGCAGCCAGATCGACGAAGGCATCGCGCCGCCCGAACGCAAAGGCGCAGATCACGGTCGCCTCAACGCACTTCTGGGTCTGGCCGAAGCGCTCGGTTGCCGCCGCGTCCAGTTGCTTGGATACTTTGGCGAGGACGCAGACCCGTGCGGCAACTGCGATCTGTGCGACAAACCACCAGACGTGTTCGACGGGACCGAGGCTGTCCGCAAAGCCTTATCTGCGGCCCTGCGCACTGGCGAAAGCTTCGGCGCTGGCCACCTGATCGACATCCTGATGGGGATCGAGACGGACAAAACCAAGGCTCGCAATCACGACGCACTGCCCACTTTCGGGGTCGGTAAAGACCTCGACAAGCGGACATGGCAAGGCGTGTTTCGCCAAATGATGGGCCATGATTTGATGCGGCCAGATGCCGCCCGGCACGGCGCGCTTGTGATGACTGAAGCCGCCCGTCCGATCCTGCGCGGCGAGGCCAGCATCAGCCTGCGCCGGGATTTGCTGCAGAAAACCGACCGCCGCCCGATTCCAAAAGCTCTGGTCAGCGAGGAAGACGCGCCGCTCCTGTCTGCGCTGAAAGCCAAACGACGCGCGCTGGCCGAGGCCGCAAGCCTGCCCGCCTATATGATCTTCAACGACCGCACCCTGATCGAGATGGCCGAGACCAAGCCAGACACGGTTGATGCTTTCGCTCGGATCAACGGCGTCGGTGCCACGAAGCTGGAAAAGTACGGCAGCGATTTTCTTGAGGTTATTTCAGGCTCAGTCCCAGCCGACATGCACCCAGCGCGCCGCGCACTGGCGGGTCGTGCATCAGGGACCGTCTATGACCGCCTCTGCGAAATCCAGACCGAGTTGATGAACGGCCCCACTGGCACCGACAAACCTGTTAGCTGCTCGGCCTCGCTTCTGCGCAAGGTGGCCGAAAAGCGCCCGACTTCGCTGTCGGCGCTGGAAACTCTGCTCGGGCCGCGCCGCGCGGAACGCTTTGGCCCCGCTTTCCTTGACGCGCTGCTAGCTGATACCTGACAAGACGCTGGAAGGCGCGCGCGACGCACCTATCTGTTCAACATACACACCGAAAGGTCCGCCAAAAATGCTCGCCGTGCTCTCCCCCGCCAAGCGCCTCGATTGGACCGTTGAGGTGCCAAAGACCGCGACGATGCCTGATTTTCAGGACGATGCGAACACGCTTGCGGACATTGCGCGCGATCTCAGCGTTGGTGATTTGCAGCGCATGATGCACCTCAGCGCCGATCTCGCGCAGCTGAACCACGAGCGCTTCGCCAGTTTTGCACCCTCGTCTGATCCGAGGGCTGCGAAACCTGCAGCGCTCGCGTTCGCGGGTGACACCTATCAGGGGTTGGAAGCCGCGACGCTGTGCGAGGACGATCTGCGCTGGGCGCAAAGCCATGTGCGCATTCTGTCGGGGCTTTACGGATTGCTGCGTCCGCTCGACCTGATCCAACCCTACCGTTTGGAAATGGGCAGTCGGCTGGCGAATGCGCACGGCAAGACGCTGTATGCCTATTGGGGCGACCGCCTCGCTAAGTCGCTTGATTCGCAGAATGCCGAGGTAGGCGGCGAGTTTATCGTTAATTGCGCCTCCACTGAGTATTTTGGGGCTGTCGATCTGCGCGCGCTGACCTCAAAGGTCATCACGCCTGTGTTTCTCGAAGAAAAAGACGGTACCGCTAAAACTGTCGGGTTTTTCGCCAAGAAGGCACGCGGGGCGATGGCGCGCTATATTGTCGAGCACCGGATCACTGACCCCCAAGACCTGAAGGACTTCGACATCGGCGGCTACGGGTTTGATAAGGTCCAAAGTGAGGACATGCGCTGGATATTCCGCCGGGCCTATCCGCAGCAGCAGCCCGCGAAAGCTCGCAAACGCGCCTAGGCCGAAATTGCCTCTTTGCCTGCGGCCATTGCAATTTCTTCGACCAATTTGGCTTTGCGCAACGGTTTGGTCAGCACTCGGTCAATGCCACTGGTCATGATCCGCTCAGCATCGCCGTCCATCGCGTGCGCCGTCATCGCAATGATCGGAACCGGGGTCAGATGATTTTCGGCCTCATAGGCGCGGATATGACGTGTGGCCTCCATTCCGTCCATTTCGGGCATAGAGATGTCCATGAACACCACCGCAGGGTTCTGGTCCTTATAGGCGGCAACCGCCTCCACGCCGTTGCTTGCAAAAGTCAGGGCGATATCCTGATCCTTAACCATTTTGCGAAAAACCAGTTGGTTGGTGCGGTTGTCGTCTGCGGCCAGAACCCTCAACCCAGCAGAGCGTGCGATAGGTTTCGCAGCAGGCTTTAGTGCGACAGGCGCTGGTTTCATGACGCTTTTCGGCATCCGCACCTTGGCAGGGACCTTGCGCGGTGTGGCACGTGCCCCGGCTTTGGCGGGCTCCAACCCGAGGGCTTCGTCCAATTGCGACAGGGCGGCCAAAAGATCGCGCCGCAGCATCGGCTTGGTTAAGATCGCGGCAAAACGCTTGCGCTCGGTAGCGCGTAGCCCGGCAACAGCCCCTGAGCTGAACAGCACTACAGGACATTCCGGAATCGCTTTTTGCAGCCTGAGCGCGAGTGCAGGCCCGTTCATTTCCGGCATCTCGTGGTCGGTAATCACCAGATCGGGGGCCTGTCCACCGCCCAGCGCACCCAGCAGATCCGCGCCAGACGCGAAGCTTGCAACGCCCAGTCCAAGCGCTTCGAGGTGACGTCGCAAGATCACACGATTAACCTTAAGATCGTCAACAATCGCGACGCTACGAATGCGGCGCGGCTTTGGCAGATCGGGCTTTTTTGCATTCGGGCCAAACGGCAGTGTCAGGGTAATCCCAAAAGTTGATCCTTGATCGGGCACCGAGCGCACCCAGATATCGCCCTGCATCAGCCGCACCAGATGACGGCTGATGGCCAGTCCCAGCCCCGTGCCTTCAAACTTGCGGTTTTTCTCATCCTCGGCCTGATTGAACTCGCCAAAGATGTGACCCTGCAGGTCTTCGGGAATGCCGATGCCGGTATCTTCAATCTCGATGCTGAAGCCTTGTTGGCCGGGTTTGGCTGCCTCAGTTGCCTTCACGCGCACAAGGACATGGCCCGTTTGTGTAAACTTGATGGCATTTCCAACTAGGTTGGTCAGGATTTGGCGCAGACGCCCCGCATCCGCGATCATTTCGCCAGTGACGCTAAGATCGAAATCGACGGCCAAATGCAGGCCCTTGGCCTTAGCGCCGGGTTGCACCAGCAACAAAACCTCGTGCAAAACCCGTTCCAGATCAAACGGTTCCGGATGCAACTCCAGCTTTTGCGCCTCAATTTTCGAATAATCCAGCACATCGTTAATGATCACCAAAAGCGCTTCGCCCGAGTTCCTGATCGTCTCGGCATAAAGGCGATGTTCATCCGACAGCGTCGAGTCGCAGAGTAGATCAGCCATCCCAACGACGCCGTTCATCGGCGTGCGAATCTCGTGGCTCATATTCGCGAGGAACGCTGATTTGGCGCGGTTTGCGGCCTCCGCGCGTTCACGGGCATCTTTCAGGTCGGCTTGGTGCTGCACCGTTTCGGAGATGTTCATGCCAAGGCTCAGCACATCTCCTTGCGGCGTGCGCTCGTCTTTCAGTTTCAGAAACGCGCCGGTCCAAAGCCGGATGGTTTGCGATCGAATCTCAGGTGTGTCCCACCGCGCCAGCATCATGGCGCGCCATGCCGCAGAACTTAACCCCTCGGGATCGACCAGCCCTTCGGACATACATAAATCCAGTAGGTCGCCATAAGGAATGCCCGGCCGCACGTCCTCAAGCCCTTCAAAAATCGCCAAATATGCCGGATTCGCCAGCACCAATTTTCCGTCACGATCAAACACCGCGAACCCGTCTTGGATCGCCTCGAATGAAGACCAGAGTCGCGCCTGAACCTGCTCCAGATCGGATTTCACTTGCGCGTTCTCGTCAACTAATTCAGCCGCCTCGGCGCGCTGCTGCACGATTTGATCGGTTAAGCTTAATGCATGGCGCGACAACTGGGCATTGGCCATTGCCAGCTCGCGGGTTTTGACGTCGAGCATCCGCTCAGCGGCCAAGCGCGTGCGCCGCTCGCGGGCGAGGTGTTGTTCAATCTCACTGAGCATAGGCGTGTGGCAAGTCAGGGTCTTTCATGTCTCTCCCAAGCGTTTTCGCGCAAAAGAGTGAACCGTCCCTTAACCGCGCCGCTCTTGCCTGCGCGTGGATGCATGTGCGACGCTTCCACCAGATCCCGTTCCCGGAGATGTATCATGCGCTTTTCTACCCTTTTTGCCGCCACCATAGCTGTTTTTTTAACGCTTCCAGTTGCTGCCCAGCCGTTGCCAGACGTGCTTGACCAGCGCCGCATTTCCATCACGCAGAACATTGATTTCCCGGGTGGCGATCTGATCTCGATCTTCGAGACAGACTTCGAAAGCTGTAGTGCGGCTTGCCTCGCCGACCCCGATTGCGGGGCGTTTACCTTTAACAACCGCTCCAACGCGTGCTTCCCAAAATCGGATGCGCTTGAGGCCTTGCCGTTTGAGGGTGCCACCTCCGCCCGTGTCTTTTCCACCGCGTCCGCCGCGTTGAATGCACAATCTTCGCGCCTTGCCCAACTTGGCTTTCTGCGCGCTGAAGATGCAACCGCTGCCCGCGATCTGGCCCGCGCCTTGCCCGGTCGCCATGTTGCCGGTGAATGGACCGCAGGAGCACTACTTGATGCCGCCCGCGACGCCCGCCAATCTGGCGCGCCCTTGGCCGCGCTGCGCTTCACCGGCGCTGCGTTGAACTTAACCGATGCCCCCCGCGACTGGCTGTCCTACGCCCAACTTGCCGCCGCTTTAACGGGCGGGAATGCCCGCGAAACAAGGGTTTGGCGTGAGCGCGCGATCAGTGCCAGCCTTAACGCTTTCCTGCGCGCGGGCGATCCGCAGCTTCAGGCAGGCGCGCTGTCGGTCATGGCTGTGGGCTTAGAGGGCGCTGGCCGTGGGCGCGACATGATCCCTGCGCTCCGGCTGGCAAACGCGATCCTACCACGCGCCGAGACTGAGCAGGCGATCGAGGATGCGATTGCCAAACACGGATTCCGCATCACCGAACACCGCGTCGATAACGACAGCAGCACCCCGCGTGTTTGCGCGATTTTCTCCGAACCGCTTGTAACCACCGGTGTCGATTACGCACCCTTCGTGCAGTCCGCGATTACGGGCCTCGCGATCACCGCCGAGGATCGCCAGATTTGCGTCGACGGCGTTGTTCACGGCGAGCGCTACCGCCTTTCCTTCCGCGCGGGCCTGCCTGCGGCGTCGGGCGAGGTGCTGTCCAAAACCGTCCCGCTTGAGATCTACGTCCGCGACCGTGCGCCGTCGCTGCGGTTTCCGGGGCGCGGCTATATCCTGCCAGCTGGGGCCGAGGTTGCGTTGCCTGTGGTCACGGTGAACCTCGCCGAAGTCGCGCTGAGCCTCAGCAAGGTAAGTGACCGCACTATCTTAACCACGATGCAAGAAGGCCTCTTTGCACGTCCGATCCCGGTTTGGGAGGAAGGTCCATTCGCCGAAACCCGTGCGACCGAGATTTGGCAGGGCACGGGCCTCGTCGAAGGCACGCTAAACCGCGATACCACCACGCGCCTGCCCTTGGAGGTTGAGACCGGCACCCTTACTCCCGGCCTCTATGTCCTAACCGCCCGAATTCCCGGCGTGCGCGGCGAGAACATACCGCCTGCCAGCCAATGGTTCGTTGTCAGCGATCTGGGTTTGACGACTTACCGGGGCAATGACGGTCTGCATGTCTATGTGCGCGGTCTCAGCGATACTGGTGCCAAGCCCGACGCGACCGTTCAAATTATCAGCCGCAGCAATGGCTTACTGGCTGAGGTCACGACCGATGCCGATGGGTATGCCCGCATAGCGCCTGCGCTTTTGAACGGTCCTGCCGGGGCCGCGCCTGCGCTTTTGACCGTGCGCCAAGGCAACGAAGACTTCGCCTTTCTGTCGCTGACCGACCCCGAGTTTGACTTGTCTGATCGCGGTGTTGCCGGGCGTATTTCGCCGCCGCCGCTCGACATTTTTGCCACTACGGATCGCGGGGCATACCGCGCAGGCGAGGTTATTCAGGCCACGCTTCTCGCGCGAAATCCCCAAGGCGTTGCCGTCCCCGACATTCCGCTCACGCTGATTCTGTCGCGCCCTGATGGCGTCGAATATAGCCGCCAACTTATCCAGCCCATCGGCGCGGGCGGCTACACTACGGCCTTGCCGCTCGGTGCAACTGTGCCGCGCGGGACCTGGAGCCTCGCAGTTCATGTCGACCCAGACGCCGCCGCCGTGACGACCGAGCTTGTACTGGTCGAAGATTTCTTGCCAGAGCGCCTCGATCTGGTTCTGGACGCGCCCGAAGGCCCATTGCCCGCTGGGTCGATGATCCCATTAACCTTGCAGGCAGATTACCTCTTTGGTGCGCCCGCCCCTGATCTTCCGCTTGAGGGGACTGTTCGCCTGCGAGCCAGCCAATCCCTCGACGGCTTTCCCGGTGTTCGCTTCGGGCGCCATGACAATGCGCCCACCCCACAAGCGAGCGCTTTGCCAGATGCCACGACCGACGCCTCCGGGGCTGCGACCTTGAACATACCGCTTCCTGATCTGCCTGCCACCGACCGTCCCATCACCGCTACCGTGACCGTCACGCTCAGCGAAGGCAGTGGCCGTCCGGTTGAGCGTCAGATTACCCGCGCCTTGTTGCCCATCGGTCCGCTTCTGGGCATCCGCCCGCTATTTGAGGATCGTGCCGCCGAAGGCTCCGCCGCCAGTTTTGAGCTGGTCAGCCTCGCCTCCGATCTGTCGCCACAGGCTATGCAGGTCGATTGGGCGCTGCACCGGATCGAGCGTGATTATCAATGGTATCAACTTTACGGGCGCTGGTCGTGGGAACCGATCTCTCGCCGCACCCGCGTTGCCACCGGAAGCGCTGACTTGAGCACCGGTCGCGCAACCATTGAAGCCTTGGTTGAATGGGGCCGCTACGAGTTAGAAGTCGTGCGCAATGACGGGCCGTACCTGTCGGCTTCCACACAGTTTTCTGCCGGCTGGGTCGGCGAGGGCGATGCGGCAAGCACGCCTGATCTGCTTGAACTTGGCCTCGATAAGGACGTCTATTCCGTGGGCGAGGTTGCGCGCCTGCGCATTACTGCGCCCCAAGCGGGCACTGCGCTGTTAACCATCTTGTCAGACGGCATAATTGACCGCGCTGTTCACGCCTTGCCCGCTGGTGAAACCACCCTCGATCTGCCCGTCACCGACGCATGGGGCAGCGGCGCTTACGTCACTGTCAGCCTTCTGCGCCCCATGGACCGCGCCGCCGCACAGCAACCCAGCCGCGCGCTTGGCCTCGTCCACGCTGCGGTTGATCCCGGTCTCCAAGCCTTGAGCGTGCGGTTTGAGGCGCCGGAAATTGCGCCCGCCGCTGGTCCGCTCTTTGCGAGCCTGTTCGTGCCGGATCTGCCCGAGGGCGTCCAAGCCTATGCCACCGTCGCGGCCGTCGATGTCGGCATCCTTAATCTCACCAGTTTCGACAGCCCCGACCCCAGCGCGCATTACTTTGGCCAACGCGCGCTCGGCGTTGGATTGCGCGACATCTACGGACGCTTGATTGACGGGATGCAGGGCACAATGGGCCAGGTTCGTTCCGGCGGCGATGCCGGTGCCTCGATGCGGATGCAAGCACCACCGCCGACTGAAGAGCTTGCCGTCGCGTTTAGCGGTCCAATCCAGATTGGGCCCGATGGACACGCGCCTTTGCGCTTCGATTTCGACGGGTTCAACGGCACTGTGCGTCTGATGGCCGTGGTTTGGACGGACGAAGGCGTGGGCCAAGCAGAAGCCGACGTGATCCTGCGCGATCCCATCGTCCTCAGCGCCAGTCTGCCCCGCTTCCTCGCGCCGGGTGACAAGAGCCTTTTGCGACTAGAGTTAACGCATGTGGATGGCGATTCCGGGCGTGTTGCACTTGTGGTCTCCGCCGATGGCCCGCTTGAGGTCGATCTGACGCGCTTGCCTAGTGCCGTAGAAATCTCAGATCAGGGCCGCGAAATTCTTGAAATCCCGATCCGCGCACGCGGCGAGGGTGACGCGCGTATCACCATCGATCTGACCACCCCCGATGGCACCGCTGTGCAGCGTAGTCTTACGCTCGGCATTCGCGCCAATGACCCCGAAATCAGTGTGTCCGACCGCATCACGCTGGTGCCCGGGTCTACCTTTACGCTGGACCGAAATTTGCTTGCGGGCTTCAAGCCGGGCACTGGCCAAATCATCTTGTCGGCAGGTCCGCTCGCGCGTTTTGATGCGCCCGGATTGCTTGCCGCGCTCGACCGTTACCCGTGGGGTTGCACCGAGCAAATTGCGTCCCGCGCTCTGCCGCTGCTTTACGCCCAGCCCTTGGCTGAAGCGATGGGCCTTGACCGCGACCAGACGCTCAGCAGCCGTCTTGCCGAGGCCGTCGATACCATGCTGTCGCGCCAATCTTCCAACGGTGCGTTCGGATTGTGGCGCGCAGGCTCTGGCGATCTGTGGCTGGATGCCTACGTAACGGATGTGCTGTCGCGCGCCCGCGCCCAAGGTATTTCTGTGCCGGATCGTGCCTTTACGCTGGCCCTCGATAACCTGCAAAACCGCGTTAACTACGCCGCCGATTTCGACGAGGGGGGCGAGGAAATTGCCTATGCCCTGCACGTTCTCGCCCGGGAAGGGGCCGCTGCAATTGGCGACTTGCGCTACTATGCGGATGTCAAAGCGGGTGATTTCGGAACGCCTATGGCCCTCGCTCAGCTTGGCGCAGCACTTGCTGCTTACGGTGATCAACCCCGTGCGGATCGCCTGTTTGCCGCCGCCAATTCCCGCGTTCTGAGCGCACAACCCGAGGCCGCCGTTTGGCGAGACGACTACGGTACTGCGCGGCGCGATGCGGCTGCGGTTTTGGCGCTTGGGGTCGAGGCTGGAACAGAAGTTCTCAACCGCGACGCGCTCGTTAACGCCAGCCTCGCTGGCCCGGACCGCCCGCGTTCCACCCAGGAGGCCGCGTGGACAATGCTCGCCGCCCAAGCGCTTTTGGAAGGCACCAGCGCTGATCTTATCGTCAACGGTGATCCCGCCGAGGGCCCGCTCGTGCGCGTGATGGACAGTGCAAGTTTTAAGCCGATGGAGTTTCAGACCGCCTCCAACCGCCCCGAAACTCTCGTCATCACTCGCTTTGGGGTGCCCGAGGTCGCGCCTGATCCCGGCGGTAATGGCTATGCGATTGACCGTCTGTATTTCACGCTCGACGGTGAACCTGTGCAACCTGAACGCCTTAGGGTCGGCACGCGTCTTGTCACCGTCCTGAAGATCACGCCTTTGGGCGCGCGCGAGGGGCGCTTGATGGTCGTCGATCCGTTGCCTGCCGGGCTTGAGATCGACAATCCAAACTTGCTCAGCACTGGCGACATTGGCGCGTTGGACTGGTTAACGCTGGCGACGACGCCGCAGAATGTCGAGTTTCGCAGCGACCAGTTCCGCGCCGCCATTGACCAACGCGGCAGGACGCCGTTGCAGTTGGCCTATATCGTGCGCGCTGTGACGCCCGGCGCGTTCCATCATCCGGCGGCCCATGTGGAAGATATGTACCGTCCGCAATTTCGGGCCCAAGGTGTCACCGGGCGTCTCGAGGTGGTGCGCTAAATGCACCGTGCGATCTTTCTTCTCGCGGCTGGCCTGTTCGCGTTGGGTGCCGCGCGCGACAGTATAGACAGATGGGTTAAGGCGACTGATCTACCGCCTTTGATCCCCGTGCAAAGCGTCGAGATGTTGGATCAAACTGGCACTTTATTGCGCGCCTACACCGTCGAGGATGGCCGCTACCGTTTGGGGGCTGCCCCGTCGCAGGTCGATCCGCTGTATCTTGCGCTGCTGATGGCACATGAGGACCAGCGTTTTGCCGATCATGCGGGCGTCGATCCGTATGCAGTGTTGCGCGCAGCCATCCAAGCGATCCGCGCGGGCGAGATCGTGTCGGGCGCGTCCACATTAACGATGCAGGTCGCGCGATTGCTTGAGGACAGCGGCACAGGCGCTTGGCGCGGCAAGCTGCGGCAGGTGCGGGTGGCCCTGGCGCTGGAGCGTAAATTAACCAAAGACCAAATATTATCGCTCTACCTGACTATAGCGCCCTTTGGCGGCAATCTCGAAGGTGTCCGTGCGGGGTCTTTGGCGTGGCTTGGCAAGGAACCGAGGCGTCTGACCCCGTCTGAGGCCGCCTTGCTTGTGGCGCTGCCGCAAGCCCCAGAAGCCCGCCGCCCGGACCGCTTTGCTGCGACCGCCATTGCAGCCCGCGACCGGGTTCTGGCTCGTGGGGTCGCTGCGGGCGTGTTGGCGCCTGAGGCTCAACGCATTACCGCCGCCCTCCCAGACGCGCGCCGCCCGTTCCCGCAACTCGCCCTCCACCTGACAGACCGCGTCCGCCGCGCCGCGCCTGATGCCGCCAGCCATACACTCAGCCTCAGCGCGCCTCTGCAAGCCCGTCTTGAGGCGCTTGCGTCCCGAACCGCACGGTCCATTGGCCCACGCATATCCGCCGCGATTGTCGTGATGGAGGTCGAAACTGGGAAGATCCGCGCCAGTATCGGCTCGGCAGGTACCCAAGAAGTGCGCCAAGGTTTCGTCGATATGACACGCGCCGTACGATCCCCCGGTTCCACGCTGAAACCCCTCGTTTATGGCCTCGCTTTCGACGCAGGCCTCGGCCATCCGGAGACGTTGATCGAGGACGCGCCAACCGCCTTTGGCACCTATGCCCCGCAGAATTTCGACCGCCAGTTTCGCGGCACGATCTCTTTGCGCGGGGCGTTGCAAGCCTCGCTGAACATCCCTGTTGTTAAACTGACCGACGCACTCGGTCCCGCGCAATTGATCGCAGGCTTGCGCCGCGCCGGGGTCTCGCCGCGTTTGCCCGGTGGCGCCCCCGGCTTGGCCGTCGCCCTCGGCGGGGTCGGCGTAACACTTGAGGAGTTGGTCACACTTTACGCTGCCCTCGCCCGAGGCGGCACTGCGATGGACCCAAGCTGGACCGCGCCCGGCACGCCCGGTGCGCAAGTGATCTCGGCGGAGGCCGCATGGCATATCGGCGATATCCTGCGCGGTGTGCCCCCGCCCGCAAATTCGCCGCTGGGTCTGGCCTACAAAACAGGCACCAGCTACGGGCACCGCGACGCTTGGGCGATTGGCTATGACAGCGATCACGTGGTCGGCGTCTGGCTGGGCCGCCCCGATGGCACGCCAGTTCCCGGCGCATTCGGCGCTGATGTGGCCGCACCGATGTTGTTTGAGGCCTTCCAAGCCGTCAGCCCCGATTTCGCAACGCCGCCACCGCCGCCGCCCGCAACCCTATTGGCCAGCAACGCATCGCTACCGCAGCCGCTCCAGCGCTTTCGCGGTGACAAGACCGAGGGTGTCGATATCGCCTTCCCACCCGATGGCGCGATCCTTGCGCGCAACCCCTCAGGCCTGGTGATCAGGCTGCGCGGGGGCACGCCGCCGTTCACGTTACTTGCGGATGGCACGCCTATTGCCACAAGGTTGCAGCGGCGCGAGACCTACTTGCCCGCACCGCCCTTGGGCTTTCTATCGCTGTCAGTGATAGACGCGTTCGGCCAATCAGGTCGTGTCGCGGTGGAGTTGCGCTAAAGCCGCTCAATCGCCAGCGCGATCCCTTGCCCGCCGCCAATGCACATGGTGATCAGCGCGCGTTTGCCGCCAGTGCGTTCCAACTCATACAGCGCCTTCACGGTGATGATCGCGCCGGTCGCGCCAACCGGATGGCCGAGCGCAATCGCGCCGCCATTGGGGTTCACCTTTGCTGGATCGAGGCCGAGGCCCTTGTTCACCGCCAAGGCTTGCGCGGCAAATGCCTCGTTGGATTCGATCACATCAAAGTCGCGCGCCTTCAGTCCGGTTTTCGCCAGTAACGCCTCTACCGCTGGGACCGGACCGATGCCCATCACTTCAGGTCGCACGCCCGCATGGGCATAGCCGATGATCCGCGCACGAGGCGTCAAGCCAGCGGTCTCAGCAGCACTCGCAGTTGCCAGAACCACAGCCGCAGCACCGTCGTTGATCCCGCTGGCATTCCCGGGCGTCACGGTCCCGTCCTTCTGGAACACGGTTCGCAGACCGCCAAGCGCTTCACTTGTCGTCGCCTTGGGGTGCTGGTCGACGGCGAACGGCACCATGTCACGCTTCACTTTCACATCAATCGGCGCGATCTGAGCCTCGAAATACCCAGCCTCAATCGCCGCCGCCGCGCGCATCTGGCTTTCCAGCGCAAAGGCGTCCTGCATGTCGCGGGTGATTGCGTGCTCTGCTGCAACATTCTCCGCCGTCACGCCCATATGGCCAGTGCCAAACGGACAGTTCAGCGCGCCCAGCATCATATCTTGCGTGCTCACATCGCCCATCTTCTGACCCCAACGGGCGGCGGGCATAATATAGGGCGCGCGGCTCATACTCTCGGCCCCGCCTGCCAGCGCGAACGACGCATCGCCCAGCATCAGCGACTGCATTGCAGACACAATCGCCTGCACACCGGACCCGCACAGGCGGTTCACGTTCATTGCGGGCACGGTGTCGGGAACGCCTGCGTCTATGGCGGCGACTCGGGACAAATACATATCGCTCGGCTGGGTATTGATGACGTGGCCAAAAACAACCGTTCCGATCTGCTCAGGTGCGACGCCCGCGCGCGCCATCGCGGCTTTGGACACGTGCGCACCCAGTGCAATCGGCGGAGTGCCCGCCAATGCGCCGCCGAAACTGCCGATGGCTGTGCGCGCGCCTGATAGGATTACGATGTCGGTCATGTCTGTCTCCCTGAAGCTGTGTGTCTGATGTGCCAAGCCGGGTGTGCGGCGTCTAGCGTGCCGCAGCGTCAGCGCGTCGCCATCAAGCGGTCGAGGGCCGCTGTAAACGCCTCCGCCTCAGGCCCGAGTTGCGCAACGACTTCGGCTTGATACGCCTCGGCCTCCTGCGCCAATGCCGCCATCATTGCATGACCGGCCTCAGACAAGGCCAGTTCCACCAACCGCCCATCGGCTTGCGACGGAGTTTTGGTGATATAGCCCGCCGCTTCCAAGCGGACGGCGGCGCGTGAAACTTTGGATTTGTCCATATCTACGCGCGCATGGATTTCGCGCACACTGACAGGCCCGTCGGCTTGGTTGAGGTTCGCCACAACCCGCCATTCCGCGACTGATATGCCGAACCGCCCGCTATAGCGCGCAGCAAAGGCGCGGCTGGTGTGGTCGGCCAGAACCTTCAGCTGATAGGGCAGAAAGCCGTGCAGATCGAAGCTGGTGCGTTTGGTCATGCGCGTCCCCGAGGTGGTCAACGCGGCACCCAAGCGCCGCAACTTGGCACGGGTATAGACCAGATCGGTGGCTCTAGTAGACCTCAAACGAAAAAAGCAGCCCCCGGTTCAGGGGACTGCTTGGTGTTTTGCGCTAAAAGGCTGCGCCTAGTCTTTGGGCAAGCTGCCGGCACCATGACCTGCCATGCCGCCGGACACTTCTTCTGTCGCCTCGGCAGCAAGCTCTTCGGGCAGCACAAGGTTCAAGACGATCGCAATCAACGCCGCGGGCAGCAGACCCGAGGTCATCAGTATGCGGACCGCATCAGGCAGATACTGAACCGCTTTGGGGTCCAGTTGCAGACCAAGGCCCACCGACAAGGCGATCGCGAAGATCACCATGTTGCGGCGGTTCCAGTTCACGTCTGACAGCATCGAGATACCTGCCGCAACAACCATACCGAACATCACGATCACGCCGCCGCCCAGAACCTCAATCGGGATGGTGCGGATGACCGCGCCGACCTTAGGGATTAGGCCACAGATGATCAGGAAGATCGCGCCGATGGTAACAACATGGCGGCTCATGACCCCTGTTATTGCAATCAGACCCACGTTCTGGCTGAAGCTGGTGTTCGGAAAGCCGCCAAAAATACCAGCAATCGCCGTGCCAACACCGTCGGCGTAAGTCGCGCCTTCGATCTCTTTGTCGGTTGCTTCGCGTCCAGCGCCACCCTTGGTGATACCAGATACGTCGCCCACGGTCTCAATCGCTGAGACAAACGCCATCAAACAAAAGCCGATGACGGCGGCGAGGCTGAATTCAAAGCCATACTTGAAAGGCACTGGGAAAGCGATAACCGCAGCGCGGTTCCAGCTTGTGGTGATGCCTTCAATGGTGACCATGCCAACGGCCATCGCGTAGACGTAGCCCACAAGGATACCGATCACGACAGCCGAGACTGACAGCATTCCCTTGGCGTAGAACTTCAGGCCAAGCGTCACACCAACCACCACGAGGGCAGCAGACCAGTTCAGCAGGCTGCCATATTCAGGGCTGTTGATCGCAGGAACACCGCCCGCAGCATACTGGATGCCGACTTTGACCAGCGCGAGGCCGATCATTGTGACGACAAGGCCAGTGACCAGCGGCGGCAGCGCGAAGCGGATCCGACCAATGACGGTACCAAGCAGAGCGTGGAACAAACCACCGATTAGGACACCACCGAACAGGGCCGGCAAAGCCTCAACACCCTTGCCAGCAACGAGCGGGATCATGATCGGGATGAATGCAAAGCTGGTGCCTTGCACAATAGGCAAACGCGCGCCGACCGGGCCAAGACCGATGGTCTGGAACAGGGTTGCAATGCCGGCAAACAGCATCGACATCTGGATAAGATAGGTCATATCCGGGAAGCCCTGCGCGCCTGCGTCAGAGCCGAAGCCAAAACCAGCAGCGCCCGAGATAATGATCGCAGGCGTGATATTGGACACGAACATGGCCAGCACGTGCTGAATGCCTAGGGGCACTGCTTTGTGCAGGGCCGGGGTGTAATTTGGGTCGCGCAGCTGCGCTGGCGTCCCGATGGATGCGTTAGACATAGTCGTTCCTCCCACTAAGGTCTGATCTTCCGGTTCAGGCGTTGCCGATTTGCTCGGTTCTTTTCTTGTGCGACAGGGCCGGGCACCTGCTCTTCCAGCAGATACGCGTCCACGGTTAAGCCAAGGCTAACGTGGATCGCACTCGCTTGCGCTTAAACCGTGATTAAAAATTAGTCTTTCAAGGAAACTTTGAAGGTGTTTAGCGCAAGTGCTGCGTGCACCTTATCACAAATCTAGCGCTCAAGTTGGTGCAGGGCTTCAAGCTCGCGCAGGGCAGGTTTGATCTGCTCGGCCATAAAGTCGATAAACAGGCGCGTCTTTGGGTCTTGGTTGCGCTTATGAGGATAGAGCATCGCCAGTTGCGCGTCCGGTGGCAACGTCTCTTTGCACACCGCCACCAATGTACCAGCGGCTAGATGACCGGCCACGTCAAACAGCGGTTTGTTGATCAGCCCGTGCCCGGCCAACGCCCATTTTGTCAGTACATCGCCATCGTCGCATGCCAGCGGACCAGAGACATCGAACAGTTGCGGCCCATCGCTGGTCATCAAGGTCCATCGAAACTCGGTCGAACCGGGGAATCGCAAAAGCAGGCAATCATGCGGGGTGTTCAACACTTCTGCGCCCGATGCAGGTGTGCCGCGCCGCGCCAAGTAAGACGGGGCAGCACAGATCACGCGCGGGCAGTTGGTGATATTCCTGATCCGCAGGACCGAGTCCGGTGGATTGCCCAGGATGAACGACACATCCAGACCTTCATGGGTCAGATCAATTTTGCGGTCCGAGAGGCGCAAGCGGATGTGAACTTCCGGGTAGTGCTCTTGGAATGTGACGACCAAAGGCGCGATCAACCGTCGCCCGACGCCCAGCGGGGCCGAGACAAACAGCGATCCGCGCGGGTTCAGGGTGATCTCATGCACCGCGGCTTCGGCTTCTTCGAGTGCATCCAGAACCGCGACCGCTTTGGGATAGTAGATCCGGCCATGCTCGGTTGGCTGGATGGAGCGCGTAGTGCGATTGAACAGCCGAATGCCGAGATGCTTTTCCAACTCGCCAATGCGGCTGGAGGCAACGGCGGGCGACACACGCATGTCACGGGCGGCAGCAGACATGTTTTCCAGCTCGTAGACCCGGACGAACATGCGGATGTTGTTAATATTGGTCATGGTGGATTATGCGGAATTTCTTGAAGATGGACGTGATCGTCTGAAATTACCAGAAAGCGCGGCTTGCGTATACCACCTGCAATTGTGGTGACCCCGATTGGATTCGAACCAATAACCTGCCCCTTAGGAGGGGGCTGCTCTGTCCAGTTGAGCCACGAGGCCGCGCACCCCTTCATGGGCAAAATGCCCGGCCTGTGCAAGTTCGGCGCAGCGCCTCACAATGTTGGACAACCTTTGGTGATCTCGGCTATCGTTTCGGCAGATAAACCGGAGCCTCCATGACTGACACGATCCCGCCTCGCCGCCCGCTAACCTTGCGTGATGTCTCGGAGGCCGCAGGCGTCTCGGAGATGACCGTCAGCCGCGTGCTGCGCAACCGCGGCGATGTTTCTGCGGCGACGCGCGAACGTGTGCTCGAGACCGCGCGTGAAATGGGCTATGTGCCCAACAAGATCGCAGGTGCGCTGGCCTCCAGTCGTGTGAACCTTGTGGCCGTTGTGATCCCCTCGATTTCCAACATGGTGTTTCCTGATTTGATGGCCGGGATTTCCGACGCCCTCGACGAGACGCCCCTGCAGCCTGTTGTTGGCCTGACCAGCTACAAGCCCGAGAAAGAGCAAAAAGTCCTCTATGAGATGCTGTCATGGCGTCCCTCGGGTGTGATCCTTGCGGGTCTCGAGCATACTGAGGCGTCGCGCGCGATGCTTGCAGCGTCCGGCATTCCGGTGATTGAGATCATGGATACCGACGGCGACCCTGTCGATTGCGCGGTTGGTATTTCCCATCGGGGTGCAGCGCAGGTGATGGCGGATGCGATTGTCGATGCTGGCTACCGCAAGATCGGGTTCGTTGGCACATCGCTTGGCATGGACCACCGGGCGCGCAAGCGGTTCGAGGGGTTTGTGGCCCAGCTTGGTAAGCGCGGGCTAGAGTTGGCTGACCGCGAGTTCTACGAAGGCGGGTCAGGCATGGCCAAGGGGCGCGAGTTGACCGCAGCAATGCTGGCGCGCAGCCCTGATCTCGATTTTATCTACTACTCAAACGACGTCGTGGGCGCGGGCGGCATGCTGTACTGCGTCGAGAAGGGCTTTGATATTCCCGGCAAGCTGGGTTTGGCGGGCTTCAACGGTGTCGATATTTTGGGCGGCCAACCGATGCGTCTTGCCACTATCGACAGTTGCCGGGCCGAGATTGGCAAGCTGGCCGCTGGTCTGGTGCTGAGCCGGATGGACATTGCGGGCGCGCCTGAGGTCGTCAAGCTGACCCCGAAGCTAGAGCGCGGCGACACGATGCGCGGACCCGCGTAATCAGCCAAATCAACCTGAGGTAGGCTTGCGTCGCCCAGCCCCCACAAAATGGGTAAGCATTACTGTCCTATTGTTTCGCATGCGAAACAATAGTACAGTAATGCTGACCTTAAACTTATGATTTCGTTAACCTTTTCGGGCAACGATTTTAGGAAGGCGCACTGCGCGCATGACGCTTGCGCTCATGTGGATCGAGATAGCGCTTGCGCAGGCGGATCGATTTTGGCGTCACCTCAACCAGCTCGTCATCATCGACATAGGCAATCGCCTGTTCCAGCGACATCGTGATCGGCGTGGTCAGACGCACCGCGTCATCGGTGCCGCTCGCGCGTACGTTGGTCAGCTTCTTGCCCTTCAGCGGGTTCACTTCCAGATCATTCTCGCGGCTATGCTCGCCGATGATCATGCCAGTATAGATCGTTTCCTGCGGGCTGATGAACATGCGGCCCCGGTCCTCGAGGTTCCACAACGCGAACGCAACCGAAACGCCGTTTTCCATCGAGATCAGAACGCCTGCACGACGGCCCGGAATTGCGCCCCTAAAGGGAGACCATTCGTGGAACACGCGGTTCAGAACGCCAGTACCGCGCGTGTCGGTCAGAAATTCGCCGTGATAGCCGATCAGGCCGCGCGACGGGATATGGGCGATGATGCGTGTTTTGCCGGTTCCGGCTGGCTTCATCTCGGCCAACGTCCCTTTGCGGGGTCCGGTCACCTTTTCGATCACGGCACCAGTGTACTCGTCATCTACGTCAATGGTGACTTCCTCAATCGGCTCATGGCGGACGCCGTCGATTTCACGATACAACACTTGTGGCCGAGAGATCGAAAGCTCGAACCCTTCACGGCGCATGTTCTCGATCAAGACGCCCATCTGCAATTCGCCGCGTCCAGCAACCTCGAAGGCGTCGCCGCCGGGGGTGTCGGAGATCTTGATGGCGACGTTCGATTCTGCCTCTCGCATCAAGCGGTCACGAATAACGCGCGACTGTACTTTCTTGCCGTCGCGACCTGCCAGCGGCGAGTCGTTGATCCCGAAGGTCACAGTGATGGTTGGCGGATCAATCGGTTGTGAAGGCAGTGCAGTATCAACGGCGAGCGCACAGATCGTGTCGGCCACGGTGGCTTTCGACATGCCCGCCAGCGACACGATATCGCCTGCAATTGCTTCCTCGATATCCTGCTGGCCAAGGCCCCGGAATGCTTGAATACGGGTGACGCGAAACTGCTCGATCTTTTGACCGATGCGCGACAGCGCCTGCACAGTGGCGCCGACTTTCAGCGTGCCCGATTCGACGCGACCCGTCAGCAAGCGCCCAACAAAGGCGTCGTTGCCCAGCGTGGTCGCCAACATGCGGAAGTCTTCGTTTGAGCGCGTCTGTTGCTTGGGCGGCGGCACATGGCGCACGACCAGATCAAACAGCGCGCCGAGGTCTTTGCGCGGACCGTCAAGCTCTGCATCCGCCCAGCCAGAGCGACCGGAGGCATACATATGTGGGAAATCGAGTTGATCTTCGGTCGCATCAAGGGCTGCAAACAGATCGAAACACTCGTCAAGCGCGCGGTCGGGCTCGGCGTCGGGCTTGTCGACCTTGTTCAGCACAACGATAGGACGCAGGCCAAGCGCGAGCGCTTTGGAGGTCACAAATTTCGTCTGTGGCATCGGACCTTCGGCAGCATCGACAAGCAAAACAACGCCGTCGACCATGGACAAGATACGCTCCACCTCGCCACCGAAATCAGCGTGACCGGGGGTGTCGCCGATGTTGATGCGCATGCCCTTCCACTCGACCGAGGTGGCTTTGGCGAGGATCGTGATTCCGCGCTCGCGCTCGAGGTCGTTGGAGTCCATCGCCCGTTCGGTCGTGGCCTGGTTTTCACGGTAGGTGCCGGACTGTTTTAGCAACTCGTCCACGAGGGTCGTCTTGCCGTGGTCAACGTGGGCGATGATCGCAATATTGCGCATATCCATGAGCGGTGCGTCTTTCAGAAAAGAGAGGAGTTGCGCGGCGCGTAACGCAAGCCAGCGCAAAAGGCTAGGGGGCAAGTGCCGCAGTGCGGCAGGAGCAACACAATGGCAACGCTGTGCAGGCGGGTAACAACCGCTGCCCGCAGTGTTATCCCTGCAACCGCCGTAACAAAGCCAGCGACGCATACCCGTCTGGTACTTGACCAATCCGCGTCTGGTAACAGCGCACGGCCTCGATCGTATTGGGCCCAACGATTCCGTCATATTTGCCCGGCGGACAGCCTGCACTAGACAGGCGTCGCTGCAATTCGCGCCGCTCGCCAATCGACAGCGCACGATCCCCACGCGGCCAGCTGGCCTGAATGGCACCCCCGCCACGAATACGGTCCGACAGATGGCCGACACCGATCACATAGGCATCGGCGGGGTTATAGGTCTCGATCACATGGAAGTTGTTGTAGATCACAAACGCAGCACCACGCGATCCGGCGGGCACCAGCACGGAGCTTGGACCATGTTCCGGCACCTGCCCTCCGTCAATCCTGCGCACCCCCATCGCGTTCCAGTCACGGGCGGGCTTCTTGATCCGCTCGCCGGCTTGGGAATAGTCAAACCCGCTGGGAAGGCGCACTTCCATCCCCCAAGGCTGGCCCTTGGTCCATCCACGCGCACGCAGGTAATTGGCTGTCGAGGCCAACGCATCGACCGGACTGTCGCCCCAGATATCGCGCTTGCCGTCGCCCGTCGCATCGACCGCAAAACGCAAATAACTGTCGGGCATGAACTGGGTATGGCCCATCGCACCAGCCCATGAGCCGCGCATTTCCGCCATCGTCACATCGCCCGATTGCAGGATTTGCAGCGCGGCAATTAACTGTGCTTCAAAAAACGTCTTGCGCCGACCTTCATAGGCCAACGTTGCCATAGCGCTGATGATATTTGTGTCACCTCTGATTGCACCGTAGGCCGTCTCAAGTCCCCAAATGGCAGCAACAACATGGCCTTCGACGCCGTATGCGCGCTCGATCGCATCTAGGGTGCTGCGATATTGGCGGTAGGCACGTTGCCCGTTCTGGACGCGGTTGGCGGAGACCGCAGTGTCGAGATATTCCCAAAGCTGCTTAGAGAATTCCGACTGATTGCGGTCGCGCTCGATCACCACAGGCAGGTAGGTGGCGCGCGCAAACGCCGTGTCAAATGTGGGCCCGTTGATGCCTTGGCGCAGCGCACGAGCCCGGAAATCACGGGCCCAACGGGTGAAGCCAGTCGGATTGCTGGCAACAGGAGTGGCTTGCACGATGGGCTGAGCCTGACGGACCTCGCGACGCGCCTCGGGCCGGATGGAGCGCGTCACCGCAAAATCTGCGCGCGTCACTTGCACGGCAACGACTGCCCCACGCGGCATCGGTCTGAGCGACGTTTCAGGCCCCGCAATGGCAGGCGCTATCCCTCCGAAAAGGGTTACTAATCCGACAAAACCAAAGATCGTCCAACGCATGGGATATGTCCGTAACTGCTCGCCCATCACATATAGCGCGATTGTTGCCAGTCGGGAACCAATCACGCGAAGGGTGGCAGTGATGTGCCTAACGGACGCCGCGCGGTTTACCGGGTTTCGCACCTGAGCGCGTGCGGCCCTTGAGCGGTTTGCCCTTATGTTTGCGCCGTGTCGGACTGCGCGATTTGCGAGCCTGGCCTTCGATTTCGAGGATTTCCAGCAGCAGACCGCCGGTGATCGGTGTGGCTTCGGCAAGGCGCACCAGGACGCGCTGGCCGAGGGTGATCATCGTGCCGGTATCGGCGCCGGTTAGGGTGTTGGCCTCTGCATCATGGCGGAAGTATTCTTGACCAAGCGAACGCATGGGCACGAGGCCGTCAGCGCCGCTCTCATCAAGCTTCACGAACACACCAAACCGGGCGATGCCACTGATCCGACCGGGAAATTCGGCGCCGATGCGGTCACTTAGATAAGCCGCGAGGTAGCGATCATTCGTGTCGCGCTCGGCCATCATTGATCTGCGCTCGGCCTGCGAAATCGTTATCGCAGTCTGCTCGAGCATCTCCTCGTCCTCATTGCTGAGCCCGTCCTTGCCCCAGCCATGGGCCTTGATCAGCGCGCGGTGCACAATCAGGTCGGCGTAGCGGCGAATGGGCGAGGTGAAGTGGGCATACTGCGTCAGCGCAAGGCCGAAATGGCCGAAGTTTTGCGGGCTGTAGAACGCCTGCGTCATCGATCGAAGCGTGCTTATGTTGATCAGTTCCGCATCCTCGCGCCCGGCGGCTTGCTCGAGCAGGCGGTTCAGGTGTGCGGTTTGCAGCACTTCGCCCTTCGCCAGCGTTAACCCTGCTGCTTTGGCAACTTCGCGCAGCGCTTCCATCTTCTCAGGCGTGGGTTGCTCGTGGACGCGGTAGAGCAGCGGCGTGTCTTTTTCGGCAAGCGTCTCGGCGGCGGCGACATTGGCCAGCACCATGCATTCCTCGATCAGCTTATGGGCATCGAATCGCTGGCTAAACGCAACGGACGAGACTTGGCCATCCTCGCCGAGGACGATGCGCCGTTCGGGCAGATCAAGCGCCAAGGGCTGACGACGTTCGCGCGCTTTGAAGAGCGATGCGTAGGCGGCCCAAAGCGGCTTCAGAACAGTCTCTAGCAAGGGCGCAGTCGTCTCGTCGGGCTGGCCGTCGATGGCGGCTTGGGCCTGCTCATACGACAGCGAGGCCTTGGATTGCATTAGCCCGCGAACGAAGCGGTGGGACAGTTTCGTGCCATCCTCGGCCAGCACCATGCGCACAGCGATACAGGCGCGGGACACATCTTCGTGCAGCGAGCACAGATCACCAGACAAACGGTCCGGCAGCATCGGCACCACGCGGTCGGGGAAATAGGTGGAGTTGCCGCGCATCCGTGCCTCGGTATCCATAGCACTTCCGGGTGTTACGTAAGCCGACACATCAGCAATCGCGACCCACAGGATATGACCCCCGGGATTGGCCGGATCGGGGTCGGGCACCGCACAAACTGCATCGTCGCGGTCGCGCGCATCTGCCGGATCAATCGTCAGCAGGGGCACATCGCGCAGGTCTTCGCGTTTGCCGAGGCCTTGGGGCTTGGCGCGATCGGCCTCGTCCAGCAGCGCTTGGGGGAAGTCGTCGGGAATGCCGTGGGTGTGGATTGCCATCAGCGAGACGGTGCGCGCAGATCCTGCCTCGCCCAGCCGCGCTACGATTTGTGCGCCGGGCAGGCCCATGCGCGTTCTGCCGCCGACCTCTTCGGCCTCGACCAATTCGCCATCAACCGCACCATGGACCGCACCGGGGGCGACGCGCCATTCCTTGTCGATTTTCTTCTCGATCGGCTGGATGCGTCCGCCTTCAGCCGATTTTCGGAACACGCCGAGGATTCTGCGCGCGTCGCTTTTCGTGCCGACGCGTTTGATCAGGCGGGCCTCGTAGGTGTAATCCTCAGCCTCGACCTTGCTGAGCCGCACGAGCAAACGGTCGCCCGCACCGATACCGGGCTCGCCTGGCTTGGCGACAAACAGCACGCGGGGGGCGTCGCCCTCGCCGGACCATTCGAGCGCTTTCAAAAACAGATCGCCGTCCGCGTCTGGCGCCAGCGCCTCGGTCATGGCGACGGGAGGCAGCGCGCTGGGATCGTGGAAGCGCTTTTCGTGCTTTTCCAGATGCCCTTCGCCCTGCAATTCGCGCAGGATCGCCTTGAGGTCGATGCGCGCAGCACCCTTGATGCCGAACTGCCGCGCGATGTCGCGCTTGTTGGCTTTACGGGGGTTCTGGGTGATGAAATCGAGGATTTCGTCTTTGGTGGGAAGGCTTTTCATGGCCTCGCGCTACCACGCACGCGGGCGGGCGTCACGGCCCATTTCGGTCAGGTCCGCGCGGGTGTCGATGTCTTGCAGCGTATCGATGAGGGTGGTTCTGCCGCGCGGCAAGGCGTTGCGGCTATCAGCGAGCGCATGTGGCGATGACCAGCGCACATTTTTCAAGATGGTGCTGGGCAGCGCACGACGACGTGCCAGACCGATCAGCCAGTAGCCACCATCCGGGGCGGGGCCGAAAACGGTGTCAGACGCGCCGAGAGCTTTGAAGGCCTGCGCAATGCGAAGCCGGTCGATGCCGGGAATATCTGCGCCGATGATACACAGCGGACCGATACCGACGTGACGGAAGATGCGGCCCATTCGGTCGCCGAGATCGCCTTTGCCTTGGGCGATGCGCGCCAGATCAGCGGGCCAGATACGGCTTGTCAGACCTTCTATGTCAGGCGCCACGGCGAGCACGATTTGCCAGCGCGGATCACGCAGGCGGCGCAGTAGCGCGCTCGTTTGATGGCGGAACCACCAGGCGGATGTGGTTAGACCAATCTGGCGACCCAGTCTGGTTTTGACCCGACCGGGGCGCGGTTCTTTAACCATGATGACCAAAGTCGGTGTCATACTGCGCGGCTCATATCGCGGTGCGGAATGCCTGCGTCGGGGTATTCGGGGCCTTGGGAGGTGAAGCCGAGGCCCTCGTAGAATGGGATAACGTAGGTTTGGGCGCTAAGTTTGGCCTCGGTGATTTGCGGCAGAGCGTCTAGGCGGGCGAGTGCGTCTTGCATCAGTGCCCGGGCGTGGCCGTTGCCGCGATGTTCAGTAAGCACCGCGACGCGTTCGATTTTGCCAATCGGTGCCAACAGGCGCAGGCGGGCGACGGCTACCGGGACCTCGCCGCTCAGCCCGATCAAATGGACTGCGCCTTCATCGAGACCGTCGAATTCTTCTGCCTCGCTCACGCCCTGCTCGTGCATAAACACGGCGACGCGGATCGCGTAATACGCCTCTAGGTCAGCCTCGCTTAGCGCCTCGCGCACGATCATGCGAAATAGTCACTCAGGATGCGGGCATAGACGGATTTGAGTTGGCCGATTTGTTCGACAGACACGCGCTCGTCCACTTGGTGCATGGTTTTGCCAACGAGGCCAAACTCTACCACCGGGCAGTGATTCTTGACGTAGCGCGCGTCCGAGGTGCCGCCGGAAGTGCTGAGCACGGGGGTAACGCCGATCTCCGCTTGAACGGCGGCAGCCACCAGATCGGACAGCGGACCGGGGGGCGTCAGGAAGCTTTCGCCGGAGATCTTGAGCTTCATCTCGAAAGTGATGCCGCTTGTTTGCGTGATTTTGGCGGCCTCTGCGTGCAGCCAATCGGTCAGCGCGGCGGAGGTGTGCAGATCGTTAAACCTGATATTAACCATAGAGCGGCATTGCGCAGGGATAACATTGTTCGCCGCATTGCCGGTGTCAAACCCAGTAACAGCGAGGGAGGAGGCGTCGAAATGGTCGCTTCCGTCGTCGAGGGTATGCGAGGACAGCAGGTCAACCAGACGCGCCATTGCGGGCACCGGATTATTGGCGCGGTGCGGATAGGCGGAGTGGCCTTGGATGCCTGTCGCGGTAATCCATGCCGTCATGGAGCCGCGCCGCCCGATCTTCATCGCCTCGCCCATCACATCGGGGCAGGTCGGCTCGCCCACCAGACAGACGCTCATGCGCTCGCCTTGGGCGTCCATCCAATCGAGAATTGCGTCGGTGCCGTCGATGCCGTCGCCTTCCTCGTCGCCAGTAATCGCGAGGATAACAGCGCCATCGGGGGGCGTTTGCTGGACGAAATCAATCGCGGCGGCGGCGAAGGCAGCAACGCCGGATTTCATGTCAGTGGACCCGCGCCCATAAAGGTAGCCGTCCTTGATCTCGGCCCCGAACGGATCGACGGTCCACGCGGCTTCGTCGCCCACGGGCACCACATCGGTATGGCCGTTGAAGCCGAGGCTCCGGGCGGCACCCTTGGCACCCCAGCGCGCATAGAGGTTGGCGATACCGGCTCTGTCGCAGCGAAAGCAGGTGAAACCCGCGCTCGTCAGCAAGTTCTCCAGTAAGCTTAGCGCACCGCCCTCAACAGGGGTGACAGAGGCGCAGCGCACCAAATCGGCGGTCAGGGCAATGGGGTCGGTCGTCATGGCAGATACCTTGGGGATAAGTCGGGGATGCAGGGGCTTTTGTCTGGTCGCACATCCGAAGGGCATGCTAGGTTTAGAGGTGAATACGACCAAACCACAAGGCTTGGTGGCTTTAACAAGGACTACAAGGCGGCTCATACGAAGATGCACGCGCCCGATCCCCATAGTCTAGCAGCCTCACCGGACGTGTCCAAGTCCGGCGGTGGTAAAGACCCGCGTCTGCAAGCCACGCTTAGTGAGGGCAGTCTGGCCTTGGCGTTCACGCTGCCGGATTTGCGCCCTGATCTGATGGGGATTTACGGCGCGGGATCGCATTGGGCGAATCCGGGCGGTGTCTTTGGTCTGTGGGTTAGTCCAAGGGGCGCGTTGGTATTGCGGCACCGGACTGGGGCAGGATCGCAAGTCTGGGAGGGGCCTTCTGAGTTCTGCGGCGCGGGCGACCGGGTGCGGCTGAGTTATCAGGTGTGGCAACCAATGGGCTACGGCGTGCTGCGGGCCGAGAACGGCACAACGGGCGCTGTGCTTGAGGCGCGTCTGGAGAACCCGCAACCGCTGCCCTTGGCCAATGGCTGGACCGATCTGCCGCCCGAACATGCGCCCACGGTCGAGGTGGCTGCCCAGCCGATCCCTGCGCGCGGCCTGAACGCCTTTGCGTTTGGCACTCATTTACCGACACCGCATGGCCCGTTTCTTGTCGAGCAACTGCTGCCCGGCGACACGATCCAGACCCCCTCGGGCCCCGTGATCCTGCGTGATATGTGGCTGGAACCGATGACCGATGTGCAGCGCCAAGAGGCGATCACTCTGCGCACGCCCTATTTTGGGCTGACCCAGACGATCACAGTGCTGCCGGATCAACGTTTCCTTCTAAGCAGCGTTGAAGTGCAAAGCCTGACCGGGCAGCCCGAGATGCTGGTGGCCGCGCGCGATCTGGTGATTGGACGCGCCGGGCACCCCGATTGGAGTGGCGTTGGCCCGATGATCCACCTGTCGTTTGACGAGACGGTTGTGCTGCCAATGGGGGGCTTGTCGCTGGTATGTCCTGCGACGGTGCTGCCTGAGCACGGCGGAACGATTGTGCCGGGACCGGGAGATATTCCGTGGTCTGGGGGCAAGGAGGCGCGCGCGGTAGTCGAGGCCTTGGCGCGGCGTAAAGGCATCATGCAAGACGGAACCGTCGGGCAGCGGTAGGTGCCACAGTTTTAAGGCAGTTTTCGTTTGGTTTGAATCGAAAAGCATTAGCTGTCGCCTAAGGCTCGAACGCGCCTCTCGATCTACTACCTCACGTAAAACGCAAAGTGCTCTAGTCGTAGAACGCTTCGCTGGATGCCACGATCACCGAGTTTTCGGTCAAAGCGCGATCCATTAGGGCACGGTCCTCGTCGCTGATCTCGTGGCCTTGTTCCAGCCGCTCGTCCAGCGTTCCGTAGCCCGTCACATCCAGCGGCGCGAGATCGGCTTGTTTCAGGATCGCGACGGTTTCGCGCACGGCTTCGGCCTCGTCCACGCCGGAGGCATAGCACATCAGCGCTGCCCCGCTGGCTTTCCTTGGCAGGCCATCGTCTGGCGAACGGCCCACTTGCACGAGCAGCGTAAACACCTGCTGCGGGCGTTTCGGTTTTTTTGGCTTGGGATCAGGTGTGTCGGTCATAGCGTGCGAGGTGCGTCAGGCGGGCGGCACTGTCAAGCCGCCCGCGACATTGCCCTAGAAGCTGTAGGTGACGCCGAACAGGGTGGATACGGCCACATTGCCGAACACGATGGGGCTGTTCTTGATGGTATCTGGCAAGAAGCTGGCCCGCACGGTGCCGAACGCGGCGATGTTGTCGGACAGCGGTACGGTCATGGTCGCGCCCAAAAACGGCGTGATGCTTTCGCCGACATTATAGGCAGCGCGCCCTGCGATGACCTCGGTAGCACTGACCCCATAGAGGTAGTTGCTGAGGTTAGCGTCCTTCCAGCTGACCCCGGCGGACAAAGCCAGTGGGAAACGTCCGAGCATTTGGCGCGACGACAAGGCAGCAGTGATTTCCGAGCCATTGTGCTTGCCGGTCACCTCGGTTTTCGCAGTGAAGGTGGCGCTGATCTGCGGCGAGAATGCGAAGCTGGCGCGCAGGCCTGCATCAATGGTGGTCTCGCGGTCGAGGCCGGCCAGAAGTGCTGCATCGCTTTGGTTGTAGGGCGCGCGGCGCGGGGTCAGCACAAACGAAAGCGTCGGGCCATCACCGCGCAGCAGATCGAAGCGCGCGCCATCAGTCCCAATGGCAAAGCCGTTGCCGTCATAACGAATGACCGGAGCGAGGCCAATGCGCGCGTCTTGGCCCGCATATACTCCGGTGGAGGCGACCATGGCCGCACCGACGCTGAAGCCCGTTGGACGCTCCTGCGCGAACGCAGCACTAGAAAAGGCGATCAGCGCGAGGCTGCTCGTGGCGAGAATGGTTTTGATAGACAAGGGATGCTCCGATGGACGTCTTGGGCGGGGGGCCGCCCGCGCGACGTAGTGCCAATCGGCGTGAGTGCAAGTCAGCCTTTGGCTTTACGCCATCCCCAGATCAGCGCGCAGGCCCCGACGAGGCCGACGACCCCTTGGCTGAGCCATGTCGGCGATGCTGCAATGCCCAACAGACCGAGGCCGAAATTGGCAACCAGCGCGCCGATAATGCCGAGCACGATGTTTGTCATCAGGCCTGTCCGCGCATTCATGATCCTGCTCGCGGCCCAGCCTGCAAGCCCGCCCACGATCAGGGCTGATATCCAACCGATACCTTGCATGTCGTGTCCTCCGTTTACAGTCTCAAGTGAACGCGGCCCACCCGGCAATCGCAAGCAAAATGAGCGTTGGGTGCAGGGTTGCGGTATAGCCGATGGCGCGCGCAACTGGATCATGGGCAAAGCCGACCGCGAACAGCGTGCGTGCGATCAAAAACCATAGCCCAGCCTCAGCCAGCCAGTTCCGTGCGATCTCAGGGCCGCTTAAAATCAAGGCTGCGGCCACCACGGAGAATAGCAGCGCCTGTTCGGTGGTGTTGGTCAGGTAGCGCAAGGTGATGTCGAGCGCGCTTCCGGACTGCGGGAACACTGCGTCGATTTCGCGCCGCCAATGCCTGAGCGACGCGGCAAGCACGAGACCGAGCGCGAGCGACGCTGCCAAACAGACCGCAGCGATCCCAATGCTTTGCAGCAAAGTGATCGATGTGGGCAGCAGCGCGCCGAGCACAACATAGCCGACGCCCGAGATCACCCAGCCCAGCAGCGTGCCGCGCATGAGTTTAGTCCCGCAGCAGCTCGTTAATCGCGGTCTTCGAGCGGGTTTTCTCGTCCACGCGCTTTACGATCACGGCGCAGTAGAGATTGACGTTGTTCTTGGACGGCAGCGAGCCTGCGACAACGACCGAATAGGGCGGAACCTCGCCGTACATGATCTCGCCGGTTTCGCGGTCCACGATCTTGGTGGACTTGCCGATGAATACACCCATGCCGAGGACCGCGCCCTCACGCACGATGCAACCCTCGACGACTTCAGAGCGCGCACCGATGAAGCAGTTATCCTCGATGATGGTCGGGCCTGCCTGCATCGGCTCCAGCACGCCGCCAATGCCGACACCGCCGGACAAATGCACGTTCTTGCCGATCTGGGCGCAGCTGCCAACGGTGGCCCATGTGTCGACCATCGTGCCGCTGTCTACATAGGCGCCGAGGTTAACAAACGACGGCATCAGCACGACGCCGGGCGCGATATAAGCACTTTTGCGGACAATGCAGTTCGGCACGGCGCGAAAGCCAGCTTCGGTCCAGCGCGCCGCATCCCAGTCGTGCCACTTGCTGTCGACCTTGTCCCACCAGCTGCCGCCTTGGGCCGAGCCGCTTTGCAATTCCATGTCCTTGAGGCGGAAACCCAGAAGCACGGCCTTCTTGGCCCACTGGTTGACGTGCCAATCGCCGTTATTCTGACGCTCGGCCACACGCAGGCTTCCGCTGTCGAGTGCGGTTAAAGTCGCCTCGATCGCGTCACGGGTTTCACCCTTGGTTGCAGGCGTGATGCCGTCGCGGGCGTCCCATGCGGCTTCGATGGCTGTTTCTAGCTGTGCGTTTGACATGACTGGTCCCCGGATGCGTGCTGTGGTCTAGATTGGGCTTGCCTATAGCCCTGAGGGGCCTTGGAGGAAAGAATGAAAGACGACCAAGCCAAGCGACAGTTCCGCGACGCACATCAGGATATAGAGGCCGTGGGCGGTGTTCCTGTCACCCCGCAGACCCAAGCGCCTGCATACCGATTGGCCTTTGCCGACAATGATTTCTTGTGCCGGGACGAATTGCGGCCTGTGCGCTTGCAGTTGGAGCTTTTGAAGCCCGAAATGGGATTAGACGAGGCGGGCGTCGATAGCACCGTGGTGCTGTTTGGCGGTGCGCGAATCCCGCAACCCGGTGTTGAAGGGCGCAGTGCAGCGCTGACCGATATGTCGGTGTATTACGAGCAGGCGCGCGCCTTTGCCGAGGCGATCACAAAACGCTCGCTCGCCGAGGGTGGACGTGACTGGATCGTGACCACGGGCGGTGGTCCGGGCGTGATGGAGGCGGGCAATAAAGGCGCGCTTGATGCAGGTGGGCGCTCGGTCGGGCTAAGCATTGTGCTGCCCCATGAGCAGGCCCCGAACGCCTATGTCACCCCAGAATTGTGCTTTAACTTCCACTACTTCGCCATTCGCAAGATGCACTTCTTGATGCGCGCACGGGCGATAGCGGTGTTTCCGGGCGGCTTTGGCACGATGGACGAGACCTTTGAGGCGCTGACCCTGATCCAGACTGGCCGGATGGAGCAGGTGCCATTCTTGCTGTTCGGCGAGGCATTCTGGCGCAAGGTCATTAACTTCGATGCACTGGTCGAATCTGGAACCATTTCCGAGGCTGACCTAAGCCTGTTCAAGTTCGTCGATACCGCTGAGGACGCCATGGCCGCGATTGATAGCTGGGAAGGTGCCGGGACGAAACGCGGGAAGATTCCGGGGCGCTAAACGATGCAAATGCGCTGGCGGATGCTTACGGTCTTGTTCGCCGCGCGGCTTGCGATGGCGTTTCAATTCCAAGCGGTCGCTGCGCTTTCGCCGAGCTATCAGGCGACCTACGGCGTTGGCCTAGATAGCATTGGCTTTCTGATCGGTCTGTATGTCAGCCCCGGATTATTTCTGGCTCTGCCCAGTGGCCTGATTGGTGCAGCACTTGGCGGCAAGCGCGGCGTTGGCCTTGGGCTGGCGTTGATGGTCGCAGGTGCGCTTGGCGCTGTGTTTGCTGTGACATGGGAGCATGAGATGGCCGCGCGCCTCGTCGCGGGCACCGGCGGTGTGTTACTGAACGTGTTGATGACCAAGATGGTGACGGACTGGTTTGCCAAGGCTGATCTGGCCACCGCGATGGGGTTGTTTGTAAACTCGTGGCCCGTGGGGATCGCAGCGGCGCTGCTGGTTTTGCCTGCGCTGGGCGGTCCTGCATCGGCCTTGTTCTTGGTGGTGCTGTGCACGGCGGCGCTTGGGGTGTTTCTAGCGCTGTATCGTGATCCGCCGGATATGGTGGTGGTGCCAAGCGGCCCGCTGATGTCTATGCCCGACGAGCCACGCGTCTTAGTGGGCATCCTTTCGGCAGGCCTGATCTGGGGGTGCATGAATGCGGGCCTTGCCGTCGCGTTCAGCTTCGGCACCGCGTTGTTGTCTGAGCAGGGCTTCACGCTTGAGGCGGGTGCCGCGCGTACCAGCCTGATCTTATGGTGCATGGCGCTGACCATACCGATCGGCGGCATCATCGCTGACCGGACCGGACGCCATGATCTGGTGATCTTCGTCTCGCTTGCCGGATTCGGCGCGCTTATGGCGCTTATTCCATACGCAGGCGGCAGCGTCGGGCTGTTTGGCCTGCTCGGCGCAGTCGGTGGTCTGTCCGCAGGCCCAATCATGAGCCTGCCAGCGGGCGTGCTGCCCGCAAATTGGCGCGCCCAAGGCATGGGCGTTTTCTTCACAGTTTATTACCTAGTGATCACGATATCCCCACCGATTGCTGGGTGGGCTGCAGAGATCACCGGCTCAGCAAGTGCTGCGTTTTGGGTAGGCGTCGCATTCGTCGCTGTTTGCCCGCCGCTGCAATTGGTGCTGCGACGCTGCCGGGTGTGATTACTCGCACAGGTAAGGGGGCAGTTCGCAGATAGTCTGGTTGCGGCGCGTCGTGAAGACTTTGCCTTCCGCGATATACAGGCCGAGACCTTTCAGGCGGTGGATCCACTCGCGCTTGGACAGCGACTTGGAGCGTTCTTCGCATACCATACCAAGAACGGCGTTAGCGAAATGCGGGTCGGAGAGTTGTGTCTGTGTCATGTTCAATTTCCTTCTGGAGGTCTCATTGTTGTTGAGAAGGAAACTGACGGGACTTTTTGTCGGGAATTCTGCAACGGTAAGGCCATTTTAAGGCAGAGTGTTTCCGAATGCGGCGCAAACTGCTTTGATGCGTTAAGGCCAGAGCGCGGGATTGAGGAGGTTTGGATCGTCAGTTGTCAGCGCGTCTGGTAGGTCCGGCATGTCGGATGGACCGTTAATCAGGGCTGTAAGTTGTGCCGCACTGTCCACGCCGACGACCACACGCGACAGGGTTTGGCGGGCGCGCACGAGCGCAAGTGCAGCTGCGGCTTTGTCGAGGGCGAGGTCTGTGCACCACGTATCCCAACCCGAAAGCAATTTGGACCACTGGGCAAAATAGGCGGGACGCTTTTCGGCGGGCATCGCCAGCAAGCCTTGCAGCAGGGCCGATCGCGTGTGGACTTCTACGCCTGCATTGGCGAGCCGCTCAAGTGTGCCGTCCCACCGCGCGTCGATCGGCGCGAGCGGAAGTTGGACCAGTTTCAGCGAAAATCGGTCAAGCAATGCCTCGGTCTCGTCAGGCGTGTAGGTGGACGCGCCGAGTTTGCCAGCACCTGCGAGCGCTTGGAGTGCTGCCCATAGTTTGTCACCGCCTTCGCCCAACAAAGCGCCGGGGCGGTGCAGCAGCAAGCCATGGACGGACGAGCGGTTCAGGCGGGTCAGGCAGGCTGCAAAGCGCGGGGCCAGATCTTCACCGGGCGCGATCTCGCCCAGCTTGGTCACGATCTGGAAACCGTCAGTTTTGGACTGGCCGAGTACGGTTTCCGCCTCGCCGTACATCTCGGCGGTGTCGAGCATGTCGATCCCAGCCAAGCGGGCGGTATCGAGGATGGTTTGCACGCTTGCGGCACTCGGCTGTCCGGCGGCATTGGCGACCCCGTAGGCCATACCAAACTGAACGGTGCCGAGCGCGAGGGGGGTTAGGGGCATGTCTTTAGCCAGTTACAACCCAGCCTCGGCCGCGATTTCCTTGCGGTTTTTGCGGGCGCGCTCGGTCGCACTTTTCAGCTGACCACACGCGGCCATGATGTCTTCCCCGCGCGGCCTGCGAATTGGGGTGGCGTATCCGGCCTTATAGAGGATGTCGGCAAACGCATGGATGCGGTTGTTCGAGGACCGCTCGTAGGGTGCACCGGGCCATTCGTTGAACGGGATCAGGTTGATCTTGGCGGGGATGCCGCGGATCAGCTCGACCAAGCGGTAGGCATCCTCGTCAGTGTCGTTGACGCCTTTGAGCATCACATACTCGAAGGTGATCCGTTCGGAATTGCTGACCTTGGGATAGGTGCGCAGCACGTCCAGCAGCGCCTCGATATTCCAGCGCTTGTTGATCGGGACAAGTTTATCGCGAATCTCGTCCGTGGTGCCGTGGAAGGACACCGCGAGAAGGCAGCCGATTTCTTGGGCGGTGCGCGCGATCTCAGGCACGACGCCACTGGTTGAAAGCGTAATGCGACGCCGTGACAGGCTGATGCCTTCGGGGTCCATAGCGATCTTCATCGCGTCGCGCACGTTCTCGAAATTATAGAGCGGCTCGCCCATGCCCATAAGCACGATGTTCGACAGCAAGCGTGCCTCGTCCTTGGGATGACGACCGGGTTCGGGCCACTCGCCCAGATCGTCGCGCGCAAGCATAACTTGGCCAATGATCTCGCCCGCGGTCAGGTTGCGCACCAGTCTTTGGGTGCCCGTGTGGCAGAACGAGCATGTCAGCGTGCAACCGACTTGGCTAGAGATGCACAGCGTGCCGCGATCCGTCTCGGGTATATAGACAACCTCTACCTCATGGCCGCCTGCGATGCGGACGAGGTATTTGCGGGTGCCGTCATTGCTGACCTGCTTGGTGACGACCTGCGGCAGCTCGATCACGAAACGCTCGGCAAGGAAGATCCGGTAGTCTTTCGCGAGGTTTGTCATCGACGCGAAGTCGCGCACGCCTTTTTGGTAGATCCATTGCCAGATCTGGCCGCTGCGCATCTTGGCCTGCTTGTCGGGCGTTCCCGCTTCAATCAGGGCGTCGCGCAACCCGTCGCGGGTCAGGCCCACAAGGTTCACGGGCCCCTCCGGCAGTTTGCGCGGAATGGTGTGTACGTCTTGGGTAATGGGCGCAGCAGGGATGGGCGCGTCAGTCATGGGTCAGCCTCCGGTGGATGGGGGGCTATATAGCGGTTGTGCGCGTTTGAAAACAGGGCTCAGACCGGATGGGCGCGAAACAGCGTGCGGCACCCCTCCATGAACAGACCGTAGGGGCGACCTGAGACGCTGATAACGACGACAGCGCCGAGAATTGCGGTGACGATTTGGGCGCTGGTGGCCCCGTTCATCCAAAGAAGCCCGGCATAGATCGGCATCTGGAAACTGACGAATGCCGCGGTGTCGAGGATCGTCTTGCCCCACCAACTTGCGGGCGCCGTCCATGCGAACAGGCTGTCACGGAAGATGCCGTAAGGCCATGCGGTCAGCACAATCACAGGAAGGGCGAGAAGGCGGGTCCAGAGCGATTGCTCAAGCGTTAACCCGACGATTATCATCTCGGTGGCAAAGGCCCCGAGGGTCGAGAAGATCACAAGCGCAAAGGTATCGGAAATGAGACGTCGCATAAGACGCCTCTATCACTCTGGACATATCTGTCCAGAACTTTCTTCGCGGGCTAGCTTAGCCGCCGCAGCGCCGCGCAGCCTCGTCCATCGCCGACGTAAACCCGAGCAGGCTGAACGTGTCTTGGGTCTGTGTGCCGCGCGCGGATCGTGCCGTCAGAACGGCGTCTGCACCGCGCTTCATCGCCGTGGTGATGCGCCCGTCATCTGCGGCAGACGCAGGCCAAGCCCATTCGCCGTCGGAAAACAGCTCAAACGTAGTGCCGGAGATGTTCAGCGAAACGGTGGACCCATCGGCAAAGGGATAGCCGCCGGTAAAGCTGACCTCGCCCGACACGCTAGAGCCGGGTCGAAAAGCCACGAATAGCAGGATGTCGCCGCGCCGGACTGAGACCACATTGCCGTCGCGGGTGTTAACGGTCTGCTTGGGGCTGGACACGGACCAGCACTCGGTCGGATCATCTTCGACAAAGACGCTCCAATCAGTTTGGGAGGCAACACGGTTTGTGCTTTCCTGCTGCGCGTAGGCGCCGAAGGCCGTGCTGAAGACCAAAGCCCCCGCTAGTGCCGTTTTGCCCCAAAAACTCATATCTACTGACTCCAGTCTTGCGCCCTGTGTCATGCGGCAGGTGTCTGTGCCCTGCTGATATCCGCATGAAATATTAGTGTTGCCTAGCCAAACTCTAACGTTTTGCATAGGGCGAGGCAAACCCCGTTGGCGGGTTTTATCCAGTAGATGGGTCACGAAAGGTCGAGAATGGGACAGTCAGAGCGGTTGATAGAGATTTGGCGCGGTGATTTTCTGGAAAGTCAGCACCGCGGGCATGCTGTGGTCGTCGACACCGGAGGCGAAGTTGTGGCGGCTTGGGGCGATCCTGAGGCGGTGATATTGCCCAGATCCGCCTGCAAGATGATCCAGGCGCTGCCCTTGATCGAAAGCGGGGCGGCGGATGCGGCGGGACTTTCTAGCGCGCATCTGGCACTCGCATGTGCGTCCCATCAGGGCGCTGCTGTGCATACAGATATGGTGACGGGGTGGCTGGCAGAGCTGGGCCTGTCAGATGACGATTTGCGCTGCGGCGTGTGGCGGCCCCATGATCCGGCAGCCAAGGTTGATCTGATCAAAACCGACAACTCACCGTGCCAGTATCACAACGAATGCTCGGGCAAGCACACCGGGTTCTTGACGCTGAACAAACATCTGGGCGGCGCAGCGGAGTATGTGGAGATCGACCATCCGGTGCAGCGCGCTTGTCTTGAGGCGATTGAGCGGATGACAGGCGTTGTGTCACCTGCCCACGGCATCGACGGCTGTGCTGCGCCGAATTTTGCCACCACAGTGACAGGGCTTGCGCGCGCGATGGCGGGTTATGCAGCGGCGGCGGATATGAGTGCGGCTGGGCGATTGCGCGATGCGATGCGGTCCCATCCTGAGTTGGTGGGCGGCGACAACAAGGCGACGACGGAGTTGATGCGGGCGCTGGATGGCGCTGCGGCGATCAAAAGCGGGGCCGAGGGGGTGTTTGTCGCGATGCTGCCTGAGAAGGGTCTGGGGATCGCGCTGAAGATGGAAGACGGGGCAGAACGGGCGTCCGATGCGGCGATCACAGCGCTTCTGGTGCGGTTCGGCGGATTGGACCCAAGTCATCCGAAAGCGCTGCGATCGCTGGGTGGCGAGATGTTGAACCGGCGGAGGCAGCCCGTCGGGATGATCAGGGCTGCGCCGGGGTTCTGTTAAGGGGATATTTACGGAACAATGAAGTCAGAGCGCGCGTAGCCTTGTAGATAAAGCAGGGCCGTGAGGTCGCCGTGGTTGATGCGGATATCGCACTCGGCTTGGACGCTGGGTTTTGCGTGTAGCGCGACACCGCTGCCTGCGAGATTGAGCATTCCCAAATCGTTGGCCCCGTCTCCGACTGCGAGCACGTCTGACGGGGTTAGGTTTAGGCGGGTGGCAATCTCATAGAGCGCACTGACTTTGGCCTCGCGCCCGAGAATTGGGGCAATGACCTTGCCTGTGAGGTGGCCGCTTGCGACCTCCAGCGTATTGGCGCGGTTCTCGTCGAAGCCGAGTTTGGTGGCGATGGCGGCGGTGAACGCAGTGAAGCCCCCGGATACGAGGGCCGCATAGACCCCGCCTGCTTTCATCGTGGCGAGTAAGGTCGGGCCGCCGGGCATTGTCGTGATGCGCTCGGCGAGGACTTTGGCGATCACAGTCTCAGGCAAGCCCTTAAGCAAACCAACGCGTTCGCGCAGTGCCTCGTCGAAATTCAGCTCGCCGTTCATAGCGCGCGCGGTGATCTGTTTGACGCGGCTACCGACACCTGCCTCTTCGGCCAGCTCGTCGATGCATTCTTGCTCGATCATGGTGCTGTCCATATCCGCGAGCAGCATCTTTTTACGGCGACCTTCGGTGGGCTGAACCACCAGATCGACGCGCTGGGCTTGCAGGCTTTCCCACACCTCCCACCGATTGCTTGGGATCTGTACCAGCGAGAACTCCGCCGCCTCATCCGGGCTAAGCCAGAGCGCATCGCCGCCGCCCCACGCATTGCGCAAGCTTTCGACCAAAGCGGGATCGAGGGTGCCGGGACGGGCGATCAGGGTGGCTGTGAACATGGGGCTAGGTTTCCTATGCGAGACAGACTCATGAAAATCATGCCGATTTTTCACGGGCAAGCGCCGCTTTTGCGGCATTTTGGCGATTGTGCAAGTCGGAATGCGCCATTACTCCCGCCGGTGGGACACCCCTCCCCAACGAGGGGCGCTTATCTGAGAGGGTAGCAGTCATGGCTATTTCGATACCCGGCGCGCGGCCGATTAACCCGCGTTTTTCCTCTGGCCCCTGTGCCAAACCCCCGACATGGACGCTTCAAGCTTTGGCCGATGCCCCTTTGGGTCGGTCGCACCGCGCGGCTGTTGGCAAAGCCAAGCTGAAAGCTGCAATCGAGGGCACACGCGAAATCCTCGGTGTGCCTGACGACTACAAAATCGCCATTGTGCCTGCGTCTGACACCGGCGCGTTCGAGATGGCGATGTGGTCGATGCTGGGTCAGCGCCCCGTCGAGATGGTTGCCTGGGAAAGCTTTGGCGCAGGCTGGGTCACTGACGCGGTCAAGCAGCTGAAACTGGACGCGCGCACCCATGTAGCGGAGTACGGCGAGATCGTGGATATGAGCGCGCTCGATTACGACCGCGACGTTTGCTTTACGTGGAATGGGACCACCTCGGGCGTGGCGATGCCGAATGGCGACGCGATCCCCGCAAGCCGCGATGGGCTGACCTTGTGTGACGCGACGAGTGCAGCGTTCGCGATGGATTTGGCGTGGGACAAGCTGGATGTGACAACGTTCAGCTGGCAAAAAGTGCTCGGCGGTGAGGCTGCCCATGGCATCTTGGTGCTGAGCCCGCGCGCGGTTGAGCGGCTGGAGAGCTACACCCCTGCATGGCCGCTGCCGAAGATCTTTCGCCTGACCAAAGGCGGCAAGTTGATCGACGGTATCTTTAAGGGCGAGACGATTAATACGCCCTCGATGCTGTGCGTTGAGGATTACCTGTTTGCACTCGATTGGGCGCGCTCGGTCGGCGGTCTGCAAGGCATGATGGGTCGCGCGCAGGCGAATGCGCAGGCGGTTTGGGACTTCTGCGAGGCCAATGACTGGATTGCCAATCTGGCGACAGATCCAGCGACGCGGTCTGTGACGTCGGTTTGTCTGAAGTTCACCGATGCGCGGATTACAGATGGGGCTGCGTTTGCCAAGGCTGTTGCCAAGCGGTTGGAATCCGAAGGTATTGCGCTGGATATCGGGGCCTACCGGGACGCACCTGCGGGCTTGCGGATCTGGTGTGGTGGCACGGTCGAGACCTCAGACATTAAGGCGATGTTGCCGTGGCTCGATTGGGCCTTCCATGCCGAGATTGAGGTTTTGGCTGGCTGAACCCCGCCCGACCCGCCTTTCCCATAACCTATTCTAGAGGAGTGCCATCCATGGCCCCCAAAGTTCTCGTATCCGACAAACTTTCTGAAACCGCCGTGCAGATCTTCAAAGATCGCGGCATCGACGTCACGTTCGATCCAAGCATCGGCAAAGACAAAGACAAATTGCTAGCCGTGATCGGCCAGTATGACGGATTGGCGATCCGCTCGGCCACCAAGGCCACTGAAAAGGTTTTGGAGGCCGCGACCAATTTGAAGGTGATTGGCCGCGCTGGGATCGGTGTCGACAATGTCGATATTCCTGCCGCCTCGAAGAAGGGTATCATCGTGATGAACACCCCCTTCGGCAACATGATCACCACTGCCGAGCACGCGATTGCGATGATGTTTTCCGTCGCGCGCCAGATCCCTGAGGCGAGTGCATCCACACATGCGGGCAAGTGGGAGAAGGCGAAATTTATGGGGGTGGAACTGACCGGCAAGACCCTCGGTGTCATCGGCGCGGGCAATATTGGTGGCATCGTATGCGACCGTGCCGTTGGCCTAAAGATGAAGGTCATCGCCTATGATCCGTTCCTCAGCGACGAGCGCGCCACAAAGCTGGGCGTCACCAAGGTGGAGCTGGATGAGTTGTACGCGCGTGCCGATTTTATCACGCTGCATGTGCCTGCGACGGATCAGACGCGCGGTATGATCAACGCGGATGCTTTGGCGAAGATGAAAAAGGGCGTGCGCATTATTAACTGTGCGCGCGGTGGTCTCGTCGATGAAGCCGCTTTGGCCGACGCATTGAAGGCGGGCCAAGTCGCGGGCGCTGCGTTTGATGTGTTTGAGGTGGAGCCTGCTATCAACAGCCCGCTGTTTAATCTGCCCAACGTCGTGTGCACGCCGCATTTGGGCGCATCCACCACCGAGGCGCAGGAGAATGTCGCGCTGCAAGTGGCCGAGCAGATGTCGGACTACTTGATGACCGGTGCCGTGGCCAATGCGCTGAACATGCCGAGTGTGACGGCTGAGGAGGCCGCGATCATGGGGCCTTGGGTGAAACTTGCCGAACACCTCGGTGCATTTGTCGGCCAGTTAACGTCCGAGCCGATCCTTGAGGTTAGCGTGCTATACAACGGGTCGGTCTCAAAAATGAACCTGGAGGCGCTGAACTGCGCTGCCATCGCGGGGCTAATGCAGGTCACCAACCCGGATGTGAACATGGTCAGCGCGCCTGTCATCGCCAAGGAACGCGGCGTGAAAATCACCACTTCCAGCCAAGACAAATCCGGTGTGTTTGACGGCTATATGAAGCTGACGGTGAAGACGGCGTCGCGCGATCGCTCAATCGCGGGCACGGTATTCAGCGACGGCAAGCCGCGTTTCATCCAGATCAAGGGCATCAATATCGACGCCGAGATTGGGCGGCATATGCTCTATACCACCAATGAGGACGTGCCCGGAATTATCGGTACACTGGGCGTTCTGATGGGCGAGAACGGGGTGAACATCGCCAACTTTACGCTGGGGCGGTCCGGCGCTGGTAAGGATGCGATAGCACTTTTGTATGTCGACGCAGCGGTGCCTGTGGAAGTGTTGGGCAAGTTGAAAGAGACCGGTATGTTCCAATCGGTGCGCCCATTGCAGTTCAACATGGCCTGATCTGAGGCGAAATTCCCTAAGCAGACGCCGTCTTTCGGGGCGGCGTTTTGCGTTTCTGGTTACGCCATCAACGCACTTTGAGCAGACATCAGAAACATGCACAGCGTGACAAAACTAAATGCGTTGCGCATGGATTTGTCGTCGGGATTGCGCAACCACACCTTTATTTCGGTCACGAATGTGCGCGGGCCATTATACAGGCGCCCGGTGCGTGCTTGTGCGCGGTCCCGCATCGTAGAGATGACCGAGAACATCAGGCCTGCCCAAACAAGGAAGACGGCTCCTTGCAGGGTGAGGCCGATGATTTGACCTGTGCTCATGTTCAACTCCGGTTAACGCTCCGGCGATAAGAGCCTGACAACGTGGGCACTGCCAATGGAACGCTTTGCCACGGACGCTATTTCACGCCCGGCGTGCCGTCGAACTTCTTTTCCAGCCCGTCCCAACAGTCGATGTAGTCGTCCTGCAAAGGCGCCTCGTTTGCTGCAAAGGCGGTCAGGTGTTGCGGGAATCGCGTCTCAAACATGAACGACATGGTGTTGTCGAGCTTTTCAGCCTTGAGATCGGCGTTGCTTGCGCCCTCGAACGCAGGCCCATCAGGACCGTGCGGCAACATCATATTGTGCAGGCTAACGCCACCGGGGATGAAGCCTTTTGGCTTGGCGTCATAGATGCCGTAAATGTTGCCCATTAACTCTGACATGATGTTCTTGTGATACCACGGTGGACGGAAGGTGTTTTCGGCCACCATCCAACGCTCGCGGAACAGGACGAAGTCGATATTTGCAGTCCCGGGAACGCCAGAAGCGGCAGTAAGAACGGTGAAGATCGACGGGTCTGGATGGTCAAACAGGATCGATCCGACTGGGCAATAGGTGCGCAGATCATACTTAACGGGGGCGTAATTGCCGTGCCAAGCAACGACATCAAGCGGGGAATGCCCGATCTTGGTCTCGTGGAACTGCCCGCACCATTTGACGGTCACGGTGGAGGGCGCATCGCGGTCCTCGAACGCAGCGACCGGGGTTTTGAAATCGCGTCTGTTGGCCATGCAGTTTGCGCCAATGGGACCACGACCGGGCAGCTCAAATTTCTGCCCGTAGTTTTCGCAGACAAACCCGCGCGCTGGGCCTTCAAGAACCTCGACCCGGTAGACAAGTCCGCGCGGCAGGACCGCAATCTCTTGGGGCTCAATATCGACGATGCCCAGTTCAGTGACAAAACGCAGACGACCTTCTTGAGGAACGACGAGCAGTTCTGAATCTGCGCTGAAGAAATAGGCGTCCTGCATAGACTGGGTCACGAGGTAGACATGCGTTGCCATGCCGACTTGCGTGTTCACATCCCCCGCCGTGGTCATGGTGCGCATGCCGGTTAACCATGTGAGGGCCTCATCCGAATGGGGCACCGGATCCCAGCGATATTGACCAAGGCTGATCACGTCTGGGTCCACATGCGGGGCGCTTTTCCAGTAGGGAAAATCGATTTTCGTAAATCTGCCGGTATGCTTAACAGAGGGGCGAATGCGGTAGCACCACGTCCGCTCGTTCTGGTGGCTGGGTGCGGTGAAAGCGGTGCCGCTCAGCTGCTCGCCGTAAAGGCCATAGTTGCATTTTTGAGGGCTGTTCATGCCTTGGGGCAGGGCGCCGGGCAGGGCTTCGGTCTCAAAATCATTGCCAAATCCGGGCATGTAGCCGGGGCTTGTGCTGGCCTCGGACGGGGCTTGGATCATGCTGTGCGGATCGGCTTGTATGTTCATCGCATGGTTCCTCCCAAGGCGCGAAAAGCTAGAGTCCAGATTAACGTTGCAAATGAAACGAAGTCAAGTTTCGCGGAAGTTCAGCCAATTTGAGGGATTTCGACTTGGGGGATTAAGGCCCCGTTAACACACGGCGCGCATCGTTGGTTTTGGGGGCGATAAGACGAGGGTGCGAGAATGTCGTTTGAGGGAAAGATCGGACCGGGCGGTCCAGTTGTGATGCTAAGCCAAGGCCTCGCGTGCGCGGTGACAACCGAGCATTCGGTGGTGCGTAGACCGATGGGAGCTCTGTCAGTTATTGATGCAAGCGGCATACATCACACGAGAATTATAGATCGACTGCGCCACCGTGCAGCCGGGGCTCAGGTGGTCACACCGCGCATATTTGACACCTAGAATTGCGCGGGCGACCTGCCGCTATGTCCAGTCTAGCACCACTTTGCCGCTAGAGCCGGACAGCATCATCGCGAACCCTTCCCGGTAATCGGCGACCGGAAAGCGGTGGGTGATGACCCCGCGTACATCGAGACCGTTTTCCAGCATGGCGATCATTTTATACCATGTCTCGAATATCTCTCGGCCATAGACGCCCTTGATCGTGATGGCTTTGAACACAATCCGGGACCAATCCACGGGGCTTTTGCCGGGCGGAATGCCCAGAAGTGCGATGCGACCACCCATCACCAAGGCCTCCACCATCTGGTCGAGCGCGTGCTGGTTGCCCGACATTTCCAGCCCGACATCGAAACCCTCACGCAGTTTTAGGCGGGCTTTGACGTCATTCAGGTCCTCTTCTGCAACGTTGACAGGCACCACGTCCGCAACGCGCGCAGCCAAGGACAACCGATCTGGGTTGATATCGGTGATGACGACATTGCGCGCGCCGACATGTCTGGCCACCGCCGCCGCCATGATGCCGATGGGGCCAGCGCCGGTAATCAAGACATCCTCGCCGATCAGATCGAAGCTAAGTGCTGTGTGCACGGCATTGCCAAGCGGGTCGAGAATCGCACCGATATCGTCGTCCACCGCATCGGGCAGCGGCACGACATTGAAGGCAGGCAGGCGCAGGTATTCGGCAAATGCACCGGGCTCGTTGACCCCAATCCCGCGCGTTTCGGGGTCGAGGTGGAATTTGCCCGCACGGCTTTGACGCGAGGTCTTGCCGATCAGATGCCCTTCGCCGGAAACGCGCTGCCCGATCTCAAGATCGGTGACATTGCGGCCCAGCTCGGCAATCTCGCCTGCAAATTCGTGCCCGGTGATCAAGGGCGTCGGCACTGTCTTGGCCGCCCATTCATCCCAGTTCCAGATGTGAATGTCGGTGCCGCAAATCCCGGTTTTCTTCACCCGGATCAGCACATCATCCGGCCCGATCTCGGGCACAGGCTCATGACGCAATTCCAGCTCGCGCACGGGCGCGGTTTTAACAAGGGCCTGCATCGTGTTGCGCATTTCAGAGCACTCCGGTCTCGCGGGCGGCCTCCTCAAAGGCCCCCAACGCATAGTTTAAATCATCGTCCGTCAGGGCTGCATTCATTTGCGTGCGAATGCGGGCGGTGCCGTGCGGGACCACCGGAAAGAAGAAACCCGCGACATGCACGCCTTTTTCACCGAGCGCGCTTGCCATGCGTTGGCTTTGGGCCGCATCGCCAATCATCACGGGAATGATCGGATGAGCGCCGGGAAGCAGCCTAAATCCGGCTTTGGTTAATCCTTCGCGCCACATCTTCGCATTGGCAAAAAGCTGCGTGCGCAGATCATCGCCCGCCTCGACCAGATCGAGTGCGGCAAGTCCCGCGGCAGTGATCGCGGGCGGCAAGGCGTTGGAAAACAGATAAGGCCGCGCGCGTTGACGCAGCAGATCGATCACAGGTTGCGGCCCGGCGACATACCCGCCGAGCGCGCCGCCTAACGCTTTGCCCAACGTCCCGGTCAAAATATCGGCACGCATCCCAAAATGTGCAGGCATTCCGCGCCCTTGTGGACCCATGAAGCCGGTCGCATGGCAATCATCAACCATAACAAGCGCGTCATACTTGTCCGCCAGCGCACGGATCTCAGTCAAAGGGGCGAGCGTGCCATCCATTGAGAACACGCCATCGGTGGCGATCATGATATGGCGCACGCCGTCGCTGCGGGCCTGCTTCAAGGCATCTTCCAATGCCTCCATATTCGCGTTTTTGTATCGGTAGCGCTTCGCCTTACTCAGACGAATACCGTCAATAATCGAAGCGTGGTTAAGAGCGTCAGAGATCACCGCATCCTCAGGGCCAAGCAGCGGCTCGAACAGACCGCCATTGGCGTCAAAACAGGCAGCAAAGAGGATCGAATCATCCATGCCAAGGAATTCGGCCAGCCGCCCCTCCAGCTGGCGGTGCAAGTCTTGCGTGCCGCAGATGAACCGAACCGAGGCGAGGCCATATCCGTGGCTGTCCATCGCCGCTTTCGCCGCATCAATGAGCGCAGGATGATCGGCAAGTCCGAGGTAGTTGTTGGCGCAAAGGTTCATCATTTCGCGCCCGCCGACGGTCATATGCGCACCTTGGGGCGAGGTGATTTGGCGCTCGTGTTTCATCAGCCCGTCCGCGTCGATCTGGGCGAGGGTCTGGGTCAGAAGGGTTAGGAAAGCTTGGGACATAAGTGGCCTCCGATCAGGCCGAGTATGGCACGGGTGCCGAGCTAAAGCGCCAAGAAATTGCGACGTCGGCGGTCGCTAGATCATCTTGATCACGTCCTTGTCGATGGACAGGACATAGCCTTGGCGGGCAATGTTTTTAACCAAGATCTCAGCCACCATTTGGTTGCCTAGCGAATCGCGCAGGCGTTTGATCCGAGTTGCCCCGGCGGCCTCTTCGCAGTCAGAAGCGTCGCGGCCCTGGATCACGGCCTCCAACTCGGCCCCTGAAAGGATGTCGCCGTCCATGCGGGCTTCGGCGAGGACTGAAATCGTCTCAATGGCGGCGTCGGTCAGTTTGAATTCCATGTCGTTCAGCACCACGACCTTCTCGGCGCGCGAGATCAGCAAGCTGGCGACCTGAATGCCTTGGCGGTCAATTTCTTGCAGACGGCGGTTCAAGATCAACAGCGTGACGAGGAAGCCGAGCGTTGCAATCAACAGCGCGGTCGCGAAAATCAGCAGCACGAAAATCACAATGCGGTAGCTGGTTAACGTCTCGGAGAATGCAGAACCCGATTGCGCTAGGATTTCCAACAGCGTGATCTCGGCGCGGCCCGTCAGTTGGTTCTCGATAAAGATGCGCTCGACCCGGTCGTTGAAGGCGTTGGCGTCGGGGAGCGTTCGAAACAGCACGAAAGCGGTCACGATCAGGATCACGACGATGGCCGCGATCCCGTAGATAACCGTGCGATTGCCGGTCTTCAGCGTGTCAGAAGCGGAGATAGTTTTGTCCTGCATCGGCCCGCCTTGAGTTCAATCCGTCATCCCCGAATGTCGAGAGGATGGTTAACAAAGTCCAGCCCCCTGTATTCAGGCGACCTGACGCTTCCACCTCGGCAGTTCGGGGACTGGTGCAGGCGGCATCGCTTAGCTGGATAACACCGTAGTGCAATCGCAGCGGACTGTCCGTTTTGGCTTGGTAGTCAGCATAGCAAGCCGCTTGGGCGGTGCCTGCAAGACACAAGGTGAAAGCGGCAAGGATCAGCGCATTCTTCATGAGTTTTGACCTTTTTCATGGGTGACACCACTGTTGCCCGCACCTTCGCGTTATTCAATAGCAGCAAGGGTTTGAGCGCCTGCTATCGCATAACACCCGACTGATATTGAGCGATTTCGCCGATCCGCTCCATGGTTAATTCACACCGCGACGGGCACTGCCCCCGCACTTTAGATGACCCGAACCGCAAACGTGAAAAAGGACCTCTGTCATGTTTAAGACCCTCTCCGCCGCCGCCCTGTCACTCACCATCGGCCTGACCTCTTTTGGCGCATCCTCCACCCCTGCGCAGGCCAATGACGATATCGCAAAGTTCATTTTCGGTGCCATCGTGCTGGGTGTGATCGCCAACGGGATTAACCAAGCCAACGCGGGGGACGACTCCGCTCCTGTTACAACCACAACCACAACGCAACACCGCCCTCGGGTGATCCGACAACAGAACCGCGGCGTGCGTATTCCGGCGCGTTGTGAACGTCAGGTCCGGATCAACAACCGCAACCGCAACGTCTTTGTCGAGCGGTGCCTGCGTCGCAACGATGTGCCGCTACGCCGGATCAGCACCTGTGCCCGCAGCGGCAGCATCCGCGGTCGGAACATGACCTACTACCCCAAGGCTTGCCTGCGTCGGAACGGTCACCGCGTCTGATTACCCAATTAACCAGTGAGTGAGTAACCAGTGAGTGTGTGAGAGAAGCCGGGGTGGACGAAAGTCTGCCCCGGTTTCTTGTTGTGCTGCGCGCGCACGGCGCGCAAAAACGCCCCATGGCAGAACCCGATTATTCGTTTGAGGCGGCGTGGCAGGCGAGAGGTTTTTCGCTGATAGCGGGCGTCGATGAGGTCGGTCGCGGCCCGCTGTCTGGCCCAGTGATGGCAGCGGCAGTGATCCTTGATCCGAATAATCTGCCGTCAGGGTTAAACGATTCCAAACAAGTCACCGCCAAACGGCGCGCGATTCTTGCGCTAGCCTTGCCAGTGTCAGCCCATATCTGCATCGCCGAGGCGTCGGTGGAGGAAATTGACGCGCTCAACATCCGCCAAGCGACCTTCCTTGCGATGCGCCGGGCGGTCGCGGGCTTGCCAGTTGCCCCGGATGCGGTCCTGATTGACGGTCGCGACATCCCAAAAGGGCTGCCTTGTCCGGCCGAGGCGATCATTAAAGGCGACGGGCGTTCGGTGTCGATCGCGGCGGCTTCGATCATGGCGAAGGAGGCGCGCGATGCGCTGATGCGGCAACTTGATGTCGAATATCCGGGCTATGGCTGGGCTAAGAACGCTGGATACCCGACAAAGGCCCATCGGGAGGCGTTGGAGCGTCTAGGGGTGACCCCTCACCATAGACGTTCCTTCAAGCCGGTCCACAATATCTTGTATCAAGATAAATAGTTAACCTACTGATTCAAAAAAGAAATTGACCGCGAATCACCTTTGACTCATCCTGTGGATAACTAAGCACTGCGAAAAGCAGGCCGGGACGAAGGCAGAGTAGATGAAAATGAATATGACAGCGGGCGCTTTGCTTCCGCGCAATCAGATATTGTCGGGCGATTGTATCGAGGTGATGGACGGGCTTCCTGAAGCCTCGGTCGATCTGATCTTTGCGGATCCGCCCTATAACCTTCAGCTGAAGGGCGAGTTGCATCGCCCGGATAATTCCCGCGTCGACGCTGTCGATGATGATTGGGACAAATTTTCGAGTTTCGCTGCATACGATTCCTTTACCCAAGACTGGCTTCGTGCGGCGCGCCGATTGCTCAAACCGCATGGCGCGATTTGGGTGATCGGCTCTTATCACAACATCTTCCGGGTCGGGGCCGCGCTGCAAGATGCCGGCTACTGGATCCTGAACGATGTGATCTGGCGCAAAGCCAACCCGATGCCGAATTTTCGCGGCAAGCGGTTTACCAATGCGCATGAAACGATGATTTGGGCCTCAAAATCCGAGGGTGGTAAATACACTTTTAACTATGAAGCGCTTAAAGCCTTGAACGAGGGCATTCAGATGCGCAGCGATTGGGTGCTGCCGATTTGTTCCGGCCATGAGCGCATTAAGGATGACAACGGCGACAAGGCGCATCCGACGCAAAAGCCGCAATCCTTGCTGCACCGTGTGCTGGTCGGATCGACCAATCCCGGCGATGTCGTGCTGGATCCGTTCTTTGGATCGGGCACAACGGGGGCAGTTGCCAAGATGCTAGGCCGCGATTTCATCGGGATAGAGCGTGATAGCAGCTACCGCGCCATTGCCGAAACCCGAATTGGAAAAACCCGCAAATTTGATCGCGAGGCGCTGGAAGTCAGCACATCGAAACGCTCTGAGCCGCGTGTGCCGTTCGGGCAATTGGTCGAGCGTGGCTTGCTGCGTCCGGGCGAGGTTTTGGTAAACACCCGCGGGCAAACCGCAAAAGTGCGCGCCGACGGGACGTTGATCTCGGACGAAACCAAAGGGTCGATCCATCAAGTTGGGGCCGCTCTTGAAGGGGCACCGTCTTGCAACGGCTGGACCTATTGGCACTTCAAACGCGATGGACAATCTGTCCCGATTGATCTGCTGCGCCAGCAAATACGCGCGGAGATGCGCGCCAACTAAGCTTTCAGAACAAACAGTTACCGCCCGTGCCTGTGGCCGCTCCACGGCACGCGACTGGCCCCGCCTTGTTTACACTTGGCGGGGCTTTTTTATTGGCCAGACACTTAAGAAATTCCTAGCTCGCCCCGCGCGGCATCGGCAACTCCGAGCGCTTATAGGGCCCCCAATCCGTGATTTCAGGGTAGTACATCGCCCGCCATTTGCGCACACGCGGGTTCATCATCCGAAACCATATCGGCGGGAAAAGGGCCGCAGCTGTCATGACCGGGTACCCAAAGGGCAACGCGGGCGCTTCGGCTTCAGTATAGTTCTGCAAAAGAGGATAGCGGCGGTCGGGTTTGTAGTGGTGATCCGAATGGCGTTGCAGATTGATCAATAACCAGTTCGAGGCTTTGTGCGATGCGTTCCAGCTATGGCGCGGCAAGACATGTTCATATTTCCCGTCGCCGAGATGCTTGCGGGTAAGGGCGTAATGCTCGACGAAATTAACCAACTCCAACTGCCAGATTGCTACGCTCGCTTGATAGAGCCAAAGCGCCAAGCCCCAAAAACCGCCCAGCAAAAACGAGACCACGCCAAAGCCAAGTTGCAGCCCCCAGTAGCGCCAATGCGGGTTGGACCGATTCCATGGCGACAGGTTCTTGCGTGCCAACATCTGCGCTTCGGCCTTCCACGCACTATGGATGCCCTCAGGCACCACGCGCAGGAAAAACCGGTGAAAATTCTCGTTATATCGCGCAGTAACGGCATCACGCGGCGTAGCGACATAGCGGTGATGGACCAATAAATGCTCGGACCGAAAATGTCCGTACATGGTTAATGCCATCAAGATATCGCCCGCCCAGCGTTCGAGCCTGTTCTTTTGGTGCATCAACTCATGCGCATACACGATGCCGATAGTGCCGTTCATAATGCCGGCGCCGAAGAACACGCCGAATTTTTCCCACCACGCCAAATGCGCGGCCCCAGGCACATACCAGACCAGCCACATCGTCGTCAGGATCGCCACCGGGACCCAGCCAATGACGATGGCACGATACCAAAACAACTCTGCCTCGCCGGTATTGGGATCGAGGTTTTCGTCGTTCAACCCGAGCGCGGCGTCGAGCGCGGTAAACAACGCCCAAGTGAATACCGGCGGCAACAACAGCCACCATCCACCATTCAGCGCGGTCCAGATCAAAACCGGCACCACCGCGAAGGAAATCGCGTATGGCAGGGCCGCGCGCAAACGGCCCAGTTCGGAGGCGGGGGTGAGATCAGCGGTGCTCATAATATCAAATCCGTCCAGCTTACTACACGCGAAAGGGTACCTCTGCGGTTAACAGGGATCAATCAGTTGCGGGCCACGGTGTCGCAACGGAAAAGGCCTTTTTCATAACTGTAGGCAGGTCACCGGGGCGGAAGTTGTGCTTGGCGATGAACTGCCCGCCTTGCGGGGCGGCATCTTGGGGCACATCGGCGATCAAGACCCGCAGCTTGAGGTGGAAATGCGTGAAGGTATGGCGAACCTCGATGCCCGCATCATGCCAGCTGCCTTCTAGCGGTGGCGCATCTTCTGGCATCTCGACGCTCCAGACCGTTCCGGGCCACCCAAGCATCCCACCGAGAAGTCCTTTCGCGGGCCGTGTTTCCAACAAAAACGCCCCATCGCTGCGCCGCGCGATATAGGCAGTTCCCCGGCGCGTTGGCTTTTCGGGCTTTGGCAGTTTGCGGGGCAATTCAGCGGCATTGCCAGCGGCCCGCGCGACGCAAGGATCGCGCCACGGGCAAATGCCACAGGTGGGGGATTTTGGACTGCACAGCGTTGCGCCCAAATCCATCACCGCTTGTGCATAATCCCCGGCGCGCTTGACGGGCGTTAAGGCTTCGGCCGCCGCAACTAGTTCGGGCTTGGCCGGTGGAAGCGGCGTCTCGATTCCCCGCAAGCGTGCCATCACCCGTTCCACATTGCCATCGACCACGGTTTCCGATGCGCCAAATGCGATGGAGGCGATCGCGGCGCTGGTATAGGGGCCAATGCCCGGCAAGGTTTGTAAGATCGCGCGATCTGAGGGGAAGATTCCACCATGATCGGCCACCACAACCCGCGCGCATTTTAGCAAGTTTCGGGCACGGGCGTAGTATCCAAGTCCGGCCCATGCGGCCATAACATCGGCATCCTCGGCGGCTGCCAGCGCCGAAACTGTCGGCCAACGGCCTGTAAACTTGGCGAAATAGTCCTTCACCGCTGCCACAGTTGTTTGTTGCAGCATGATCTCGGACATCCAGATGCGATACGGATCGGCGCGCAGACCCGACCCCGGCGGCACTCGCCACGGCAGCGCGCGGGCATGAACGTCATACCACGCCAGAAGCGTCGCACTCAGGGCCTCGTTCACAGTGTCGTCACGCATTCTTGAGCCTTCATTTAGCATTGCAGGGATGCTCTGCCTCTTGGGTCTTTGGTGAACGTAAGCTAGGCTGATCGCGACCAAAAGCCCGTAGCAAAGAGCGCCAAGATTATGTCCGCCCGTCCATTCAAGCGCAGCAAAGGATTTCGCCAGACGAGTGCGCTGGTTGAGACGCGCGTGCGCTCGGCCTCTGAAGGGCGCGGATTTGCCGTCTCGCGCCTGCTGACCCGGTGGGAGGAGGTGGCTGGCCCAGACCTCGCGCCGCTGTGCCGTCCGCTGAAAGTGGGCTACGGGCGCAGCAGTTTGGGCGCGACGTTAACTGTGTTGACCAATGGGCCGAGCGCGCCGCTGCTGGAGATGCAGAAGGAAACCCTGCGCACCCGCGTGAACGCTTGTTACGGCTATAACGCGATCAGCCGGATTTCGATTACACAAACAGCACCTGATGGACTGTCGCTAGAGGTTACCAAACCTGTGCGCGAGGCCCCCAAACCCGACCCGCTAGCGGTTGCCAAAGCGCCTGCTTATGCCAAGGGCGTCGGCAATGATGATCTGCGCCAAGCCCTAGAAGATCTTGCCGCCAATGTTTTGACCAGATCCGCGCGTCGCGCTGGATCAACCTGATAATACGGAGTTTCCCATGAATAAGATGATTGCAGGCATTGCCCTGGTGCTGGGTCTTGGCGCTGCTGCCTTCTGGTTTGGCAGTGGCAACAGCACACAGACCAACCTGTCACCCTCGCTCTCGCCGATCTCGTCGGCTGAGGCGCAAGAGATCGACACCAGCCGTGTGCTGGAAATGATGATGGGCGAGGCCGACGCGCCTGTAACGATCATCGAATACGCCTCCTACACCTGCCCGCATTGCGCACGGTTTCATGAGGATGTGTTCAAGGAAATCAAGACCAACTACATCGACACCGGTAAGGTTAACTTCATCTACCGCGAAGTGTATTTCGACCGCTTTGGCCTCTGGGCCGGAATGCTGGCGCGTTGCGCTGGGCCGGATCGATTCTTCGGGATCGCAGAACTGCTTTATGACCAGCAGTCCGATTGGTCGCGCGCGGGCGAGCCTGCCGATGTCGCCGCAGCCCTGCGCCGTCTTGGCCTGTCGGCTGGCATGAACGGCGATCAGATCGACGCCTGCATGCAGGACGGTGAAATGGCCCAAGCAATGGTCGCCGTTTTCCAAGCCAATTCCGAGAAGGACAACGTGCGCGCCACGCCTTCGTTCTTTATCAACGGTGAGGCCTATTCCAACATGTCCTACGCGGAATTCGCCGAAGCTATCGACAGCAAGCTGAGCGAGTGAGCCCCCTAGAGGGACTGCGCGTCATTGAATTGGCGCGCATTCTGGCCGGTCCTTGGGCTGGCCAGACCCTTGCCGATCTGGGCGCCGAGGTCATAAAGGTCGAAGCACCCGCAGGCGATGACACACGCCGCTGGGGCCCGCCGTTTATCGAGCGCGAAGATGACATCTCAGCTGCGTATTTCCACAGTTGCAATCGGGGCAAGCGGTCGGTCGTGATCGACTTTCGCACGCCTGAGGGGCTGGCTGATCTGAAAGCGTTAATCGCCAGCGCTGATGTGGTGATCGAGAACTACAAGGTCGGAGGGCTGGCAAAATACGGGCTGGATTACGACGCATTGAAGGAGGCGCATCCGGGTTTGATCTACTGCTCCATCACCGGGTTTGGGCAGGACGGGCCGTATGCGCACCGCGCGGGCTATGACTATATTATCCAAGGCATGTCCGGGCTCATGAGCGTCACTGGCGACCCGGGTAGTCAGCCGCAAAAGGTTGGCGTGGCTGTCACAGATGTGCTGACGGGCGTTTATGCGAGCACCGCGATTTTGGCGGCACTTCACCAGCGCTCTGCCACCGGTGCTGGTCAGCAAATTGATATGAGCCTGCTGGATGTGGCCACGTCGTGTATGGCAAACCAGAACCTGAATTATCTCAGCACCGGGGTCGCGCCACAGCGTCTTGGCAACGCCCATCCGAACCTTGCGCCTTATCAGGTGATGGATTGCTCCGATGGTTGGGTGATTATTGCGGTGGGCAATGACGGGCAGTTCGTGCGGTTTTGTGCGCTGCTCGGATTGGCGAGTTTGGCCGAGGATGCGCGTTTTGTGACCAATGCAGACCGGGTTGCAAACCGCGATGCGTTGACCGAGGCGCTGAGCGACGCGACGACACGTTTGACCAAGGCTCAGATGCTTGCGGCCTGCGAAGCGCATGGCGTTCCGGCTGGTCCGATCAACGATATGGCAGACGTGTTTGACGATCCGCAGATCAAGGCGCGCGGAATGCAGCTAAGCCTCGATGGGGTGCCGTCGGTGCGCTCGCCGTTTCGGTTTTCAGACGCGGATTTGGTGTTGGAACGGTCGTCCCCAAAGCTCGGCGCAGATACGGACGCTGTTTTGGGCGCGCTCAGGCAAGCCCCAAAGGTTTAAGCGCCGCATTCAGGCCCCGGTCATCCTTGAACCGCAACCGCACAGGCAGCGGCAGCACCTCGCTGCGCAACGCTTCCGGCAACCGCACGCTATCTTTTTCGGTGCAGACCAGTTGCGCATTTGCGGCCCGTGCCTCGCGCGTTAATCTGGTAATCAACGCCGTGCTGAGGGGCGCGTGGTCGTCGAGTGCGACTGTATCCACAACCTCCGCCCCCATTTCGCGCAGGGTGGCAAAGAACTTCTCGGGGTATCCGATCCCGGCAAAGGCCAGAACGCGCCGCCCTTTCCAAGGCATTCCCGTCTCAAGTGCGCGCAATTGGCCCGCAAGCCGAGGGACCGAGACCGCTTCGCCCCAATCGCGGGTAAAGCGCGCTTGCAGCTTCTCGTTTCCGATCGATATCAGCAAATCTGCTCGCGCCATGCCGACCGAGACTGGCTCGCGCAGTGGCCCTGCCGGAATGCAAAGCCCGTTGCCAAAGCCGCGCGCCGCATCAACCACGATCACCGACAGCGCTTTGCGAAGCGACGGGTCCTGGAAACCGTCGTCGAGCACAATTGCGCGCGCACCCTCGGCCACGGCAAGCTTCGCCCCGGCCACGCGATCTTTGGCAACGATCACAGGCGTGAAGGCCGCCAGAAGCAGCGGTTCGTCCCCGACTTGCGCGGCAGTGTGGACCTTCGGGTCAACCTCAACCGGGCCATCGAGCGAGCCGCCATAGCCGCGCGACACAACAAAAATGCCGAGGCCCAGTTTTTGGACCAGCGCGATTGCTGTGGGGGTTTTTCCCGTGCCGCCAGCGCTGAGATTGCCGACGCAAATTACTGGAATTCCGGGATCAAACGGGGCCACCTTCGCCAACCGCCGCGCTGTGCCCGCTGCATAGAGTGCGCCCAGCGGAGAAAGTGCTCGCGCGGCAAAACCGGGGCGGTCCGGGGGGGTGTCCCAGAACCGGGGCGCGCGCATCAGGCCCTCGCCTTCCCGTCAAACAGGTCGAGCACAACTTTCACCGCGCGCTCGGTTACCTCGGTTCCGCCTGAGGACACATCCCACGCCTGATGCGCCAAAAGCGCTGCCTGATCTGGTTGCAACAAGCGCTGAACACCCGTGGCAACTTCCCTTGGCGTCGACACTTGGATCGCCGCATCGGCCTCAGCCAAGCGCGCGTAAATATCCGCAAAATTGAACATAAACGGGCCGTGCAGGATGGCTGATCCCAAGGCAGCAGGCTCAAACGGGTTATGCCCACCGATCTTATCGAGCAGCGATCCGCACACCAACGACACCGGCGCGAGGCGGTACCAAAGCCCCATCTCCCCCATTGTGTCGGCCAGAAAAACGTCCGTATCTGGACCGGGCAATTCGCCCTTGGACCGCCGCGCGACTTCCCAACCGTCGTTCTCCAGCAACGCGGCCACGTCGTCGAAGCGCTCAGGGTGACGCGGTGCGAGGATCAACAGCAGACGGTGCGTGCCAACTTTGGCCAGCTTATGGGCCTCAGATACGATTTCGTCTTCGCCTGCATGTGTCGAGGCCGCAAACCAAACAGGCCGTGTCCCGATCTGTGCAGCAAGCGCTGTGCGATCGTCTTCCGTATGCGGCAAGACCTGCGCGCCTTCTTTCAGAAAGCCCGTAACCTCGATCTTATCGCGCGGAAATCCCAGCAGGCGCAGGTGCCGCGCGCTGTCTTCGTCTTGCGCAAGCGCCAGTTTGAACCGCGACAGGATCGACCTGGCCATACCGGGCAGCCAGCGCCAGCGATTGTGGCTTTCCATGCTCATTCGCGCGTTCAGAAGCATCATCGGTTTGCCGGTCTCGCCCATCTCGTAGACCAGACGCGGCCACAGCTCACTTTCGGTCCAGATCGCCATGTCGGGCTTCCAATGGGCCAGAAAGCGTTGGACGTAGCTCTTCACATCTACGGGCACAAACTGGTGAAACGCGTTCTTTGTCAGGCGAATTTTCATCAATTTGGCAGATGTGCGCGTGCCGGTGGTGACCATCACCGTGATGTCCGGGCGCTGCTCGCCAATGAAGCGGATTAACTCAAGTGTGGATAACGATTCGCCGACGCTGGCGGCATGGATCCACAGCAAAGGTCCGTCAGGGCGCGGGCGATCTGAGATACCGCGCCGCTCGCCAATGCGGTCGGGATCTTCCTTGCCGCTGGCCAGACGCTTTTCCAGCATCCGCTCGACATAACCTGTCCAGCGGGCCGACACGGCGAGGTACAAGGCAAGCGCCAGCGAGCGTCTCACAACCGTCAAGATCAGCCCAGCTCTTCGGTGGAGGAGGCTTCTGCGGCCTCGTCGCGAAGGCGGTGAATATGGGCAATGAAGTAGCGCATATGAGCGTTGTCGACCGTGCGCTGCGCCTCTGATTTCCAAGCGTCATAGGCGGTGGCGTAGTCCGGGAACATGCCAACCAGATGGATGTCATCAATGTTCTTGAAGGTGGTTTTGGTCGGATCGACTAATTCGCCACCGAAGACGAGGTGCAGGCGCTGGGGCATGGGGCCTCCGGTTAAGGGCTGAGGTCAGTTGGCCGCACCCTAGCCATCTGCAATGGCGGGTCAAGGCAGCGCGGTGCCTCGATTAGTCCAGCTTGCGCGCTTCGTCCTCAATCATCACCGGGATGCCATTACGAATGGGGTAGGCGAGATTGGCAGCGCGGCTGATAAGTTCTTGGCGCACTGCATCATATTTTAGGGGGGCGTGGGTCAAAGGGCAGACCAGCGCTTCGAGCATCTGGCGCGCATGGCCGCGTTTCGCGTCTTCGGGCACTTCATCACCATCTGTCATTGCAGCACGTCATCCATCTGACCGCCACCGCGCAGGGCAAATTCAATCAGCGTCACCAATGTTTCGCGCCGCGTGGTCAGCGAGGGCGCCTCGAGCAAGGCTTGCCTGTCTTCGGGCCCGAACGGGCACAGCATCGACAGCGAATTGATCAGCAATTCATCCTCGGCCTCGGAAAGGCTGTCCCAGTCGGTGTTCAACTCGTTGGCGGTGAAGAAGCGGTTGAGAAGGTTCAAGAACTTCCCGCGCTTAAAGTCTTCATCCACCTCGGTTTCACCTAGATCGCGTTCAAACCCGTCCCATGTGACGTCGGCCTTAAGATAGGGCGAAAACCCGGTGACTTCGCGCTGAATGCGAAAGCGCGATATCCCGGCAAGGGTGATCATATAGCGCCCATCTTCAGTCTCGGAGAACGCGCTGATGCGTCCTGCACAGCCAATGGAGTGCAGACGTTTTTCACCAGTTCCCGGCACCTCGCGCGGCTGCACCATGCCGATGAAACGGTGCGAGGTCTTAAGCGCATCCTCCATCATCGTGAGGTAGCGCGGCTCAAACAGATGCAGCGGCAAACGTGCACGCGGCAGCAAGAGAGCGCCCGGAAGCGAGAAGAGCGGAATGGTCGGGGGAAGATCAACTATTGAAAACATGTTACGCAAGTAGCCCCCATTCTCGATCAGGCAAACAAGATCGAGCTAAGTTTGCGCCGCCCCTTCAGAACGATTGGATCTTGCGGCTTCATTGCGTCGAAAACCGTGAACAGTTGCGCCTTGGCAGCCCCCTCGTTCCATTCCATGTCGCGGCGGATACTGTCGAGAAGTGCGCTGATTGCACCTTCCACATCGCCCTCGGCATGAAGCGCTGTCGCCAGATCAAGGCGCGCTTGGTGGTCATCGGGATTTGCCTCAACTGTCGCGGTCAATTCAGCCACCGGACCTACGTTTTCGGCCTGCTTGGCAAGCGCAATTTGGGCGCGGACGGACTCCAGTTCAGGCGCGTTGAAAATCTCGTCCGGCGCTGTGCTGAGGATGCCGTCGGCTTGGGCAACTTCGCCAAGCGCCAGATGCGCGCGTGCCAATCCGCCAAGTGCGCCCGCGTGGTTCGGGTCTTCGCCAAGGATTGCCGCGAAGGTTTGTGCCGCGTCGACCGCAGCCCCTTCGGTCAGCATTGCCTCAGCCGCCTCAACAGCCTCATCAAGACCAGCGCCTTCTTCTTCAGGCGCGCCATCGCCCAGCTCGGCAATCTTTTTGACAAAGGCGGTGATCTCGGCAGGCGTGATAGCACCTTGGAAGCCATCGGCTGGCTGACCTTTCCAGAACGCATAGACGGTTGGGATCGACTGGATTTGTAACTGGCCAGCAATCCCTTGATTCTCGTCCACATTGACCTTCACCATCTTCACCGCGCCTTTGGCAGCAGTGACAGCCGATTCCAGCGCCGGACCCAGCGTTTTACACGGCCCGCACCACGGGGCCCAGAAATCGACGATGACAGGGATTGTCTGGCTCATCTCGACGACATCGGCCAAGAACTCGGCCTCGGTCGTGTCTTTGATCAGATCATTCGGAGTTGTTTCGGCGGGGGCATTGCCAAACTCAAGCATGGGGCAGTCCTTTGTGGCGGGCATTTGGGGTCATGTTATGGGTTATATGGCCCCGCACTGGCGTGATGTGAAGGGCCGTTACAGCTCAAACGTTGCCAGCACGGGCGCGTGGTCTGACGGTTTTTCCCATCCGCGTGCGTCGCGCAGCACGCGGCTGGAATGCGCAGAACTTGAGATATCTGGCGTCGCCCAGATGTGATCGAGGCGCCGGCCCTTGTCAGCGGTGGCCCAGTCTTTTGCGCGGTAGGACCACCACGAATACAGCCGTCCTTCAGGGATATCTTGGCGCGTAATGTCGACCCACTTGCCGGCATCTTGGGTCTCGGCAAATTTTTCCACCTCGATCGGCGTGTGGCTGACGGCCTTGAGAAGTTGCTTATGCGACCAGACATCATCCTCGCGCGGGGCGATGTTCAGATCGCCAACCAGCACCGATTTCACAGGCGCTTCGTCGCGGAACCAATCACGCATCTCGGCAAGAAAATCGAGCTTGTGGCCGAACTTTTCGTTCACCTCGCGGTCCGGCACATCGCCGCCAGCAGGGACGTAGAAGTTGTGGATCGTCATGCCGTTTTCCAGCCGGCCAGCCACATGGCGCGCATCGCCTTTTTCGCAAAAATCACGGGATCCGGCATCTTCCATCGGGATCTTCGAGAAGATCGCAACGCCGTTATAGCCCTTCTGCCCGCGCATCGCGACATAGTTGTAGCCGAGTTGAATGAACTGCTGCAGCGGGATTTTGTCGACCGGGCTTTTGCATTCTTGCAGGCACAGCACGTCCGGGCTTGCCTCAGACATCACGCGGGCCACGAGGTCTTCGCGCAACCGAACCGAGTTAATGTTCCAGGTGGCAATCGTGATCGGCATGGCAGCGGCTCCGTGAAATGTCGCACTACCCTAGGGGCGCGTGGGGGCAGAGGCCAGAGCTAGCGCAAATCCGCCAGCAGCATTTCGGCCGCGCGCAAGCCGCTGAGCCACGCACCATGTGTGGTACCGTGATAGTCCCAGATCGTGTGCTCGCCTGCGAATAAAAGCACCTCGCCGCCCCAGCCCTCCAGCGCCTTCCAGTCATCGGGCGAACTGCCGACCTTGGGAAAGCTATAAGCGCCAAAGCTGTGCGGGTCTTGTGACCAGCGCGTCGCCCGCCAATCGAGCGGCTCGGGCAAGTCCGGTCCCATCAGGCTGCGCAATCCGGCAAAAGCGTCTGCAACCATCTGCTCTTCTGTCATGGCCTCAACCGCGAAGGCCTCGTCCCCGAAACTGAGCGTCAACAGCACCGGCGCGTCTGAGAACGGGGCATAATTCACCACATACGACCAGCGGCCCGGTTCAGGTCCGACCCAGCCGTAATACTGTACATCATCCTCCCACGTGGCCTCGGGAAAACGGAACGCGACCTTGGTGACAGTGCCCATGCCTTGGCGCGCGATCGCCGCCTGCATCGCCTCTGGCAAAGGCGGGTCGAACTGGACGGACCCTTTCTGAAGCACGCCAAGTGGCACGGTGCAGATCGCATAATCAGCCTCGAACGTACCGCCTTGAGTGATGACTTCGACCCAATCATCGTGATGCTCGAGGCTCGTGACGACTTCGCCCAGGCGAATATCGAGCCCCAACGACAGGCTCGGCAGCAGCGCGCCGTACCCATCCGTCAAGATCACATCCTCGCCTTCGAATTGTTTATCGCCGTCCCAGTTGCGGGCCGAAACCTCGGCCAGCGGTCCGCCCAAATCAAACTCCACATAGGCCGATAACATCCAGCGCAGCAGGGGGTCGGTCAACGTATCGGGGGCTTCCTCGCGCAACGCGTCCAGCAATGTCGTCGTGCGCGTGGCATCGAATCCTTCCTCAGCGACCACGCGCAGACGCGCCTCGCCGCTAACGATTGCGTCGTCGGGCACCCAAGTGCCATCCGGGCCGCGTACGTCTAGCGCTGCATTTGAAGTCACAAAGGTGGGTAGCCCGGCCTCTTCGGCCAAGTCCGAGATTGGGTTGCCCATCGGCCCGTGAATCCAGCCGGCGCCCAATTCAAACGGAGTACCGAGCCCGTAATTGGTCCAGACCCGCCCGCCAATACGGTCGCGCGCCTCAAGGATCGTGACCTTCACGCCCGCCTCGGTCAGGGCTCTCGCCGCGGCAAGGCCAGACAGCCCAGCGCCAATGATAAGTACGCTGATAGGGGGTGTGTCTTGTGCCACGCTGGGGTGTGCTGCCAAAGCTGCGGTGCCCGCGAGCACTGTGCGGCGCGACATGGGAATGCGAGGCTTATCCATGGACCGAGCCCTCGTAATGATGCTCTGAAAAAAGAAGACCCGGCACGAGGCCGGGCCAGTCCAACAGGGAGGTTTCGCGTCATAACCCCAACGCGCGAGGGGTCTTTATTAAGCGACCAATCGGTAGCCACCTGTCTCTGTTACTAGAATACGCGCATTTGACGGATCTGGTTCAATTTTTTGACGTAGGCGGTAAATATGTGTCTCAAGTGTGTGAGTTGTGACACCCGCATTATATCCCCATACCTCGTGCAGCAGTATATCGCGGGCGACAATTCCATCGGTCGCACGGTACAAGTATTTGAGAATGTTAGTTTCTTTTTCGGTAAGACGGATTTTCTTTTCGTCTTCGGTCAAAAGAAGCTTCATTGAGGGTTTGAATGTATATGGGCCAAGTTGGAACACCGCATCCTCAGATTGCTCGTGTTGACGCAATTGCGCGCGAATACGGGCCAGCAGAACCGGGAATTTGAACGGTTTTGTCACGTAATCATTTGCGCCCGCATCGAGGCCCAGAATGGTGTCGGCATCCGAATCGTGCCCGGTCAGCATCAAGACGGGGCATTTGACGCCCTGCTTGCGCATCAAGCGGCAGAGCTCACGCCCATCGGTGTCGGGCAGGCCTACATCTAGGATCACCAGATCATAAAGACCCTCTTTGGCCTTCACCATCGCCTCGGTGCCGGACGCGGCCTCGAAAACATCGAAGTCCTCGGTCATGACAAGCTGTTCGCTCAGCGCCTCGCGCAGGTCATCGTCGTCGTCTACCAGCAGGATTTTTCGCAGAGTTGGCATCGGTTCGGTCCTTTTCTTGCGCCTCGGGTTACAACTGAAATGCGGGCGGAACACGGTTCAGACAAGAGATTGGTAAAAAACCTCACGCCCATGTGTCGCGAAGGGCGTAATTGTTTCAGTTTCCCCTCAATCACGCCTATGTAGAGGCGAAGATGTTGCAAAGCCGAATGTGAATGAGCGCCCTCAGCCCCGATCCCAGCGAATATTTGGCCCGTGCGCGGGGTGATTTGCGTATGGGTGTGCCGGTTTTGTTGGTGTGCGGCGGATCGGCAGCCTTGGTGTTGGCCGCCGAGACATTAACCAAAGCGCGGTTTGCAGCCCTAGGTGACGGCGCGCATTTGGCGATTACCGCGCGCCGGGCCGAGACGTTAAAGGCGCGCGCCTATGACGGTGATTTGGCGCGGTTGGTTTTGCCCATCGGCGCCTCGCCAGATTGGGTGCAGGCGGTTGCGGACCCAGCCACTGATCTGTCGCATCCGATGAAAGGCCCGTTCAAGTCATTGCGCGATGGTGATTCCGCTTTGGCGCGCGCGGCGTTGCAGCTTGCCAAGGATGCGCGGTTGTTGCCTGCCGTTGTTGTGCAACCTTGCGAAGACGCGCCCGAGGGAATCACCACTCTTAACCTTGATCAGGTCGCAGATTTGCTCGGCCACGGTGCGCCGCTTGCGCCGCTTGTGTCGGCCCGCGTGCCTCTGTCGGTGTCTGAGGCCGGACGCTTGCATGTGTTCCGCCCCACCGATGGTGGAGAGGAGCATTACGTGGTCGAAATCGGCACGCCAGATCGCAGCACACCGGTCCTTGCGCGCCTGCATTCGGCCTGCTTCACCGGCGATCTTCTGGGCAGTCTGAAATGTGATTGCGGCCCACAGCTTCGCGGTGCGATGGCGCAGATGGGGGCCGAGGGGGCTGGTATTCTGCTGTATCTAAACCAAGAAGGGCGCGGCATTGGGCTTGCCAACAAGATGCGCGCCTATGCTTTGCAGGATCAGGGGTTTGACACGGTCGAAGCCAATCATCGCCTCGGGTTTGAGGATGACGAGCGTGATTTTCGCATCGGATCGGACCTGCTGAAACGGCTTGGGTTCTCGGCTGTGCGGTTGATGACCAACAACCCCGCGAAGATCGAGATGATGTCCGCGCAAGGTATCGAGGTTGTCGAGCGGGTGCCTTTGAAGTTGGGAGAGACCCCGCAAAACAGCGCTTATCTGGCAACCAAGGCGGCGAAGTCCGGGCATCTGCTGTGACACCGCACGATCTGGTGCTGACCCCTCAGGGCTTGCGATTTATGGGGCGTGTTTTTCCCTGCACCACTGGGCGCGGCGGTTTGAGCGACACCAAACGCGAAGGCGATGGGGCGACCCCTTGCGGCACACACGGACTCGTCGGGATGCTGTACCGCCCTGACCGCATTGCACGCCCAACGAATTGGGCGCTGCCGATCGGGCCGCTCGATCTATGGTCCGATGATCCGCGCGACCCTGATTACAATCTGATGGTACGCGCACCCCACGGGTATTCTCATGAGCGTTTGCGTCGACCCGATCCGCTGTATGATCTCGTGATCCTGACCAACTGGAACTGGCCTTTTGCCGAACACAGCGCAGGCTCGGCAATCTTTATTCACCAATGGCGCAGGCCCGGCTTTGCGACCGAGGGCTGCATCGGGTTACCCCGCAAAGCGCTACACTGGATTGCACCAAGGATTCGGCATCAGACGCGTTTGATCGTGCCCTACTCGGGATAACGCCGCTGCGCTTTGGCTGTTGCGATGATCGAATTTCCAGACCGCGCAGTCGCCGTCCACTCGTATGTATGGGCGCCATTGGGCGGGCAGGGGCTTTTGTAGGTGAAAGTGCCGGATGGGACCGTCATACTTTGCGAAACACCCAGCCGCGCGCCGCCGTGGTTATAGCCGGGCACATTCAGGTCTTTGAGGCGAAATTCCACACTATCGGTCCCGACAGGCACACCGCGCAACGCGAATGCAGGGTTGCCAACCGTATTGGGACGGCCTGTGGTGCAGAGCGGAGTATTGCCCCACTGGAACGCAAGCGTCATTTCAGCGGCGGCAGGTGTGGCGACGCAAATCGCAAGAACGGCCATCGTGGCAAAGCGTTTCATAGGACTGTCTCCGGGGCTGTTGAGGTGCAAAGCCTCGGCCCTGAAGCGATTCCCGTCAATGGGACGCTAGGGCGTGCGCGCGCCGAAAATCGCCGACCCAACCCGCACATGGGTTGCGCCGTGCGCAATGGCGCTCTCAAAGTCGCCGCTCATCCCCATCGACAGGCCACTTAGCCCGTTGCGCGCGGCAAGTTTTGCCAGCAGTGCGAAATGCAGCGATGGGTCTTCATCAGCAGGGGGGATGGTCATTAGTCCGGCAATCGGCAGGTCCATTGCGCGACATGTCGCAACGAAAGCGTCAGTCTCAGCGGGCAAGACACCGGCCTTTTGCGGCTCAGCGCCGGTGTTCACTTGAATGAAGATTTGTGGACACGCGGCGCGCTCCCGCGCCAGATCGGCCAGCTTGCGGGCTAGCTTCTCGCGGTCAAGTGAATGGATTGTGTCGAACAACTCAACTGCTTGGCGGGCTTTGTTGGATTGAAGCGGGCCGAGCAGGTGTAGCTCTACCCCGTCAAACTGCGCCTTGAAGTCTGGCCATTTGCCAGCGGCTTCCTGCACGCGGTTCTCGCCAAAGATGCGGTGGCCTTCGGTCAGAACAGCCTCAACGCGCTCGAGCGGTTGGACCTTTGACACGGCAATAAGCTGCGTGCTGCCAGGGGTGCTGCCTGCTTGTGCCTCAGCGGC
>JAWUXZ010000048.1:0-59119 GCA_034111085.1 Dinoroseobacter sp.
TTCTCAGCGACGCATTGTAGCTGGACCAGTTCGTCGTGCGGTAGCGGGTAGGTGATGGCTTGCTCATGCACCCTATCTAACCGCAAGGATTCACGATGTGAATCCTTGCCAGTCAGAGTTCTGCAACAACGCCGCGTCAAACTATGCGTCGAATTTCGACGTCCGAATGCACCCCGATAGCGAACGGCCTAATATCAAGTCACCCCCGCCGAATGAACAAGAACGCTGAGGCAGGCTTTTTCTACGCTGTAGAAGGCGGACACTTGGGCGGGGAGCAGACGTTCGCGGCTGGTTCGATATCGCAGGGCTCCCTTTACTGAAGTTAGCATTCAAAGCAGCAATGCCCCCCCGCCGCAGCAGCAGCGCGTAAGTGATAATATGGGCTCCGCTCCAAAGTATGTTGCAGAGCCCAATATCTCAGATAGCCAAGGCTTCGGCATCTCCACCATTGGCAATATGCTCTTTGAACCAAGCAGGCGGCCGGCCCTTCCCTGACCAAGTCAGGGCCGGATCCTCGGGATGCCGATACTTCGCCGTGCCCACGCTCTTTTCATTTGATTTAGCGTTAAAGAGCTCGGCGATACTAAATCCCAGTTCTTTCGCTTTGGCCGCGAGTATCGCCTTGGCTTCGTTGCGTCGCCGATCTTCGAGCGTCTTCATTGCCCGCTCGGTATCTTTCTGAAGTGCTATTAGCTCAGCCCTGCTCATGCTGTTCAGATCTAGATCGATCATTTGTCTTCCTCAATCTTGTTGGTGAAATACACATTTTTGGCCATTTGCATGCAATGGCAAGCCACGTTGACGCGATGTTCGCGCCAGTTCATCGCTTGCGCGAAAAGAAGATACATCTGCAATCTAATAATTGCAAGAATTGGCATCGGTACCTCGACAAATCAAAGCCCGATGAGAAAAAGCACGTAGTTGCGCATTCGATTACAGTGGGCTTTTCCCCTCATTTTTGCTTGCACGTAAACTCAGGCACCCGCACCCGTTGGGGCAATCTTCGAGTTATTCTGAAGTTCCGCGGGGTGCTCGCAAAGCGCTATTCACATGAACCGTTTGCGGTCCAACAGGCCAGTTTAGTAAATGTGCGCAGGAGCCGAACCATTGCAGCGCCGAGCATCAGAGTCTGCTGCGTAGATCAAACAGCGTTCGCACCAGAACCGGCACGATTAGGCTTTTCAGTCGGGCATTCAACGCCATCGCGATGCAGCATACGCACCAGCAATTGGCTTCACTTGGGATGCGCGGGCGGTCCCGATTCCGTGGGCAGCGACACCGACAGCCCCCGGCAGGCCAATCTTCTCAGGCGTCCAGCCGTACTTAAGCCGCTCGGTCACGCCATTGCATAACTCCTAATTCTTGAAGAATTTGCGCTATACATTGCGCCGTCGCTTCGCTCGCAGATGTGCCGCATGACCATAATAACCGTCGCATCCATACATGCTCTCATCGCTGGAATGACTACGATTCAGTTCTCGGAAGATAGAAGACTGACAGCGTTTCAATACCTGAGCCACCTCATCCTCTGGGACCATTGCATGGCCTTCAGAATTCCATTCTGTTCTGCGATACTCAGTTGCGCGTAAACAGCCCCATGGCAAGCTCTCCTCATTAGATAACCCATTGGTTTCTAGTAAAATTCACGCTTCAAAGTCACGCGCACCACTCTGACGGATTGACTGAATTGATCACTCCCAACAACTCACAAATTCTTTTCGGACTCATAGAGCTCAATGGGCAATCCATCGGGGTCAGCAAAAAAGACGAATTTCATATTTGTGAATTCATCGATGCGGATATCTTCGGTGGGAATGCCTTTCGCGTTCAATGCTATAACTGAAGCGGCCAGATCTGAGACTGAAAGGGCTAGATGTCTTAATCCGGACGCTTCAGGATGGGATGGACGTTTGGGTGGGCTTGGAAATGAAAACAATTCAATCTGCCCATGGCCCGGCAGTGCCATATCCAATTTCCAAGATTTCCGACTTGGTCGATAATTCTCCGCCAGGATTCGCAAGCCCAAAATCACACTGTAGAAGTGTTTTGATTTCTCATAATCGCTAGCAATTACTGCCACGTGGTGGATCGAATTTATGCCAATCATGTGTCTTGGCAATGTATGTACGCCTTATCTAAACCGATCTTGGGAATGAATGATCGCGGAATGCGCGCACCGAAATGTTGCAGAACTTCGCCCGCCATGACTTGCCCCGCTCGAACCGCAGAAGTTGCGGGATGCTTGAGAAGCCGCGCCGCCAAGTAACCCGCGTTGAACGCATCCCCCGCACCGGTCGTGTCGCAGATCCCGCTGACAGAGGGAGTTTTACACTCTGACTTTACCCCGTCAGAAAACAGCTGGACCGGGGCATTTCCATTTTTAACAACGACTTCACGAACGCCTGCTGCTGCGAACCGCTCGATCGTGGCGGTGGGATCCGCGTCCCCCCAATGCCCGGTCTCGTCGTCAAAGCTCGGCAAACCAATATCAGTAACCTTGAGAAATCGAGAAATCGTTTCCCTGATTTCATCAAATGAAGTCCACAGCTGCGGGCGAATATTGGGATCAAAAGACACGATCGATCCATTTGCACGCGCGATTTCCAGAGCGCCAATAAGATTGGAACGCGCGTCTTGGTCCAATATTGCCAAAGTGATCCCTGACAGATGAATTAGACCAGCGCCCAGTAAAGCAGTCTCAATCGAGGATTTATCACTCGCCAAGAGCCGCGCCGCAGACGCACTCCGCCAATAGCTAAAACTTCGTTCAACCCCGTCCAATTCAATCATGTACAGGCCCATCGTGCGATCTGAATCACGGCGTATCTTCGATACATCCATGCCGTCTTGTGCAAGTTCACTGATAAACGCGTCCGAAACACGATCCTGACCAACACGGGTCACAAACCCGACGTCCGCCTCGCTCCCTAATGCCTGCGCCATATGCCAAACTGTATTGAATGTGTCACCCGCGAAGCCACGTCGGTATTGCCCCTCACCAATCGGTGCCATCTCAATCATAGCTTCACCAATTGCGACTGCTTTTGTGTTCTTGAAGGTCAACATGCTGTGTCATTCTTCGGGCTAGGGTGATGGATTGAACCGGTCAGCCAAGCAGGCCAATCGCGTTCGAAAAACGATCTGGTTGCCGCGTCCAAGGTGCGGTTGGGGCGTTCCAAAATCTGGATTCCACCTTCACTGATGTAGACAAATATCTGCTGTTTTTGATCTTGCGATCTTTCCTTGCGAAAACGGTACTCATCCAAAACTCCTGACACCGTATCTGGTGCCCCATCGCCGGCCGGATCACAGATTGCACGGGCACCACGACTCCCGCCACCGTGTTGGATATAGTGGTCGAGCGCCGCAAGAACCGCCAATGACGCAACTGCCATCTGCTGCCATTGAATGACCCGGCCGATTTCGTTTGCGCGACCGTAACCGATACCGTGGCGTTGAATATCAACGCATAAATCGCGGGCTTGTAACAATGCTTCGCTCACATCCTCAGGACGGCAGATGATCCCGGCCATATCGCTCATCCGCGCCTGAACAGCACTGCGTACGGATTGAATTGACTGAGCACTGTCTGGTTTTAGCACTTTTGCGATATGGCCCACGGCTCTGCCAAGCGCATCCATTAAGTCACTGTTTTCAGGTGCATCTGCCAACCCAATAGCGGCTATATCTTCGGCTGCTCGCGTGCCAAAAACTTGCCCCGCATTCAATGCGGCCCCCCCCGGACGGGTCGCGCCATGTGTGCCAGCGGCTTCACCAATCGCGTAGATGCCGCCAATATTACTCCGGCCCCAGCTATCAACTGCGATTCCGCCATTCATGTGCTGATTGTTAACGGCAAATTCGAGCGGATCAGCCGCGATATCAACTTTGTAGCGACGGTAAAGTTCGATTGCGAGCGGGTTCATGTGCCGTAGCCGGTCGATCGGCAGGTCCTGCTCGGCGCCAGCGTTGCGCAGATAGACCGCCACATCATCGTCCAGTCGATCAAGGCTAAACGCCAGCCCATCAGGACCGGGCAATGGGTTTCTGTTGAAATCCATGAACACCCGCCGGCCCTGTTTGCTTTCGCGGTAGATCGCCAAGTCTACAAGGCTCGATCCAAAATCTAGCATCCGTGAGGCATGGAATGGCCATTGATAACCCTTGCGAAACACGTTCGAGATCATCTCTTGTGTTGTGTGGAAATAGCTCGCTAGAAAATGGTGTTCGGTGCCGTCATCATCGACTGAATAGATGTGCGGCATGGACTGCACATAGGTTCCCGACAGGTTCCACGGAAACCCTTCACGGCGCGTTCCGATGCCAAACTGGCTTTCGGTCAAGTTGACCAGCTCCACTCCCGCCTCAAGCGCCAGCCCAAGAGAGCCAAAGCAGCCGTTTGGAAAGACACTGTCGCGGTAAAGTTCTCCGGGTCCGCCTGCAGCCAAAATCAAAGACGCGCACTTGAACACTACGAGGCCCCAAGGATTGTCCGCAGTTTGCGCCTTTGGTCTGATCGCAAGCACACCAACAGCGCGAGCCGAAGGCCCCTCCCCGTCTTTCAAAATACTGACGGCGGTTGTCTGGTTGAAGATCGGAACACCAATGTGGATGGCCTCTTGCGCTAAGACCTTGACCATCAGCCGAGACGTACGCGGCCCGCAGCTTGTTGCGCGCCCGACTTCGTCGTGATCCGTTTGATAGCGCAACGTCCCACCAAAGGCATCTTGTGGCAACGGAAGGCCAAGATATTGCAGAGACGCCATTGCACGGGTCGACCCGACCGCTTCGATATATGCAGTATCTTCGTCCATCGCCCCACCCGCGCGGATCGCCTCGGCCATCGACTTGAAGTTGTCGCCCTGGTCGGATGTGTTTGCGGTGTGCAAGGTTTGCTTGTCCGAGCCCGAACAGGCGGAGGTGCCGCCCCACGCGCTCTGACTAAGGATCGTAACTGTCACATTCCGTCGTTTCAGTTCAACAGCTGCACGCAATCCCGCAGCCCCACTGCCAACAATCACGCAACCAGTAGTGCAAACAGGCACCGTGAAGCCCGCCACAACGACAGTCTCCGAGAACTCTGGTTCTGGCGGCAGTCGGGGCATGTCGACATCGGTGAGTGAATCGAGAATGTCCTGCGTTACTTCACTGGTCATAAGGAGTGTCCTGTCGTGAAAGTTTGAAAACTGGAACGTTCCAGTTGGAATAGCCATTCAAGAAAGCACCGTCAATCCTGCCGCCATGCACGCGCATCAGATAGCACTGGACAGGCCACCACATTGACATAATTGGAACGTTCCAGTAGCTATCATGAAACGCTGAAAACCCATCTCTCCGCGAAGGAAACGAAATGAAACCGATAAATGTTGCCGTGCTTGGCGCAGCCGGCTGGATGGGCAAAGTACATACAATGGCCTTCCAAACTTTCCCGCATTTCTTCGGTGGATCGGGCGGAACGGCTAATGTTTCAATTCTGGTCTGCTCAAAGCCAGAGCAGGCAGCGGGCCTCGCCGAGTGTGTGCCGGGCGCGAAAATCCTGCATGATTGGAGCGCGGCGGTTGCTGACCCTGACGTTGACTTGATCGATATCTGCTTGCCGGACCACCTGCATTATGAGGTGGCTAAAGCGGCCCTGCTTGCGGGCAAACACGTCTTTTGCGAAAAACCATTGGCTGATACAGCAAGTGAAGCACGCGAGCTAGCGGATATCGCGAAGGCTAAAGGCGTCATCACACGTGTCGGGCATGGGTTTCCGTGCAATCCTGTGCACCACTTGGCCAAAGACATCATCGATTCCGGTGAAATTGGTGAGATCAAGATGTTCCGCGGTTGCCAGCACATAGATGTATTTGGCGATCCTGACGTGCCGTTTATGTGGCGCGCGGATGGCACACTTGCGCGGACCGGTATTGTTGGTGACACAGGATCGCATATCTTCAGCTTTATGGATTATCTGGTCGGCCGCGTTAGTACGCTAATTGCCGATAACCTGATAACCACGCCGCGCCGTCCGATCGTCGATAACGTAGCGCTTGGCGAGCAAGTTGTTCTTGATGGCACTGAACGGTGGGCCGACATAACAAACCCAGATGCCACAAATGTCCTGTGCCGTTTTGAAAACGGGGCCAGCGGCATCGTTGATTTCAGCCGCGTTGCGACAGGCCGTAAGTTCATGCAGACCTATGAAGTCTATGGAACAAAGGGCAGCATCGCGTTCAACTATGACGAAATGAACAGGCTGCGGTTTTATTCAGGCAAAGACCCAGTGGGCCGGCGTGGGTTTCGCGAAATTGACGTGGGGCCCGAAAATGAAACGTTCAGGGCATTTTCGCCTTTGCCAAACTTCGGTCTTGGCTACAACGAGACGAAGATTATCGAGGCCGCAGAGGTCATTCGTTCCATCGTGTCGGGTCAACCGAAATGGCCCACGTTCGAGACGGGCCATCACATTTGCCAGATCGTCGATGCTTGTATGGAGTCCTCGACCCAAAGGCGGTGGATCGACATACCCCGCGCTTAACCTACGTCGGGCATGCTTGATGCGCGGATAGACAGACTGACCGGCGTCCGCGTTTTTGGAGCCGGAACGTTACCGTTTTCAAGCCAGTCGATGACTGTTCGTGCCGTCTGCTGTCCGATGAGATTAATGTCGCAGCGCACCGAAGTCAGCGCAGGATAGCTTTGCGCGACGTCTTCAATATCGTCGAAGCCAACAATGCGAAAATCGGTGCCAACGTGGCGGTTGGTTTCATGGCATCCGGACAACAATCCCAGTGCGACAAGATCGTTAAAACAAACCACCGCGTCGACGTCAGGATGCACACTGGCAAGGACCTTCGCAGAATTCCTGCCAAACTCTTTGCTTGACCGCCCGGTCAGAACAACGGGTTCCATGTGATGCTTTTTCATAGCCTCGAGGTAGCCCGCTTTGCGTTCCTCGGTAACGGCCCGACCGTCTAGCCCACCAACAAATGCGATACTGCGCGCGCCCATCTCGATCAAGTGTTGGGTCGCAACCCTACTGCCAGAAACGTAGTCGGGGGCCGAAAACGGAAATAGCTCAAGTCTGCTATCTACTTGTCGCAGCATCTGTAACGCAGGAATACCAGCGCGTGCAATAGCATCAAAAGTTGTCGATTGATCGCCATAAGCAGGGCATATAATGAACGCGGATACCCCATGCTCGATCATAGCACTGACAACGTGTTCTTGTAGATCTGGATCTTCATCTGTGTTTGCGACAACCGTGGAATACCCGCTTTCGGACAATGCCATTTGAAGCGACGTCGCAAATTCTGTGAAAAACGGGTTGCGCAGGTCATTTATCACCAGACCAATCAGGCCTGCATTCGACTTTCGCATATTCGCAGCAGAGCGGTTATAGATATATCCTATCTCAGCCATGACCTTGCGAACTTCCAGCCGCGTTTCTTCACGCACCGAGGGGCTGTTTTGTAAAACTAAACTCACCGTGGACTTTGACACGCCAGCCTGTTTCGCAACATCAATGATCGTTGGTCGGCGGTTGGAGGCCATTGTCATTCAATCCCTTCATGGGTGGGTGATCCCGAGGGAGACTAACACAAGGTACGGTGATCACAGCCCTTACAGTTGGATACGCTCAAGGTCCCACGCAAAATTAGGCGTGTGCGGGACTGACAGGCAAATCGAAGACCAAAATACCATCTATGCCTGATTCCGCGTTGGCGACCAGTTTAGCGCCGAGAGCCTTATGCGCGGGGTGATCTTGATAGGTTTGCAAGTCTGTCCAATCTGCAAAATCGACAGTGAACCCGTGCATATATCCGCGTTCCATCTGCTCGGGGCTTTCGCTACGCCCAGACGTGATTGCAAGTAGACCGGGCACCTGTCCTTCGATCTGGTGAAGTTCAGCAAAGATTTCGGCGATGTTTGCTTCGCTGACTTCGGGTTGAAAATTTACTAATACGATATGTCGGATCACTGTGTGCTCATTCCATATTGGGCTTTAATCATATCGGCGGATTTCTCTGCGATCATGATTGCTGCGGCATTTGTGTTTGAAGAAATAACAGTCGGCATTATTGAATTGTCGACAACCCGTAACCCATCGATTCCGTTAAATCGTAGTTGAGTGTCAACAACCGCGGCCTCATCTGGCCCCATGCGGCAAGTCCCTGCGCAATGGTGCGAAGTTTTGGAATGGACACTGATGAAATTGAAATAGTCTTCATCGGTTTTTACATCAGGTCCAGGAAGTCTTTCGGCCAGAATGTAGTCTTTCAGGGCCGACTGTGACAGAATTTCTTGGGTTAGTTTAAGCCCCCTGATCGACATTTCGCGGTCTAAAGGGTCTTGCAGATAGCTCGGGTCGATCAATGGTGCCGATGCCGGATCTGCATTTTGCAACCTTACTGTGCCACGCGATCGGGGCCGCAGATAACACGAATTTAGCGTCACCCCACCTTGAGGCATGGCTGCAACGCCATGTTCGATCCCCGTGCCAAGTCCAAGATGAAACTGAATGTCAGGGGATCGCGCATGCGGGTCTGCATACCAAAACCCCCCCGTTTCAAACAATGAAGATGCAATCGGACCTTTACGTCCGAAAATGTATTGAAGACCTGCAATAGCTGCCCAATGCGGCTTAGCGTATCGGTCATAGCTGTAGGGGCCCGACAATTCGCTAATGCAATACAAGTCCAAATGGTCCTGCAGGTTTGAGCCAACCTGTGGCTGGTCATGTACGACCTTAATCCCAAGCCCGTTAAGATGATCTGCTGGACCGATCCCTGAAAGTTGAAGCAACCGAGGTGAGCCGATTGAACCAGACGCGAGGAGCACCTCACTGGCAGCGGTCAAACGCGTGCCGTCCAGCAGCTCAACCGCGGTCGCGCGACCACCCTCAACGACCAGCCGTCGCACCTGCGCACCTAGCTTTACGGTCAGGTTTGGACGGTGCCTGTTCGGTGTGACATAGGCCATAGCGGCCGACGAGCGTCGCACATTCCTTTGGTTTAACTGGTAGTAGCAAACGCCATCCTGCTTGCCTGCGTTGACGTCCATATTGCGCGGTATGCCAAGTGCTGCTGCCGCGTCAAAATAGGCTTCGCATATCGGTAAGGGCGCACGCGGTTCACTGACGCCAAGCGGCCCACCCTTGCCGTGATACGCGTTATCGAAGGTCTCGTTGTCTTCGGCCTTTTTGAAATAGGGCAGCACATCGTCATACCCCCAACCGTCACATCCCATCTGGCGCCAGTCATCATAGTCCTGCGCATTTCCACGGGTGTATATTTGCGCGTTGACCGCGGAGCCGCCACCAATCACCTTGCCTTGGGTATACCGAAATATCTTACCCTGCATGTGGCGCTGCGGGACAGTTTCCCACCCCCAGCTGCCAATGCCCTTGGTCATTTTAGCAAAACCCGCTGGTACATGATAAAACGGGTGCCGGTCACTTCCGCCGGCCTCTAACAACAACACCTGACAGTTTGGGTCCTCAGACAGCCGCCCCGCAAGAACGCTCCCTGCCGACCCGCCACCGATAATGATAAAGTCGTACCCGTTGGCGGTTTTGTCGTCTGGGGATAACACTTTGGTCATGCCGCATCCTCTTGGTGGGTCAGATGATCGGCCGTGCGCAAGGCCAGTGCTGCAATCGTCAGGGCCGGGTTAACAGCCGCAGACGTTGGCAGGATCGACGCATCCATAATATATAAGTTGCTGTGATCGTGACTGCGGCCGAAGCTGTTGACGACACTTGTGGCGGGATCGCTCCCCATACGCGCCGTGCCGCATTGATGGGACGGCGTGCGCCGATCAAATGGTCTTGAAACCACCACAGGATAGCCCGCTTTGCGCAGTGATGACTTAAGCTTTGCGACCAGTGCTTTATGGGTGTCGTAGTTTGACCTTTTCCAATCCAACACAATCTGCCCGTCACGTAGGCTCACGCGGCTTTGCGGATCGGGCAGGTCTTCGGACATAGCGTATAGGTCGATAGACCGCCGGGCGATCCAGTTTGCCATAAACCGAGGAAAGCCGGATGCCGCCTTCAGGATCGCCCCAGATACTTTCCCGAGAAGCTGGATATTACCAAGCGGTGCGTCCTCTGGACCGCCCGATAGATAGAAGTCGTTCACCATCAAAGTCTTTTGATACACCGAAGTGTTCAATCGAAACGGGTGCAAAGCCAGCACCGCCGAACAGTTGTGGTTCATAAAATTGCGCCCGACCTGATCGGAGCGATTTGCGATCCCGTTTGGGTAATCCTCGTTCGCTGAAGCCAACAATAGGGCCGCACTTTGGACCGCGCCAGACGCAAGAACGACCGTTTTGGCGGATATAGTAGTGCCGCTTTCCAATGTGACGCCTGTCACCAAACCATCCACACCAGTGGCCAGTTTCATCACCTTGGCTTTGGTCTGTAGGGTCACGTTTGGATAGGCCAATGCGGCCGCAAGCCCTCCGCTTTCCGCGTCCAGTTTGCCCTGTCCTGTATTGGGGTATGCGTCCCAGGGCGTTTTTGCCCGCGACAGCCATTGGTCAATATCCACCCCGAGCGGCAGGGACGCAGGATGCAAACCAACCGAGGTCAGTCTAGCTCGCAAGTCCTTAACTGCCGGCTCATCCGGCACGGGCCCGAATGGATAGTTTGTCGTGTGCATGGGTTCGCTCTGGTCTTCACCCAGCTCGCCGCGCACACCGTAAAGCTGCTCAGCCTTGCCATAAAAAGGCTCTAGCTGGTCGTAGCTGATAGGCCATCCTTTGGTGGTACCGCCCATATGTTCGATAGGGCTGAAATCCTGCGAACGATACCGCAACAAAACGGCACCGTAGAATTTTGAGTTGCCGCCCACGCAATAATAGTTGCCGGGATTGAAAGTGGCGCCTGCCCCGTCCAGCCAGTCTTCATCAGGGCGGTAATGCCCACGTACAAAGATCGCCTGCTCGTCACGGTCATGCCGCGACTGGCGTAAATGATCTCCGCGTTCCAGAATAAGGATGCGCCGCCCCGTTGGTGCAAGCCCTGCCGCCAACGTCGCCCCCCCCATGCCAGACCCGATAATAATGACATCCGCGTCGGTCATGGAGCGATGCGAACTTCCGTCTTGGGATCAAAAACGACAGCTTTTTCCATGTTGACGGCAAATTCAAACGGCTGGCCTGTGTGCACATCTGCATCCGCACGCATCCGCGCGACAACATCTTTGCCACCCAGTTCCATCGTGACATACGTATCCGCGCCTGCAGGTTCGATGACATTTACCAGATTTGGCAACAGCGCGACGTTCGCAGAATTGCGGTCCGCACCTTCAGGATCAGTGATCGCTTCGGGCCGAATGCCCAACACAATATCTTTGCCGTCCCAATCTGCCAAATTCGTCTGGCTGAATTTCATAACGTGATCAGGGCCGTTTGCGTTCTTGATCTGCGCGTGTGGTGCACCGTCTTTCATGATCACTTTTGCTGGCAGTACATTCATCGCAGGACTGCCCATGAACGTCGCAACATAGACGTTTGCAGGGGTGTCATAGACCTCTTTCGGGGTGCCCAGCTGTTGCACATAGCCTTGATACATAACCGCAATCCGCGTCGATAGCGTCAGCGCTTCAATCTGGTCATGTGTCACGTAAACAATAGTGGTTTTAAGCTTTTCATGCAGCTTTTTGATTTCTGTGCGCATGTCCACACGCAGCTTTGCATCAAGGTTAGACAGCGGTTCATCAAACAAGAACACATCAGGATCACGGACCAAAGCACGGCCCATGGCGACACGTTGACGTTGCCCGCCTGACAACTGACCAGGCTTACGATCAAGCAGGTCTTCGATCTGCAAAAGCTTCGCTACGTCTTTGAGGGCCTGATCACGCTCATCCTTCGGGACGCCGTGCATTTCCAACCCGAACGTCATATTCTTACCGACCGTCATATTGGGGTAAAGGGCGTAACTTTGAAACACCATCGCGATGTTGCGCTTGGACGGATGGACGCCGTTCATCCGCTTGCCCTTGATGGAAATGTCACCGGTTGTGATTTCTTCAAGCCCTGCAATCATATTCAGCAGCGTGGACTTGCCACAACCAGACGGGCCGACGAGGACAAGAAACTCACCCTCTTCCACCGAGATATCTACTTTGTGCAGGACCTCGAGCGCGCCATAGGACTTCGTAGCATTGTTGATTTCAAGAAAACTCATGCGATCAGCCTTTCACGGAACCCGCCATCAGACCGCGCACAAAATAGCGGCCAGCGACGATATAGACGAGGAGAGTGGGGAGCGCGGCCATAATGGCGCCCGCAAAGTGAACGTTGTATTCGCGCACACCGGTTGATGAATTCACAAGGTTGTTGAGCGCCACAGTCATTGGCGCTGTTCCACCCGAGGCAAACGATGCTCCGAACAAAAAGTCGTTCCAGATGTTGGTGAACAGCCAGATTACGCAAACCACGGTAATCGGGCCGGAGGACGGCATCAGGATGCGGTAGAAGATCTGGAAGAACCCAGCCCCGTCGATCTGCGCTGCACGCACCAGTTCTGTGGGAAACGCTGCATAGTAGTTGCGGAAATACAGGGTCGAAAACCCGATCCCGTAGACCACGTGCACCAGAACAAGGCCGGACGTTGTGCCCGAGATGTTCAGGATGCCAAGGATCCGCGCCATTGGGATCAGCACGATCTGGAACGGGATAAAGCACGAGAACAACATCAAGCCGAAGACCAAAGTGTCCCCGCGAAACCGCCATTTGGTCAGGACATACCCGTTAAGTGCGCCTAGAACTGTGCAGATGGCCACAGCCGGAACAACCATCTTAATGGAGTTCCAGAAGTAGGGGCGCAGGCCTGTCGGCTCGACCCCGATCTGGGCGATTGACCACGCATCAAGCCACGGCTGGAACGTCCAAGTCTGCGGCAATGCGACCATATTGCCGCCTGTAATTTCGCTCAATGGTTTCACCGAGTTCACGACCATGATGAAAAACGGGAGCAGGTAGAACAACGCGAAAACCAATAGGAACACGTATATGAAAGTGCGCGCAAAACGGCCTGTGCGCATGGCGTTGCCGTGGGAGGCTGCAGACATCACTTCTTCTCCCTAAGTTCAGCATAAAGGTAAGGCACCATAATCGCCGCAATGGTCATCAACATGATCACCGCCGAGGACGCACCAATACCCATTTGGTTCCGTGTGAATGTGTACGAATACATAAACGTTGCGGGCACAGCCGTGGCGTTTCCGGGCCCGCCGCCAGTCAGGGCAATCACAAGGTCATAAGACTTGATCGCCAAGTGACTGAGGATCACAAAAGCCGACAAGAACGCAGGTCGCAACTGCGGGATGATGATCCGGCGATACATATTCCAATTAGAGGCGCCATCCATCTGGGCCGCTTTCAAGATCTCGTTGTCGATCCCGCGCAAGCCTGCCAGAAACATAGCCATCACAAAGCCGCTGGTCTGCCAGACTGCGGCAATGACAATCGTATAAATTGCCATGTTGCGATCCTTGATCCAGCCGAACTCGAAGCTTTCCCATCCCCATAGATGCATAGTGTTTTCAATGCCGATGCCGGGATCAAGGAACCACTTCCATGCCGTGCCAGTAACGATGAAAGACAGGGCCATTGGGTAAAGAAAGATCGGACGCAGCACGCTCTCGCCGCGAATTTTCTGGTCAAGGAAAATTGCCAGGAACAGCCCAATCAAAGTGCAGATCACGATATACAGTGACGCAAAAATCGCGAGGTTCTTGACCGCCACATCCCATTCGCGGATGCGGAACAGTTTGCTATAGTTTTCCCAGCCGACCAGCCCATATGAGGGCAGCATTCTGCTGTCAGTAAAGCTGAGATATACGGTAAAAAGTATGAACCCGTAGACGAAGAGTAGAATTAACGCGCAAGACGGTGCCAAGACTAACTTGGGCAGCCAGTTCTGCAGCCTTGTCCGCATGTCAACTTGTCCCTGAATCGCCATATCACGCGTCTCCCCAGATCAGTCAGTATCGTAAGAGAGGCTGGCCCCAACTTTCGTCAGGGCCAGCCCAATTATGTCTGGCTTATTGTGCCAGTTCGACAGCTGTCAGCAGTTCCGCAGCGGCTGTTTCAGCATCATACTCACCGTTGAAATGGGCAGTGATAACGTCATACATCGCGTTTTGGACGGAAGGGTTGTTGGCGTGGCCATGTGCCATTGACCCATAAAGGCCGCCGGAAGCAGAAGCTTCAGCCAATTGCGCCATGCCAAGTTTGCCACAAGCATCGAACGCTTCGTTCGAGATGTCAGTTCTCGAAGGAACCGAACCCTTGACGGTATTGAACGCCACCTGAAACGCTGGGCTCATGACAGAAGACGCCATGGTCATCTGAGCTGCAGTTGAGGCTTCATCTGCAACCTTAAACATCGCGAACTGGTCCGCGTTGAAGGTCACTGTGCCTTCGCTTCCTGGGACGCGGAAGCACTGGAATTCAACGCCCGCAGTTTGACCTGCGTTTACGAATTCACCTTTGGCCCAGTCACCCATGACTTGGAAAAGTGCCTCGCCGTTAGAAACCATTGCCGATGCGAGGTTCCAGTCACGACCGGAGAAGTTGTCATCAACAAACCCGCGCAGTGTTTCCATACGCTTGAAGGCTTCAACCATCTGCGCGCCACTCAATGCGTCTGGATCAAGGTCGATAAAGGCGGCCTGATAGAACTCAGGGCCGCCAACGCCCATCGCGATTGAGTCGAAGACAGTAGCATCTTGCCAAGCTTGACCACCGTGGGCCAATCCAACGTAACCGGCGTCTTGCGCTGATTGCATTGCAGCAACAAACTCTTCCCATGATGTCGGTTGGGCGATGCCCAATTCTTCCATGATCGAGGTGTTTGCCCAGACCCAGTTAGTCGAGTGGATGTTCACAGGCGCAGCAACCCAGTTGCCATCGTTCTTCGAAAAGGCCTGAAGTGCTGCGGGAACGACATCGTCCCAGCCCTGCTCTGCGGCCAATGCGTTCATGTCAGCCAGAGCGCCTTCGTTTGCCCAATCCTGAATAGCAAAACCAAGCATTTGCACAGCAGTCGGTGGATCGCCAGCCGTCACACGTGCACGCAGCACAGTCATGGCATCAGAGCCGCCGCCGCCTGCGATTGGCATATCCTGCCAACCAATGCCTTGGCCGCTAAGGTCATCCTTCAGCACGCTAAGAGCAGCGGCTTCACCACCAGATGTCCACCAATGCAGAACTTCTACATCTTCCGCATAACCCATTGTTGTCGTCGCCATGAGTGCCAAGGCACTCGCTGTCGTTTTTCCAAAGTAACCACGCATTTTGGTTTCCTCCCATTTTAGCGTTAGTTTCCCAATTCCTCTCAGAGGGTTTGGGCCGTCATTACCCAAGGCGTTCTGGTGCGCCCAATTCGCATCACCATTGATTTCACCTCAAGAAATTCTTCAAATCCATAGCGCCCGATTTCACGTCCTTGGCCGGATTGCTTCATCCCACCAAATGGCAGTTCTGGAAATCCATCCATCCACGTGTTGGTCCAGACGGTTCCGGCCTCTGCGCGTTTACAAAACGCGAGGCAGGTATGAATGCTTTCGCTCCAAACTCCTGCGGAGAGCCCGTAATCAGAGTCGTTGGCAAGTGCTACAGCCTCCTCGAACGTGCTAAACGTTAGGACGGTCAGAACAGGTCCGAAAACCTCTTCGCGGGCGATGGCCATGTCAGGCGTCACGCCGCGCACGATAGTGGGCTGATAAAACTGATGTCCTAACCCTTCCACATGCAAAACATTTCCACCTAAGCATACCTCGGCACCGGCCGCGACTGCGTCCTTCACGTACCCGTCGATTTTTTCGCCATGCTCTTGCGTAACAATTGCGCCAACCTGTGTGGCAGGGTGCATTGGATTTCCAAAGGACACTTTACGCGAAAGCTCGACCAAACGTGCAACAAAGGCCTCTGCAATATCCTCATGTACAATGATGCGGCTCGAAGAATTGCAGCACTGCCCCACATTGAAATAGACACCAAAGGCGACCGCATCCGCAGCATCCTCAAGATGCGCATCCGGGAAAATAACCTGCGGGTTTTTGCCACCCAATTCAAGAGCCACCTTTTTCAAAGTATCGCCCGCTGATTTCGTAATTATTTTACCTACTGCGGTTGAGCCCGTGAAAGTGACCATGTCCACGTCAGCATGTGTGGTCATCAAGGTGCCAACAGGATCACCGTACCCCAGAACGATATTGCATACCCCAGCTGGCAGCCCCGCCTGTACCAATAGTTCGCCAAGCATTGCGGTTGTCGAAGGTGTCACCTCGGATGGTTTCACCACGCAGGTACATCCTGCAGCCAGCGCGAAGGGCAGCTTTTGGCTTAAAATCCAGAACGGGAAATTCCACGGTGTAATAATCGAAACAACGCCAATCGGTTCCTTAACTATTACGCCCAAAATGTCTTCGCCAAGCGTGTTGTGGCTGTCCCCGTGGGACGTGCGCGCCAGCGACGCCGCGTAGCGCCAAAGATCGGCGGCACCTCCGCATTCGCCGCGCGACTGGCTGATCGGTTTGCCACTTTCGAGGGTTTCGATTACGGCCAAGCGCTCTGTGTTTTGTTCGATCAGGTCCGCAACTTTGTTCAGAACACCGGCACGATCTTTGGCGGACAGCCTGCTCCAACGTCCGTCGTCAAATGCCAAGCGGGCGGCCGAAATCGCGGCCTCTGTCTCGGTGGTTGACCCCAGCGCTGCCTTGCTGACGACGATCCCGTGTGATGGCGAAACGCGGTCCGATGTCTGCCCATCACCGCTATCCATATAAACGCCATCAATGAAATGGCGGGCCTCGTAGATCTTCTGCGGCATTTCAACGGTTTGGTCTGTAACGATCGTTAAGTCTAACATGTCTATTGCCCCGAAAAATCTGGTTTGCGTTTCTCGCGGAACGCCGCAACGCCCTCCGCCCTATCTGCGGTGGCCGCAATGGCTGCACTGCCCAAGGCCTCGACCATTGCTGCGCGGTCTTCGTTCTGCGCCGCGTGGATCATTGATTTTGAAATTTCGACGGCGCGTGGCGACAGCGTGCAGGCGCGATCTAGCAAAGTCATTGCTGCGGAGCGCGGATCATCATCAATTGCCGAGGCAAAACCACAGGCCAATGCACGCTGCGCAGTGATCCGGTGACCAAATAACGCCATTTCCTTGACCATCGGTTCCGGCAAAAGTCGCATGAGCCTTTGCGTGCCCGACCATCCCGGTACAATCCCAACACCCGCCTCAGGCAGTGCAAGTGATGCCGAAGCCCTCATGACCCGAACATCACAGGCCGCTGCGAGTTCAAGACCACCACCAAACGCATGCCCTGTCAGAACAGCTATTGTCGGCTTAGACAATCGTGCCAAGCGATCAAATATCCGGTGCCCATCGCGCACCCAATGGCGCGCAAACTCCGTCGGGCTTAAATCACCCCAGCCGTTGATGTCAGCACCTGTACAAAACGCCTTGTCACCCTCGGCGGTCAACATTACCGCGGCGACAGACGCATCACGTTCAACCGCTTCAAGATAGCCCGCAAGTTGCTCCAACATGACGACCGTAAAGGCGTTCATCTTGGCCGGGTTATCGAGGCGCAATTCCACAATGACGCCGTGGCGAATAAGATGAACGGCGCTCATGTGGGCCATCCCATCGGCGCATCCGCCAACAACGACAGCGGCAAGGTCACAGCATCTTTGGCGATCGTAACGCGCCCGCCAGAAGCAGCGACAATATCGCGCTCTGGGTTAATACCGGGCATGATTTCATATGCGACAAGGCCACCATCCGTCGGGCGCATTACACAGCGCTCAGTGATATAGAGCACCTCTTGCCCCAACTTCCGCGCACGTTTGCCTGAAAACGTTACGTGCTCAACCGCTTCAACCATTTTCGTAAACTTGCCCGGAGCCGCGACTTTGATGCCGCCCAGTGACAGCTCTATCTGCGCGCCAGCCTCAAACCATCCAGAGAAAACGATCTTCTTGGCGCCTGACGTGATATCGACAAACCCACCACAACCAGCGGTCAGATATGGCTTTTTCCCTAGCTTTGAGACGTTAACGTTGCCTTCTACGTCGACCTCGAGGAATGATAGGAACGACACATCAAAGCCGCCACCTTGGAAATATATAAACTGCTGTGGTGAAGGTACATAAGCGTCCGCATTTGATGCGCAGCCAAAGGCGAAATCAGTCAATGGCATCCCACCGACCGCTCCTTGTTCAATGGCCCATGTCACCGCCTCTGGGTGCCCTTCTTCCAGCAAAACCCGCGGCACCATCGCACTGATCCCAAACCCCAAATTTGCAGTCATTCCGGGCTGAAGTTCCATCGCGGCGCGGCGGGCAATAATTTTCTCAACACCATGAGCCGCGTTCGAAAAGCTATCCCAGGGGCGCATTATTTGGCCAGAAATCGCAGGATCGTAGAGCGTTTCACAGGTCTGTTTCTGGTCAGGGTCGATCAAAATCAGATCAACCAAATGCCCCGGTACACGCACGTCATGGGGCCGCAAAGAGCCGCGTTTTGTAACACGACTGACCTGCGCGATAACCAAGCCACCGTGATTTCGCACACAAATCGCCTGCTCCAGCCCACCAAGGTACGCACCTTCGTGCTCGTATGTCAGGTTACCGTGCTCATCGGCCGTCGTTGCCCGTAAAATCGCAACATTTGGAATAATGTTCGGAAAATGCAGCCAAGTATCACCGTCGAACTCAACACGGTTTACGATCGGTACCGCAGCCGCCTTGTCGTTCATGGCGCAACCTTCCCGGACCGGATCCACAAAAGTGTCCATGCCCACTTTGGTCAAGACACCGGGTCGTTTCGCCGCCGTTTCACGGTTCATGTCGAACAACACGCCTGATGGAACGTTGTAGGCCGCAATCCGGTTCTCAACCACCATTTTCCAAATTTCGGGCATCGGCTTTGACGCCGGACCAGATGGAAAAGATCCACCAAGAATGCGCGAAAGCAGGCCATCTTTGGCAATGTGGTCCACACCTTTGACGCCGTACATGTCGCCCGCTGCGATTGGATGGATTGTGGTTAAATTCTTCGGATGCCCTTGATCATCGAACCGCTGCCCTATGGCCTTGAGAACAAGATCAGGGCACCCCAGTGCAGATGACGAAGATACTGTGATGACTGCGTTGTCCGGAATCTGTGCTGCGACACGTTCGGCGCTTACGACTTTGCTCACAAGTAATCTCCATGGAATTGGAACGTTCCAGAACCAATACTGGAACGTTCCATCCGATGTCAATCCGAAAGCCTTGGTGGGCGACGCATTGTTGAATGCGCGCTTGCGGGTACGGTTTCAGAACGAGCGTTACGCGGGCGCAAGCTGCGCTTGGGGGGCAAACCAACCGTGCGCCAATGCCCTCGGCCCGGCACGCTTTTCTGAGCTTCATTTTCCGATTAAAACTTCGCCCTCAATCTCCATTGCAAACCCAAGAGGCAATCCAGCGACACCGATCGCGGATCGCGCATGGCGACCGACATCTTGTCCGAAGACTTCAATGACGAGGTCACTGAACCCGTTCACCACAATATGCTGATCGGAATATCCTGGCGCTGATGTCACCATCCCGAACACACGCACCCAGCCAACTATTCGGGAAAGCTCGCCAACCTCTGCCTTGATATTTGCCAGCACGGTCAACGCCACCTCGCGAGCTTCAGCATATCCTTGCTCTGTGGATATATCACTTCCCACAACGCCAAATGGACCTGCAATGCTTCCGTCTATGGCATTCTTGGGATGGCCGGAAAAAAGAAGGCGCTCCCCCCTGATGTTAACGAACGTGAAAGGCAGGTGCAGTCCCTCTGGTGACTTTGTTGCCTTAGGCAGCTTAAGCCCAAGTGCTTCCAGTTTTGCTTCTGGTGTTGTCACGGATGTGGTCATGGGTAGGCTCCTCTGTGTGTGGGGGTGCAAAATGAACGCAACCCTTTCAACGTTTTGCATCTGATCGGGCTTAAACTGGCCGTTTGCTGCGAGGGCACTGATTGCAGCAGCCTTGGCCAATCGGGACGTCCATGCAGTCATAAACAGGCCGCCAAAGATGACCTCGATCTTGGTGAAGAAGAGTACGAGCGACGGAGTTACGAACCTGGTGCGTTCCATAGGGCATAACAACATCTCAAAGGGAGCTTCCAATGTTTCGACTAACAACGCTTACCATTGCCACCTGTATTACAATTGGCTCAGGTGTTGCAGCCTCAGCTGCACCGGTTGACCCGGCAGTCGCCATGAACCTGCTTGGTGTTCAGGGCGAGGTCTCGTTTAGTGCCTCAGAAATCGCCAATCTAGACCGCCCGTTCTACCGTTCTGACCAAAACGGCGATGGCTACCTATCTGAGAGTGAATACATTTCCTCCTCTCCTCATTTTCGCGGCAACCCCCAAGGGGCAAGAGGCTTCTTGGGGGCGAGCGATAACAACGGAGATGGAAGAGTTTCGCGCGACGAATATGTCCAAAATCGGATCATAACCGATGAGGCAAAGAGCATTTTTGAGATGATTGATCAGGATACGAACTGGGGCTCGATTTCAGCGTTTCGTTGGCAAATGACCCGCAGCGCCTTTGTCGACAGTTCATACCTTGGAAATTCACAACTGGCATCGCAGTTGTTCGATGAATTCGACAGCGACAATGACGGCCAGTTGCAGCTTCGCGAGTATTTGGTGCGATACGGACGTTGGGCTCGGCAGGCATTGCCTCAGGACATGCTCGACGGTCATTGAGTGGCTCGTTAACAGTCGATCAAGGCCCCTCATGGGTGGGAGGGCCTTGATCGCTTTCACTGATTGACCGGCAGACCCCACGGGCAATGCCCAGTGGCCCCTTCAAACGGCCCAAAATCTTAAGGCAAGCGTATCCCAGACCCCACGGCCAACCCATGATCAGCACAATGGTCCGCACCCTCAGGGTTCACGAAATTGAAGTCGGTGAATGCCAAACACTTTAGCTCAAGCCCTGCCTCCTCCAGATACCGCATGACAGCACTGCCATCTGATGGTCCGGCCTGAACGTAGTCCCAAACTTGCTCGGTCGACAGGATCGACCTTCGATCAACGCTCGCAGCGGGTGTTGTCTTGATCCCGTTCAGGGTCAGGGTCTCTGTGAGATTGCGCCAATCGCTAAGATCCATCTTCTCGAAATCATATAGGATCGCGTCGCGGATCGGGGCTATGATCGAGACGATCCTCGCGAACTCCCGAGAGTTTGCATCTTCCTGATAATCAGCGGTGGCCGCGAGCTGTTCGCCGCCATGAAGCGGTACCGCAGCAGGCAGTAGGGTGCGCCCAGAGGCGTCGACAGCCTCGTTGTATCCATATCGAACGACAGCAGGATCAATCCGGTGCTGGTCACCATCTTTGATCAGCGGCTCGCCGGTCCGCACGCTTGTAAGGCCATAGGACCACAAACTTGATAAGTCCTCTGCGGCTCCCGGACCTGACATAAGCAGAAGTATCGTGGCTGCCTTGAAGAATGGTGGGAAAGTTTGCATTATCGCCCCTTGTTTGAAGAAAGTTCGACCATATCGCGATCGAGCGAACAAAACCACCTTCGTATGCAAGGCCCTTTAAGTCAAATTTGGAGCGTGAGCTTCAAAGCGAACCACAGATCGAGGATCAGCTGGGCCAATTTCATGGAGAGCGGGGCCTAGCTGTTCCACAATTTGTCGGATCAATCTCGGTCATCATGACCCCCCACGGCGCGAACGTGAGCCGCGCGTCATGATCTGCTTGTGTCGCGACGCTTGATCGCGGTCCACTTGCCGTCCTTTGAGGCAGGACTGCCAGCGCCGCGATTGACGCCATACCGACACGCCACAGACGCACCGTCTCAAGCCTCGGACCGCTCACTACGCAGCACGATTACGGCCCCGGCCCCTATGATCAACGCGAGGCCTGCGAACCCTAGCACGCTCGGTAAGTCGCCCCACAGCACGTAGCCCCAGAATACCGCGAACAGCAGGAAGAGGTATTCGAAAACAGCCACATAGCTTGGCTCGGCGATCTGGTAGCTGCGTACAATGCACGCCACTGCCACCAGCGAGCCGACGGCCTGCATCAAGGACAGCCCCAAGAACCTCGGCGTCAGTTCCTGCCAACCCATCGTGAAAAACCCAGCGCCATCAACGAGATAGTGCATGACCGCCAAGCCCAAGGCCCCGAACACGCCCATCGTGGCAAACATGTTAACCAGCATTGCGCTCGTCGTCTCGTCTGCGCACAGCCTGCGCGTCATCACTGCGCCCGCCGCATAGAACGCCCCTGCCAGCGCGGGCATCAGGGTCCCCCAGCCCATCGCGCCTTCGGGCCTCAGGATCATTAAAACCCCAATGAAGCCAACGGCGACCGCACCAATCCTAAACACGCCAACGGGCACGCGGAACACCAGAACCGTGATCACGAGCACCCAAATAGGCGAGGTAAACAGCCCCGCCCCCGCGACTGCCGCAGGCATCACGCCCAGCGCGCCGAAATACAGGAACATCGAGATTGCAATCATAACCGAGCGCAGCGTTACCGCCCAAAACCGTTTGGCGCGCCACTCTAATTTCCAGATCAATAGGATTGGGCCAAAGATCGCCGCGACCATCAAGGCCCGGATAAAATGGAACTGCCAAAGCCCACCATCCTCGGCAATCACGCGCACAAAGTTATCAATGTAGCCAATTATGAGCATCGCACTGGTGATTAGCCCGAGGGCCAAAAGGATTGGGTTCTTTACGCTCATATGCTTCCATTACGCCTCTAAACCCGCTTCCGACAAGCCTCGTCGTTTGGACAGTTGAAAGAGGCCCCTTCGCTGGCGTAGTTTATCCCAACACCAAACCCTAGCAGCAAAGGCGTGTCCCAAACTTGACCGCTCTAAACGCCTATATCCGATTGGAAAGCACTGGGCTTTGGCGTGCAGCCCCCGGCGTGCAGCGGCGTGATGTCTATGTGTTTCTGGGCGATGCCTCGCTGGTGGTCGCCGACAAGACCGAAACCGCGCTTAGCCACTGGTCCCTACCCGCAATAGAGCGCCAAAATCCCGGACAGATGCCCGCGCTATTTGCCCCCGGCCCGGACGCAGGCGAGACCCTCGAGATTGACGATGCCGACATGATCGCAGCGATTGAGCAGGTCCATACCGCCATCCACGCCCATGACGCCAAGCCCGGACGTTTGCGCCTATGGGCCGGCTTGATGATGAGCGCGGCCTTCATCGGACTTGCGGTTTTCTGGCTGCCCGGTGCGGTTGTCACCCATGCCGAGCGCGTCGTGCCGACCCCAAAACGCACGGAACTTGGCGGCCGCGTCCTTGGCTTTGTCGAGCAGCTTGCCGGAGATGCCTGCACCAACCGCGCCGGGCAGGCCGAACTGAACCGCCTCGCGCGCCGTTTGTCGCCGCAAGCGCCCCCGCGTCTGGTCGTGCTGGACACTTGGCCCGGAGGTAGCGGACATCTTCCGGGTGGGATCATACTGCTCGACCGGGTGTTAATCGACGCGCATGACACGCCCGATGTGCTGGCGGGACATGTGGTGGTCGAACAGACGCGCACAGCAAATGCGACGCCTTTTTCGGATCTGCTGCGAGATGCGGGCACATTCAACACGCTGCGGTTTCTGGCAACGGGCGAGATCCCTGACGAAGCCCTAAAGCACCATGCCGAGCAGTTGATCTCAAACCCGCAGATTCAACCCGACAGTGCGACCTTGATTGCCAGCTTCGAGGCCGCGCGCATCCAGACGCGCCCCTATGCAGAGACGCTCATTGGACAGGATTCTTTAAAAACTGAGCTAATCGCACGTGACCCTTATGTTGCAGGGGCCGCGCCAATGATCTTGACGGACAACGCGTGGGTGACGTTGCAGTCTATCTGCGAACGCAGCTAGCGCCGCGTGATCGCATCCCCGAAGCCTGCTTGGCGGGCTTTGTGCAAGGCGTTGCCGAGGCTTTGCGCGCTGGTATACGGCCCAGCCAGAACCACCTGATATTCCTGACCACGGCTGGTGATCACGCTGCGAGCGGCAGGCAAACCAAGTTGCTGCAAGGCACGGATTGCACGTTGAGCATTGTTCGGCTCGCGGTAGGTGCCGACCTGCACGAAGCGGTGTCCAACGCCGACCGAAACGGAAACACGGCCCTGAGGCGCGGGAGCAGCTACAGCACGCGCAGCAGCAGGTGCGTTGCGCGTCGAGACAGTCGCCGCGCGGCTAACTTGGGTTGCTGTCGCCACTTGTGTCGCGCGATTGCCTCGGTTCGGGTTCAAGCGCCCATCATCCCACGCGACGCGGTAGCCTGCCGGGGTACGCGGGGCAGCATTCACAGCCTCGAACGGCGGACGTCCCAAGGTCGCAGCAAGCAATCCGCCTGTCTGCGTTGTAGAGCGTGCACCACTTGGGCGGTGGATGTCGGATGGATGCACCGGCTGAGGTCCGCAGCGCACCGGACCGTGCTGGCCGTGGTTAATATACTGGCTGCTGAGCGAAGACGCGCCCTGACATGCGCTGGCCTGCTGTGTGGACGCACGCGGCGCGGTTGTCGTCAGCGGGACGCGGCTGGTGACCAAAGGCACTGTCGTTGTGCGCGCGATCCGCGAGCTACCGATCAGCAAGTTTGTCGTCGTTGGCGTTGTCACGGCAATCGTGGTCGGCATCCGCGTTTGCGTACGGATGATCGAGGGGGCTGCGACTGCGGCAGTTACCACAGCGCTCGCGCTCTGAACGGGCGCTTGGGCCACAGCACTCGGTCGGGCATTGCAGATATGAGAACGCGCGCGGTCCATGCGCGGGATCCACGTCACATTGCCGCCAGAGCCTGCGCGCACAAACACGCAACCATTGCTATCGACATATTGAGACGAATTGAAACTTGCGGGCGGCTGTTCCGCGGGCGTCACCGTGCTGGCCAAGACAGGGCTCGCTAGAAGACCCGCGCTCAGGACAAATACTGCAACTGACGTCTTACCAAACATGATTATCCCCCGAGAATCGTTCCCCAGAAGAATGCCTGTTCAAATTGTGTCTGTAAAGGCTGTGGATACCTTATTTGGTGCCGTATAGGCGGTCACCCGCATCCCCTAGCCCCGGGACAATATATCCATGGTCATTGAGGTGACTATCCACTGATCCTGTCACAATTGGGACGTCCGGGTGCGCCTCTTTCATCCGCGCGATCCCCTCTGGGGCGGCCAAAAGGCACAAGAACCGAATGTTCGTGGCCCCCGCTTCTTTTAGCAAATCAATCGCAGCCACGGATGAATTACCCGTCGCCAACATCGGATCGACCGCAATCACCAACCGTTCGTCCAGCGCGTCGGGGACCTTGAAGTAATACTGCACCGGTTGCAGCGTTTTCGGATCGCGGTAGAGTCCGACAAAGCCGACCCGCGCGCTCGGGATCAGCTCCATCACACCGTCAAGCAAGCCGTTGCCCGCGCGCAGAATGGAGATCAGCGCCAGTTTCTTGCCGTCAAGCTTTGGGGCAATGGTCTTCTGCACAGGCGTCTCAATCTCGACCTGCTTCATCGCCAACTCACGCGTGACCTCATAGGCCAGCAGCGCCGCGATCTCTTTTAACAGTCGCCGGAATTCAGACGTTGGTGTCGACTTATCGCGCATCAAGGTCAGCTTATGCTGGACGAGCGGATGATTGACGATCGTGCAATGGGGCATACTCATAGCTTAATTCTCCAGTCTTTTCAGCACCCGCGCGCGGGTCGTGTCGTCGCAAAACGCGGCCTCGGCGGCGGTGCGGTTCAGATCTGAAAACCGCGCCTCGTCCCAGCCGAACGTTTTGGCCAACATGTCATACTCATAGCTCATGGTGGTGTGAAAAAACGGCGGGTCGTCAGTGGAGACGGTGACTTTCACCCCCTCGGACCGCAGCCGCTCAATAGGGTGATCTTGCCAGCGCGCGACCACGCCGAGCGCCACGTTCGATCCCGGACAGACCTCTAGCACGATCTCTTTCTCGGCCAGTTCCTCGACCAGCGCCATGTCTTGGATGGCGTGAACCCCGTGACCGATCCGCTCAACGCCAAGTTGCTCGACCGCGTCGCGCACTTCCTTGGGTCCACCCCACTCGCCAGCATGGCTGGTCAGGCGCAGCCCGGCCTCGCGCGCCATCCCGAACGCATATTTGAAGTCCGCTTGTTCGCCAAGGTTTTCGTCCCCGCCCATGCCAAAGCCGACCAACCAATCGCCGGCGGTCTCTTGGGCACATTTTGCCGCCAGCTTCGCCGTCTCAGGCCCCTCGTGGCGGATGCAGGTCAGCACACCGCGCAAAATGATACCATCGCTTGCCTCTGCCTCGGCTGCGGCTTCTTGCATTGCGGCCATATAGTCTTTCCACGCCGCCACATCATTGCCGCCGCAGAAATCAGGGCTGATGAAGGCTTCGGTATAGATGACCCCATGAGACGCGGATTGCTCTAGCACTGCCTTGGTCAGACGGTAGAAATCCTTGGGCGTTTGCAGGACTGTGCAGGCAGCTTCATAGGTGCGCAGGAAGGGCACAAAACCTTCGAATTTATAGCCGCCATTCTCGTCAAAAATGCCCGAGATATCGATGTGCTTTTCTTTGGCGAGGCTTTTAATGAAAGCCGGTGGCGCTGCCCCTTCGAGGTGGAGGTGTAGCTCTACCTTCGGAATATCTGCTGTTGCGGTCATAAAAAACTGCTCCCCTCGCCTTGCGTCTCAAGTCCCAAATGGGCCGCCACGCTATGGGCAATATCAGCAAAACCCACAAGACCGATCTCACGTGCGCCCGCGCCGCGAGCCACCACAGGTACCCGCTCGCGCGTATGATCTGTTCCGATCCAGGTGGGGTCGTTGCCGTGATCGGCGGTAAATATCACCAGATCACCGGGGCGCAGTTGCGCAAAGAACTCCGGCAAACGGCTGTCGAACCATTCGAGCGCGCGGGCATATCCCGATACATTGCGTTGGTGGCCATACAGCGTGTCGAACTCGACGAAATTGGCGAAGGTCAGCGACCCGTCAGGCATGTCGCGGCCAGCCTCAATAAGCGCGTCAAACAGCACCGCATCATTGCCCTTAACGGCGCGCGTAATGCCTTGGCCCGAGAAGATGTCCTTGATCTTGCCGATCCCCAAAACCTCGCGCCCGGCATCCTTGGCCCAGTCGGTCAGGCAGGGCGAAGGCAGCGCGATTGCGTAGTCATGGCGGTTGGCAGTGCGTTGAAAGCCGTCCTGAGGTGAGCCAATAAATGGCCGCGCAATCACCCGCCCGACTTTCATCGAATGCAAATGCGGTGAGATTGTCTCACAGAGCTTAAGCAAACGCTCAAGGCCAAACGCTTCCTCATGCGCCGCAATCTGGAACACGCTGTCGGCACTTGTATAGCAGATCGGCCAGCCCGAGCGCAGATGCTCGGCTGCGAACTTCTCGATCACCGGAATGCCGCTGGCATGGGTGTTGGCGAGTGTGCCTTCGGTACCAGCAACCTTTGCCACATAGGCCATCAAGTCTGCCGGAAACGCCGGATCGGTGTCGGGAAAATAGGTCCAGTCCCACGGCACCGGAACGCCCGCGATTTCCCAGTGGCCTGAGGGGGTGTCTTTGCCGCGCGAGATCTCAGTGGCCGCCCCCCAAACTCCTTCGGGCACACCCGTAAGCCCCGGCGCATCCGTGCCACTCGCGGCTTTTACCGCCGCCCCCAAACCAAGCGCTGCCAAATTCGGCATAAACAGCTTTCCGCTGCGCCCGTCTTCCGCGCGCCCCTCCGCACAGGCCTGTGCGATATGGCCCAGCGTGTTCGCGCCCGTGTCCGGCACCGTGCCGTTAAAGAACTGATCCGCGTCCGGCGCGCCACCGCACCCAACCGAGTCCATCACGATCAAGAATGCTCTGCTCATCCAATCCGCTCCAACACCAAAGGCGGCGCGTCACCGTCCTCGCCAATCACGTAGGCCGCGCGCAAAGCTGCCGCCGCCGCATCTGCTGCAGACTCGGACGAGGCATGGATGCGCGCCAGCGGCGATTGCGCCTCGACCTCATCGCCCACACCCAACAAATCCGACAGCCCAACCGACAGGTCCAACTTGTCGCCTTCGCGCAGCCGTCCGCCGCCCAAATGAACGACGATCTGGCCCAACGCTTCGGTATCGATCCGCTGGACCACGCCCGTCATCCCAGCCGTCACTTCTACGACAACCGACGCCTCAGGCAACCGCGCCAACCCGTTCTCGATAATATCCGAAGGCCCACCCATAGCCGCGACCATCTTGCCAAACCGCTCGGCTGCAAAACCCCGATCAATAGCGGCGCGTATCCAGTCGCGCCCCTCAATCTCGGTCGAAGCCGCACCGATGGAGGCCAGCAGCGCACCGCCCAGATCGCAGGTCACGTCCACCATGCGGTCGGCATTGCCTTCGCCGCGCAGGCAATGAAGCACCTCGGCCACCTCAAGCGCGTTTCCCGCAACGGGCGCGAGCGGCTGAGACATATCCGTGATCAGCGCGCAGGTCTTACAGCCCGCGCCATTGCCGGTGCTGACAAGCGCTTGGGCCAAAGCGCGCGCATCATCATGGGTTTTCATGAACGCGCCGGACCCGCATTTGACGTCCAATACAAGCGCATCAAGACCCGCGCTCAGCTTTTTGGACAGGATCGAGGCGGTGATCAGATCGACACTTTCGACTGTCGAGGTCACGTCGCGGATCAAATACAGCCGCTTATCGGCGGGCGCGATCTTACCAGTGGCCCCGGCGATACAGGCCCCCGTTTCTTTGACGACACGGCGGAAGGTCGAGGCGCTGACTTCAGACCGGTAGCCATCAATTGCATCGAGCTTATCGAGCGTCCCGCCCGTATGCCCAAGGCCCCGCCCCGACACCATCGGCACGAACACATCACAAGCTGCCAGCGCAGGCGCCAACAACAACGACACCGTATCTCCGACGCCACCTGTCGAGTGTTTGTCGACCACAGGCCCCGGCAAATCCCACGCAATAATATCGCCGCTGTCACGCATCCCCTCGGTCAACGCGATGCGTCCAGCCTCGCCCAGCCCGTTCAGCACGACCGCCATGGCGAACGCACCCGCTTGCGCGTCGGTCACATCCCCGCTGGCCAGACCGCCCGCGAACCACACCAACTCTTCCCGGCTGGGCTGTGCGCTGTCGCGAACCTTTGCAATGATGGTGCGGGCGTCCATTAGTCCATGTGGGCTTGGGTAAAGGCACCGGGCAGCAAATCGGCGACCGTTGTGACGGTCTCGGCACCGTCCATTGTCGCCATCGTCACTTTCACGTCGCCTTTGGCAAACTCGGCCAGCTTCTGACGACATCCGCCACACGGCGGCACCGGATTTGGGCTGCCTGCGATCACATAGACCTCGACAATCTCGCGCTCACCTGCCGCGGCCATCGCCGCGATCGCGCCCGCTTCGGCGCAGGTGCCTTCGGGATAGGCGACATTCTCGACGTTGCACCCTGCATACACTCTGCCACCTGCCGTGCGGATTGCAGCCCCGACCTGAAACTTAGAATACGGGGCATATGCGTTTTCACGCACTGCGCGGGCAGCATCTAGCAAAGACATGGGCAAACCTCCATTTCGCGCTAGGATGCCGTCAAACCCTACCCGCGCGCAAGGGTAGGCCTTCGCGCTTGTTGTTGCGCAAAATACTTAAAGGAACTCTTTTCGGCCCCAAACACAGGCCAAACACCGCAAAGCCGTTGCGACAATTTGCAAGGCTCCACCCAGTGTCTGTGCTCATCTGGGCCCCTTTCGCCCATCAATAAGGTAGTTTAAGGCTAAACCAATTCCCAGGGAGGGGTATTCCATGTCCGATGACAAGACCAGCAACGCCCGTCAGGCGGCCTTGTATTATCACTCGCATCCGCGTCCGGGAAAACTCGAAGTGCGCGCGACCAAGCCACTCGCCAATCAGATCGACCTCGCGCGCGCCTATTCGCCGGGGGTGGCCGAGGCCTGTCTTGAGATCAAGGCCGATCCCGCCACTGCCGCCCTCTATACTGGACGCGGCAACCTTGTGGCTGTTGTCACCAACGGCACGGCAGTCCTTGGTCTCGGCAATATCGGCGGCCTCGCGTCAAAGCCGGTGATGGAAGGCAAGGCGGTTCTGTTCAAGAAGTTCGCTAATATCGACTGCTTTGATATCGAGTTGAACGAGAATGACCCTGAGAAACTAGCCGATATCGTCTGCGCGATGGAGCCCACTTTTGGCGCGATCAACCTCGAGGACATCAAAGCCCCCGACTGCTTCATCGTCGAGAAAATCTGCCGCGAGCGCATGGGCATCCCGGTGTTCCACGACGACCAGCACGGCACCGCAATCGTTGTGGGCGCGGCAGCAACCAACGCGTTGCGCGTGGTCGGCAAAAAGTTTGAGGACATCAAGATCGTCTCCACCGGCGGCGGGGCTGCTGGTATTGCGTGCCTCAACATGCTGCTTAAACTTGGCGTGAGGCGCGAAAACGTCTGGCTCTGCGATATTCATGGTCTCGTCTATGAAGGCAGGGCCGAGGATATGAACCCCCAAAAGGCCGCCTATGCGCAACCAAGCGACCTGCGCACACTCGATGATGTAATCGGCGGTGCGGACCTGTTTCTTGGCCTGTCTGGCCCCGGCGTCATGACCCAAGACATGGTGCGCAAGATGGCCGAAGCGCCTATTGTTTTCGCGCTGGCAAACCCGACGCCTGAAATCTTGCCTGAGCTGGTAAAAGAAGTCGCCCCGAACGCGATCGTCGCCACTGGCCGCACCGATTATCCGAACCAAGTCAACAACGTGCTGTGCTTTCCGTTCATCTTCCGGGGTGCGCTGGATGTTGGTGCTACCGAAATCAACGACGAGATGCAGATCGCTTGCATCGACGGAATTGCTGAGTTGGCGCGCGCCACCTCATCGGCTGAGGCCGCCGCCGCCTATCAGGGCGAGCAGATGACCTTTGGCCCCGAGTACCTGATCCCAAAGCCATTCGATCCGCGCCTGATGGGTGTGGTCGCAAGTGCCGTAGCCCAAGCCGCGATGGAGACAGGCGTTGCCACGCGACCGCTTGAGGACTTGGCGACCTATAAAACCTCCCTCGATGCGTCGGTCTTCAAATCCGCTCTGATCATGCGCCCGGTGTTTGAGGCCGCTGCCACAGCCGAGCGCCGCATCGTCTTTGCCGAGGGCGAGGATGAACGCGTCCTGCGCGCCGCCATGACCATGCTGGAGGAAACAACCGACGTGCCGATCCTGATCGGGCGCCCAGACGTGATCGAGGCCCGCGCCGAACGCGCAGGGCTGCCCGTGCGCCCCGGTCGTGATTTCCAACTGGTGAACCCCGAGAACGATCCGCGCTACCGCGACTATGTTGATACCTACCATTCGATCATGTCGCGCCGCGGCGTTGCTCCCGATCTGGCCCGTGCGGTTATGCGTACCAACACCACCGCAATTGCCGCCGTTATGGTGCAGCGCGGCGAAGCCGACAGCCTGATCTGCGGCACTTTTGGTCAGTATTTGTGGCACCTGAACTACGTCCAACAAATTCTAGGAGCAGGCAAGTTGCACCCTGTTGGTGCGCTGTCGCTGATGGTGCTGGAAGAAGGCCCGCTGTTTATCGCCGACACGCATATCCATGCCCAACCGACCCCCGGGCAGGTGATGGAAACCGCGATCGCCGCAGCCCGTCATGTGCGCCGCTTCGGTTTAGAGCCGAAAGTCGCACTGTGTTCTGGGTCACAATTTGGCAACCTCGACAGCCCATCCGGACACACCGCCCGCGAGGCGCTGGAGTTGCTCGATCAAGCCGGTGTCGACTTTGTTTACGAGGGCGAAATGCACGTGGACAGCGCGCTCGATCCGGTATTGCGCGAGCGGTATTTGCCATGTTCCCGCCTCAAGGGCGAGGCAAACGTGCTGATCTTCTCGAACACAGATGCCGCAGGGGCCACGCGTAATATCCTGAAAATGCGCGGCAACGGGCTTGAGGTCGGACCGATCCTGATGGGCATGGGCAACAAGGCCCATATCGTAACCCCGTCGATCACGGCGCGTGGATTGCTGAACATTAGCGCGCTCGCGGGCACCCCTGTGTCCCATTACGGGTAAGGGTTAGGGGGCACGCAGCAATTGCCCACTTAGGCGGACGCGCGTCCAGCAAGGCGCGTCGTCCGCGCAGGTGGGCAAACGCTTAAGCACTACAATCGCGCAGTCCGTACCGTCACAAATGACGTTACCTTTGCACGACATATGCGCGGGATTGAGGACCCAAACTTCAGGCTCTAAACCGATCCATAAGCTGCCGGGCGTGACCGCGAACTCCTCGACCAACAGTCCTTCCGGGCAGATTGCTTCGAACTGAGCCAAAAGCCCGGTGTCCATAGGTTCGCGAACGTCGCATGATCCCGCCTCTATCGGGGAACACGCGAGCGCCGCTCCAGAACCGGCGAGCCACATGGCCAAAGCAATCAAAACACGCATGGTCACTCTCCCGTCTGCAACTAACTGCGACCCTGACAGCATATTGCCCCCAGCCCCCTGAAAGCGATAGGAAATTGCGCAGGGAAGACCGAGGAGGACATACCATGAGCTACGCAGAGATTTACGACGCTTGGAAAGCCGATCCAGAGGCGTTCTGGATGGATCAAGCAGACGCAATTGACTGGGTCAAAGCGCCCTCCAAAGCCCTAACGGACGACAATGCGCCGCTTTATGAGTGGTTCGCCGATGGCATGGTCAACGGCTGTTACAACGCCCTTGATCGCCATGTGGAGGCCGGAAATGGGGCGCGGGTTGCAATTATCCATGACAGCCCTGTCACAAACTCCGTCCACAAGATCACTTACGCTGAGTTGCAAACCCGTGTCGCCAGCCTTGCAGGCGCACTTCGCGCCAAGGGCGTGGAAAAAGGCGACCGCGTCATCATCTACATGCCAATGGTGCCCGAAGCGCTTGAGGCGATGCTGGCCTGCGCGCGTCTTGGCGCAATCCACTCGGTCGTTTTCGGCGGTTTTGCGGCCCATGAATTGGCCGTGCGCATCGACGATGCCACCCCGAAATGTATCATCGCAGCCTCCTGCGGGATCGAACCGGGGCGGGTTATTCATTACAAACCGCTGCTGGATTCCGCGATTGAGCAGGCAACGCACAAGCCCAGCTTCACTGTGATCTTCCAGCGCGAACAAGAAGTGGCCCATCTCGACGAGGGCCGCGATGTTGATTGGCACGCCTTCCAATACGGTGTCACCCCCGCCGAATGCGTGCCCGTTGAGGGAAATCACCCCGCCTATATCTTATATACGTCCGGCACTACGGGCGCGCCCAAGGGCGTTGTGCGCCATACAGGCGGGCATCTGGTGGCGCTAAACTGGACGATGAAATCGATCTATAACGTCGAGCCCGGCGATGTGTTTTGGGCCGCCTCGGATGTGGGCTGGGTCGTGGGCCACAGCTATATTTGCTACGCGCCGCTGATCCACGGCAACACGACGATCGTGTTCGAGGGCAAGCCGGTTGGCACCCCCGATGCAGGCACCTTCTGGCGGGTGATCCAAGATCATAAGGTCAAATGCTTGTTCACCGCGCCCACGGCGTTCCGCGCAATCAAGCGTGACGATCCCGAGGGCAAGCTGATTGGCGATTACGATATGTCCTCGCTCGAATCGCTATTTCTCGCAGGCGAGCGCGCGGACCCAGACACGATCAAATGGGCGCAATCCAAGCTGGGCGTTCCGGTCATCGACCATTGGTGGCAGACAGAGACCGCTTGGGCGATTGCCGCCAATCCGATGGGAATCGAACATCTGCCGGTCAAGATTGGCTCGCCGTCGGTGGCTATGCCCGGCTATGAGGTGCACATCCTCGATGAAGGCGGGCACGAGGTCGCGCCTGGAGAACTTGGCGCAATTGCCGTCAAACTCCCTTTGCCACCCGCGACCCTGCCAACGCTCTGGAACGCCGAAGAGCGGTTCTTGAAATCTTACCTGACCACCTTCCCCGGCTATTACGAGACCGGTGATGCGGGCTACAAAGATGACGACGGCTATCTATATATCATGGCGCGCACCGACGACGTGATCAACGTGGCAGGCCACCGCTTGTCCACGGGTGCGATGGAAGAGGTGCTGGCAGCCCATCCAGAGGTCGCCGAATGCGCGGTCATCGGCGTGGCAGACGATCTCAAAGGCCAACTTCCGTTAGGGTTCTTATGTTTGAACAAGGGCTCGGCCAAGGACAATGCCACGGTGGCCAAGGAATGTGTCCGCCTCATGCGCGACCAGATCGGGCCCGTGGCCGCGTTCAAACTTGCTGGGGTGGTTGACCGCTTGCCAAAGACCCGTTCCGGCAAAATACTGCGTGGAATCATGGCCAAGATCGCAGATGGGTTGGACTATAAGATGCCTGCGACTATTGATGACCCTGCGATCTTGGGCGAAATCGAAACAGCGCTGGCAACTTTGGGGTACCCTAATTCACCCAAGACCTGACCTTTTAGGCAGGTTTTCTCGGCAAAGGTGTTGAGTTAGACAGTACCCATTCAACCTTTGCGCGAGCCATTCTGGTTTACGCTACGTCAAATTGTATCGCAGCGCCCGCCCCTCCTCGCGCGCTGCTCCAGATCGGGGTGCATCCGCCATGGACCACCGGACGCCAAGCACGCATGACGCGCGTGTCTCAATGCTAACCCATGACGTGCGTGCGGCTATGTCGGACGTGCTCGGCGGGTTGCGTCTCATCGATGCCTCGGATCTGAGTCCTGAGTTGCGCGCCCAAATTGACCGGGTTCGCAGTTCTGGCGAAGGGCTCGCGCGGCTGTTGGAAGAAGCGCTGACTGGGATGTACGAGGCCCCCAGTGCGACCGCTAAGCCCTTGTCGAACCTCGATTTAGAACGCTTTTTGCATGACATGGAAATGCGTTGGTCTGGCCGCGCAGCCGCCAATGGTCTTGCCCTGCGAATATTAGGGGCCGATGATCTGCCGCGGATTATTTGCGTTGATCGGATGGCCGTAGACCGAATCTTGTCGAACTTGCTTGGAAACGCGATCAAATATGCGGGGCAAGAAGGCGTCACCTTACAGATCGACCGGCTGGAGGAGGATGAATTGCGCCTGCGCGTCAGCGATGATGGTCCCGGTTTCTCGGACGCCGCCCTCGCGCAGCTTTTCCAATTTGCCGGGAGGCCCGAGGGATCATTGCAGCCCGGCACCGGACTTGGGTTGCATATTGCAAAGGATCTCGCAGATCGTATTGGCGGGCGACTGAGCGTCAGCAATGGCGAGAACGGCGGGGCCGAGATCACATTGGTTCTGCCGCGCGCTGCGTGGATGCCGTCTCACGTGGCCGAGAGCGACGACACAGGCTTGCCCGACCTCAAAGGCGCAAAGATCCTAGTGGCAGAGGACAACGAGACCAATCAACTGCTGACCGGGCAGATGCTCGAGGCCCTCGGCGCAGAATACGAGATCGCCCCAAACGGGGTGGAGGCATTGAATTGGCTCGAACGCGAACATTTCGACCTTGCCTTGATTGATATCGACATGCCGCTTCTCAACGGCATCGACGTGATCCGCGCTGTGCGTGCCGGACCGGGGGGCGAGGCCCGCCTGCCGCTGATCGCGTTGACCGCATATGTGCGGAAAACCGACCGCGATGCGATCTATGTGGCGGGTGCCGACGGGATCATCGCCAAACCGATCATGAGCGTCGAGACGTTCGGCCGTGCGATTGCGGATCATATGAAACGTGTTCCGCTGACCGATGCCAGCCAAGCCGTCCCACTGACAATCGATCTGGACACGCCCATCCTTGATTGCGATCGCATGACGGAATTGCTGTGCATCGCAGGTCCAGACACCGCGCGCGAACTTATGTCACGTCTCAGCACCGATCTTGAGCGGGTTCGCAGACAGCTTCTCGTTGCCTGCCCGATCAGTGATATCGACACCATTCGCTCAGAAACCCACGTGCTGATCTCGGTGGCGGGCGCGATTGGGGCACGTCAGTTGCACAGGCTTGCGGTCACACTTAACAGCACCGCCCATCGCAGTGACGCCCTCAATCTACGCGCGCTGTGCCGGGAAACGACGTCTATGATTCAGGCCGTTCTGATCCGCCTGATTGATAAGCAAAAGTCGATGGACGACCCAGAATGACCACGCCCGAAATTCTACTGATCGAAGACACCGCCAGCTTGCAGCTCGTCTACGCATCTGTGCTGCGCAATGGTGGCCACAGGGTGCAAAGCGCGTCCAACGCCGCCGAGGGTGCGGAGAAGTTTCGCCAGATGAGGCCCTCTGTTGTGATCCTTGACCTGATGCTGCCGGACCGGGACGGACTTGAATTGATGTCCGAAATGCTCGCAAGGCGCCCTGAGACCCGCGTGGTTGTCGTGACCGCCAATGGATCGATCAACATAGCGGTCGAGGCGATGCGCCTTGGTGCCTACGAATTTCTGGTCAAACCGTTCGATGAGACGCGCTTTTTGTCGGCGGTAGACAACGCACTGGCTGACTATGCTCCGGGCACAACTTCGCCGGTGGTGCAACCCAACAGCCCGGCGCTGACCGGCTTCATCGGTCGTTCCGGCCCGATGCAGAACATCTACCAAAGGATCGTGTCGGTCAGCCGGTCGATGGCAACAGTGTTCATCACGGGCGAATCCGGCACCGGCAAAGAGGTCTGCGCGCAGGCGGTCCACGACACCTCGAACCGTGCGTCCAAGCCGTTTGTGCCGCTAAACTGCAGCGCGATCCCGACCGACTTGTTGGAATCCGAGGTGTTCGGTCATCTGAAAGGCTCTTTCACGGGGGCGATTCAGGACAAACTTGGGGCGGCGGCGGCGGCAGATGGCGGCACGCTGTTTCTCGACGAGATTTGCGGGATGGACATGAACCTGCAAACCAAGCTTTTGCGGTTCCTCCAGACCTCCACCATCCAGCCCGTTGGCGCGCCGCGCCCGCGTAAGGTGAACGTGCGCATCGTCTGTGCGACCAACCGAAATCCGCTGGAAGAGGTCCGCAAAGGCCGCTTCCGCGAAGATCTCTATTTCCGCCTGCAAGTCGTGCCGATCCACCTGCCGCCCCTGCGCGAACGCGGCCAGGATGCGATCCTGATCGCTCGCGATGCGCTGGCGCGTTTCAGCGCCGAGGAAGGTCGTAGCTTCAAAGATCTTGCCCCAGAGGTCGAACACTTGTTTCGCACCCTGCCTTGGCCCGGCAATGTGCGCCAATTGCTGAACGTTTTGCGCAATATCGTGGTGCTGAACGACGGGCCAGTGGTCACAAGCGCCATGCTGCCTTTGGAGATTATGCATCACGGCGTTGCGTTCGACCAAGGCATAACGCCCGCAGATTTCAACGCGCGAGAGCCCAAGGTCACGCTGGGCGGACTGATCGGGCGCACCATGGCCGAGATTGAGCAGTTGATCATCGAAGAGACCATTGCTCAGCACGGCGGCTCTATACCCAAAGCGGCGCGGGTGCTGGATCTGTCGCCCTCGACGATTTACCGCAAGCGCGAGAACTGGACAAAACCGTAAGGCCCGCCCATCGTTGTTTTATGGATTTGCCAAACTCTCTTCCCGACCGTTTTGATGGCCCTGCCGCATGGACCGCGGAGCAGATGCGAACCGCGCCCGAGCGCTGGCTTTATACGTTAGGCGCCGCGGATATTGCCGACCTTGAGAGAGCGGCCGCCCATTTTGCAACGCTCGGCAAGGACATCGGCGAGATCACCAGCGCCGACTTCCCGCTCGCCCATTTCGGCGCGCATCTTCAGACCCTTGCGGATAAGCTTTTGAACGGCGTCGGCATCGAGGTTATCCGCGGCCTGCCGACCCCTCGGTATGGCACCAAGACCGCTGCCACGATCTTTTGTGGGATTGGCGCGCATCTTGGCACCGCGCGATCCCAGAACGCCGCCGGGCACATTCTCGGCCATGTGCGCGACACAGGTGCCGACGCAGGCGATCCCAAGACCCGTATTTATCAAACAAGCGCGCGCCAGACGTTCCACACCGATAGCGCCGATGTGGTGGGCTTGCTGTGTTTGAAAGACGCGCAAGAGGGCGGGCAATCGCTGCTCGTCTCAGCGCTGTCGATTTACAACCGAATGCGTGCTCAGCGGCCTGATCTGCTGGCGCTGCTGTTTGATCCTATTGCCACCGACAGGCGCGGCGAGGTGCCGGATGGGGCCAAACCCTTCCTCGAAATCCCGCCGCTCAGCTGGCACGCGGGCCACCTGACTGTGTTCTACCAACGCCAGTATATAGACAGCGCGCAACGCTTCGAGGGCGCGTTGCGCCTGACCCCGGCCCATATCGAGGCGCTCGATCTATTCGACACCCTCGCCAATGACCCAAGCCTGCATTTCGAGATGCAGTTACAACCCGGCGACATGCAGTTTGTCTACAATCACAACCAGCTCCATGATCGCACCGGGTTTCTCGACTGGCCAGATCTCGACAAGCGCCGTCACTTGATGCGTCTGTGGTTATCGCTGCCCGGTGATCGTGCGCTGCCTGAGGTTTTTGCCCAGCGCTATGGCAGCCTCACAATTGGCAACCGTGGCGGCATAATTACCGCCCAGACGAAGCTACACGCGCCAGTTAGCTAAACTGCTCGCTGATCAAACGCTCTTCCAGCCCATGCCCCGGATCAAACAAGATGCGGTGCGAAATCCCCGGCTCGCTCTCGATCTCTACGGATACCACGTTCGGCACTGACACTGAATCCGCCTCTGCCATCACCGGTCGCTTGCTCGGTTGCAGCACGTCAAACCGGACTATCGCGCCCTTCGGCAACAAAGCACCGCGCCAGCGCCGGGGCCGGAACGCCGCCACTGCCGTCAAGGCCAACACGTCCGACCCAATTGGCAAGATCGGCCCATGCGCGGAATAATTGTAGGCGGTCGATCCCGCAGGCGTCGCCACCAGCGCACCGTCGCACACCAGCTCCGGCATCCGCTCGCGCCCATCGACGCTGATGCGCAACTTTGCCGCTTGGGGCCCTGAGCGCAGCAGCGACACCTCGTTGATCGCAAGCCCGACATGCTTGGTGCCATCGGCGGTGATCGCGTGCATCCTCAGCGGATTTATCACTTCCTCTCGGGCCACATTCAGACGCGCGGTCAGCCCTGTCTCAGCATATTCGTTCATCAAAAAACCGATGGTTCCACAATTCATCCCGTAGACAGGTGCAGGCAGCGCTTGGGTGCCATGCAATGTCTGCAACATGAACCCGTCCCCGCCCAGCGCCACAATTACATTCGCAGCCTCCGGTACACATTGCCCGTAGCGCGCCGTTAAAACTCGAAGCGCGTCTTGGGCGATGGGCGCGGGTGAGGCGAGGAAAGCAATCTGGTCACGAACCGGCATGGGGGCCTTGGGCTTGTCTGAAGTTTCCTGATTACCCTGCACCGCAGCCGAAACGAAACACAAGCCACCCCAAAATCCGACGATAGGTCTTTGTTCATGAACATAGTGACGCATTCGAGGTTTGAGCGCTGGTCAATTTGCTCTAAACCGCGCGCAACATACCTGATCTGAGCTTCAAGGAGGCCTGCCCCATGACTGCGCCCAAGTCCAATTTCTCCGGTTTCTTTACCGATAAACTTGCCGATAGCGACCCCGAAATCTTCGCCTCGATCACGTCCGAGCTGGGCCGTCAGCGCGACGAGATCGAATTGATCGCGTCCGAAAACATCGTCTCCGCCGCCGTCATGGAAGCCCAAGGCAGCGTGATGACCAACAAGTATGCCGAGGGCTATCCGGGCCGTCGCTACTATGGCGGGTGCCAATTCGTCGATATCGCCGAGAACCTCGCCATCGCCCGCGCCAAGCAACTGTTTGAGTGCGGCTTTGCCAATGTGCAGCCAAACTCAGGCTCGCAAGCCAACCAGGGTGTGTTCCAAGCGCTGCTTCAGCCCGGCGACACCATCCTCGGCATGAGCCTGGATGCAGGCGGCCACCTGACCCACGGCGCGCGCCCGAACCAGTCGGGCAAGTGGTTCAACGCCGTCCAATACGGGGTGCGGCGCGATACGCTAGATGTGGATTACGACCAGATCGCAGCACTTGCGACCGAGCATCAGCCCAAAATGATCATCGCAGGCGGCTCCGCCATCCCGCGCGTCATCGACTTTGCCAAGATGCGTGAGATCGCCGATAGCGTTGGCGCGTACTTGCTGGTGGACATGGCGCATTTCGCTGGTCTGGTAGCGACAGGTGCCTATCCGTCGCCGTTCCCGCATGCCCATGTTGCCACCACTACGACGCATAAAACCCTGCGCGGTCCACGCGGCGGTATGATCTTGACCAATGACGAGGCGATGGCGAAGAAATTCAATTCCGCCATCTTCCCCGGCATCCAAGGTGGCCCTCTTATGCACGTCATTGCAGCCAAGGCCGTGGCCTTCGGCGAAGCACTGCGCCCTGAGTTCACTGGCTATATCGAACGGGTCATCGAGAATGCCCAAGCGCTCGGGGACCAGCTGATCAAGGGCGGGCTCGATATCGTCACGAACGGCACCGACACGCATCTGGTGCTCGTCGATTTGCGTCCCAAAGGGGTGAAGGGCAACGACACCGAAAAGGCGCTCGGGCGTGCGCACATCACCTGCAACAAGAACGGCATTCCGTTTGACGACGAAAAGCCCACAATCACCAGCGGTATCCGGCTCGGCTCGCCCGCCGGGACCACACGCGGGTTCGGAGCACCTGAGTTCCGCCAGATCGCCGATTGGATCGTCGAGGTTGTGGACGGTCTTGCCGCCAACGGCCCTGAGGGCAACGCGGCCGTCGAGGCGAAAGTGAAGGCCGAGGTCGAAGCCCTGTGCGCGCGTTTCCCGGTCTACCCCGAGCACTAGCGCCTTAGATCTGACTAAACTGAACCGCCGCCTGATTGCTCGGGTGGCGGCTTTCTATTTGGCGAACCCACCTCCAGCGCCCGCTTTTAAAGCAGGCCTTTCCACGCCAGAAACGTCACCAACAAAATGCTCACACCTGCGAGGTTCAGTAAGATCGTCAGCACAACGTCAAAGACGCGGCGCTCGCGGTCTCGGCTTGCACTTACGGTCTTCAGGTAGCCCAGGATGTCGTTGGCCGCACGGTCGATCCCGGCGACATCAATCTGCTGCGCAAGCCTGGGTTGGTTCGCCATCTGCAAGGCCTCAAGAATGCGGTCGGCCTTGGCGCGGTAGTGTTTGGGCAAAGCGCCACGTCCCTTCTCAAGGGTTTGGGCCACTGAAGTGCCGCCAACAGCCATCCGATCACGCATCCGCTTGGCCAGCTTTTCCAGCGTCTTGTCGAGGGACTTATCGAGGGTTGCGATGCTCATGCGCACGACCCTAATACGCGCCTTGAGCGACCACAATCACTCTGGTGCACAGCTACCCTGCGCGCTAGGCAGAGCGCTATGTTAAACACCGTCTCCTATCCCGGCCCTGAGGGCCAAACTCCTGCACTGATTGTCCACGGCCTGTTCGGTTCGGCCCGCAACTGGGGCGCGATTGCCAAGAAGCTGAGCGCCACACGCCCGGTCTTGGCTGTCGATATGCGCAACCACGGCGATAGCTTTCGCGCGGCGACCCATAGTTATTCCGACATGGCGGGCGATCTGGCAGAAGTCATCGCAGCCCATGGCGGGCGTGCTGATGTCATTGGCCATTCGATGGGCGGGAAGGCCGCGATGCAACTGGCACTGAGCAACAGCGGTTGCGTTGGCAAACTGGTCATCGCAGACATTGCGCCTGTGGCCTACGCCCATACCCAAACCCACCTGATCGACGCGATGGAGGGGTTGGATGTCACCGCCCTGAAATCCCGCCGCGACGCAGATGACGCCCTCGCCCAGACCATCCCCGAAGCCGGCGTCCGCGCCTTCTTGCTGCAATCGCTGGACATGCGAGCCGACCCGCCTGCGTGGAAGCTGAACCATGTCGCCTTGCGCGCCGATATGGCGAAGATCTTGTCATGGCCCGGCACCCAAGGCCAGTTCACCGGCGAGACGCTTTTGATCTCGGGCGGCGCATCGGACTACGTCACTCCGGCGCATCATCCGCTGTTTGTTGCGCAATTCCCGAACGCGCAGTTCGAAGTTATCCCCGGTGTCGGTCATTGGCTGCACGCCGAAGCGCCGGGCCCGTTCCTGACCGCGTTAACCGCCTTTCTGGACACCTAGCCAAGTGATCCCCATCTGGATCCCGATCACGATCTTTGCCGCTTTTGCGCAAAACCTGCGCTTCATGTTGCAACGCCATCTCAAGGCGACCGAGCTGTCCACAGGCGGCGCAACCCTGGCGCGGTTCCTGTTTTCGTTCCCGCTCGTCGCCCTCATCGTGCTGGTCTATTCCAGCCTGCGCGACCTGACGCTACCCGCCACCAATCCAACCTTCTGGGTCGCCGCCCTGACCGGGGGGCTGGCGCAAATCCTCGCGACTATGTGCGTGGTCGCGCTGTTTGCCCATCGCAGCTTCGCCATTGGGATTACCTTCAAGAAGACAGAGGTGATGCTGACGGCCCTCATTGGCCTCGTGGTGCTGGGCGAGGCGATAAGTCCGCTGGGCATCCTCGCCATCGCCATCGGCTTTGCGGGTGTGTTGCTGCTTTCCGATCCCCCAAAAACCGAGACTACTCCCAAAGGCTGGACGCGGTTTTTCAACAAGGCCTCGGGCCTTGGCATCGCGTCGGGCGCGCTTTTTGGCGTCTCGGCCGTGGGCTACCGCGCGGCCTCGCTCAGCTTGCCTGCCGAGGACGTATTTTTGCGCGCCTCCATGACCCTCGCCGTTGTCACCGCGGCCCAAACTCTCGCGCTCGGGCTTTGGCTGCTGGCGCGCGAAAAGGGCGAGGTCACAAGGGTCGTCAAATCATGGCGCGTCTCGTCGCTTGTTGGCCTGACCTCAATGCTTGGCTCACTCGGCTGGTTCACTGCCTTCACACTGCAAACTGCGGCCTACGTCAAAGCCTTGGGCCAGATTGAACTCGTCTTCTCTTTTCTCGCCTCTTGGTTGATCTTCAAAGAGCACACGAGCAAACGCGAAGGTATTGGTGTCGCATTATTGGTCGTTTCTGTGCTGTTGATTGTGCTCGCCTTCGCCTAGCGTTCGACAAAGCGCGACCCAGAATCCGAGGACACAACAATGCCCCTAACACCCGCCCGCGAAGTCTTCATTACATGTGCTGTCACCGGCTCTGGCGGAACTCAAGATCGCAGCCCGCATGTGCCGCGCTCGCCCAAGCAGATTGCCGACAGCGCCATTGCCGCCGCCCATGCTGGCGCCGCTATCGCCCATTGCCATGTCCGCGATCCCGAGACCGGCGCGCCGTCGCGCGATCCAGCACTCTACCGCGAATTAACCGAGCATATTCGCGCCGCAGATATCGACATCGTGCTGAACCTGACCGCCGGAATGGGCGGCGATCTGGTGTTCGGGCCGCCCAGCAAGCCACTGCCCCTGACCGAGGGCACCGACTTTATCAGCGCCGAGGAACGCCTCGTCCATATTCGCGACTGCCGCCCTGAGCTTTGCACCCTCGATTGCGGCACGATGAATTTCGCCGAGGCTGATTATGTTATCACCACCACCCCCGGCATGCTGCGCGCGATGGGCAAGGCCATGACAGAGATGGGTGTGCAGCCCGAGATAGAGGCGTTCGATACCGGCCATCTGTGGTTCGCAAAAGAACTGGTGAAGGAGGGTGTTCTAGCTTCGCCCGCCCTCGTGCAACTGTGCATGGGCGTGCCGTGGGGGGCACCGAACGACCTGAACACCTTCATGGCGATGGTCAACAATGTGCCCGAAGATTGGAACTTCTCGGCTTTCTCGCTGGGGCGCGATCAGATGGCTTATGTGGCCGCTGCCGTGCTTGCAGGCGGGCATATTCGCGTCGGGCTTGAGGACAACCTTTGGCTTGGCAAAGGTCAGCTTGCCACCAATGCGCAACTGGTTGAGCGTGCGGTCACTATTGCTGAGAACATGGGTGCGCGGATCATGACCGCAGCCGATGTGCGCACCAAACTGAACCTGACAAAAAGAGATCCTGCATGATCCGCTTCCTTGCCCTTTGCGGGCTTGTCCTGTTGACCGCATGCGGCACCGTCCAGCGTGACAAATCCGTGCCCATCGAGGCCGTCACGCAACTAGAGTTGGACCGCTACTTGGGCAAATGGTACGAAATCGCGCGCTATCCCAATTGGTTTGAGCGTGGCTGCGTTGGCGTCACTGCCGAATACGCGTTGCGCGAAGACGGCCAGATCGCGGTGACAAACACCTGCCGCGAGGACACATTGGACGGCGAGATCTCTGTCGCAAACGGTGTCGCCCGCGTGGAAGCCCCAGGCGAGTTATCCGTCACCTTCACCCCGTGGCTGCCATTCGCGCGCGGCGATTATTGGGTGCTTTATGTCACGCCCAACTACGACATGGCCGTGATCGGCAATCCGGCGGGCCGAACAGGCTGGATACTTGCGCGCACGCCGACAATAGACGTGACCACCCGCGCTCAAGGCGAGGCCGCTTTGCGCGCCAATGGCTATGATATTGCGGGTCTAGAAGATGTGGCGCAGGTGATCCAATGAGCGCGCTAATTGGCAAACGCGTCTTTGTGACGGCTGGCGCTACCGGGATCGGCGGCGCTTTGGTGCGGCGTTTTGAAGATGCTGGCGCGCAGGTTGCGTATTGCGACATGGATGCGGATGCCGTTGCAGCCCTGACCCACGGCACGGGCTTTGTCGGCGATGTGACGGATGAGGCCGCCATGGCCGATGTGTTCGCACAAGTGGAAGCCAAATTCGGCGGCATCGATGTGGTCTGCGCCAATGCTGGGATCGGTGGACCTGCCGGACGGATCGAGGATATCAGCCTCGCCGATTGGCAAGCCACGCTGAACGTCAACCTAACCGGCGCGTTCGTGACGGCACGCTGGGCCAGCCGCGTGATGCGCGCCCAAGGCTCAGGCCTGATCTTGCTGACGTCCTCCACGGCTGGCCTGTTCGGCTATCCATTCCGCTCGCCTTACGCGACTGCGAAATGGGGCATCATCGGCTTGACGAAAACGCTCGCGATGGAACTTGGTCCAGACGGCATCCGCGTCAACGCGCTCTGCCCCGGATCAGTCACGGGCGACCGCATGGACCGGGTTGTAGCCAATGAGGCGGCAGCGCGCGGTGTAGAAGAACAATCCGTGCGCGACGGCTATGTGGCAGGCGTGTCGATGAAGACGTGGGTCAGTGCGGATGATATCGCCGACACAGCACTTTTTCTCGCCTCCGACGCGGGCTCTAAAATCTCCGGCCAGGCCATGGCCATCGACGGGCACACCGAAACTTTGAACGCATGAGGCACATATGAACACTGCAGCAATCCTCGGTGGTGGCGTCATTGGCGGCGGCTGGGCCGCACGGTTCCTCTTGATGGGCTGGGACGTGCGTGTGTTCGATCCCGACCCCGAGGCGAGCCGAAAGATCGACGCAGTGCTGGCGAATGCGCGGCGATCCTTGCCCGGTCTCTACGATGCGGCGCTGCCCCCAGAGGGCACGCTTAGCTATCACGCCACGATTTCCGAGGCGGTTGCGGGCGCCTCTTGGGTCCAAGAAAGCGTGCCCGAGCGTTTGGAGTTGAAACAAAAGCTCTACCAGACGGCCCAAGCCGCAATGGACGAGGGCGCGATCCTTGCCTCGTCAACCTCAGGCTTCACGCCAACGCAGTTGCAAAACTGCGCGACACGCCCTGAGCAAATCCTCGTCGCGCACCCGTTTAACCCGGTCTACTTGCTGCCGCTGGTGGAGTTGGTCGCCTCCGACAAGAACCGCGACCTCGCCGATCGGGCAGCCGAAACCCTATCCGGCCTCGGCATGTTCCCCCTCAAAGTGCGCGGCGAGATTGATGCCCATATCGCAGACCGCCTGCTTGAAGCTGTTTGGCGCGAGGCGCTCTGGCTCGTCAAAGACGGTATTGCCACAACCGTGGAGATCGACGAGGCGATCCGCATGGGCTTTGGCCTGCGGTGGGCGCAGATGGGCCTGTTTGAGACCTACCGCATTGCGGGCGGCGAGGCTGGCATGGGGCATTTTCTGGCGCAGTTCGGCCCTGCTTTAAAATGGCCATGGACCAAGCTGATGGACGTGCCCGAGCTGACTGATGATCTGGTGAAGATGATCGCAGACCAGTCCGACGCGCAATCAGGCGCGCTGAGCATCCGCGAGTTGGAGGCCAAGCGCGACACAAACCTAGTATCGATCCTACGCGCGCTCAAAGCCAAGGACACGGGCGCAGGTGCTGTGCTGAACGCGACTGACAAGACCTTGACCCCTGATCCCGGCCCGGAAACCGCGCCAATGGTGACCGCCAGCCGCGCCGTGCCGCTCGACTGGACCGACTATAACGCCCACATGAACGAGGCGCGCTATGTGCAGGCATTCAGCGAGGCGACCGACAGGTTCATGGAAATCATCGGCGCAGATGCCGCATACGTGGAAAAGGGCGGCAGCTACTTCACCGTCGAGAGCCATATCCGCTATCTGGCCGAGGCTAATACCGGCGACGTGATAACGATCACTACGCAATGCTTGATGGGCGCAGGCAAGAAGCTGCACCTTTTCCACAACATGCACCGAGGCGATACGTTACTGGCCACGGGTGAGCATATGCTGCTGCATGTCAGCCTTCAGACCCGCCGCACCGCACCGCCGCAAAGCCCGGTTGCCGAAACCCTCGCCCGGATCGCGAGCGCCCATGCTGCGCTGCCTGCTCCCGAGGGCAGCGGTAAGCTCGGCTAACACCTCTTTGCTTTTCTGAAATATCCATGCGCACCAGACAAAATCGACACCGGTCCGTCGCTAAAGGCTCGACGTTGCTGCTCGCATGGGCGCATGCTCAGAGCGAAACTGATACCTTGGTCCTATGCGCTTCCTGATTTCCTTCGCTGCCCTGTTTTTGTCCGTCGCACTTTTGCAAGTCTCGTCAGGGGCAACTGGTCCGCTGGACGCTTTGTCCGGGATCAGTCTTGGCTTTGCCACCGAACAAATCGGCCTCTTAGGTTCCGCGCATTTCGCGGGCTTCTTTATCGGCTGCTGGTGGGCACCGCGCCTAATCGGTGATGTCGGCCATTCGCGCGCATTTGCTGCCTTCACCGCGACCGGCGCTATCGGACTGCTCGCGCATATGTTGGTCGTGGACGCCTATGCTTGGGCGCTGTTTCGGGTCATGTCAGGCCTGTGCATCGCCGGCTGCTACACGGTGATCGAGGCGTGGTTAAATGCGCGCATCACCAACAAGACACGCGGGCGCACGATGGGGGCCTACCGCCTTGTCGATCTGGGCGCATCGATGTTTGCGCAATTGATGATCGGCTTTCTGGAGCCTGCATCCTACGTCTCGTATAATCTGCTGGCGATCCTGTGCTGTGCTGCGCTGTTCCCGCTTGCCCTAACCCGGATGGAGCAGCCCCCAACGCCCAACGCACCTCGCCTGCGTCCGCGCCTTGCAATGGAACGCTCTCCTCTGGCGGTGGCGGGCGTCATGGTCGCGGGCCTCAGTTCCGCATCCTTCCGCATGGTCGGTCCGGTCTACGGCCAAGAGGTTGGCCTGCGCCCAGACCAGATCGGCTACTTCCTTGCGGCGTTCGTGCTGGGCGGCGCGCTGGCGCAGTTTCCGGTCGGCTGGCTGGCTGATAAGTACGACCGCCGCCATGTGCTGATCGGTCTGTCGGGCGCGGCCATGCTCAGTTGTGGCGTGACAGTTTTGTCCGCAGACCTCGGCATCACGGCAATCTTTCTTGCTGCATTGGTCTTCGGACTGACGACATTCCCGATCTTTTCGGTCTCGTCGGCCCACGCGTTCGACTTTGCCCAGGATAAAGAGCAGGTAGAGCTCGCCGCCGCCCTTATGCTGTTTTTTGCCATTGGCGCAATTTTCAGCCCGCTAATCTCGTCTGCTTTGATCGCCCAGATCGGGCCCGGCGCGCTGTTTGCCTTTGTGGCCCTCGGGCATCTGGCACTGATCATCTTCGGCCTCGCCCGGATGCGCGTGCGCCCAACCGCGACCGAGAAAACGCCCTATACCTACGTGCCGCGCACCTCGTTCACCATTGGACGGGTGCTGAGGTTGGGTCGCAAGCGCGACTGACTTGTGCCCACGCGCGCCGTGGCCTAATTCTGCCAAGCACATCTCTTCGAAGGCCCGCCTCCCATGTCCGATTTTCCGCCCCGCGTTCTGATCACCTCTGCCATACCGTATATAAACGGGATCAAACATCTGGGGAACCTTGTGGGCAGCCAGTTGCCTGCCGATCTATATGCACGCTACGCCCGCGCGCGCGGTGCTGAGGTGATGTTTATCTGTGCCACCGACGAGCACGGGACGCCCGCCGAACTGGCCGCCACCAAAGCCGGCAAGCCCGTGGCAGAGTATTGCGCCGAAATGCATGCGGTCCAAGCTGATATCGCTGACCGCTTTGATCTCAGCTTCGATCATTTCGGGCGCTCGTCCTCGCCGCGCAACCACGTGCTGACCCAGCATTTTGCAGGCCAGTTGGCCGAAGCCGGGTTAATCGAGGAAGTCAGCGAGAGCCAAGTCTATTCCCACACCGATGGCCGCTTTCTGCCTGATCGGTATATCGAGGGCACCTGCCCCAATTGCGGCTACGAGCGCGCGCGCGGCGATCAATGCGAGAATTGCACCAAGCAGCTTGACCCGACCGATCTAATTAATCCGCGCAGCGCCATATCCGGGTCTACTGATCTAGAGGTGCGCGAGACCAAGCACCTCTATCTGCGCCAATCGGCTATGAAAGATAAGCTGGACGCTTGGATCAACGAAAAGACCGATTGGCCCGTACTGACCACGTCCATCGCCAAGAAATGGCTGCATGATGGCGACGGATTGCGCGACAGGGGCATCACCCGCGATCTTGATTGGGGCGTTCCTGTCAAGAAAGGTGCCGAGGATTGGCCGGGGATGGAAGGCAAGGTCTTCTATGTCTGGTTCGACGCGCCCATCGAGTATATCGCCGCAACGGCTGAATGGGCCGATGCCAACGGGCTGGACGAGGCTGCATGGCGGCGCTGGTGGCGCAAAGATGAAGGCGCGGGCGACGTGCACTACGTTCAGTTCATGGGCAAAGACAACGTGCCGTTCCACACGCTGTCCTTTCCGGCCACGATCATGGGGTCAGGCGAGCCTTGGAAGCTCGTCGATTACATCAAATCGTTCAACTACCTCAATTACGACGGCGGTCAGTTCTCGACCTCGCAAGGGCGCGGTGTGTTCATGGACCAAGCGCTCGACCTGTTGCCAGCCGATTATTGGCGCTGGTGGCTGCTCAGCCACGCACCGGAGACGTCCGACGCCGAGTTCACATGGGAGGCCTTCCAGACCGATGTGAACAAGGATTTGGCCGACGTGCTGGGCAATTTCGTCAGCCGAGTGACCAAGTTCTGCCGTGCGAAGTTTGGCGAGACCGTGCCAGAAGGCGGCGAATACGGCCCCCAAGAGGAGGCCTTGATCGCTCGCCTGCAAACCGGACTAGAGGCCTATCAGGCCCACATGACCCAATTGGACGTGCGCAAATCGGCCGCCGAGTTACGCGCGATGTGGGTCGCAGGCAACGAATACCTGCAAGAGACAGCGCCTTGGTCAGCCTTCAAGACCGACCCTGACCGAGCGGCGGCGATCATCCGTCTGTCGCTGAACCTGATCCGGGTTTACGCGGTATTATCGGCCCCGTTCATCCCCCAAGCCAGTGCCAATATGCTGCGCGATATGGGCGACGCGCCGGGCACATGGCCCATTCAAATCGCTGATGCGCTCGCCCTACTGCCCACAGGTCATGCATTTACGGTCCCAGAAGTGCTGTTTGCAAAGATCAGCGATGAGGACCGCGAGGCATGGGCGGCGCGCTTTGTCGGACAACGCGACTAATCCGAGCGGACCATCGATCATAACGAAAAATGCAGCCGCCGTTCCAACCTAAAGTTGGCGCGAAGCGGCTCTCGAATGCTGACTATTAGCTTAGTATCTTTACCTAGGGACGTGAAGAAAACGAATTTGTCTATTCTGCACTAATTTACATTTTCCAATATCGATTTCGGGCCCGTTGTTTTGCCGCTATTAAGATGAGCTTCAACCAATGCCGCCATTTTCTGGCCCAACTTCCCATATGCCTGAGTTGACGCCGTTTCAGGATCCACTCAAGCACTCCCCGACGCTCAATTTGCTGCATGACAAACAGGGCCGGCTACTGGGGGTGTCCGAAGCCTTAGCCGAACTTTTGGGCGCAAATGCCGAGGTATTCATTGGTGCACCGGTTGGAAATTACTTGCCCCTCGATGCGGCGCATCAGGGCGAGGGCGATTGGTCCGAAGGCGGTCTGATCGCTCCATTGCAAGCCCGCACCGCCGACATGATCCGCAGTGAAGGTGTCCGCGTGCCCACGATAATGTCCGCCACTCCGGTGTTCGATGGATCAGGCTCTATCATTGCACGGCTGTGCACGTTGACTGACGCGACCGAAATCCGCCAAACCGATACGCGGCTCAAAGAGGCCGTCATCAGGGCGACTGATACAAGCCCCGCCAAGTCACCGTTTCTAGCCGCGATGAACCCACGAGATCCGCACGCCAATGAATGCGATCTTGGGCTTTGCGCAACTGTTCAATCTGACGGACCTTGATGACAAGCGCCAGAATCACGTCAGTGCGGGCGGAACCTTGATAAGCCTGTTGACCGATCTGCTGGACCTCAGCCAAGTTGAAGCGGGCCGAATGCGGATCAATGTGCGCGCCTTAGATTTGAAACCGATGCTCGATCAAGTGGCCGACTGGTGGTATTGTAGTGCCAACGAAAAGGGCCTTAGCCTGAGCATTTCGCTGGATCAGGATCTGCCCGAACGGGTAGTTACCGATCCAGTGCGGCTGCAACAAATCCTCAATAGCTTCCTGTCGAATGCATTAAAATACACTGAAACCGGATGCGTTGTTCTGAGCGTCGAGCAATTGGCCCGCACCGACACGACAACTCGGCTGCGCTTCAGCGTCACAGACACGGGCACGGGCACGGGCGTCGGCACGACCCAAGCGCAGCTCGGCAACCTGTTTATACCCTTCGTCCAGATTAAGAGCGATTTTGGCAAAGAGCGCGGCGGCTGGGGCTTAGGGCTATCGATCTGTCGCAGCATCGCCGACATGATCGGCGCCGAGACCGACGTGGGTGCAACCGAGCAAATCCGCAATTCCGAAAGCCAGATGCACGGGGTGCCTATCGTGGCCTGCTCAGCCTATGTGGGCGCAGATGTGCAAGTCGCTACAGGCGCGGGGGCATCGACGACTTCCTGCCTAAGCCCGTGGACCGAGACGCCTTAGCCGAGATGATCTTGTGGGTCATGGGCCGAAAGTAGCAGCACCGTGACGCTCACCAAACCTCATGGTAAAGCGCCACAATCTCGTCTGCCGTCGGAACCCTGGGGTTGTTCTGCGGCGAGCCTGACGCGAGCGCTTGCGCAGCCATCAACGCCAATGTGCCCTCGTCTGCGACATGGCCTAGCGCGCTTGGGCTTGGCACAGTCAGATCCGCATTCAGACGCCTCAGCCCCTCGACCAGCTTGCCGCAGGCCACAGCGTCAGCATCTGCGTCACTCGCCCAGCCCATCACACGCGCGCAGGTCGCATACCGCGCTTGCTCGGCGCCAACAGAAAACGAGGTCACCGCAGGCAATAGCATCGCGTTAGATAAACCATGGGCCACATGAAAATGCGCCCCAAGCGGTCGGCTCATCCCGTGAACAAGTGCAACCGACGCGTTGGAAAATGCCATTCCGGCTTGGGATGCCGCCAACATAAGCGCTTCGCGCGCCTCTGCGTGATCCGGCTCGGCGCAGGCGGTGCGTACATGGGTGACAATCGCGGGCATCGCCGACAACGCAAAGGCATCGGTATAGGCAAACGCCTTGCGGCTGACATAGGCCTCAATCGCGTGGGTCAGGCTATCGATGGCGGTGTCTGCGGTGATGCGCAGCGGCTTGGTGACGGTAAAGGTCCAGTCGATCAAGGCAGCGGTGGCCACACAGGCAAGGCCCGACAGGTTGTATTTCTCAGTGCGCTCGGTGTCGGTGATCACGCACCAGCGCGTCAACTCGGATCCGGTGCCGCCTGTGGTGGGGATCAAGATAACCGGCGGGCCGCAGCGGTCGATCTGACGGGGCGCTTTATAGTCGCGCACATGGCCGGGATTAACGCTGAGAAAACTGATCGCTTTGGCCGCGTCCATCGGGCTGCCGCCACCCAGACCAATTATACAGTCAAAATCGCCGGCGTTAAGGGCGGTCAGGCCCGCATCCACACATGTATCTGTCGGGTCCTCGACGACGCCATCAAAGAGCGTCCAAGGCACTTGCGCATGGTCCAAGACATCGGTGACGGTGCTGACATGGCCGAGCGCGACAAGCGGCTTATCGGTCACAATCAAGGGGCGCGACAAACCAAGCTGCGCGAGAACTTCGGCCACTTCTTTCGCGACGCCGCCACCGATCCGAATAATGCGCGGCGATTGCACCCTGCCAATCAAGCCCATGGTCATACGCGGCCTCCCAACCCTGATATGAGGCTAGGATATGGTGCGGGGCCAGAGAGGGGAAGTTCTGTTTTGCTGATAGGTGTATGTGGGCGCAGCGCGTTTAGCTCGGTCCGGCAGAAAAAAGCCACTGGTCGGCGGCAAGGACCGGACAGCGTCGCCCGACTTTGATCAATCAGAACCGCCCGAAATTGGGTCTTGGCCAAATTCAATCTGTGCCGCATCAGCCTTGAAGTAGAGCATCCTGCACCGTCTGGTCCCAACCCAGATAGAACGTCTCACCATCGCGTATCACTGGGCGGGCCATCACTTTAGGCTGGGCGGAAATCTGCGCCTCGGCCTCGGAGTTTTTCAACCAAGTATTCAACGCGCGGTAGTCGTTCGATTTGCGATCCACCAGCCGGTCGCCGAACTCGGTTATCAGGTCGGTCAGTTCCGCTTCGGTCAAAGGCTCGGCGCGCACATCACGGAAACTAACCTCTTTGCCGGCCGCCTCCAATTCCTTGAGGGCCCTTTGGCAGACGGCACAGGTGCCTAGTCCGTAGATCATCATGTCGTAATCTCCCCCGGCATTGGTCCCGTAACTTCAAGCATCCCGCGCTCAGGCGCAACCAGAAGGCGCGTGACAAGGGCCCGGTTGCGCGGCTAAACAGGCCAACATGAAACAAATTCCTAAACAAACCACAGATGACGCGCTTATTCAGGAGTTCCTGAACAAGGGCGGCAATATCAGCGTCGGCAAAACCAAACCTCTCCCGAGGGAGCTGGGTCTGAGCAACACCGCTTGGAACAATAAGATGACCAAAGAAGAAAAAGCTGCGCGCGATAAGAAGTGATCCTTCAGGGCGGTTTTTGGGTGCATGACGCTAGGCTTGCCAGCGACAGGCCTCAGCGATCAACCAAATGCGGGTTTCTTTAGCTGCCGTCCAATTTGGGCTGCCGCAACCCAGCCTCAGCAAGACCGTTTGAACCCTCGCATGCCGCAACGCGTGATGATGGGTCAAGCCACAGGAACCTGTCGCCGCATTGATATGCAGTCAGGCCAATGCTGAATGGTTGCCCGCCCCTTTTCTAGAAACTGCGGTGCGACGGTCATAATGTCTTTGCGGCAGTAATAAACTCTCGAAATATTGCTCTGCTCGCACGTTAATTCGACCCTCCGCGAGGTCACAACGAATTAAAACGCGGCACATCAGCTTCACCTGCTTCACCGGGACAGACCCCTTGCGCCTGCCAGCCGACGCCCTAACCTCATGACAACTGGTTCACGAAAGGGCAGGAAATGACGCTGCAATATTTGCACACGATGGTTCGTGTGAAAGATCTAGACGCCTCGATGACCTTCTTTGCGCTGCTAGGTCTGGAAGAAACGAAGCGTTTTGACCGCGAAGATGGGCGTTATTCGCTGGTGTTTATGGCCCCCCCCGGACAGCCAGACTGCCCAGTGGAGTTGACCTATAACTGGGACGGTGATGACGGATTACCCTCAGACGGGCGGCATTTCGGGCATTTGGCCTACCGCGTCGGCAATATCTATGAGGTCTGCCAGCGCTTCCTTGACGCGGGGTATGTGGTTAACCGCCCCCCGCGTGACGGATATATGGCGTTTGTGCGCTCGCCCGACAATATTTCGGTGGAGCTGTTGCAGGAAGGCGAGCGCTTGGCCCCGGCAGAGCCATGGTCAAGCATGGAAAACACCGCCCATTGGTGAAGGGACTTGCTTTGTTGATGATGGGGGCCAGTTCGGTGGCGGCTTGGAAATGAAGGCGCTTGTGATCTGCGTCCTGCTTATCCTCGCCGCACCCGCCCAAGCGACCTGCCGGCTCGCCTTGGCGCTTGGTCTGGATGTGTCATCATCGGTTGATGCGCGCGAATATCGTTTGCAACTCGATGGCTTGGCGAGCGCGCTGCAAGACGCCGAAGTGCAGGCCGCGATCTTCGCGTTGCCCAGCGCCCATGTCCGCGTGATGGTCTATGAATGGAGTGGGATCACTCGGCAACGCGTGCTCGTGGACTGGCGGATTGCTCAAAGCCCGGCAGATGTGGCGTCGGTTGCAGACCAGTTGCGCGCCACGACCAAGCCCCTTGACCGCCAAGCAACGGGCCTGGGCACAGCGATCTTGTTCGGCGCTCGGGCATTACAGACCCAAGCGGAGTGCTGGCAACTGACGCTGGATGTATCAGGCGACGGGCCCAATAATGAAGGACCAGAGCCGGAGATTTTGCGTGACCGGGCCGAGATGGCGGGCGTCACGGTGAACGCTTTGGTGGTTGGAACTGACGCCCCAGGTGCTGGAGGGGCCGACCGCAGGCAGGCTGAGATCAAAGAGCTGCTGTCCTATTTCGCGGCCCGCGTCATCACCGGACCATTGGCGTTTACCGAAGCCGCCTTAACCTTTGATGATTTTGAGAACGCGATGCGACGCAAACTATTGAAAGAACTTGCGGTCCTAGCGGTATCTTCCATCACGCAGTCGGACCTGCGCCTTGCCGCCCGTCAATAAATATAGCGGATTTGGTCCGCCCAGAACCGTTCCATCCGTTTCAGCCCCGTATTGATGTCCTCAAGCCCCTGCTGATCCAGCGCGCCTTTTTCCTGCATGCCCTCGGAATGGCGCGCGAACAGATCATTCACAATATCGCGGACATGGCGCCCTTCCTGGGTCAATTTCACCCGAACCGAGCGGCGGTCAATTTCGCAGCGTTGGTGGTGCATATAGCCCATCTCCACCAGTTTCTTGAGGTTGTACGAAACGTTGGACCCTTGGTAATAGCCGCGCGACTTCAACTCGCCCGCTGTCACCTCGTTCTCGCCGATATTGAACAACAACAGCGCTTGGACAGCGTTTACTTCCAACACGCCGACGCGTTCAAATTCGTCCTTAATCACATCAAGCAAAAGTCTATGCATCCGCTCTACCAGCGCGAGGCTATCAAGATAGCCCGCGCGAAAGCCGATTTGGCGTGCATCGCCAAGTTGGGAATGAATGCTCATATGCGTCTCCGTCAGATCCAGCAGCTATGTTCGCCACTAGATTTGACCGGAAATTCCCAACAAGCCGTTAATCGAAACAGCTTTTTTGCAAATCAGTGCGGCACAAGCGTCGCAATCAAGCCGGTAAAACGCTCGGGCGGGCTCGCCTGACCTGACACCCATTGATAGAGATCTTGGTCTTTTTCCAAGAGCAACGCATCGAATAGATCAAGCGCATCTGCATCCATTATCGCAAGGTTTGCATCCGCGTAAGGCCCTAAGATCAGGTCCATTTCCTTGATCCCGCGCCGCCACGCACGGATCTTCATTCGCTTAAGCCGGTACTCAGGAACCTCGCCGGTGATTGCTGGTTCCGAGAGGCCGAGAAACCCGTTTGGGTCGTTTTGATCACTCACAATTCGGCCTCAAGGGCAGCACGCAAACGTTTCTCTAACCGTGCGACCCGCGCGGCCCCGCGTTCCATCTCAGCGCGCATTTGGCGCAATTCTGTCAATACTTCGGTCAGATTAGCCGGGATCACGGCGGCGTCTGAAGGCGCGTCTGGCCCTTCGCCGTTGCCCGTCAACAGCCAAGACAGCGAAACGTTCAAAAGCCCCGACAGCATCTGGATGCGGTTAGCGCGTGGCTCTGCCAGGTCATTTTCCCAGTTGCGCAAGGTCTTGACCTTGATGCCCAGCCGCTTGGCCAGATCGGCCTGTTTCATGCCTGATGCTTCGCGTGCACCCGCAAGTCTGTCGCCGAATGTGGCACTTTCTTCACTAAACCAGTCGCTCGCCTCGGTCATGAGGTCTCCTTTACGGGGATTCATCTTGATTGGGATTAAGCGGCAACTTAAGACGCGAGCAACTTGTTTGCAAACCATCGGAGCGACCTAATGCCATTCCTGTCCGACAGCCTTGCCCGTGTGAAGCCATCACCCACCATCGCCGTGTCCACAAAGGCGCGCGAACTGAAGGCCGCCGGGCGCGATGTTATCGGCCTTGGCGCCGGCGAGCCAGATTTTGACACCCCCGAAAATATCAAGGATGCGGCGATTGCTGCGATCAATGCTGGCGACACCAAATACACCGCCCCCGATGGAACACCGGCGCTGAAGCAGGCGATTTGTGCGAAGTTCAAGCGTGACAATGGCCTCGACTATGAGGTCAACCAGATCACCGTTGGCACCGGCGGCAAGCAGGTCTTGATCAATGCGCTTATGGCGACGATGAATCCGGGCGATGAGGTCGTGATCCCTGCGCCCTATTGGGTCAGCTACCCCGACATGGTGCTGCTGGCGGGTGGCGAGCCGGTCATTGCGATGGCAACGGAAGCGAATTCTTACAAGCTGACGCCCGACGCCCTTGAGGCGGCGATCACGCCGAAAACCAAGTGGTTCATCTTCAACTCACCCTCGAACCCAACCGGGGCGGGCTATACTCGCGACGAGCTCAAAGCCCTGACGGATGTGCTGATGCGCCACCCGCATGTTTGGGTGATGACCGACGATATGTACGAGCACCTCGTCTACGATGATTTTGAGTTCTGCACCCCGGCCGAGGTCGAGCCTGCCTTGTATGAGCGCACGCTCACCTGCAACGGCGTGTCCAAAGCCTACGCTATGACCGGCTGGCGCATTGGCTATGCGGGCGGTCCGGTCGCGTTGATCAAGGCGATGGGCAAGATCCAGTCGCAAACCACGTCCAACCCATGCTCAATCTCGCAAGCCGCTGCGGTCGAGGCGCTGAACGGCACCCAAGACTTCATCGCCACCAATAACGAGACCTTCAAGCGCCGCCGCAATCTGGCGGTAGCGATGCTGAACGAGGCCGAGGGCATCACCTGTCCCACGCCCGAGGGCGCGTTCTATGTCTACCCGTCGGTAGCGGGCTGCATCGGAAAGACGTCCAAGGCCGGCACGCTGATCGAGAATGACGAGGTGTTTGCGACGGCATTGCTGGAAGAGACCGGCGTGGCCGTGGTGTTCGGTGCCGCGTTCGGGCTGAGCCCTTGTTTCCGGGTCAGCTACGCAACAAGTGACGCCGCATTGGTCGAGGCGTGTGGCCGGATACAGGCCTTTTGTAAGGGGTTGAGCTGAGGCGCCTAGCCACACTTACGCATGTGATCGCTAGGACCTGAGTTTCACGATCCGTTCGATCACACGCCGGATTTCGGGCAAATGGCGATCATCGTCATGGGCCACGAGCCATGCATTATGGGTCAGAGCGTCTATTGGTTCGGACACCTGCCTTAACGTGGTCTCGTGATCCCCAATGAATGTGGGCAAGACGACGCGACCCGCGCCAACCAATGCCAGATCAAGGGCAACGCGCGGATCGCTAACCTCATGGGATATATCTGAGCCGGCGCGTGCGCGTGCCCATCGGGCAGACGGTGTGTCGACGTTGACAACAATCCACCCCGAAGGCGTGTCTGGCACCGCGTAGACAGCAAACACGTTCTGGCCAAGCTTTCGCCCCGCAAGGCCCGGCTCGGTCGGGCGCTGGTTTCGCACCGCAATAGAGATCTCGCGCCGGGCGATGCTCAGCACAGTTTCCGACGAAACAAAGCGCAATTGCAAATCCGGTGGATCGCCGGCCAATTGCCTGAGTTGCCGAACAAGGGCCATGGTCGTCCATGTCCCAGCCGATATCTTGACCAGCGGCAGCGCGCCTTCGGACGGCGGCGCGATAATCCGGTCGATGCGCGCGGCGACGTCTTCCAAGGCCGCCTGCATCGATTGCCCGGCCTCTGTCAGGTCATAGCCGTGGGTCCGGCGTATGAACAACTCGCGCCCGACTGCGCGCTCAAGGGCACGCATGCGGCGGCCCAGAGTTGGGGAACTTACTTGGGCTGATTGTGTTGCACCTGCCAAGCCCCCGGCACGCGCCACCGCCAAAAATGCGGCCATATCATCCCAACGGGCTCGCTTCATCGGGCACCTCATTCGTTCACCACTGAAACGATACGTTCAAATCGCATCGCTGCGCAATGGACGACGGTCCGCTAGGCTTGCAAGTTATGACGCCTCACAGGAAAACACTTCCATGACCCTAATTCGCTACGCTCCGTTTTTCGGGCTGCTTTTCATCGCCACCATGTGCAATGCGATGATCATGCCCTTTATGGGTTTCTTCATTGTCGAAGGCCTCGGCAAAGAGCCTTGGACCATCAGCCTCTATGCTGGCGCGGTTGCTGTCGTCGTCATCTCTGCGAACCGGACTTTCGCCAAACAGATCGACCAAGGCGCGAACCCATTCCCGATGGTCGGGATTGCGGCGCTTGGCTTTATCATCGCCGCGGCTGCTTTATCGGTGTTTCCGGGGTTCGCGACGGCCCTCACGTTCGGTGTGTTGGGGTTTGGCGCGAGCTCTAGCGTGATGTCGACGATGTTCACCATCGGCGGCGTTATTGCCGACCGAAACGCCCTGCCACGCAGCACATTCAACGCCTAAAGGCTTATCCCCTTTGTTCCGGCGGATCTACATGTTGAGGCGACAGAGCTGATGATTGGGGCCTGAGGCGCGGATCGGGTCAATTTGCGGCGCAGCTTGGGCGCATAAAGCGTAGCTTTTCACAATGAAAGATGGCTTT
>JAWUXZ010000049.1:0-18579 GCA_034111085.1 Dinoroseobacter sp.
ACGGCTTTCGGTAATCGACAAGAAATTGAGGTATTATGGGATCCGACATGAGGGCGCGGCTGCATTTGCCGCCTCGGCTTACGGAAAACTGACAGGGAGACCTGCGGCCTGCTTGACCATCGCAGGGCCCGGGGCGACCAATCTGATGACTGGAATGTGGGACGCCAAAGTAGACCGCGCGCCGGTATTGGCCCTAACCGGGCAAGTGCAGACGCAGGTTTTTGGACCGGGCGCGTTTCAAGACATTGACCTGAAATCGGCATTTCAGGCGGTCGCGCATTTCTCGCAACCTGTGCTGAGCACATCAAACCACGCAGAACTGATGACGCTCGCCTGCAAGAACGCGATCGTTAATCAAGATGTGGCTCATTTGATTTTCCCTGATGATGTGCAGACCATGCCATCTGACAAACCCGCTGGTGCGCCCACCGGGCGGATGGGCGGCACGCGTGTTGTTCCAGCAGACGATGACATTGAGGCGGCAGTGGCGCTATTGAATTCAGCGAAACGGCCAATGATTGTGGTTGGACACGGGGCGTATGGTGCGCGCGATCAGATCATCGCGCTTGCCGAAAAGATCGGGGCACCTGTGGTCACGACCTTCAAGGCCAAAGGGTTGGTGCCTGATAGTCACCCGCTTGGCGCAGGTGTGCTTGGGCGCTCGGGCACCCCGATTGGAAGCTGGTTCATGAACGAGGCAGATGTTCTGGTCGCCTTTGGGGCCAGTTTTTCAAACCACACCGGGATCGCGTTGAAGCAGAACATCATTCAGGTGGATTACGACCGAATGCAGCTTGGGAAATTCCATCCGGTGAAGATACCCGTCTGGGGCGATATCGGCGCGTTTTGTGACGCGGCTGCTGACCGGATCAGATCAAACCCTGAAGCAGATGATCAGGTAAGCGAAGTCGCTGACCGCTGGGCCATGTGGCGTGATGAAAAGCATCGCCGCCTAGCCGAGGAGCACGGAGAGGGCATTCACTCGTTCGCCATCTTTGAAGCACTTGGAAGGCTGGTGCCGGATGATACGATCTTTGCCGTCGACGTGGGCAACAATACCTATTCCTTCGGTCGCTATCTTGAAACCAAGGGCACACAGCGCGTTCTGATGTCAGGCTATCTCGGCTCTATCGGGTTTGGGTTCCCGGCGGGCATGGGCGCGTGGGCCGCAACGCAGGATTTGACAGCGTTCAAAGGGCGAAAGGTTGTATCAATCTCCGGGGACGGGGGCTTTGGTCAGTACCCGATGGATTTCACCACTGCGGTCAAATACGGCATGGATGTAACCCACATCCTTTTGCATAACGGCCAACTCGGCAAAATCTCCAAGGAACAACGCTCAGGCGAGTGGCCTGTGTGGGAGACCGACCTGCAAAACCCATCATTCGCGGCGTTCGCAAAGCTGTGTGGTGGACATGGGCAGAGGGTAACCAAGACCGAAGACATCGCGGGTGCAATTCAAAAAGCCCTCGATGTAGATGGTCCGGCATTGGTCGAGATCATGACGGATGCAGAGTTGGTGTAGCAAGTGACAGCCGCCCTAACATTGCTTATCATTCTCGCGGTGTCGCTGATCGTTGTTCGCATCGGTGCCACCGCATTACGGCTAACGGGTATGCCGCTGGACGCTGCACGGTTTCAGAGCATCTCGGCGTTAACCGGGACGGGCTTCACCACGAAAGAGGCTGAAACGACCATGCACCACCCGTTGCGGCGGCGCGTGCTGATTGGATTGATGTTTGCGGGCCATCTTGGGGTCGTGTCGCTGGCTTCTGCTGTCATCCTTGCCGTATCGACGGCCCAAGACGGCAACGTGCCGTGGACGATCCTTTACATGGTGCTTGCAGTGATTGTGATTTGCGCAGTCGCAATGAGTGACGCGTTAGATAAAGTTCTCTGCGGTGTGATTTCTGCAGTGTTGAAACGGCTCGGATGGTTTGATGGCGGACAACATCTCGTCGTCACGGAACTGCCCGATGGCACGCAGATCGCAGAACACGTCTCACAGCATAACTGTAGCGTTGATGCGCCGGTCCTAGGGTTAATGGTCTTGCGGATGAATGACGAGCCACCCAGTTCAGGGACTTTGCGCCTGAGTGCAGGTGACAGGGTTCTGTGCTTTGGAACCCCGGCTGCACATCTCGCTTTAAATGAATTGACTGCACCAAGATGACAGGCTCGAGGCAGCTTTTCCCATCGGCCGCGGCCCTGCCGACGGTGACAACCGACCAGATGATCGAAGTTGATCGGCGGATGATTGAGGACCTTGGCATCACTCTATTCCAAATGATGGAAAATGCCGGTCTGCAACTTGCCAATGTCGCGCGCGATCTGTTCCTGAGCGGTGATGTGGCGGACAAACGTATCGCCGTGCTTGCTGGAATGGGCGGCAACGGGGGCGGCGCGATTGTGGCTGCACGTAGGTTGGTAAGTTGGGGGGCCACCTGTGATATCGGGCTGAGCCGTACGCAAAGCGATCTGTCCGAGGTCCCGTTGGCTCAGTTCGAAATCCTGAAAAAGATATCGAGCGTCGGCCTTATTGAGCCGCAGGCTGTCACCTCAAACTACGACCTGATCATTGATGGATTGATTGGATACAGCCTTAGGGGCGCACCTCGGGGCAGGGTCGCTGAGTTCATCTTGGCTGCCAACGCGGCAGACGCACCAATTCTGTCCTTGGACGTCCCATCAGGCTTTGATGGAACCATAGGAGAGGCCCGAACACCGTGTATGCGCGCGGATGCAACCATGACGCTGGTGCTGCCAAAGTTCGGGATGCTGGGTAGGGACCGCTCGAGATATGTCGGTAGGTTGTTATGTGCAGATATCAGTTGTCCGAAACTGGTCTTCGCTGATTTCGGTTTAGAGCCCGCCTACGTGGCACCGTTTTCCAAGGGACCGGTTGTTGAGCTGACCTAAAAAAACATTCATAAACTCGCGGTTCGGTATCCTCGCCAATACAGTAGGTGACGTTCTCGATGTTATGATCCCACAGCGGCTTTTCTAGTTCAGAATCGCGAGGCTTAAGATTGGAAAGCGGATCAACACGATCAGCACCAGCAGCATCACAAATGCAAACGGCAGGGCGCCCATGAACACATCCTTTAGGGTAATACTGTCATCGTTCAGCGTAGATTTGATCACAAAACATGAGATGCCCAGTGGCGGCGTTAGCAGGCCAATCTCGGCACCAACAACGGTGATGATACCGAACCAGATCAGCGACAGCTCCATCGCCTCGATCAGCGGCAAGAACAGCGGCACCACAATCAAGATGATCGACGCGGTGTCGAGAAGTGTGCCCAGAAACAACATCAGCAGCACATATAGCACCATGATCATCAGAAATGTCGACTCGTTGCCCGCCAGAATATCTTCCAGCTGATTAGGCAGGCCCGCCATGCCAAGCATGCGGCTGTAGATCGACGCGGCGGTGATAAGAAACAAGATTGCAGCGGTGATATGGCCTGTCTCCAGCAGGGCTTCCCAGAAGCCGCGCAAAGACATCGAGCGGCGCACAAGTGCTATGGCGAGGGCGACGAGCGCGCCAGTTGCCCCGGCCTCAACCGCCGTTAACCAGCCCGTGTAGATGCCGCCCAAAACCACCGTGATCAGGCCAAGTGTGGGAAAGGTCTTGGAGGCGACTTCGCGCGGGCTCATCCATTCGTAATCGTCCGAGGCGCGTCCCCCGACGAAGTTCGGCGTGAAGCGGCCCATGAACCAGATCGCAGCGATATATGCGACTGCCAGCATGATGCCGGGGACGACGCCTGCAAGGAACATGTCGCCCACGGACTGTTCGGCCACGAATGAGTAGATGATCAGCATCGCCGAGGGCGGAATGATCATGCCGAGCACCGAGCTGCCTGCCACGACGCCCACAGCAAAGCGCGGGTTGTATTTTTGGGCAATCATCTGCGGAACAGAGACCTTGGTGAACACGCTCGCCGATGCGATGGACGAGCCTGTGACTGCCGCGAACACCGCGTTGGCCCCCACGGTTGCCATGCCGATGCCGCCTTTGACCTTGCGAAAGCGCAGGGTCATGACCTCGTAGATATCCTTGCCCAACCCCGCTTTTGAGACGATTAACCCCATGAAGGTAAACAGCGGGATTGTAGCGAATGAATACTCCATCGCGCTGTCGCCCACGGCCACTTTCAGCAGGTTCAGCGCCAAGGTGAAGTTGTCGCGCATCAACCAGATCGAGACGAACGACACCATGCCAAGTGCTATGGGAATATAGACGCCAGAATATATCAGAAATATGATGGCGATGACCGACAGAAGGCCGATTTCAATGGGGGTCATGGGGCGGGCTCGTCATGTTCGGGGATGCGGATCAACTGCGGCTTGTCTTGCGCGCTGATCACTTTGAGGACGAAGATCACACTGCAAAGTGCCGAGCTTGAGGCAATCGCCAGCTTGATCGGCCACCACGGGGCGGTGAAAATACCCGGCACGCCGAAATAATCTTGCGTGTGCCACATCTTAATGAATTCGGGGAACATGATGTAGGCGATCAGCCCCATGAAAATCGCCGACAGGGCATTGATGATCCGGCGCATGCTTGCGGCCACATTGGGGCGGCGATTGTGGATTACGTTCAGGAACCCGTCCGAGCGCGTCAGCCGGTCCACGCGCACTACGTCGGGCAGTTGCAGAAACACAATCAGCACCACTGAGAATTGAACAACCTCGTATGTGCCGCGGAACGGTGCGTGAAACACGCCGCGCGCCACAACGTCGAAGTTAACGATGGTGACAAGCGCCAGAACGATCAACGTTCCAGCCACATTGGCAGCCATCGCAACCGCGTTGGTGAATTTGGAGAGGCCCGTTAGGACTGTTTGAAACATCTTGCGGGCCTCCCCCTTAGTTTTCCGGCTTACTCTTGGGTCCAGTCACGAACACCGACATAGCCAGCGGCTTCCAGCTTGCCCAAGTAGGCAGCCAACATTCCTGTGCCATCTTCGCCAGCCGCATTCAGCGTGGCGGCCCATTCTTGAGCGATGTTCGGCATGGCGGCGGCCCATGCGGCGCGGTCCTCGGCAGAAACCTCGACAATGGTGCCACCGGTTTCCACATAAGTTGCTTCAGACGCCGCAGCGCGGTCCATGGCAATGCCCGCTACATGGTCACGGTAGTCAATCGCAACAGCGCGCAGAACGTCTTGGACCTCTTCGGGAAGTGCGTCCCAATAGTCTTGGTTCACGGTGATGGTCTTAGAGTTCACCGCCCCCAGATCCGCGCGCAGCATATACGGTGCCACTTCGGAAATCTTGAAGGTCGCAGCCGCTTCAGGCCACAGCATGCCCGCATCTACCAGACCGGTTTGCAGCATGTTGTAGAAGTCGGTCAGACCGCCGCGCACGCCTGCTGCCCCGTCGATACCCTCAAGGTAGCGCAAGTTCATACCTGCACCGGCAACCTTCTTGCCCTCCAGATCAGACAGACCGCTGACCTCGGTGGTCGAGAACACCTGATAGCTGTCGAGCACGACGCCTGTGGCCAGATAAACTTGGTTCTGGGCGGCAAATTCATTCTGCATTGCTGGGAATTCGCGGGCAATTTCGTCCACGGCCTGTGCGACGGCGCGAGCATCAGTGGCCACGAACGGGGTTACAGCGGCCAGACCTTGGCTGGGCAGTTTGGACGAATGGAAAATCGTAGTGACGATGCCGATATCGCCCAGACCCAACTCGATACCTTCCAACACGCCGCGCGGCTTCACGATCGAGCCGCCGTAGTTTTCTTGCCAATCCATTGCGTAATTGCCGGTCTCGGCGAGGCGGCGGTCAACCTCTGGAATGAAGAAGGCGGTAAATTCACGTACCCAGAGCGCGCGTGCGGGATAGCCGTCGATGACGACTGCCGAGATACGCTCTTGAGCGATGGCGGCGGGGACAGCAACGAGTGCCGATCCAGCCATTAGCGCGCTCAGCGCCAGTGCTTTGGTCCAATGTTTCATATCTTTCCTCCCTGAAAGTGTGAAATTAAATACGGGGTGGGGCTAGTCTTTGTGCCAGCTCACCTGAAGTTTCGTGCCTCCCGCGATGAACAGTTTAGAAAGCGGGCAATATTTGTTGGTCTGCTCGGCCACACGGTCCAGATCAGCCTGACTGGCAGAACCACTGGCTGTGACGCGCAGCTCGATCGCCTCAAACGGGACATTGATCTCCTCAGTCAGTGTCACGCCGCGCCGATCAAAATCGCATGTCGCATCGATGCTCAGATGGCCAATATCGATACCCAGCGTCGAGGCGCATTTATGGCCGATCACGTTTGTGCACCCGATCAAGGCTGCAAGGGCCGTATCCGTGGGTGTTGGCCCTGCGTTTGTGCCACCCCGCGCTGTCGGCTCGTCGACGGCAAAGACCAGATCGCGGATCGCTATGTCGGCGCGCGCATGGGACGGGCACTCGGCCTTGGCGCGCAGCTTGACGGTGGTTTTCATACGAACTTCGGCCATCACATCCTCATGCGTAGGTGCACACTTGCTCGAAAGCAAAGCGTGGCAGTTTCTGGAAAAGTGCAGCCTCATCGGCGTAGCCAAGGTTGCATAAGAAGTTTGAGCGCAGATTGGTGTCTGCGAAGAACTCCTGGTCCACGATCTCGTTGGAAAAACCCGACATCGCGCCGACATCAAGGCCGACAGCGCGGGCTGCGATCATAAAATACGCGCCCTGCAAGGTGCCATTGCGAAAGGCGGTGTCCTCGCAATGCTTGGTTTTGCCCTCAAAGAAATGTCTGCGGTCTTCGTGCGGGAATAAGAACGGCAATTGGGTCCAGAAATCGAGATCATGTGCGATGATTGCCGTGACCGGCGCGCCCATCATCTTGGCCACATTGGCGGGTTTAAGCGACTTTGCCAGACGCTCCTTGCCAGCATCGCTGGTCACAAACACGATGCGCGCTGGGCAGGTGTTCATGCTGGTTGGACCCGCCATGGTGATCTCAACGATCTCGCGCAGCAGCGCGTCAGGCACGGGCTTGTCTTGCCATGCATAATGCGAGCGCGCGTCGGTTAAGATCAGATCAAGCTGGTCCTTGGCGAGCCTATCAATCCGACCTCGCAGGGCGCGCACATCGTCTTGGGCCTTGGCGCGGACGGCTGCTAACGCTTCTCCGGTTGGCGCGCTCATTGTGCTGCAACCTTGGCCGAAAAATCCTTCTCATCCACAATCGGTGACGCGCAGATGCCGATGCCTTCAACTTCTGCCTCGACCGTTTCGCCGGGGCGCAACCAGCGCGGCGGGATTTTGGCATGCCCGACACCGGGGGGCGTGCCCATGGCGATGTAGTCGCCGGGCTCAAGCGTGGTGTAGACCGAAATCAGCGAGATCGTTTTGGCAACCGACCACATCATGTCTTTGGTGTTAGAGCTTTGCAGGATCTCGTCGCCAACGCGGCTTTCAATTTTCAGGCCAGTAGCACCCGCTGGCAACTCGTCGGGCGTGACCGAGATAGGGCCAATTGCACCGGTGTTGTCGAAGTTCTTGCCGGGCGTCCACTGGTGGGTCTTGCGCTGGTAGTCGCGCACCGAGCCGTCATTCAGAACCGTGTAGGCGAAGACATGATCGAGCGCGTCGGCCTCAGATATATGGCGCCCGCCTTTGCCAACGATCACCATCAACTCGACCTCATAGTCGAGCTTTTCGGACACTGTCGGGCGCACCATTGGTTGTCCTGCGGCCATGATGGAGTTCTTGCCGCGCATAAACAGGGCGGGGTATTCGGGGATATCATAGCCGCCTTCTTTGATGTGGTCGATATAGTTCAAACCCAGACAGATGATGGTTCCGGGCTTGGCGACGGGCAGGGCGGGCGTGATCGAGGTGACCGCAACAGTCGGTGCGGTAGCAATAGCCGCTTGCAGCGAGTCGCCGAGGCCCGGATTGGCGATCAGACCCATCAGGTCGCTGCCGACATTCGGGCTCAGATCGCTTAGATTAACAGCGTTTGCACCGTTTACCGAGAAGACCGCCGTACCGCCTGTCGTTTCCCCCACCAGATATTTCATGTCTACCATCCTTGTCAGTCGCCTCAATTTCTGCCTACAATTAGCCTGACTGTCAAGAAATATCGATTTTTTAGAAAAAGGCGTAAGAATATGGTTGCTTGGACGGAATATAAAGCGAACGCAAAAGCGCGCGGGGCTTTGGCGCTGGAGCTTTATGTGGCCCTCAGCACGCCCGCCAAAGCGCCCGAGGACGTCAAGGCCTCTTTGCCAGATCACCTAGCCTATCAAGCCAAACTGGAAGCCGCAGGCCAGTTGGCCTTCGCAGGCCCAATGTCGGACGAGACCGGCGAGCATATGCACGGCACCGGTATGATCGTGTACCGCGCCGGTGGACTTGAGGACGCACGCGCATTGGCCCAAGCTGATCCGATGCATCTTTCTGGTGCGCGCAGTTTCACCCTATGTCGCTGGATGATAAACGAAGGCTCGCTGTCGATATCGGTGGGCCTGTCCACCAAAGCGGTCTCGATGTCCTAAAAGATGGGAAAGCCACGCGCATGAGCATGATCGACGACACCGGCGCACGCGAGAAATCCGCCACGCGCGGCGCGTATTTGACCCTGCGGGAGATGATCCTGACGGGCGAGTTGCGCGCGGGCGAGAAGCTGAAAATTGATAAGCTTCGCGCGATGCTTAGTCTGGGGGCCTCGCCGATCCGCGAAGCGCTCAGCCTGTTGACCTCGGATATGCTGGTGGAGCGGATTGACCAACGCGGGTTTCGTGCCGCCCCGGCCAGTCAGGCGAATTTCGAAGAGATATTGATGTTGCGCTCGACGCTTGAGGACATGGCGCTGCGCAAGTCCATCGCCAATACCACGTCTGAATGGGAAGAGCGCTTGGTGCTCAGCCACCACCGCATGAAGAAAGCAGTGGGCCCAGGCACGGCTGTGTTTGAGCTGGCCCATAAGGCCTTCCACATGGCGCTTCTGGACAATAGCGGATCGCAGATGTTGCTGAAATATTGCGGCCAGCTTTATGATCTGAACATTCGGTACCGCTACCTAGCAGCCAGTTCCGAGCAGTACGTGAGCCGCGATATTCCATTCGAGCATGCCGAGATTCTAGAGGCTGCACTTGGCCACAACGCCGACCTCGCGGTTGACCGCCTGGTGAATCATTACGCGCTGACCGGGGACTATCTGTCGCCGCGTCTGGGCAATCTGTAGGGGCGGTTATGCAGCGCAACCGGTTTCTTGGCGATCTTCTGTCGACCCTGTTTGACCGCACGGGTGCTGCGCGCGGCAAGGCTGACAAGCGCGACATCTACACATTGTGCGACGCACTTTTGTCGGCGGAAGGGGAGGTGTCTGGTTTGCGCCTCGCCTCAACGATCCTTGAGCGCTACGCCTCGCTTGCCAGCGACGAGAAGCTCGCGTTTTTCCAGTTTTTGAACGATGCGTTCGATATTGATGCGGCAGCCCTCGGGCAGTTGGCGAAAGACTACGGCGAGGATGCAACGCCCGAGCGGTTTGCAGCACTTACGGATGCGGCCGAGCCAAGGCGCCAAGAGTTGTTGCGCCGCTTGAACCAACCACTTGGGGCCACGGCGGATCTGGTCGCGATGCGGGTGGACCTACTGGGCTTTTTGAAAGCGCATCCTGAGCTGAAGCGCACCAACCACGATTTCGTCCATCTTCTGCGCAGTTGGTTCAATCGCGGATTTCTGGTGCTCAAACAGATAAACTGGGACACGCCTGCGCGCATCCTCGACAAGATCGTGGCCTATGAGGCCGTCCACCAGATCGACGATTGGGATGATCTGCGGCGCAGGCTATATCCGTCTGACCGCAAATGTTTCGCGTTTTTCCACCCCTCGATGCCTGACGAGCCGCTGATCTTTGTCGAGGTCGCGTTGACCGAAAAGATCGCGGGCTCTGTTGATTCTGTGCTGTCAGATGGTCGTGTTCCGCTTGATCCTGAAGACGCGCGGGTGGCGGTGTTTTATTCGATCTCCAACTGCCAGAAGGGCCTGACGGGCATCAGTTTCGGCAACCTGCTGATCAAACAGGTGGTGTCGGAATTGTCCCTAGGGTGTCCGCAGATTGAACAGTTCGTGACCCTGTCGCCGCTGCCGGGGTTGAACGCATGGTTGCGCGGGCTGTCGCAAGATGCAGACCTATCCGCTGCGGCTGGCGCGGTGCTGGACGCGACTGCGCCGCCCGAAGATGTGCGAGCCTTGACAGCGCGCTATTTGCTGACGGCCAAGCGCGCCGACGGCACGCCGCTGGACCCGGTTGCGCGCTTCCATCTGGGCAACGGGGCCGAGGCGCATGCGGTCCATGCGGGCGCCGACACCTCGCCCAACGGCATGGCATGGTCGAGCGGCGCAATGGTGAACTACCTCTATGATCTGGCCCAGATCGAGACAAACCATGAGAGCTTCGCGTTGCGCGGCAAGATCGCTGCCTCCAAGCCGGTGCAGGCGCTTGCCACCACAGCGCTGACAACCAAACCGAAGGAGCCGACCTCGTGACCAACACGCTTTTTGACGCGCTCTTCGCGCCCCACGCAGGCAATCACACACCGTTCTTGCAGACTGACGAGGGCGCATCCATCACCTATGATGCGTTCTTGGGTCGGGTCGCACAGATTGCCAATGTGTTGATTGAGGCGGGTGTTAAGCCCGGCGACCGCATTGTTATACAAGCCCCCAAACTCGCCGATACCATAGCGCTTTATGGGGCTGCGGTGCAGGCGGGCGCTGTCTATCTGCCGCTGAACACCGCCTATACTGAGGCAGAGCTTGCCTATTTCATCAAAGATGCCGCCCCGAGCCTCGTGATTTGCGATGCCAAGGACGCAAGCGGCATGACTGGTCTGTGTGCTGGCATCCCTGTGCTGACGCTTGCGCAAGGCGGGCAGGGCAGTCTTAGCATTGCCGCCGACGGCAAGGCGCGCAGCTTTCAGACAGTGGCGCGCAGGCCAGATGATCTGGCTGCACTTCTATACACCTCCGGCACCACGGGACGCTCCAAAGGCGCGATGCTGTCGCATAAAAACCTGTTGTCGAATGCGGTAGCACTCACTGATTTGTGGAAGATCACGCAAGACGACCGCCTGATCCACGCCCTGCCGATCTTTCACACCCACGGGCTGTTTGTGGCGATGAACACCTGCCTGCTTGCGGGTGCTTCCGTGCGGTTCATGCAGAAATTCGATCTGGATGCGGTGCTTGAAGAGCTGCCTGCATCGACCCTGATGATGGGGGTGCCGACATTCTACACGCGGATGCTGGGTGACGCGCGTTTCCTCGGCACGCTGTGTGCGGGCATGCGCCTGTTCATTTCCGGCAGCGCGCCCTTGCTGGCCGAGACCCACATCGCGTTCGAGGCCCGCACCGGACACCGCATTCTAGAGCGCTACGGGATGACGGAGACGAATATGATCACCTCCAACCCCTATGATGGCGACCGCCTTGCGGGCACTGTGGGCTATGCGCTGGCCGGAACAGAAGTTGAGATTACTGAGAATGGCATGCCTGCCGCATACGGCGAAATTGGCATGATCGAGGTGCGTGGAGATAACGTGTTTCAAGGCTACTGGAACATGCCCGAGAAGACCGCCGAAGAGCTGCGCGCAACCGGGTTCTTCATCACTGGCGATCTGGGTGTGATGGAGCCGGACGGGCGCATCAGCATCGTCGGACGGCAGAAGGACCTCATTATTTCAGGGGGCTACAACATTTACCCCAAAGAGATTGAGGATGTCATCAACGATGTAGACGGCGTGCTGGAAAGTGCGGTCTTCGGCGTGCCGCATCCTGACTTCGGCGAAAGCGTGCTGGCTGCGGTGGTGCTTAAGGCTGGCGGTCCAACGCCCGAGCAGATTGCCGCCGAAGTCACCCCCAAACTGGCCCGTTTCAAGCATCCCCGTAGCTACATCATGCTAGACGCGCTGCCTCGCAACACGATGGGCAAAGTCCAGAAAAACGTGCTGCGCGATACCTATTCCAGCTAAGCCGCGACCCTGCCAAAAACATGAATGCTTGAGCGGTGCGAACTTTTCGCGCTATGCCTTTGCAAATATGAACTGTGGAGAGGCTTAGACGTGGAAGATCTGACACCATCCGCCTATGCCGACGAGCGGATTGCCCATCTTGTGCGGCTATGCGCGCGCGGGTTTGGGCGCTCGCTTCAAATCCGTCTCGCCGATCACGATGTCAGCTTTGGCCAATGGGTGTTCTTGCGCATTTTATGGAATGAGGAAGGCCTGTCGCAACGCGAAATGGCCGACCGCGCGGGACTGACAGAACCAACCGTTCATACCGCACTGCATAAACTGGAAACCCTCGGATATGTGAGCCGCCGCACGCTTCCGGGCAATCGCCGCAAGCAACACACCTTCCTGACCGAGACCGGAAAGCGCCTGCGCGACGTTCTGGAACCGCTCGCAGTTGAGGTGAACATGCAAGCCATGCGCGGACTGAGCGAGGATTCCGCCGAAACGTTTCGCCAAACCCTTATGCTGGTCATCGACAATTTGGACGCCGACGAGAAGGCTGCGGTTGCCGAAGGTCGCGGCATTCCACCAACGCGCGGCTTTGTTTAAAGCGCAGCCAGCGCTGCGATGAGCGTCTTAACCGGGGTGATTTCGCGCAAAGGCAACGCGCAATTGGCCCCGTCTGGGGCGAGGCGCAGCCCGTCACCGTCCCAGTGCCACCAATAGACGGGTTCTCCGGCGCGGTTCTTAACGGCCAGACGGAATGTCGGAAACACGCTGTCGGCCTGCGGGATCGGCGCAGTTGCCACATGGGCAATGCGCGGGTCATCACCTGGTAGCTCCGCCATGGCAATGAAAGCGGTACCTGTGTCTGCCGTCTCGCCGATCAGCGCACGCAGCACCGGCGGATAGGGTCTGGGGGTATGGGTGATCTGGACATAGCGAGGCCCTCTCAGCGTGCTCAGGCGCAGCAGATCGCCGGGGTGCCAAACGCTCATAGCGCGTAGGCCTCAGTCGTGGCGGGGTGGAACAGCTCGGCCAGATCCAGCTTGCGCGGGCTGAGGCCTTGGCGGTGATGGTAGTCGAGGAAAGTCTCAAGGACATGCTCGTTGCCGGGCAGGCCGTAGGTCCAAATCTCAGGCCCGATAAGTTGGCGTGCAGCGGCCAAAATGTCCTCTACAAAGGGCATCGTAACCTTGGTGGCAGACGTATCCGCAAGCGCCACCTCAGCCAGAATCTTAGACTGCGTGAACGCCTTCAGAAGCGCGCCGGGCAGCCATGGATGAGTGGTCGCGAGCGTTTTGCGAACGCCGAGCACATGCATGATCGGGAACAATTTGGTGCGGCGGTAATGATCGGCAGCCGTGGCAATGCCATCAGAAAACAGGCGCGCAACATCCGGATGACCCTCGTCAAACGCCCGGATCGCGCGGGGACCGATGAAGCCGTCAATCTCGCCCGCACGCAGCATTCCGTCGAGGGTTTTACCACCGGGGGCTTGCTGCATCGACACATCAGATGGCAGCGAAACCTTGATCTTCTCAGGCCGCCCCGGCACATCCATTCCGCCGCGCACCCAAGTGATATCACTGGGCTTCACGCCATACTCATCTTCAAGAATGCCGCGTGCCCAGACATTCGCGGTCAGCTGGTATTCGGCTATCCCAATGCGCTTGCCGCGCAAATCCTCCGGGCGCTCAATCCCTTTATCGGTGCGGATATAGACCGACGAGTGGCGAAACGCGCGGCTGAGAAACACTGGAAGTGCTATATATGGACAGTCGCCTTGGGCGAGCTTTACGCAGTAACTCGACAGGCTCATTTCCGAAACATCGAAGGCTTGGTGGCGAAAAACCCGGAAGAACATTTCCTCAGGCGACAACAGCATTGTCGTCGGCTCAACTGCATCGATCTGGATACGCCCGTCATGGATCGGTCGAGTGCGGTCATAATCGCCCATGGCGATGGACAGGGGAAGCTTGGACATATGCGTTAATCTCCTTGTCGGGTCAGCGCGACGGTTTCGCGTGACCTTGCCGAGGCGAGGACCGCGTGAACAATTTCTAGGCTGGCAAGACCCCAAGAGCCAGTCTGCGCGGGCGGCGTGTTGTGGCGCAAGGTGTCGTAGAGCGCGCGGAAAACCGGGCTGCGCGGGGCTGGATCTGTGGGCGCAGCATGGAAGTCGCGGCCAGCAGCGGTGGTGATCTCGACGCCTTTTGGGGTCAGGCGAAGGTCGCCTTTTGGGCCGGAGATGATGACCGGGCCGAAATGCTCGGCGTTCGGGGCCGCGGGTGGTGCGCCCGTTGCGCCGTAAGTGCGGCCCGATTTCAGGGCGGCTTCAGCATCGGGAGACAGCCCTGCAATGCGCGCGCGGGTCATGGCATGGGCACACTCAGCTTTTGCCATCCCCAACTCGCCGATCCCGTCCATCCAGACATCACTGTCGAAATGAGCGGCCCCGGAATAGGTCAGGCTGGCAACGGCGCCGCCGTCAAAGTCGAGCCTCGCTGTATAAGCCACTGCGGTCGGGCGCGCGGCGGCCCAAGCGCTGGTGCGCGCAGTCACAAGGGTGGCACGCGCGCCCATTAGCAGGCGGATCAGGTCGATCTGGTGGATGGCTTGCGAGAATAGCACGCCGCCGCCCTCTAGCGTGTTCAACTCCTCGGGCCTGCGCGGACGGTAGAGGAAATCGGTGTAGTTGAACGCGAGCGCCATTTGCGGTGGGCCGATCTTACCTGCCTCGATCAGCGCGCGGGCGGCCAGAACCGGTTGGTCGAACGAGTGGCTGGGCCCAGTGATCAGCGGCGTGTTCGCGCGCGCGGCAGCCGCAACCATTGCTGCGCCGTCCTCCATTGAGATCGCCAAAGGTTTATCCACCAGCACCGCTTTGCCCGCGACAACGAGCACTTCCACATGGGCCCGGTGCATCTGATGCGGGGTGGCTACATAGACGGCCTCGACGTTTGGGTCTTCGGCTAGCGCCTCGATGCTTGCATGGCCGGTGCCTGCGAACTCGGCCACGAACGCATCGCGGCTTTGCGCACGCGGGGCAGCGCAGGCGACGAGCTGGACATGCGGGTCCACGCGCAACGATGGCAGGCTCAGCATGAAGCCGCGCCCCAATCCCGCAACGCCGAGGCGCACGGGGTCGCTGAGCTTAGAGGTCAAGCACCAGCTCCGCTGATTTGGCGCGGCTCACGCAGATCATGATCTTGTTGGCCTGCTCATGGGGCATAAGGACCATGTCGCGGTGATCGGCTTCGCCCTCGATCAGACCACATTTGCAGGTCCCACAAGTACCGCTCTCGCAGGAGCTGACAGTCGCGATACCCGCCGCGCGCAAGGCCTCCAGAATGCTGAGATCAGAAGGCACTTCAATGCTCTGCGCGCTCTTCTTCAAGTGAACTGTGAAGGGGGTATCGTCTGCTTTGACCACCTCGACAGGCTTGAAATCCTCGAAATGCACGCGCCCCTCAGGCCAGTGGCCGCACAGCGCCTTGATCTCTTCCATCAAGGGCGCAGGCCCGCAGCAATAGACATGGGTGGGTTTGGGCGTCTCGAAGTCGTCCCAGAAATCATACATCTGCTCAAAATCCCCCTCGTCATGGTGGATGGTGACGTGATCTCCAAGTGCGGCTAGCTCGTCTAAATACGCCGTCTCGGTTGCTGTCCGTGTGCAATACACAACTCGAAACGGCGTGCCTTGCGCTGCCAAGTGCCGCGCCATCGACAGGATCGGGGTCACGCCAATGCCGCCCGCGATCAGCAGGTAGTCAGGTGCTGCTACCAACTCAAAGTCGTTCTCGGGCGGCTCTATCTTTAGCGCCGTGCCCTCAAGACCGGCGTCATGCATCGAGGCCGATCCGCCGCGTGACGCCACCTCACGTTTGAGCGCGATCACGTAATTCTCGGGCGCTGTCCCGCCTGAGACCAACGAATAACGCCGCATCGCGCCTGATGGTGTCTCGACGGTGATATGCGCGCCGGGGGTAAACGACGGCAACGCACCGCTGCCCGTGGGCGTCAGCGTGAACTGTGCAATCGCATCGGTCAGACTGCGGCGCTCGGAAATGGTGACATCAATCATAAGCGTCATGAGGGCGGGGTGGCTCCTGTGTTCTAATGGTAGATATTAGATATCTAATTTCTTGCGTCAACCGGGCCTTTGTGGAATGAATTGACCCAAGCATCGAGATAAGCATCGCGACTGGGGAGGAGCAACATGCTGACGGCGCAAGAAAACGATCTGCTTTGCCGGGTCGAGGGTGCTGCACCAATGGGCAAACTGATGCGTGCCCACTGGACCCCAGTTTGTTTAATCGAAGAGGTGGCCAAAGCCGATGGCACGCCTTTGCTGGTCGAAGCACTCGGCGAGCGCTTTGTGTGTTTCCGCAATACCGAAGGCAAGCTGGGGATGCTCGACGAGTTATGCCCGCATCGGCGCGCCTCGCTGGTTTATGGTCGCAATGAAGAATGTGGTCTGCGCTGTCTTTACCACGGCTGGAAGTTCGACGTGGATGGAAATTGCGTTGCCATGTCGTCTGAGCCTGAAGGCAGTCCGCTGCACAATAAGGTCAAGCATCGGGCCTATCCGGTGCGCGAATGGGGCGGGTTTGTTTGGGCTTGGCTGGGGGCCGAAGTAGATGCGCCTGCGTTTGAGCCACCTGCCTTTGCACCCACCGAAGATACGCCCGTCGCGATCCTGAAAATCCGTATCCCGGCCAACTGGGCGCAGATTACCGAAGGCCAGATCGATAGCGCACACTCATCATCGCTGCACTCGTCTGACATGGTGCCAGCGCGCGTAAAAAGCGCCGCCGCAGACGACAAAAGCTGGTACCGCCCGTCCACGGACAAATCCCCCCGTATGCAGACCCAGACCACGCCTTACGGGTTTCACTATGCTGCAATCCGAAAGCCGATGCGCCATCCTGCGACCCATAATTACCTGCGCATTACCGAATATATCGCGCCTTACACGTCGCTGATCCCGCCCAACGCATCCTATAATGTGGCGACGGTCGTTGTCCCAATTGATGACGAGACCTCGCATTTCCACTTCATTGCGTGGGGCGGTGAAGCGACGCCGAGCACCGATGATTGGCGAAAGTTCAACCATGTCGTCAAAGGTGTGAACCTTGACGCGCGCTGGGTGTCTGAGCGCAAGCCTGAAAACAACTTCCTGCAAGATCGCCAGATGATGAAGGACGGCAATTTCACCGGCGTTAAAGGCATCCCGAACCAAGACATCGTTATGTGGGTCTCAATGGGCGCGATCGTCGACCGCACCAGCGATATCCTTGGCGCGTCTGACCTCGCGATTGTCGAGTTTCGCCGCCTGATGGTTGATGCAGCAGCGCGCGTTGCCGAGGGCGGGCCCGCGATTGGCACTGAAGAGCCGCGCGTGGCGCATACGCAGATTGCCAGCCGCGAAGGCATCTACCCCAAGGCGCAGGATTGGCGCGAGCTGGGCAAGGACGACGCGGACGCCACAGCGCCAGATTAGACCTGCGCTTTGCACCGAATATCGCAGGCATTCCTGCGATGGGCCATGAAAAGAGGATCGCTTAGACCCCGAACACGACCGGCCAACTCACTGGAAACGCGGATCAAACCGCGGCTTCATGTTATTTGAACACTAGGGAGGAAGACCATGAAACTCACACATATTGCCCTCGCGATGGGGATGGCCGTATCAGGCGGTGCTGCCCATGCGGACGCGCTCAATCTAACGCTTTCAGGCGGCAGCCCAGGTGGCCTTTGGTCCTTGCTCGGCGCCGGGATGGACCGCGCCGCTAAGGTCGACGACGCAGATGCAGTCATAACCTATCAGGCCACTGGTGGTGGTTTTGCCAATATCGGTCTTCTGGCCGCAGGTCGCACCGATCTGGGTCTTGTCCATGACGCCGAGATCAAGATCGCGCTTGAGGGCGGCGAGCCGTTCAGCGCGCCGATCACTAACCTGCAAGCTATTGGGTATATGTATAACTGGGCGCCGATGCACTTCTTCGTCACCCAAGATATGGCGAACGAATATAACCTCGACAGCCTCGATGATCTCGCGACCTCCGGTGCGCCCATCACCATCGGGATCAACCGCGCAGGCAACATTACTGGCGATGTAGCGTTGTTCATGCTGGACGCGGCGGGCCTAGACGAGGCGACGCTAGAGGCCAATGGCGGCGAGTTGGTGCGCGCAGGATCGCGTGAGCAGGGCGAGTTGATGCAGGACGGACGCATCGACATGGCCACTAATGGTATCTTCGTTAGGCATTCGAGTTTCCGCGCGATTGACGAGAATGTCGACGTGGTGCTGCTGTCGATCCCCGAAAATGTGATCGCGGCGACCAACGTGGCTTTTGGCACCTCGGCCTATACCATTCCCGGCGGCAGCTATTCCAAGCAGCCAAACGATGTTGCGACCATGGCGCTTGGCGCGATGGTAACGACGAGCGATGCGATGGACGAGGAAACGGCCTATATGCTGACCAGCGCTTTGATCGCCAATGTCGAAGAAATCCGTGCGGTTCACGGTGCGATGGCGGCGCTGACGCCTGAGCTGATGGCCAGCCAAACCGTGTTGCCGTTCCATCCCGGAGCAGAACGCGCTTTCCGTG
>JAWUXZ010000050.1:0-45628 GCA_034111085.1 Dinoroseobacter sp.
CAGGTGGATTTCCTCTGGACGCTGCCGCGCAGCTTGGCTAATCGGTGCGCAGGGGCCCGAGTGGCGGAATTGGTAGACGCAGGGGATTCAAAATCCCCCGATGGAAACATCTTGTCGGTTCGAGTCCGACCTCGGGTACCAGGCCCCTTTTTCACAGATCGAAAACGCATCACTAACCCTTTTGGGGTTGGGTGATTGCGCGTGTCAGGCGGGTTTCTGGACGATTCGGCGGCGCAGGCAAAGCCGACTGCGGCGGGCTTTGTGATCAATCCCTTCCAATCGCTCTGCATTGGCGCAAAACCTCAAACAGCCAGCCCCGTGCACGAGCTGCCCATTTCTCGCCTTATTTGACGTCTCGCTACCCCTTCTATTGGCGCGGCCTGCGCAACAATCTTTGTTTGCCCCCAAAGCCGCCACGATGTCAGCCCAGCCTTTTGGGCCAACTCCCCAAAGCGTGTCGTGCACATTTCGCCAAAACGCTCCCAGACCCACTGTCCCCAAACCCGCAACAATGGTGCCAAACACTGGGCGAGTGCCCGTCTGAAATGCGCCTAAATAATGGTCAAACCGACCCAATTGAGGCAGCTTTGGGGCAGGTTCTCGTTCTCCGAGCGTCAACACAGGCGTAAACACAGCAGACCTGAGAAGGTGCTGTTTGTCGGTCTTTGGAGGAAGGCCGGTTTGAGGGCGCGCGGATCACACCGCGTAATCTCAAGACCATATGAAACGCATATGGGCGAAACGGACGCCATCTCGTCAGGCTTTTTCGACTGGTGCCCCGGTCTTGTTGTCAAAGGGAAAACAGATGCTGATCAAGCAGCGGTTCATTCGGCTGAGCACGCAATTTTCGCGTCAGCCCACCGCGTTGCTTAATTTAATCGCTGCAATGCCACGCGCCGTGCCGCTATCGGCCCACGCAGACATTCCGAACCGAAATTTGATCTCACGGCTGATCCGCGCGCGCATTTACCCGCACCGCGCAGGCGTCAGCGCTTGGAGTATACATTTTGCCGAATGATTTTACCGAACCCACCCAAAACCTCGTTGGTCTTTGGGAATTCAACTTAAACGTGCAGGTGGGTGATATTAGTTCGACGGACGGGCAAGCCCAAAACGGCGTCTATGATGGTAACATTACCGCCGTCAGCGGCGCTGCGCTGTTCGACGGCAATATCGACCGGATCGATGTGGAGGGCGACGATGCACCCTTTGATATGGCGCAAGGCTCGATCGAGGTGGAGTTCACCCAAGCCAGCCAAGTCGGCTCTAGCCCTGACACTCTGGTGTCACGCGGTGAATGGAACGACCGAAGCTCTGAGGGCTATTTCGGCTTGGACGTTACCGAAAAGGGCGCAGTGCGGATCCAGCACTTCTCCGGCTCTGGCGAGAATACCTCGCTGAGCACCCCCAACGGCTTCTTCTCGCCCGGTGACGAAGTGCGCGTCAGCTATAATTGGGACAAATTGCTCGGCTCCACGCTGAAGGTCCTTAATCTGACCGCTGGCACAGATTTCGAAACATCCGATCCCCAAACTGGCCTGACCTTTGATCTCGGCACCAATGACGACGAGCGCTTTGTGTTCGGCGCACGCGAGCAGAACGACGGCCAATATGACCGCGAATTTTCTGGCGCGATGAAGTATGTCGCCGTCTATATTGGACCACCGCCTGCGGATGGATACTCGACTTCAGGGGCCGTGGTGTTCAACGCCGATGGCTCGACGCTCGACTTCCCCGAGATCAAGAATATTACCCCCTGCTACATCCCTGGAACGTTGGTGGCGACGCCGCGCGGCGACATCCCGGTCGAGGATGTGAAAGTCGGCGATAAGGTCATCACCCGCGACAACGGGTTCCAAGAAGTGGTCTGGGTCGGCCACAAACAGGTTACGCCGCGTACCTTCACAGAATCGCCCGAGTTGAAGCCCGTGCGGGTGCGCAAAGGCGCGCTTGGCAACGGATTGCCCGAACGTGACATGATTGTTTCGCCCAATCACCGGATACTTTTGAGCACGCCGGATGGGTCGCTTTACATCGATCAGCCCGAGGCCCTTGTCGCCGCCAAGCACATGATTGGCATGGACGGCATCCACCGGATCGACCTGCTGAGCACGACTTATGTGCACTTCATGTGCGAGCGTCACGAGGTTGTTCTAAGCGACGGCACATGGTTGGAAAGCTTCCAACCCGGTGATTTTTCATTGAAAGGCATCGACGATGAACAGCGCGAAGAGATTTTCGCGCTGTTCCCGGAGCTGCGCAGCCGTGCGGGTCGCGAGGACTATACCTCGGCAGATCGACCTTTGCGTGGGTTCAAAGCAAAACTCGTACCCTAGCCGCTCAGTCGGATAAACGAGTGCCTCGTGGTGGGGGCAAAGTTGGGGTGGCCACCGGGTCGCCCCATCTTTTTTGTGGTATTGGCGTATGAGGTTACGGCATGATCTTGCCATGGACCAAACTCAGCACCGCCCTTGGCACCTTTGGATCGTCGCACCGCTTGCGGTCGTGTGGATGGCGCTATCTGCCTGCGACTACCTTTTGGTAACGCTTGGCGCTCAGGACTACTTGCGTCAGTTCTCCGCTGACCAAGCCGCGTTTTTCACCGGGCTCGAAATGCAAGCAAAAGCTCTTTGGGCCACCTACGTTTGGGCCGGTGTTGCAGGCGCGCTCGGCCTTCTGATGCGCGAGGCATGGGCACCGCTGGCGCTTACCGTAGCCTTCTTTGCAGGGCTCGGCCAGACAAGCTGGTTGGTGCTGATCAGCGATCCTTCGCTGATTTCAGTCGCAGGCACCCTCAGCGCACAGATCCTGATTGTCAGCCTCGCCGTTGTCTTACTGCTGTGGCTTTACGCGCGCGGTTTGCGGGCGAGCGGCGTGCTGGTTTAACCGCGCATCCGTACGCCATCTGGATCAAACAAGGGCGTCTCGATCCGCTTTGCACTGCGCCGTTGACCTAGAATTTCAATCTCCACTTGCGCGCCGGGCAGGGCCAACTCTGTTGGTAGGAACCCCATCGCGATCGACTTTTCGGCATAATGCGAATAACCGCCCGAGGTGCAAAAGCCCACGACCTCGCCCCCCACAAAGATTGGCTCATAGGCGACCACATCTGCGTCCAAGGCATCTACCTCAAACACACATAGGGTTCGTTTTGGGCCTGCATCCCGTTCAGCCTCGGCTGCTGCGCGCCCGATAAAGTCGGTGTTTTTCTTGAACGAGATGAACCGATCAAGTCCCGTTTCCGCACTGGTGTAGTCAGGGCTGAACTCGCGTGCCCAAGATCCGAAGAATTTATCTAACCGAAGGCTCATCATTGCGCGCATCCCAAAGGGGCGCATCCCAAGCGGCTCGCCGGCGGCCCAAAGGGTGGCGAACAGGCTACGCTGGCTCATTGGATCACAATAAATCTCATAGCCGATATCGCCCGTATAGCTGACACGCTGCACCCAGCAATCCGCCATACCAATGGTCATGCGCTTCACGTCAAGGAACTTGAAGGCACCAGATGAGACATCCGTGTCAGTGCACGCCGCCAGCACAGCGCGTGCGTTCGGTCCTGCGATCTGGAAGCCCGTGCGCTGATCCGAGACATTTGAAATCTGAACGCCGTGTTCAGTATTGGCCCCTTGGGCTTCAAACCAACGCATATGGTAATCTTGGCTGCCATAGGACGCGGTTAGTTGAAATTCTTCTGCCGCAATACAGGACACGGTGAAGTCACCGAAAATCTTTCCCGTGGGCGACAACATCGGCGTCAAACTAAGGCGGCCCTGTTTGGGCATCCGTCCCGCCATCACGCGGTCGAGCCAACCGCGCGCGCCGGGTCCGGTGACATGAAACTTACCGAAATTATGAACTTCATTGATGCCAACCGTGTTGCGCACCGCCAGCACCTCGGCTTTTGTGGCTTCCCACGCGTTCGAGCGGCGGAAGGAGGGTGTCTCAAACCGAGGCGCTCCGGGAAGTGCGAAATAGTTCACAACTTCAAGCCCATACTGCGCGCCCCAGACGGCCCCCATCTTGTCCCAGGTGTCATACATCGGGGTGGTGCGGAAGCCGCGCGCGGCGGGCAGCTCTTCGTTTGGATACGCGACCGAGAAGCGTTTTTGATAATTCTCGACCACCTTCGGCACCGTAAAGCCTGGCGTCGTCCAGCGCCCAAAGCGTGCCACATCGAACCCGCGTGGATCGCAATCGGGTGCGCCATCTACCATCCACTGCGCCAGCGACAGCCCCATGCCACCGCCTTGGCTGAAGCCTGCCATCACAGCACAGGCAGACCAGTAGTTGCGCATCCCCGGCACCGGGCCGACCAGCGGGTTGCCATCTGGCGCGAAGGTGAAGGGGCCGTGTACGATGCTTTTGATGCCTGCGTGTTCCAGCACCGGGAAGCGTTTATAGGCAAACGCGATGCTGTCTTCAATCTTATCCAAGTTGTCATTTAGCAACTCATGTCCGAAGTCCCACGGGGTGCCGCCGACTGCCCAAGGCTCGCAGGTCTGCTCGTAGAATCCGATGCAAAGTCCGCGCCCTTCCTGGCGCAAATAACTCTCGCCGCCGGGATCCATGACATGCGGGAATTCTGTATCCCGTGTATAGACTTCGGGAATTTCATCAGTGACTATGTATTGGTGCGCCATTGGCACCAGCGGCAGGTAAAGTCCGGCCATCGCAGCGACTTCTCGCGCCCAAAGACCGCCCGCATTAACGATATGTTCGGCATGGATAGTGCCTTTTTCGGTAACTACATCCCATGTGCCATCAGCGCGAGGGTTGGTCTCCAACACTCTGTTATGCAACACAATTTCCGCACCGTTCTGCCGAGCTGCCTTTGCATAAGCATGGGTAGTGCCGGAGGGGTCAAGATGCCCGTCCAGCGGATCGTAGAGCCCGCCCAACACGCCTTCCACATTCACCAAGCCGTCAGTCATCCGGGTGATTTCATCCGGTCCCAGCACTTCAGTGTGCAGCCCCATATAGCGGTGCTTGGCACGCTCCGCCTTCAACATGTCGAAGCGTTCTTGCGTGTCAGCCAGCGTGATGCCGCCCACATGATGCAGGCCGCAGCTTTGGCCCGTAAGCTCTTCTAATTCTTGATAAAGCTTGATGGTATAGCCCTGAAGCGCGGCCATATTAGTGTCGCCGTTCAGGGTGTGAAAACCGCCAGCTGCGTGCCAAGTCGACCCGCTGGTCAACTCCGAGCGTTCCAGCAACATCACATCGGTCCAGCCTAGCTTGGTCAGGTGATAGAGAACCGAACAGCCGACAACGCCGCCCCCGATGACGCAAACGCGTGTAGTTGTTTTCATGGGTGTATCTCCTGAAATCGCACTTGGCGTCAGGCTAGGGGACGCGCGGCGGTGGGGTTGTCAAAAACCGACACCGCCGCGGTCAAATCGTATCTACTCGGCCGCCATCTTAATGACGGGCTCCATCATAGCGAATTCTGCATCGGGCAGGTGGCATTTGACTTGATGACCATCTTCGAGCACGCGAACCGGTGGCATCTCAGTATCACACAGATTGCCGGCCACCTTGCCCTTCCAATTGCACCGCGTCTGGAACGGGCAGCCGGGCGGAGGGTTCATCGCGGACGGAATTTCACCTTCCAAAACGATGTGCTTCTTGGTGATCGAGGTGTCCGCAATAGGCACCGCCGACAGCAGCGCTTCCGTATAAGGATGATACGGCGGGCTGAATACCTGATCCGTTGTTCCCATTTCGACAACGTGTCCAAGATACATAACCATAACGCGATCAGATAGATAGCGGACGATGCTCAAGTCATGGCTGATGAACAGAAGCGTGGTTTTGTTCTTACGCTGGATCTCCATCAGCAGGTCCGTGACTGCCGCTTGGACCGAAACATCAAGGGCCGAGACAGGCTCGTCAGCCACCACGATCCGAGCATCGCCGGCAAACGCACGGGCAATACCCACGCGTTGCTTTTGACCGCCAGAGAGCTGTCGTGGCATCCGGTCCGCGAACGTGCGGGGCAGCTTTACCAGATCGAGAAGTTCCAACATGCGGTTGCGACGTTCTTCTTCGGACTTGCCGATCTTGAATATCTCAAGCGCCCGAATGATCTGCCGCCCAACGGTCATCGAGGGGTTCAGCGTGTCAAACGGGTTCTGGAACACCATCTGGATTTCAGACACCGTCTTGGTATCGCGTTTCTCGATCGGCGTGTCTTGGATCTCGCGGTTATCGACGAAGATTTTGCCTTCTGTGGCCGTCTCCAAGCCCATGAGCACCTTGGCAAAGGTAGATTTGCCGCAGCCAGATTCGCCAACAATTGCAAGCGTTTCGCTTTCACGGGCCTCGAACGTCAGCGTCTCGTTGGCTTTCACGACCTTCTTATTGGCCCCGCCGAACAGCGCGCTGGCGGCAACCTCGTAGTATTTCTTGAGATCTTCCATGCGCAGCACGACTTCACCGATCTCGCCCTTTTGCTTGGTCTCGGCCAATTGAAGTGGGGCAGCCCAGTCGATTTCTTCGAACTTCAGGCAACGCGTGCCGTGGCGATCATGTTCTGCGACTTCGGCCATCTTGATCTCATCGGCGTCGCAGCGCCCCGCTTGAAAGTAGTCGCAGCGTGGACCGAAATTGCAGCCGTTTGGCCGCTCATGAGGCAGTGGAAAGTTGCCGGGGATTGCCACCAAGGGACGTGAGTTTTTGTCGGCACCGGGCAGCGGAATCGACCGGAACAGCGCCTGCGTATAAGGGTGCTGCATCTTGTCGAACACGTCCTCAATCGAGCCGGTTTCAACGGCTTCGCCCGAATACATGACGCAAAGACGGTCGCAGGTTTCCAGAACGAGACCGAGGTTGTGCGAGATAAACAGCATTGAGGTGCCGTATTTCTTGCCCAGATCTTTCACCAACTCGACCACAGCGGCTTCGACCGTCACGTCCAGCGCGGTGGTCGGCTCGTCGAGGATCAGCAGTGATGGCTTGGACATCAACGCCATCGCAATCACGATGCGCTGTTGCTGGCCGCCCGAAAGCTGGTGCGGGTAGCTTCCTAAAATCCGTTTAGGGTCAGGGAGTTTGACGTCGGTGACGACTTCTAGCGCGCGGTCATAGGCGATTTTTTCCGACACGCCCTCGTGGATCATCGGGACTTCCATCAGCTGTCTGCCAATTTTCATCGCCGGATTCAGCGAGGCCATTGGTTCCTGATAGATCATCGCAATCTCGGACCCGCGAATTTCGCGCAGCTCCTCAGGGCTCATGTCATTAAGGTTGCGACCTTTGAACTTGATCGTTCCGCCGACAATTTTGCCATTCACGCCAAGGTCTTGCATGACGCCGAGTGCCACGGTGGACTTTCCGCAACCGGATTCTCCGACAAGGCCCATTGCCTCGCCGGGTTGCACGACGCAGGAAAAGTCCATCACCGCGGGAATTTCACGAAGTCGGGTGAAGAAGCTGATGGACAGGTTTTCGATCTCGAGGATCGGGCCGTCATAATCCCATTTCGCCATTAACTTTTACTCCTATCGGGGTCTATGCGGCGTCAGCATCGCGTCAGTATCGCGTCGGGGCGCCCAGACCCGGGCTATTTGTTAACGATTTCAGCCCCGGCGCGTCAGCACACCGGGGCCAAACCAGATCAGTCCTTAAGGCTCTCTTCACGCAGGCCATCGGCCAGCAGGTTCAGGCCCAGCACGAGGCTCATCAACGCGAGCGCTGGCGGCAGGGCAGGGTGCGGGAAGATCGACAGGAGCTTACGTCCTTCGTTGATCGTGGATCCCCAATCGGGGCTCTCTGGTGGCAGACCAAGGCCAAAGAAGCCCAAGGTTCCCAGAAGAATCGTGGTGTAGCCAATCCGCAGACAGAAATCGACGATCAGCGGACCACGCACGTTCGGCAGGATTTCCCACAGCATGATATACCATGGGCCCTCTCCGCGCGTTTGGGCCGCTGCCACATAGTCCCGCGTTTTGATGTCGAGTGCTAAGCCTCGGACAATACGGAACACTGTGGGGGAGTTCACAAACACCACCGACACGAACACCACGAGAATACCTCCCGGAACATCGAACAGGTCCAACATCGCAGGTAGAGCGTAGATCGTTAGATCGTCGTTTTTCACCAAGAAGCCATCGGTTGAGATCATCGACAGATAGAGCCAGAACATTATGCCAAGCACCACAATCAGCAACGGCGTACGTACGCTGGGCCGAGTATAGAAACGAGAGTTCAAAAGCACCGCCATAAACACAATCGGGAATATGAACAGCACGGTTGCCATGAAGTTCGGAATACCCGTCTCGACGATCTCAGGTGTGACCAGCAGGTAGAACAGCAAGATTACTGGGAAGGCGAGGATCAGGTTGGACAAGAACGACAAGAACGTGTCGAGCTTTCCGCCATAATACCCGGCAGGCAGACCCAGCGTGATGCCGACCATGAAGGCAAACAACGTCGCCAGCGGTGCAATCTGCACAACCACGACCGAGCCTGACACCATGCGACTGAACACATCGCGCGCAAGGTTGTCGCCCCCGAGGAGGTAATAACCGTACTCGCCATCCTCGACATTGGGCATCGGTGTGCCCGGGATCTTGTTCTTCAATCCTGAGACCTGGCTCAGGGGGTCGAAGGTGGCGATCAGGCCAAACAGGCCGTTGAACATCGCCGTGTAGACCCAAAACATCACCAACGTGAAGCCGATCATGCCGATAAGGCTGTCGAAGAGTTTGCCGTAAAGGCCAAGTTTGCGTTTCAACTTGATCGAGACCACGAAGGTCAGGACCAGCGCTATCCAAACCGGCATAAACTGCCAAAGGATACGGACGATAATTTCGCCCCAGCTTAGAAGTTCCATCTGTCGTGTTCCCCTTACGAAATACGGATGCGTGGATTGAGGTAGACGTAGCCGATATCTGAGATCAGCTGTGTCACCAGAACCACGATGACCGAGACAACAGAGACTGCCAGTAGCAGCTCGATGTCGTTATTGCCCGCTGCTTGCACAAGCGTCCATCCGAAGCCCTTGAAGTTAAACAAAGTCTCCACAATTACGACGCCGTTCAACAGCCAGGGGAATTGCAACATAATCACCGTGAATGGCGCGATCAGGGCATTCCTGAGCGCGTGTTTCATCACGATGTTCGGGAAGCTTACGCCTTTCAGACGTGCGGTGCGGATATACTGTGCGGTCATGACTTCCGTCATTGAGGCGCGCGTCATCCGGGCGATATAGCCCATGCCGTAAAGTGCAACTGTGATCACCGGTAGGAAGAAGTTCTCGAAATTTGCGTCTTCCATCGCCGAGGTCGCGGTGCCTTTGAACCATTTGAGCCCCACCGCCGAGGACGCAAATATCGTAATAAGAATAACACCTGACACATACTCAGGCGTTGCCGTGGTCATAATCGAGACTGTTGATAAAGTTCGGTCAGTTTTCGACCCTTCTTTCATTCCTGAAAGAACGCCGATGATCAGCGCGCCGGGCACCATCACCACCATCACCCAGAACATCAGCTTGCCAGTTTGGCCCAACCGTTTTGCGATAATGTCGGAAACATCTTCCTTGAAGACCGTCGACTCGCCCCAATCACCTTGCAGGATGCCGCAGAAGCTCGGAGCGTCCTCGGCTGCCATGCCGCTGTCGATGCAGCGTCCAGTGATTTTCCCATCTTCATCAGTGCGCGTCCAGCCTGGCACAACACCGATCCATTGCCCAAATTTCACGGGCATTGGTGCGATATAGCCGTTCTTGTCGAGCCAGCTTGCGACTTGCTCGTCCGACATGCGGAAGTTGCCTTCGGATTTTGCGAGCTTTTCGAGGTTTGGGTAGAGGTTGGTCAGCGAGAACACGATGAAGGTCAGGCAAAGTGCCGTCAGGATCATCACACCCACACGCCGTAAGATAAACAGTCCCATGTGCGTCCCTGTTGGTCAGGTTAAAGATCACGGCTGCGTCTTGTTCGACGTCTTGGATGCCGCGTCGTAAGAAAAGCCGCGCCCCTTTTCGGGGGCGCGGCCTAATTTTTGTGTCAGCGTTTAAGCTGCGCGGCCCCACTTGTAGATCTGAGCAAGGTCAGCGATGTGACGCTCGACATTTACAAACTCCGGGCGGAAGTGACGAATTGCAGACCGCCAGTATGGCTGGATGGTCACGCCTTCGTCGATCATGATCGCCTGGATCTTAGCCATCACAACGCGGCGTGCATCTGCATCCGCGATAGAGTTGGCTTCGGTGAGCAACGCATCGAACTCTGCATTGGCAAAGCCTGCCTCGTTCCAAGCCGCACCCGATGTATAGGCCAAAGCCAATACCTGTGTGCCGAGAGGACGGTGGTTCCAGTTGGTCGACGAGAACGCGTATTTGGTCCAGTCGTTCCAGAAGGTTGAACCGGGCAGGATGGTCCGCTTGATGTTGAACCCTGCATCACGCAACTGAGCGCCAACAGAGTCTGTGGTGTTGCGGCGCCAGTCATCGTCGATTGACTGCAACTCGAACTCAAAGTCCTTGCGGCCGGATGCTTCCAGCAACTCAAGCGCTTTGGCTGGGTCGTGGGGAAGACGGACAACCGATGGATCATGCTCGGGGTGCATTGGGCCAACATGGCTGTTGTCTGCAACGACACCGTAGCCAGCCATACCCAACTCAAGGCAGATGGCGTTATCGACCGCCATGGCAAGCGCTTGACGCAGGCCCTTGTCGGCAAAGATACGCTCGCCGTTTTCGTCTTCGGCCAACTGGTTTGGACGCACAACGATCGTAAAGCCGGACGGGATTTCCGAACGGGTCAGGCCAAGGCTGTCGAACAGGTCAACAAATTCGCCAACCGACTCCCATACAAGGTCGATCTCTTCGGATTCGAACGCTGCGACGAAGGCGGATGGATCGGTGCCGTAGTCGATATATTCGATCTTATCGAGATATGCGCCTTTGCCAGCGGCATAGCCCCACCATTCGTGACCTTCATTACGCTCGAGAACGGATTTTTCGCCGACCGAGTGCTGAACGTTGAGGTATGGACCGGTACCGATCTGGTTTCCGAGCAAGTCAGAAGCATCCTGATCGGGGTGGATGATTGCAGCAGGGTAGTCTGAAATGCCTGGAATGATTGTAATGTCAGGCCGGATCAGGTTCAGACGCACGGTGTGGCTGTCGACAACTTCAATTGCGCCATCTGCGGCCATGTTGGTCGCGGTATCGACGATCGATCCAACACGTGCGGCCATCGAGTTGCCTTCTGCATCGGCTTCTGCCCAACGGGCGAAGTTGAACGCAACGTCTTCGGCGGTGAAATCGTCGCCGTTGTTCCACTTAACGCCCTTGCGAACGTTCAAAGTGTAGACAGTTGCGTCGTCGTTCACTTCCCAGCTTTCGAGAAGCATAGGTGCAAACGAGCCGTCCGAGTTGTACTCGACGAGATACTCAAGCCAACCGCCCGAGACGAACGCCATTTGGCTCCAGTCATAGGTGCGTGGATCTTTGAGTGCGCGCACTTCCATTTGCATGCGGATTTCGCCGCCTTGCTGGATGTGGCCCGCAGCGACCGCTGGGGTCGCACCGATCAGGCTATAAGCGCCTGCTGCTGTCAGACCGAGCGCAGTGGCGCGGGTCAAGAATTCGCGGCGGTCCATTTGGCCCGCGCGATATTCGTCGGCATACATTGTTGCTGCAGGATGCAGCTTGAAATTTATTGGGGTGATTTGCGTCATGGTGTTATCCCTATTGTTGCTGCTGGATGCAGCTTATCGCTTATCGGTGAAAGACGTGGGGAAACGACGCGCGATACTGCGTCCTAAGTAGCTCTCATCTCCCCCAAGCAAGACTTCCATCAAGTACAGGGCAACAGGTTTTGCCTATCGGGTCAATGGCGATATCCGCCTCTCGAAGTCAAAAAAACGACATCTGGCTTGTCAGAAACCGACAAGCGGGAGAGATCTTTTCCCGACAGTTTTAGTCGGAAAGCAGGTTTTACTGAGCTAATACTCACTAAATATGCGAGAAGTTCCGCGTTAAGCGACGTAGCTTGAGCGCCGACGATGTTGGCCCTGACGGCGTGCCGCCGAAGGTGTCAAACCAATGCGTTGACCGAAGGCCCGTGTGAAATATGCCGCCGACCCAAAGCCCAGATTACGCGCGATATCTCGTATCGGATGGTCGGTATCTTCCAGCAGTCGCCGCGCCTCGTTGATCACGCGTTCATGCAGCAGATTGGACGCGGTTTTCCCGCAGACCTCCCGGCATACGCGGGTCAAATGGGTCGGCGTGATCCCTAGCTTCTGGGCATAATCGGCGACGGTCAGACCTTCAGCAAGATGCTCTTCGATCAAACCTGTATAGCCCTCGACGATGCGCTGAGCGCTACCGATGGGGCGGATTTGGCGACCGTAGGCCTCTTCAAATCGCTCAAGTTGAACAGCCACCAATGCTGAATAGCTGCGCGCGGCTGCATGCCAGCCTTGATTGTGGTGGCGCACCTCGTTTGTGATCTGGTCGAGCACTTGCGTCAGCTCCGCCTGATGGCGCGAGTCCGTGACGCGCAGATAGACCGCCTCATCGGGCAGTTGCGTTGTAAGGTCATAGGGAAAGCAAAGCCGCGTGCCGTAGACATGGCTTGGGAATTCGAACGAATACATCGTGCGCGGAGGCAAGTAGATCGCAGTATGCTGGCCGAAGCCACGGGTCACGCCGCATGCGGTGATACGTCCTTGACCCTTGGTGATCCAGTATAGGCGCGCTCGTTCACTTGAATGGGGTGTCTCCACGCGCCACGACCCGGCCTGAAGCAAATTCTGGAGGGACGAGACGCGCACGTCCATGCTTTCGATTTCCACTGCTCTTCCCCATCTCTTGTAGGTGTTTTGAAGAACGCTACCACATGGGGTTTTGAGCTGTCACTGTGGAAAACCTGTGGATAAATCGATATACGGTGGTTAATTCGCAAGATGCCCCTAGATATATGAGGCTTCCATAGGAAATTGGACGGTTTGCCAATCTTTCATGCGGCTTCGAAACCATGTGCGCTGGCGTTTCGCAAATTGTCGCGTGGCAATAACGGCCCTGTCACGCGATTCGTCCAAACTACATTCGCCCTTAAGATAGGACACCAATTCTGGTGCACCGATGGCGCGGGCCGCAGGGCGACTGGCGTCCCAGATTGGCAAAACCGCGCGCACCTCGTCTAGCGCACCTTGGTCGAGCATCAGGTCAAAACGCTGGGTCAGCCGGTCTTCCAGAACATCCGCAGGCCCGCGCATCACCAAGGGCGTCGTAGCGCCAAGCGCCAGCAGGGGCGGCGGGGTCTGTAGCTGCCATGCACGCAGACCTTTTCCGGTCGCCTCCAACACCTCCCAAGCGCGCTGAACGCGCATGGGGTTAACCATGTCGATATGCGCGGCAGTTTGCGGGTCGCGTGCGGTCAAATCCGCCGCCATGCCTGCAAAGCTGTGCGCGCGCAGGGCGTCGGCACGGTCGCGCAGATCGCTCGGCACGCTCGGAATATCGGTCAGCCCTTCGGTCAGAGCTGCAAAATATAGACCTGTGCCACCAATGATGATCGGGCGCGGGTCGCGTAAAAGGTGTTGGGCGACCTCGCGCAGCCAAGCGCCCACTGAATAATCTGCCGCAAACCCCTGATGTCCGTATAGAAAATGTGGCGCTCGGGCTAGATCACTTGCGTCCGGGCGTGCCGACAAAACGCGCCAGCAATCGTAGACCTGAAGCGCGTCGGCATTCACAATCGCTCGGCCTTGAGCTTGGGCAATCGCAAGCGCCAGCTCGGATTTGCCGCTCGCAGTTGGTCCAGCCAGCAAGACTGGCTTGGCCGGATCAATCCCGCCAATAAGGTCAGCCACGTTGGGCATCAGCAAAAGAAGGGGACAACAGGTCGCATATCGCGCTTCCACCCGGTCTGAGCGCTTGTGTCAATCCCGCGCTCGGGGCAATGTGCGCCCGACCCAAGCCCCGGAGAGACAGATGAGCGACGCCCCCCAGCCCGTAGTGAAATACAAACGCGTGCTTTTGAAAATTTCGGGCGAGGCGCTGATGGGGCCGCAAGGCTACGGGCTGCACCCACCAACGGTTGAACGCATTGCGCGCGAAATCAAGTCGGTGCACGACCTTGGCGTCGAGATATGCATGGTCATCGGCGGCGGCAACGTTTTCAGAGGCTTGCAAGGATCCGCCCAAGGGATGGAGCGCACGACAGCCGACTATATGGGGATGCTCGCCACGGTAATGAACGCGCTGGCAATGCAGTCTTCGCTGGAAGATCTGCGCGTCAATTCGCGAGTGATCAGCGCTATCCGCATGGACGAGGTGGCTGAGCCCTATATTCGACGCCGCGCCGTGCGCCACCTTGAGAAAAAGCGAGTTTGTATTTTCGCGGCAGGCACCGGCAATCCGTATTTCACGACCGATACCGCCGCGACCTTGCGCGCCAACGAAATGAACTGCGAGGTGATCTTCAAAGGCACCAAGGTGGACGGTGTTTACAACAAAGATCCTGCCAAGCACGATGATGCGGTGCGCTATAAGACAGTCAGTTATGATGAATGCTTGGCGCAGCATTTGGGTGTGATGGATGCCTCGGCAATTGCACTGGCGCGCGACAACTCGAAGCCGATCATTGTGTTTTCGCTCGACGAGCCCGGCGGATTTAAGGGCATCCTCGCGGGGCAAGGTACCTATACAATCGTGCGCGATTAACGCTATAGACGCCGCTAAACGTCAAAACGAGAGACACGCCACATGTCCGACGACATCGAAATTGACCTAGACGACCTTGAGCGCCGCATGGACGGCGCGCTTGGTTCACTGCGCACGGAATTTGCATCGTTGCGCACAGGACGGGCTTCTGCCTCTATGCTGGAGCCGATCATGGTGGATGCCTACGGGCAGAAAACTCCGATCAATCAAGTGGGCACGGTTAACGTGCCCGAATCGCGAATGGTCACAGTTAACGTTTGGGATAAAGGTCTTGTTAATAAGGTCGAAAAAGCCATTCGAGAAAGTGGTCTGGGGATCAATCCTCAACTCAACGGTACGATCATCATGCTGCCGATCCCCGAGCTTAACGAGGAGCGCCGCCGCGAATTAACCAAGGTTGCAGCACAATATGCCGAGCATGCTCGCGTGGCTGTGCGCAACGTGCGGCGCGACGGGATGGACCAGATCAAGAAGGCCAAGGCCGACGGGATGTCCGAGGACGACCAGAAGCTTTGGGAGGGCGAGGTCCAAGACCTGACCAACGCCCACATTGCGAAGGTCGATGTTTCGCTTGAAACGAAACAAGCGGAAATTATGCAGGTCTGACAACGGCTTGACGGTGTAAGGACGTGTAGAATGGTCGATCCGGTACCCAGCGATGCTTTGCCTGAGAAGGCCGGATCGCAAGGCCCACGTCATGTGGCGATTATCATGGATGGCAACGGGCGGTGGGCTCAGCAACGTCACCGACCGCGCCTGTTTGGACACCAAGCCGGTGCACGCCGCGTGCGCGAGATCGTCGAGGCATGCCCGGATCTTGGCGTAAAATATCTGACGATCTTTGCGTTCTCGACCGAGAACTGGAAGCGCACGCAAGTCGAGGTTGCGGGGCTGATGACGTTGTTCAGACGCTACATCACCAAAGAGATGCAAGCCTTTGTAAAAGAAGAGGTTTGTGTAAGGTTTATCGGCGACCGGATGAAGCTCGATCCCAAGCTGCAAATCTTGATGGACGAGACCGAGCAGCTGACCAAAGACAATGACCGGGTGCATCTGACCATCGCGTTGAACTATGGCTCGCGTGATGAAGTGGCGCGCGCAACCAAGCTGATGGCGCGTGAAGTGGCTGAAGGCAAGCTGGACCCGGATACCGTTGATGAGACCACGCTTGCACGTTTTCTTGATACCCATGTTTTGCCTGATCCAGACCTCGTGATCCGCACCAGTGGCGAAGCTCGGATTTCGAACTTTCTGCTCTGGCAGTCGGCCTATGCGTAATACGAATTAGTCGATACGCTTTGGCCTGATTTTACCCGCGATAAGTTTGCCGTAGTGCTCGCGCGTTATGGTCAACGCGAACGGCGCTATGGGGCCGTACCTGCGTGAGCGGGGCGGCATCCAAATTCGATGACCTGAAAGTTCGGGTTTTGTCGGCCGTTGTTATGGCAGGTGTTGCAGGTGTTACGATCTGGTTGGGCGGGCCGCTGTTTTTAGTGGCTTTGGCCGCGGCGGCTGGTCTGATGATCTGGGAACTAGCCAGCATGCTCGCGCCAGAACGCAGCAAACTGCCGTTACTGCTGGGGGCCTTTGCAGCCGCAGCGGTGCTTGGCGGGCCACTTTTGCCATTCAACCTCGGTTTGCCACTGCTGTTCGTGCCTGCGATGATCGCGGTCGGCCAGCTTGACGGCAATCGTCGGATTTTTGCGATCTACTCGGTCATGATCTGCATCGCAGCACTCGGCTTATACTCCTTGCGCGTCGATTACGGATTGATCTGGATGGTTTGGCTGGCGCTGGTGGTGATTGCCAGCGATGTGATGGGCTATTTCGCAGGGCGTTTGATCGGCGGGCCCAAGTTCTGGCCGAAGGTAAGCCCCAAGAAGACATGGTCAGGCACAGTTGCAGGCTGGGTCGGCGCGGTGATCGTGGCGCTGTTTTTCGTCAAATACACCGACAGCACGGGCGAATTGATAGGGATCTCCATCGCAATTGCGATGGCCGCACAGCTTGGCGATATGTCGGAATCAGCCGTGAAGCGCAAAGCGGGTGTCAAAGACAGCTCCCACCTCATTCCCGGTCATGGCGGTCTGCTGGACCGGTTTGACGGAATGCTCGGGGCCTCAATCATCCTGTTGCTTATTGAACAAATCGTTGATTTTCCGCCACTTCCCGTGCTTCCTTAATGAAGCGCGTGAGTATTTTTGGGGCGACTGGCTCCATTGGCGAAAACACCGTTGATCTGCTGATGCGCGCGGCCCCCGGTACTTACGACGTCGTGGCGCTGACAGGCGGTCGCAACATCTCGCGGCTGGCTGAGCAGGCGATTGAATTGAATGCACAGATCGCGGTGACGGCGTTTGATGACTGCCTTGAGGACTTGCGCGCGGCCCTCGCAGGCACCGACATCGAGGTCGCGGCGGGCACGCGAGCTTTGTGCGATGCTGCAGATCGTCCCTGTGACTGGACCATGAGCGCGATTGTCGGCGCGGCAGGCCTTTACCCTGGTTTTGCAGCCCTACGCCAAGGCGGCACGCTTGCACTTGCCAACAAGGAATCGCTCGTGTGTGCGGGGCCTTTGTTGCTGGCCGAAGCCAAAGTGCATGACGCCCGAATCTTGCCCGTCGATAGCGAGCATTCCGCCGTGTTCCAGGCGCTTGCGGGCGAGGATATAGCGGCGGTCGAGCGGATTATTATCACTGCAAGTGGGGGCCCATTTCGCGATTGGCCGCTTGAGGCGATTGCGAAGGCGACCCTTGCTGAGGCCGTTGCACATCCGAATTGGTCTATGGGCCAGCGGATCAGCATCGATTCGGCTTCAATGTTTAACAAGGCGCTTGAACTCATTGAAACCCATGAGTTTTTTGGAATCGCTCCCAGCAAGATTGAAGCCGTTGTTCATCCTGAATCTTTGGTTCACGCGCTGGTGGGGTTTCGGGATGGCGCGCTGATGGCCCATATCGGCCCACCAGATATGCGTCACGCAATCGGCTACGCGCTGACATGGCCTGTGCGCGAGGATATACCGGTTGCGCGCCTCGATCTTGCCGCCATCGGCCAGCTGAATTTCGCAGCACCCGATACAAAGCGCTTTCCGGCCCTTCGGCTGGCCCGCGAAGTGATGGAGATCGGCGGACGGGCAGGGGCCGTGTTCAATGGTGCCAAAGAGGCGGCACTCGACTTGTTTATCGCAGGCGAGATCGGATTTCTCGACATGGCGCGCGTGGTTGAGCAGGCGCTTGAGGCCTGTGACGGCGCAGTTTCCCTGTCAAAGCCACTGATTGGCCTTGATTGCGTCACGCAAGCGGACCACATGGCTCGTAAGGCTGTGCGCGACGCGGCTTGAGACCGTGACCGCCAAAGACAGAGCAGAGGACGCATTCCATGGACATCGCTGGCTTAATTCCGTCATTCGGCGGATTTTTCTTTACGATTCTGGCCTTCGTGGTTGCCCTGTCGGTGATCGTGGCGGTCCATGAATATGGCCATTATATCGTCGGGCGCTGGTGCGGCATACATGCGGAGGTGTTTAGCCTCGGCTTCGGCCCGGTTCTGTTTAGGCGCACCGATAAGCGTGGCACGGTCTGGCAAGTCGCACTGCTTCCACTTGGCGGATACGTGAAGTTTATGGGTGACGCGGACGCAGCCTCTGGCAAAGACGGCGAAGGCATAAGCGAGATGACGGATGCCGACCGTGCGCGCACGATGCACGGCGCAGCACTCTGGAAACGCGCCGCAACGGTGGCTGCGGGCCCGATCTTCAACTTTATCATGTCGATAGCGATATTCGGCGCGGTTATATTTGCCCAAGGCACCGCGACAGAGCGTCCGACCGTGGGCGCATTGCTTAATCTGCCGACCCAAGGCGTCGAGCTGGAGGTTGGCGATGTGATCACCGCAGTTGAGGGCATCGAGACACCAGATTTTGTGACCCTGAACCGCCTGCGCGATGTGATCCCGCCAGCCGAGACGCTGACTTATACTGTCGAGCGTGACGGTAATTTGCGCGAAGTGACAGGGCCATATGTAATGCCTGCAGTTGCAGTGGGCATTCAGCCGCGCTCGGCCGCGATGGATATCGACATGCAGTCTGGCGATGTGGTCACCGCGATTGATGGGACCACGATTTATTCGTTTGAGCAGTTACGCGCGGCCGTTACAGCTTCCGAGGGTCAAGCGCTGCTGTTGACAGTCTGGCGCGCGACGGCCGAAGGGGGCGAGACGTTTGAATTGGCCCTCGCGCCGCGCCGAATGGATCTGCCACTGCCCGAGGGCGGGTTTGAGACGCGCTGGTTGCTTGGTGTGTCGGGCGGCATGTTTTTTGAGCCTGCCACTGTGACGCCAACGCCTTGGGCCGCCCTGAGCGCGGGGATCGATCAGACGTGGTTTATAGTGACCTCATCGCTGTCGGGCCTCTACCATATGGTCACCGGTGCAATCTCGACCTGCAACATGTCCGGACCGATCGGAATCGCCGAAGTTTCCGGTGCGGCTGCCAGTCAAGGGATCGAGAGCTTTATATGGTTCATTGCAGTTCTATCCACAGCCGTAGGTCTGCTGAATTTGTTCCCAGTGCCGGTGCTTGATGGCGGCCATCTGGTGTTTCACGCCTATGAGGCCGTGACTGGCAAGCCGCCCAGCGACTGGGCGTTGCGGGTCTTGATGACAACGGGCCTCGTGCTGATCTTGTCGTTGATGGTGTTTGCGCTGACCAACGACATCTTCTGCCCGTGAAGCGCGGCTAGCTTAGGATTTGACGGGTTTTACGTCGTTCTGCCTAAGATTGCCGCGAATCTCGCCCAAATCGCGCCACATTCGCGGGCGATAAACGTATCTGACAGCAAGAAACAGATACGAAGGATTGCGTGATATGCAACTTGTACAACACAGCATCATCGGCATTCAGGCCCTCGCACGCTTCTACGGCGACAGTGTTTTGGTCGTCGCCTTGATCATCGCAGCAATTTCTGGCGCAATTTCGCTTGCGACCTTCCTGACTGCGACCCTCTGACAACACATCTTGTTGCGGAATGAGTTTTCCACAGCCCAACCCCTTGTTCGATTTTGACAAGTTTCCCCTGCCGGGGTAGGACAGCACCAACAGGCAGATCACGGGACAAGTCAAAATGAGCGGTCGTGTAAAACACATAACGAAACTAGCGCGCGAAACCTCGCGGGTTGCCCTTGTGGTGGGCCTTTTGGCAGCGACGCCAATCGTCTATCTGGCGGCACCGGCCTTCGCGCAAGAGTTCCGGTTTAATCAAGTCACCGTCACCGGTAACCAGAGGGTCGACACGCCTAGTGTTGTGGCCTTCGCGGGGATCGAACGTGGGCAGACAGTCAGTGCTGGAGCGCTGAATGAAGCCTACCAACGCATTGTGAATTCAGGGCTTTTCGAGTCGGTCGAGATCACGCCGCGTGGCAATACCTTGCAAATTGCCGTGCAAGAATGGCCCACGATTAATCGCATCAATATTGAAGGCAATCGCCGCATTGATGACGAGGATTTAACCCCAACTCTCAGCTCTCAAACCCGCCGCGTCTATAATCCAGCCCAAGCAGAAGCCGATGCAGAATCTATTGCTGAGGCTTATGGTCTGCGCGGTCGTCTTGCGGCTACAGTAGAGCCTCGCATCATTCGCCGCAGCGATAATCGCGTCGATTTGGTGTTCGAAGTAACTGAGGGGCGTGTTGTAGAAATCCAACGCATCAGTTTTATAGGCAATCAGAATTTTTCCGAGCGTCGGCTGCGTAATGCACTGCAAACCTCGCAAGCAGGAATACTGCGTACCTTCATTCAATCCGATACATTCGTCGAAGAACGCATCGCGTTTGACCGTCAAGTATTGACGTCATTCTACAACTCGCGCGGCTATGTGGATTTCGAAGTGCTCTCGGTCAGCTCGCAACTGGCACGTCAGCGCAATGGGGTATTTTTGACGTTCAACGTGCGCGAGGGCCAGTCGTTTGATGTGGGCGCTGTTAGTGCTTCAACCACGTTGAGCGCAGTAGACGCCGCCGATTTTGAGGCCGCGTTGCGGATTAAGCCGGGTGAGACTTGGTCACCTGCGCTAATCGAGAACAACATTGCCCGTCTCGAGCGCTTGGCAATTGAAAAGCAGCTCAATTTCGTCCGCGTGGTCCCGCAAGTGACACGTAACGATGCGGATGGCACGCTCGATGTGAACTTCCTGCTGGAGCGTGGTCCGCGCGTCTTTATCGAACGCATTGATATCGAAGGCAATTCTACGACGCTTGACCGTGTAATCCGCCGCCAGTTCAACGCAGTTGAAGGCGATCCGTTTAACCCGCGCGAAATTCGCCAAGCGGCAGAGCGTATTCGCGCGCTCGGGTTCTTCTCAGATTCCCAGGTGAATAGCCGTCAGGGCAGTGGTGAAGGTCGCGTTATCGTCGATGTCGATGTCGAAGAAGCCCCCACCGGGTCGCTTTCTTTTGGCGGCACCTATTCTGTTCAAGATGGTATTGGTCTGGCGATCAACCTGTCTGAGCGCAATTTCCTCGGGCGTGGTCAGTTTGTTAGCTTTAGCTATGCAGGTGGGACCGATAATCGCAACACATCAGTAAGCTTCGCTGAACCGGCTTTTCTTGACCGCAATATGCGCCTCTCTTTTGACGCCAGCTTCTCGACGTCCAACAACGATACTGGATCTTTCGATACCGAAATCGCTACAATCGGAATGGGGCTTGAGTTTCCTGTAAGCGAGAATGGCCGACTTGGCATTAATGCCAGCCTTGGCCGCACCAAGCTTTTCGATACCGGATCCGCTTCGCCTATTATTAGGCGTGAAACGGGCGAGCGCGATACCCATTCCATCGGCTATACATATAGCTTCGACAGCCGTCGTTCGGGCCTTGATCCAAACACAGGGGTTTTGCTGCGCTTTGGTCAAGAGGTTTCGGGCGTTGGTACGACCAATCAGATTTTGCGCACAACTGCGCTTGCCTCGGCTGAGACAAAGGTATTCCGCGAAGATGTGACTTTGCGATTGGACCTTGAGGGCGGCATGTTGACCCCTATTGGGGGGGCTACAACACGGATCACGGATCGATTCATTCCCGACAACCGCACTTTGCGAGGGTTTCAGGGCAGCGGAGTGGGTCCGCGCGACAACGCTGCCACAAATTCGGATGCGTTGGGTGGTAACTATTTTGCGGTCGCGCGCCTTGAAAGTCAGTTCCCGCTTGGGTTGCCTGATGAATACAACATCTTAGGTGGGTTGTTTATGGATGTGGGGTCCGTTTGGGGCCTGCAAGACACCGCCGGAACTGGTGTTGTCGATGATAGCGCCCATTTGCGCGCCACGCTTGGCTTCGCGGTCTACTGGACCACGGGTCTTGGCCCTTTGCGTTGCAAATTAACGACCCCGCTGCGCGCCTAAACCTATGACCGCACGTCTGCATTCGACCTGACCATTTCAACGCAATTCTAGACCATGAGGCGCGTTCGCCGATCTCTCATTCGCCTCACACTTTGTGTTTGTGTGGGGCTCGGGGGGGCTGTGCTTCCGGTTGTGTCGGTCGCGCAACAGACGTCTTCGGCACCTGGTTTTTTGGTCATTGATCAAGAGCGCCTTTATAACGGGTCGGCTTTTGGGCAGCGTGTCGTTGAAACGTTGCTCGCCGAATCCCAAGCGCTCGCAGAAGAGAACCGTCGCATTGAAGATGCTTTGGTCGCCGAAGAGCTATCAATAACCGATCAGCGGCCAACGATCTCGACTGAGGACTTCCGCGCACTTGCTGATGATTTCGACGAGCGTGTTACGGCCATCCGCGCGGCCCAAGATCGCAAGGTTCGTAGCCTGATGTCCCGCAACGAAGAAGAGCGTCTTCGCTTCCTGAATGCCGCCGTTCCTGTATTGGGGACGATCATGCAAGACCTTGGCGCAGCTGCCCTTTTCGATCGTCGCGCGGTTTTCTTGTCAGACGAGCGGATTGATATAACCGATGAGGCCATTGCCGCGATTGACGAGGCGTTGGGGACCGGAGAAGAACGGACGATTGAAACCGTACCGGCCCCTGAGCCACAGCCATCTGAGGTCGAGACCACGCCTGACGTGCGCGAGTAGCGACCTTGTCTCGCCCTGCAGGGCTTGGTAGCCACAAGGCCACCCTAATGGCTGCCGGAGCATTCTCGATGACCATCCCCACAACCGCCGATATCGACCTGATCCAGAGGATCATCCCGCACCGCTATCCGTTTTTGTTGGTCGACAAAGTCCGCGATATCGAGCCGCATAAATCTGCCGTCGGCATCAAGAACGTCACCTTCAACGAGCCGCATTTTCAAGGCCATTTTCCCGGCGCACCCATCATGCCCGGCGTGACAATTATCGAGGCGATGGCGCAGACCGCAGCCGTGATGGTCGGAGTTTCCATGGAGATGGCCGATAAGAACCTGCTGGTCTATTTAATGGCCATCGACGGAGCAAAATTCCGCCGTAAGGTCGTGCCCGGAGACGTTCTTGAAATGAAGATTGATGTGACGCGCGGTAAGCCCGGTGGCAAAGTCTGGAAATTCCATGGAACGGGTACGGTGGACGGCGAATTGGCGTGCGAATGCGACTTCACGGCGATGATGGATATGCCAAAGAACGGCGCTGCATGAGCATTTCGCCCACCGCGCGCATCCATCCAAGCGCTGTAATCGAAACGGGTGCTGTGATCGCGGATGATTGCATCGTGGGCCCTTTTTGTGTTGTCGGCGCCGAGGTTACGCTTGGGCGTGCGGTCGAGCTACGCAGCCATGTTGTTGTGACGGGCTGGACCCAGATCGGCGAGCAGACTGAGATTTTCCCATTCTCCAGCATTGGTGAGATCCCGCAGGATTTGAAGTTCAACGGGGAACGCACACAGCTGACTATCGGTAAGCGCAACCGGATCCGTGAGCATGTGACGATGAACACCGGCACTCAAGGTGGCGGTGGCGTAACGCGTGTGGGCGACGATGGGCTGTTCATGGCTGGCTGCCATATTGCCCATGATGCACAGGTCGGAAACAACGCGATTGTGGTTAACAGTGCGGCTGTTGCGGGACACTGCATCATTGAAGACAACGTGCTGATCGGTGGTCTGTCTGGCATCCATCAATTTGTGCGCATTGGGCGCGGCGCGATTATTGGCGCGGTCACCATGGTCGCGAATGATGTCATCCCCTACGGGTTGGTGCAGGCCGAACGCGGCACACTTGACGGTCTTAACCTTGTTGGGCTGAAGCGACGCGGTGTGGATCGGTCGGACATTACGGCATTGCGTGCAGCCTATCAGGCGTTGGCACAGGGCGAAGGCACGTTTCTTGAGCGTGCTCGACGTCTCGATGGTGAGACCGAAAGCGACTATGTGCGCGAGATCACACAGTTCATTCTTGCGGGCTCTGACCGCAATTTCCTGACGCCGAGCTGAAGGGATGCGCCTTGCGGTGATCGTCGGGGATGGCTTGTTGCCCAAACTGGTTCTTGATGCGACCGGAGCCAGGGCCGTGACGCTGCACGGCGTTACTCAACAAGCTGTTCAGTATTCGGATATTGAAGCGCGTTTTGAACAACTTGGCGGTCTATTTTCATCCTTGCGCTTGGCAGAAGTGACGGATGTCTGCTTTGCAGGCGCGATGGGGCGTCCTGCGCTTGATCCGAACCTTTTTGATTCTGAGACACTTGCCCTATTGCCGCGCTTGATGCCGCTACTCGGTCAAGGCGACGACGCATTGTTGCGCGGTGTGATCGAAGTGTTTGAAGAGGCTGGATTTGCGGTGCGCGCTCCCCATGAGGTGGTCCCGGGTCTTCTGGCGCAATTCGGCGTCTTGACCCAAGCGCAGCCAAGCGCGCAGGATATCGAGGATGCAGCACGCGGACAGGCCGTTCTCGAGGTTTTGTCGCCACTGGATGTGGGGCAGGGCTGTGTCACCTGCGCCAGGCAAGTGCTTGGCATTGAAACGCTTTACGGCACGGATGCGTTGCTCGCGGGTGTGGGGCTTTTGCGGTCCTCTCGGCAACCCTCTAGCGGTGGCGTCTTCATTAAGCGTGCTAAAAACGGGCAAGATCTGCGCGTGGATCTGCCGACGATTGGTCCTGATACAGTTGAGGCTGTCCTCGCTGCAGGCTTGTCGGGGATGCATTTGCAGGCTGGTAGAGTTCAAATACTCGACCGCAAAACCGTGTTGACGTGCGCGGACGAGGCCGGATTGGTCATATGGTCCAGCCCCTAGCCTTCTTTGTGATCGCGGGCGAGCCGTCTGGCGACGCATTGGGAGCTGCGCTGATGGCGGGATTGAAGACCCGTGTTCCAGATGCGCGCTTTACTGGCGTTGGCGGACCGTTGATGCAGGCCGAGGGGCTGACGAGCCTGTTTGGGATGCATGAGTTATCGATCATGGGCATCGCGGAAGTCTTGCCGAAATTGCCGGGATTACTCGCACGCATTCGTGATACCGCAGCGCAGGTCATCGCAACCAAGCCGGACGTACTGATCACCATCGATAGCCCTGATTTTTGCCTGCGCGTGGCCCGAAAAGTGCGCGCCTCCAATCCTGTACAGCGTGTTGTGCATTATGTAGCTCCTTCTGTCTGGGCTTGGCGACCTGAGCGCGCTGCAAAGATGGCTCCCACAGTCGATCAAGTTTTATGCCTTCTTCCGTTTGAACCCCCGTTTATGGAAGACGCCGGGATGCGCGCTGATTTTGTTGGCCATCCTGTCGCGGGCGAAGATATGCCAATATATGATGATGTGTCGGCTTTTCGATCACGTCACAGCATTGATTCCGAAACGAAAATTGTTCTTGCGCTGCCCGGATCGCGGCGTGGGGAAGTTGACAGGCTTGCTTCTGTTTTCGGCTCGGCCCTTAAAACTTACTGTGCTGCATTCCCAAAAACCAAGATCGTTGTTCCTACCGTAGCCCCGCTCGCGGATCGGGTCTGTGAGTTGACCCAAAGCTGGCCGGGATCACCACTTATTCTGTCTCCGGGTGCGGATGTGGCGGACTTCAAGGCCGAGAAGACCTCCGCCTTTGCGGCCGCTGATCTTGCGCTTGCGGCCTCAGGAACGGTCTCGCTTGAGTTGGCTGCCAGCGACACGCCGATGGTGATTGCCTATGATATGAACTGGATCAGCCGCAGGATCATTGCGTCAAAGTTGCTGATCGATACTGTCACGCTGGTTAATTTGGTGAGTGAAACGCGCACCGTGCCGGAACTTTTGGGCAAGGCCTGCACGCCGGAGGCAATCGCAGAAAAACTGACCGAAATCACGCTCAATCCGGAAGCGCAACGCGCTGCCATGCAACTGACGATGGAACGACTTGGGCGCGGCGGACTTGCACCGGGCTTGCGGGCCGCAGATGCAGTTCTAGACGGATTATCAAACGGTTAGGGCAGGGATACCAAATACTTCGCAACCGCGGCTCGGTCAGATGCAGGCAGTTGGGCATAGTTCTCGACGACCGCTTTCATCGAGCCGCCCGCCACGTCAAATTCAGGGGTAAACCCACTGTCGAGGTAATCTGTGATCTCCTCGGCGCTCCAACCCAACGCGCTTGGGTGGATGTTCGGAATGCGTCCGTCGCCTGACGGGTTCGGCCCGCCGGTCATCCATGAAGCGCGATCCAGCCCGCCAATTGCGTCGCGCGGCGTATGGCATTCAGCACAATGTCCGAGGGATTCGACGAGATATCGTCCGCGCTCCAGCTCGGGCGTTGCGGCGCCGGCGACCCATTCTTCGGTCATGTAGCGCGCCTTCCAGATGCCAACTGCGCGGCGGATTGAGAAGGGAAATCCAACCTCATGGTCGGCTGACGGTGTTGCGTCTGCGGGCAGGGACTGCATGTAGCCGAATAGATCCGTTACATCCTGATCAGTCATGCGGTTGTAGCTGGCATATGGGAAGGCTGGAAAATAATGCGCGCCTTCGGGCGAGACGCCAAGGCGGACTGCGGTGGCGAACTCAGGAAGGTTCCATCCGCCAATACCAGCCTCGGGATCTTGCGAAATATTTGGCGATATGAAGGTGCCGAATGGGCTGGTAATTCGGTAGCCGCCAGCAAGTGTCACTTTGTCGTCGCTGCCCGGTTTGGCGTGACATGAGCTACATCCCGAGGCCAAAAACACCTGCGCCCCGTTGTTGTTATCAGGTATCAGACGTGCAAGTGTCTCACCATCATCGCTCTTCGGGATGCTAACGGTCCATGCGACACCTGCACCTAGAAGAATAACCAATGCAAGGGTTTGGAGGATAAACTTCATGTGGCCCCGCAAGTTGGGTGGCCCAAAAAGCCACCCCTGATTATGCGCCTTGATTAACGCGATTTCTGGTAGGTAGCGTGACACGCACCACAGGTTCCGCCAAGTCCACGCATCGCCGCACCAATCGCGTCGGTACCTTCGCCAGCGGCGGCTTGCATGACCAAAGCTGCCTCACCAAAATCACTAAACTTTGCAAGGAAGTCATCGTAGTTTTCCCAGATTGCAGGCAGAGCTGCGGTGCCATCAACTGCGCCTGAATCCGAACCTTCCGGCCAAAGTGGTGCCATATTGAACTGCGATACGTTCACCAAGTTGTCAGCCGCAGCTTGCGCAAGTTCGGCATCATAGTCGATCCGACCGCGCACCATGCCTGCCAGAAGGCCCAAGCTAACGCCGTTCATTTGGAACATGCCTTGGCGAGCGGCGATTTGATTGTCGAAGTCTTGCGCTTGGGCAACGCTGCCAAAATTGAATGCAGCACCCGCAATAAGGGCTGCGAGGGTATAACGAGGGATCATCGGCTGTCTCCGTGGTTCAAATTACTTGAGGATGACAATAGGTCGCAGGCAGGCCGAGGCAACTCACTGGCGCGTGATCGGTGCAGATAAATGTGCGTACGGGCCTAATCTGGCTATTTTCCGCGCCAGATCCAGCCACCTCCGTAAACGCGCGACGTATCCGGCCCGTAGAAAACGCAAGCTTGGCCGGGGCTTACGCCTTCTTCGGCGATGATCAACTCAATCGTTGCTTCTGTGGCCGAGATCGGGCGGATGACTGCCTCGCGTGGCGGACGGGTGGAGCGGATTTTGACATCCAGCGTCCAAGCCTCAGCACTCTCGAAGGCCACATCGCCAAGCCAGTTGATCTCACGCACTGGCACGATCCGCGTGGTTAACGCCTCTTTTGGACCGACAATAACATGGCGTGTGTTGGGGTCCAATTTGACCACATAAAGCGGTTCTTCCAGGCCGCCGATCCCGAGGCCACGCCGCTGCCCGACGGTATAGTGAATGACGCCGCCATGGGTGCCTAGAACCCGGCCATCAAGGTGGACGATATCACCGGGTTGCCCGGCACCCGGGCGCAGCTTTTCGATCACAGAGGCATAGTCGCCATTCGGCACAAAACAGATGTCCTGACTGTCGGGTTTGTCAGCGACTGCAAGTCCAAATTGTGACGCCAGATCACGGGTTTCGGACTTGTTCTTCAAGTGACCGAGCGGGAAACGTAGGTAGTCTAATTGCTCGGCAGTGGTCGAGAATAAGAAGTAACTTTGGTCGCGCACAGGATCGCCCGCGACATGCAACTCCACACCCTCGGGCCCCATCTTACGCTGAATATAATGCCCGGTCGCCATGCAATCGGCATCGAGATCGCGCGCGGTATTCAGCAGGTCTTTGAACTTCACTCGCTCGTTACAGCGAATGCAGGGCACGGGGGTAGCACCTGCCAAATAGCTGTCGGCAAAATCGTCAATCACGGCCTCGCGGAAGGTGTTTTCATAGTCGAGCACGTAATGCGGAAAACCCATTTCCTCGGCGACGCGGCGCGCATCGTGGATATCGCGCCCGGCACAGCATGCGCCTTTCTTGGCGAGTGCGGCGCCGTGGTCATAAAGCTGAAGCGTCACGCCCACGACATCATAGCCCTCAGATGCCAGCTTGGCAGCGACCACGCTAGAATCAACACCGCCGGACATTGCCACGACGACGCGTGTGTCGGCGGGCGCTTTGGCAAAGCCGAGCGAGTTCAGCGCCAGGGCGGTGTCCTTAGGCATGGTGAGATCTCCGATGAATGAATTAGGGCTGAATATATGAAAACTTGAGACAATGCCAAGGGGAAGAGGCGTTGAGCGTTCATGCGTCTTTAAGGACGATGGGCGAGGGTTCTGGTCAGAATCTATGAACGGAAGCACTGACATGTATCTCAAACGCAGCCGTGGACCAGCCGCGGTCACATTGCCCGATGGGCGAATCTTGTCACGATCAGATCTGCCTGATCCTGAAACCAGACGTTGGGTTGCCAGCAGGAAAGCCGCCGTTGTGCAGGCTGTGACCCATGGTTTGCTTAGCGTTGAAGACGCCTGTGACGTGTATTCTCTGTCAGAAGAGGAATTGGATGCATGGCGGCATGCTGTTGAAGAACATGGTGAAAAGGCCTTAAATCAACGCGGCTGCAGGCGTACCGACAGCTAGAAAACACCGTATTGCACACCGACTAGACAACTATAGGTTGTAAGTGATACGAATTTTGCTGTGAGTAACCTGTGATTAACCATTTGTGGACCACCCTAGGGCAGCGAGACGAGCCACCAACGGAGGCCAGAGGCCAATGCGCGTTCTAATGATCGAAGATGACCCCAGTACTGCCAAGAGCATCGAATTGATGCTGACCCATGCGAACCTGAATGTTTACGGAACCGATATGGGGGAAGAGGGCATCGATTTGGCCCGCCTTTATGACTACGATTTGATTCTGCTCGACCTCGATCTGCCCGATATGACCGGGCATGAGGTGCTGCGTCAGCTGCGTTTGTCGCGGATCGAGACGCCTATTTTGATCCTGTCAGGGTCCGATGATACCGAAAGTAAGATCAAGGGCTTTGGGTTTGGGGCAGATGACTACCTGACGAAACCCTTCCACCGCGAAGAACTGGTCGCGCGAATTCACGCGATTATCCGGCGGTCCAAGGGGCATGCGCAGTCTGTCATCCATACAGGCAAGATTTGCGTGAACCTCGATGCCAAAACTGTCGAGGTCGACAGCGAGCCTGTGCACCTGACAGGCAAAGAATATCAGATGCTTGAGCTGCTGAGCCTGCGAAAAGGCACGACGCTGACCAAAGAAATGTTCCTCAACCACCTTTATGGCGGCATGGACGAGCCTGAGTTGAAGATCATCGACGTGTTTATCTGCAAACTGCGTAAGAAGCTCAGCCTTGCGACAAAAGGCGAGAACTATATCGAGACGGTTTGGGGACGCGGATACGTGCTGCGTGATCCAAGTGCGCAGACGGTGTCCGAGCCACTCTACGCCACTGGATAGCTGAGGCCACTGGACCTCGCCCGTGCTGCCGCCTAAATCAGACAGGCAAAGCAGCGGGGCGGGCCATGGCCGACACAAGCATCAACGCATTAAGTGAAAGTGAGGCCGCCAGTGAATTGGCGCGTCTTGCTGAGGCTTTGCGGGATGCGGATACGGCCTATCACGGCGATGATGCGCCAACTTTGTCCGATGCCGACTACGATGCGTTGAAGCGTCGTAATGCTGGGATTGAAGAACAGTTTCCTAGATTGAAGCGCGCCGATAGCCCCAGCGAAAGCGTCGGTGCGCGGCCTTCGGACGGGTTTTCCAAGACAAAACATGCCGTGCGGATGATGTCGCTGGCCAACGCATTCTGCGGCGAGGATGTGGAAGAGTTCGTCTCTGGTATCCGAAAGTTTCTGGGCCTTGCACCTGATGTGCCGCTCGAGTTCACCGCAGAGCCTAAGATCGACGGGCTATCGCTGTCGCTGCGCTATGAGAACGGCGTGCTGGTCCAAGCGGCCACACGCGGTGACGGCGAGACCGGTGAAAACGTCACCGCGAACGCCCGCACGATCACCGATATTCCGCAAATGCTGTCCGGCGCACCCGATATCTTAGAGGTGCGCGGCGAAGTCTATATGCACCACGACGACTTCGGCACGCTGAACAAAACACAAGAAGCTGCCGGGAACAAAACCTTTGCCAATCCGCGCAATGCAGCTGCCGGATCGCTGCGCCAACTTGATCCCAACATCACCAAATCCCGTCCGCTGCGGTTTTTCGCATATGCGTGGGGCGAGATATCCGCCCCGTTGGCTGAGACCCAGATGGAGGCGATTAAACGGCTGAAAACGCTTGGGTTTCAAACTAACCCTCTGACTGCGACCTGCGAAAGCGCAGTAAGTCTGCAGATCCATTATGCGCAGATAGAGCAGAGGCGCGCGACGCTCGGCTACGATATCGACGGCGTAGTCTATAAAGTCGATGATCTCGGCTTTCAGCGCCGCCTCGGGCTACGCTCGACCACGCCCCGTTGGGCAATTGCTCATAAATTTGCTGCCGAACTTGCTTGGACTTGGCTTGACGCGATCGAGATTCAGGTCGGACGCACGGGCGCGCTTAGCCCCGTCGCGCGGTTGCAGCCAGTCACAGTCGGCGGGGTCGTTGTGTCCAACGCGACGCTGCACAACGAGGATTACATCGCCGGGCGCGATTCGAAAGGTGCCGAGATTCGCGAAGGTCGCGATATTCGGGTTGGAGATTGGGTGCAGGTCTACCGGGCGGGCGATGTGATCCCTAAAATTAGGGATGTTGATCTCAACAAGCGCGGGGATGACAGTGTGTCGTTCACCTTCCCAGACACCTGCCCAGAATGCGGATCTGACGCGCTGCGCGAGCCGGAAGATTCTGTGCGCAGGTGTTCGGGAGGCTTGATTTGCCCGGCGCAAGCCATTGAAAAATTGAAACACTTTGTTGGACGAGCGGCGTTTGATATTGAAGGCCTCGGGGCAAAACAGGTTGAGCAGTTCTACAAGGACGGCTGGATCGCCGAGCCGCACGACATCTTCCAATTGCAAAACAACTACGGCAGCGGGGTCATGCAGCTTAAGAATCTCGAAGGCTGGGGCGAGCGGAGTGCAGAAAAACTGTTCCAAGCCATTGATGAAAAACGCTACATCCCGTTTGCGCGCTTCCTGTTTGGCCTCGGCATTCGGCATTTGGGCGAAGTCACTTCCGGCCTGATCGCCGTCCATTTCGGATCGCTAGAGGCGTTGATCGATGTGTTGGAGCGCGCGCCTGAAGATGAGACCGCGATGGCTGATTTGCTAAGCATCGACGGAGTTGGCCAAGTCATGGCCGGTGCGCTTATTGCCGCGTTTCACCCGTCGAGCGCCGAGCGGGCGTCCATTGAACGACTGCGGGGTGTGATCACAATAGAGCCTGCGACCGCTCAGGCCAAGTCCGACAGCCCAGTTGCCGGAAAAATCGTGGTCTTCACCGGCACGCTCGAAACTCTGACCCGCGCAGAAGCCAAGGCCGGCGCAGAAGCGCTCGGCGCGAAAGTCGCGGGGTCCGTGTCGGCCAAGACCGATATCCTCGTGGCCGGACCGGGCGCGGGATCGAAGGCGGCAAAGGCCGAGGCACTTGGCGTGCAAACCCTCGACGAGGCCGGTTGGCGCGCATTGATCGGCACCTAGATGGGCACTCGGCCCGATATCCTGTTTCCGCTTTTTGCAGCGCTGGACACGTTGCCGGGCATTGGCGAGCGGACTGCAAAGTCGCTTGCTGGGCTGAATGTCGAAGTGCCGCGCGACTTTCTTTATACGCTGCCTCAGTCCGGGATATCGCGACAACCTGTTGAAAGCGTGACGGAAGTTCCGCTTCCTGCAACGGTCACTGTGCGTATCACCGTGCGTCGCCACCTGCCTGCTGCTAGCAAAGGCCGTCCGCACCGGGTGGAGGTTGAGGACGCCACGACGCGCTTCTTTTTGGTGTTTTTCCATGCGCGGGGCGACTATCTAGATACGCTTTTGCCTGCCGGACAGGAGCGGATCGTGTCTGGCCGCGTGGAACTTTACGATGGCGTCGCACAGATGACGCATCCCGATCACGTGCTGCGGATTGATCAGGCAAGCGACTTGCCCGAGTTCGAGCCCGTCTATCCGTTAACCCAAGGTGTGACACAAAAGACGATGGCAAAGGCCGTCGCGGCGTCATTGCAGCGTGCCCCCGCCCTTTTGCCTTGGATTGATCCGCCGTTGCAGGCCAAGCATCAATGGCCCGATTGGCAGGAGGCGTTAACGTTAGCCCATCACCCGAAAGCGATGGGGGATTTGGCAAGTGGAACGCCTGCGCGGATGCGGTTGGCATATGACGAGTTTTTCGCGCATCAGTTAACCTTAGCCCTTGCTCGCGCGGCGCGGCGCAAATCGCCGGGAATTTCCAGTATGGGCAACGGTACGTTAACCGACCCAGTTTTGGCAGCTTTGCCGTACCGACCAACTTCGGCTCAGCTGCGCGCGATCGGCGAAGTTGCAAAAGATTTGGCTTTGCCCAATCGCATGAACCGTCTGCTGCAAGGCGACGTGGGGTCGGGCAAAACGCTCGTGGCACTCGCGGCGATGTTGATCGTGGTCGAGGCTAGTGGACAAGCCGTCATGATGGCGCCAACCGAAGTGCTCGCGCGCCAACATTACGCATCATTGGTGGATTTGGCCGCAGCAGTTGGCGTCCAGATTGAGGTTCTGACCGGACGCGACAAAGGCGCAGGTCGCGCGGCCAAACTTGCGGACCTTGCGTCGGGCACGATCCATATCCTCGTTGGTACCCATGCAGTCTTCCAAAAAGATGTTTTTTTCCAAGAGCTTCGACTCGCCGTCATTGATGAACAGCATCGATTTGGCGTTCGTGAGCGTATGCAGCTTGGCCAAAAGGGGAAGGCCGTTGACGTCCTTGTTATGACGGCCACGCCAATTCCGCGCAGCCTAGCATTGACGCAATACGGGGATATGGATGTCTCGGTTTTAGATGAAAAACCTGCCGGACGGAAGCCGATTACAACGGCCTTGATTGCTGCGACGCGGCTTGACGACGTCATGGCTAACTTAGCGCGTGCGCTTGAGAACGGTCAACAGGCTTACTGGGTGTGTCCACTTGTTGAAGAAAGCGAGACGCTCGAATTGACCGCCGCCGAGGAGCGCTTCAAGGGGCTGCGCGCGCGGTTTGGCGAAGATACGGTGGCGCTCGTTCATGGTCAGATGGCACCGGCGGAAAAAGATGCTGCGATGGCGGCGTTCCAGTCTGGCACCCGACAGGTCCTCGTCGCCACAACGGTGATTGAGGTCGGCGTCGACGTGCCCAACGCATCAATCATGGTTATTGAGGGGGCAGAGCGGTTTGGCTTGGCGCAGCTTCATCAGTTGCGTGGGCGAGTCGGGCGCGGGTCGGCCAAGTCCTCCTGCTTGCTGATGTATACAGCGCCACTGGGCGAGACTGCGCGTAAGCGCTTGGAACTTATGCGAGAAACCGAAGATGGCTTTCTGATTGCTGAGACTGACCTCGAGATGCGCGGTGCCGGGGACGTCATTGGCACCGTGCAATCAGGTCTGCCGCGCTTCCGAGTTGCGGATCTCGAGACACAATCAGCGTTAATGGAGGTCGCCCGAGACGATGCCCGTGCGCTTTTGGTTAACGACCCACAGCTAGAGAGCGCGCGCGGGCAGGCGGCGCGGCTTCTTCTTTGGTTGATGGGGCAGGACGAAGCAATCCGTTTAATTTCAGTTGGTTAACGAATTTCTGGCCCGAATGTTCCGTTTTGAACCCTTTTTGTTCTCATAAAGTTCTTTACTTTGGTTAACGGAGGTGAGAACAAAGGTGCAACAAGTTAATGCTGACGGAGTGCCCATCATGTCTCGCCTCAAGAACCTCGCTAAAGCTGCCCCCCTCGACACCGCCCAAGATGTGATTGGTGTTTTGGCAATCGCAGGGCTTCTTTGCGTCGTGCTATATTTGCCTGCTTTGGCCTAGTTTTCGGTTCTGCCTGCGGTCTGTTTTGGTCGAACCATCCCCTACCCCCAATTGGGGCGTCGCACAGTCTTGTCCCCATCAGTGACCCTGCGAATTTTGGTTTGACCTCTGCAAACAGATACGCCACTGACCGCCGCGCCTAATTGGTGCGGCGGTTTTTTTACTTAAAACAATTAGTTATGCGCAATCGGCTTGGCTGAGCTGTTGCATCGCGTCCAAAGTCGCCTCAATCGCCAACATGATGGAAGCATGGCGATTGCCGAACGCGCGGGCCGGCAACAACACTTCGTATTCGCCAAAGGGGGCATCCGGAACCGGGCCATCCTCTTTCAACATCGCAGACAGTTGATCGCGAAGCATGCAGATATCCGCATGGCTGCGTCCAACCACATGCTGTCCCAAGATCGAGGCACTCGCCTGACCGAGCGCGCAGGCTTTCACATCTTGACCAAAATCCTTAATCAAACCGTCCATTAACGTTAAGTCCACGGTCACGGTTGATCCACAAAGCGGAGCACGTTTGCGGACAGACGCATCCGGTTGCGCCAGACGGCTGGTTAATGGAATCTCGGTCGCAAGCGCCAAAATGCGCGCCGAGTAAAGCTTCAATAGATCGCTTTCAGTTCCAGAATTTGAAGCCATGCGCAGTCCTTTGTCCTTGATCGGAACGGAAATTCCGGTCACAGCGGGGCGATCCAAAACCCCAGAAAGGTGAGATCATATGGTATTTGATCCCGCAACCCTCGTTTTCAATACTGATGGTTTGGTGCCCGCAATTGCACAAGACGCGGATACCGGCGAAGTGTTGATGCTTGCCTGGATGAGTGCTGAAAGCATTGCCCGAACGCTAGAGACAAAACGCGTCACCTATTGGAGCCGCTCGCGCAACGCGTTTTGGGTTAAAGGCGAGACTTCCGGCAATGTGCAAACTCTCGTCGACATGCGGCTTGATTGTGATCGCGATTGCTTGCTGCTTCAGGTTGTCCAAGAGGGCCCAGCTTGCCATACAAACCGGCGGTCCTGTTTTTACACCTCTGTTACAGATGGTAACGAGGTGGAGCTAATGTCGCCTCTGAGCTAACGCAGGACAGATGTAAGTGCAGTTAAGGCCTGCACCGGGTCGTCTGTTTTCCAAATCTCGGGGCCAATAGCGAAGAAGTCCGTGATCGGAGAAAGCCTCGCGATGATGTCTTCTGTCAGACCACCTTCGGCGACAATTGGAACCTCGATCATCTCGCTCCACCACGCAAACACGGCATCTTCAGCCACATCCGCAGCGCCGATAGCACTCGCAGTCAATGGGCCAAAAGACACGTAATCGGCACCAGCTTCCCCTGCACTTAACCCCACATGTCGCGAAACGCCGCATCCTGCCCCCAATATCGGGTCAGGGCCCATGGTTTCACGCAGCTTACGCAGTCCATGACCGCCATCGGGCAGGTGAACGCCATCCAGCCCAAGGCTTTCAACGAGTTGCACATGGGTGTCGATCACCAACGGAATGTCGCGAGAATGTGCAATTTCGCGCACCAGATCGGCACTGCGGGCAACGACTTTCTCGTCCTTACTGGCCAGATCAAGGCGCAGGCATGCGACATCCATTACATCAAGAACGCGGCTCAACACGTTGGGAAAGGTATCGAATGAAAACTGCTCCGGCGTGATCAGATAGATTTGAGGCGTATCAGTGTTGGCCATATGGTCGTTCCTTTATCCTTATGATTGGCTTAGCGGGCCTTCGGCAAAGCAGCAACGGGGATTGCACCTGAGCCGCCGTCTTTCTACACCGCTGACAAGCAGAAAGGACCACCATGACCGTGCCACCAACCCCAGCCGTTATCCTCGTCGCCCCACAGATGGGCGAGAATATTGGGGCGGCAGCGCGCGCGATGTGGAACTTTGGTCTTGATCGAATGCGCATTGTGGCCCCCCGTGATGGCTGGCCGAATGAACGCGCGGTAGCAATGGCAAGTGGTGCGGGGCGGTTGCTTGACGACGCTCAGCTGTTCGACACGACGCCTGACGCGCTTTCTGATGTGGATTATCTGTTTGCAACGACAGCCCGTCCGCGAGGGTTAACCAAGCCTGTCGTCTCGCCCGAACATGCCATGGCGCAAGCTAGAACCTTAATCGAGCAGGGGCAGCGCGTCGGCATTTTATTTGGTGCTGAACGGGCCGGGTTGGAGAACAGCGATATCGCGCGCGCCAACGCGCTCATCAGCGTGCCTGTTAACCCTGATTTTCCGTCCCTTAACCTTGCCCAATGCGTGTTGCTTGTTGGGTATGAATGGCGGCGGCAAACGACAGATATCGCACCTGAAGTCATGGAATTGGCGAAAACGCGTTACGCGAACGGGCTCGACGTGGAAAAGTTGGGGGATCATTTTGAGGATTGTCTTGCCGACGCCGGGTTCTTTTTCCCAGCCGATAAAGCGCCGCATATGAAGGCCTCAATCCGCAACATGTGGGGGCGTTTGCCGCTGACCCTAGCCGATGTGCAAGTCATGCACGGGATGCTGCGGCAGTTTGCGCGCTGGAAAGCCGGTACCAGCCGCCCACATGACCCCGACAAGATAGCCGGCTCGGAGGGGTGAGATGAACAAACCGCGAAGTATTTTCGAAGAGGTTGACGCCAAAACTACAGCGCCGACAACTGGCGGAATCGACCAACGCCCCAAGGGCGCGCGAACGGCAATCCGACGTTGGTTAATGGTTTTGTTCGCCCTCGTTGTGTTGATGATCGCGGTCGGAGGGTTAACGCGCTTAACCGATTCCGGTCTGGCGATCACCGAATGGAAGCCAATTACGGGCGCTGTGCCACCGCTGAGTGCCGAAGCATGGCAATCAGAATTCGACCTCTACCGCGCAATCCCCGAATATCAGTTGCAAAACAAAGGGATGAGCCTTGCAGAGTTCAAGGTCATCTACTGGTGGGAATGGGGCCATCGCCAACTCGGCCGCGTTATCGGACTGGTTTGGGCCGTTGGTTTCTTCGGGTTTCTTGCCTTGCGCCAAGTTCCAATCGGATGGACCCCACGGTTGCTGGGCATCGGGGCGCTTGGCGGTCTGCAAGGTGCGATTGGCTGGTGGATGGTGTCATCAGGGTTAACGGGCACGATGCTGGACGTCGCCTCCTACCGATTGGCCGTGCATCTGGGCCTTGCGTTCCTGATCCTCGGGCTGATCGCTTGGTACGTCTTCCTTTTGGGACGGACCGAGCGCGACTTGATGGGGGCGCGCCGCATAAGCGAACCCGCTTTGGTAAGGTTAACGGGATTAGTTTTAGGGTTAACCGCCGTCCAAATCTTGCTGGGTGCGCTGGTTGCGGGCATCGATGCCGGCCGGACATATGGTGATTGGCCGCTTATGGCGGGAGGTCTTCTGCCGCCGGGCATTTTTGAGCTTACGCCGGGCTGGCGTAATTTCTTCGAGAATGCTGGTTTGGTTCAATTCAACCATAGGGTTGTCGGATATATCCTTGGAATTGCAGGAATTTTCCTTTGGCTGCGCAGCCGCAAAAGCCCTCATAGCAGCACTCGGTTTAGGGTCAATCTGGTGCTTGGAATGATGTTTTTGCAAATAGCCCTTGGCGTGATGACTGTTCTTTATGGCGCGCCGCTCAGTTGGGCCATTGCGCACCAGCTTGGTGCCGTCATTTTGGTAGTGCTCGTTCTGGGCGTTAGATTTCGTGCCGCGTTCCCTGTCCCTGATAAACTCCGAAAGGCCTGACATGTCCGTCTATTCCGAATTGATGGCGTTTCAGCGCCAAACCGAAGCGCTAGGCGCGATCGCAGGCCGCTTGGGTTGGGATCAGGAAACGATGATGCCGCGCGGATCTGCGGGCCAGAGGTCAGAAGAAATGGCCGCAATTGAAGGGGTGTTGCACGCCAGACGTACGGACCCGCGGGTTGGAGAATGGCTAGAGGCGGCGGTCCCGGACAGTGACGTCGCAAGGGCGAATCTGCGCTTGATACGACGTGAATATGATCGTACCATGAAAGTGCCCGCGCGTTTGGCGAGTGAAATTGCGAGCGTGACATCGCGCGCGCAAGGCATCTGGGCAGGCGCACGCGCCGCCGAAGATGTGCCCGCATTTTTGCCAATCCTGACGGAAGTAGTCGCCCTGCGCCGGGAAGAGGCGGCGGCTTTGGCCGGTGGCGGCTCGCTCTATGACGCACTTCTGGCTGACTATGAGCCTGGAACTTCGAGCGCTGAGATTGCGGCATTGTTTGATCGGATGCGTCCGCGTTTGGTTGCCTTGCGGGACCGCATTTTCGGAGCTGATCATCAGCCCTCAGGACTGAACGGGACGTTTGCCGACGATACGCAGGCTGAGATTGCGACGAAACTTGCGCTGGCCTTCGGTTATGACATGAACACTGGTCGGATTGATCGCGCTGTACATCCCTTCAGCTCGGGCAGTGGCCAAGACGTGCGGATCACGACACGGGTCAGTGAAAGCGACCCGTTCAACTGTTTTTATTCGACAATTCACGAAGTTGGCCATGCCGCATACGAGCAGGGGATTGCGCCTGAGCATCTTCTGACACCACTTGGCCGCGGTGTGTCGATGGGCGTGCATGAAAGCCAAAGCCGGATTTATGAAAACCAATTGGGACGGGGATCCGCGTTTACAAGTTGGTTGTTTAAGCAGATGACTGAAGCGTTTGGCGACCTCGGATTGCCGAGTGCAGACGCGTTCTATGGGGCTGTGAATAGATGTTCCCCTTCATATATTCGAACCGAGGCGGATGAGGTGCAGTATAACCTGCATGTCATGCTGCGTTTCGATCTTGAGCGGTCGATCATCGCTGGTGATTTAGAACCTGCTGATCTGGAAGGCGCTTGGAACGAGCGGTTTGCAGCAGATTTCGACATCGTAGTTGATAAGCCATCAAATGGAGTGCTGCAGGACGTACATTGGTCTGTCGGGCTGTTCGGTTATTTTCCGACGTATGCGTTGGGCAACGTTTATGCAGGCTGTCTGTTTGAGACGTTGAAAACTGCCGTACCTGATTGGCAGCAGGGGCTCGCGCAAGGCGATGCGAGTATTGCGACAGGTTGGTTGCGCGAGAATGTCCAACAGTTTGGTGGGCTTTACGAGCCGGTCGAAGTTATCGAAAAAGCAAGCGGGCGCACGCCGAGTGAGGAACCGCTTTTGACTTACCTGGAAGATAAATTCAGCGCAATTTACCGACTCTAGTCAGGGCTTTTCCGGCCAATTTGGCGCGCGTTTTTCGAGGAAGGCTGAGATGCCTTCTTCGGTAGCGTCCAATGACATGTTCTTAACCATAACGTCGCCCGTCAAGCTATATGCATCCGTAATCGGCAAACTGATCTGGTCGTAGAAGGCGCGTTTTCCGATCCGGACGGCCCCGGCCATCTTGGCGTTGATTTTGGCGGCCAAGGCGCGTGTTTCAGCCTCTAGCAGGTCCATTGGCACCGCGCGGTTTATCAAGCCCAACTCGGCAGCGCGGGATGCGGAGATGAACTCTCCAGTTGTCAGCATCTCAAACGCTTGTTTGCGAGCTATATTTCGGCTGAGCGCGACCATCGGTGTCGAACAAAATAGGCCAATATTGACACCATTTACGCCGAACCGTGTGTCTTCAGCGGCAATCGCTAGGTCGGCTGTTGCCACCAGCTGACATCCTGCGGCGGTCGCAATACCGTGGACCTGCGCAATGACAGGCTGGGGCAGGCGCATCAGGCCTGTCATGACCGACGCGCAGCGATCGAACAGATCTTTCAACTCCGCAACGCCACCATCGCTACTTTGGCGCTTGGCCTGCATCTCTCGCAGATTATGGCCCGCGCAGAAGACTTTGCCGCTGCCCTTCAGAATCACGACCCGGGCAGAACTGTCGTGTGACAGGGCGTCAATCTCAGCCTGAAGGGCGGCAAGCATTGCGTCAGAAAGGGCATTCAACGTGCCGGGATTATTGAGGGTTAGCTCAATAATGCCCTCATGGTCATTTCGCAACAAAAGAGTGTTTGCCATCTTGTCCTCCGGCCCAAACTGTCCAAAGTCTAGGGCGCATAGGGCAAGGAGACCAGACATGGAATTGGCGATGGACAAAGAGGCACTGCATGCCTTTCTCGCGCGGGATTTTGCGCAAGTGGCCGAGATGTTTGAGATCGTCGATGTCGCCCCAATGACAATCACCATGCGCCTCAGGGTCGGTCCCGAGCATCTGCGCCCCGGTGGAACGGTCTCGGGGCCAACGATGTTTGCGCTGGCCGATGTCGCGGTCTATTTGGCTGTGATGGCGATGATTGGCCCAAAAGGGTTATCAGTTACAACAAGTTGCGCGATGGACTTCATGCGTAAACCGACTGCCAATACCGACCTGATCTGCGAATGTCGCTTGCTGAAGCTGGGCCGCGTTCTGGCCGTGGGCGACGCACTGATCTACTCAGAGGGCAATCCCAAACCTGTTGCGCGCGCCAACATGACTTACTCTATCCCGCCGAAGGACTGATTCTCTTAGGGCAGCAGTTTTTTCACGTAGCCGGGCAGGGCGAAGGCCCCCAGATGCACTTCGGGCGTGTAGTAGTAAGGATCGAGGCCTGCGGCGTCAAACCGCGCCTGCAGAGTTGCCAGATCGACGCGGCCAGCATCCCCATCTGTGCCCCAGCCAAAGGCCATCGGGCCACTGGCATAGGTCGGGATCGATGCCATGTAGCAGGTCCAATTTGCAAACAAAGCCTTAAAAGCGCGCAGGGTATTGGTTAACTCGTCCCCTTGCATGAAGGGCACGCCGTTTTGCGTGACCAATATTCCGCCGGGTTTCAGGCACCGTTTCGCGTGGCCATAAAACGTGTCGGTAAACAAAACCTCGCCCGGGCCGACCGGATCGGTGCTGTCGACGATAATCACATCGAAAAGCTTTTCGGTTTCGCGCACGAAAGCCGCGCCGTCTGTGATCACAAGATCAAGGCGTGGATCATCAAAAGCACCATCGCTCAGCGAGGGCAGGTAAGCCTTTGAAAACTCGATAACACCTGCGTCAATCTCGACCATGGTGACCTCGCGCACAGACGCATGGCGCAGAACTTCGCGCGCCATGCCGCCATCACCGCCGCCGATGATAAGCACCTCTGTTGCGTCTCCATGGGCCAAGATTGGCACGTGGGTCAGCATTTCGTGGTAAATCGCGTTATCGCCCTCAGTGGTTTGCACAACACCGTCCAGCGTCAGAACTCGGCCAAACCGACCGTTTTCAAACACTACAAGGCGCTGATGCTCGGTATGAGAATCGTAGAGGACAGTTTCCATGCGCAAAGACTGCGCATGGTCGTTGTGTAAGGTTTCGCGCATCCACTGGCTCATGCCAATGCTCCGGCGACAACCTCCTCGCCGCGGCGCAGTTCGCGCACATGCACGTTCTCGGTGCTAAACGCGGCTTTCAGGACGCCAACCGCATTCCAGGGCTCGGCATCACCGCACATAAATACGTCAAATGCGCCGTATCCGATCTCGGGCCATGTGTGACACGAGATGTGGCTTTCTGCCAAAACCGCGACACCCGATACGCCTTGGGGCGAGAATTTATGGGTGTGAATGTGCAGCAAAGTTGCCCCACATGCATCGACGCAGTCGCGGAACGCAGTTTGAATGCGGTCCTCGTCATCAAGGCCAACGCCTTGTTCTACCTCGATAATCAGATGCGTTCCTGCAAAGACAACACCATCCTTACGGATGAAATGGTCGTCGCGATCGGCGTCAGTGACAAGCTCGAGCTTGGGTGTAGAGTCGATAACTCCACGGCGATAATCTTCCGCATGGGTGCCTGTCTCCAGACCTGTCCCCAGTTGGAAGAGGTTGGCGTTTTTCATGCGCGCCCCTCCAATCCAGTAGATAGAATCTAGAGGTTCCTTAGCGCCCCCCAAGTTGCCTCAGGTTGGGATCGTCCCCTCATCAATGAAGGGGCAATTAAGCCGCGAGTACGGCTCGATCAAGACACTTTTTGCGTTTGGCCGCATTTTTTTGAGAAACTCGACAATCTGGTGTGGGGTATTATTATACCGTAATTCTATACCTCTGTTTTTGTTGATATAATGCGAAGAATTGCGCATTGACCTGCGCTCGGAAAAGCTTAGAACCACGTCATCTTATACCGCTGGTCCGGAACTGGGCCCGTAACGTCGAGGACGAAGATGAAAACCTATACCGCAAAACCGGCGGATATCGACAAGACGTGGATCATCATTGATGCTGAAGGCATCGTGTTGGGCCGCCTTGCGTCGGTGATCGCCATGCGCTTGCGCGGCAAGCACAAAGCCACCTTCACGCCCCATATGGATATGGGCGACAATGTTATCGTGATTAACGCCGGTTTGGTGCAGTTGACCGGTAACAAGCGTGACGGCAAGATCTACTACCGCCACACGGGCTATCCTGGTGGGATCAAGCAGCGCACCGCGCGTGAGATCCTCGAGGGAAAGTTTCCTGAGCGCGTTTTGACCAAAGCTGTTCAGCGTATGCTGCCCGGCGGCCCGCTGTCGCGTCGCCAGATGACGAACCTGCGCATTTATGCAGGTGCAGAGCATCCCCATGAAGCGCAATCGCCTGACGTTCTGGATGTTGCATCCATGAACTCCAAGAACACGCGGAGCTGATCGACATGTCTGATGAAATCAAAAGCCTGGACGATCTTCAGGACGTGGTTGCCGGCACCGAAGCGGTTGCTGTTAACCTTGCTGCGCCAGCTGAGCCCGTTCGGGACGCACTTGGTCGCTCTTACGCTACCGGCAAGCGGAAAGATGCGGTCGCCCGTGTTTGGATCCGTCCCGGTTCCGGCAAGATGACCGTGAATGGCAAAGAGTATCCTGCTTATTTCGCGCGCCCAGTATTGCAGATGATTCTGCGCCAGCCGTTTCAGGTTGCTGGCGTTGAGGGTGAGTTCGACGTGATGGCGACTGTTAAAGGTGGCGGTCTTTCGGGGCAGGCGGGCGCAGTGCGTCATGGTATCTCGAAAGCGTTGCAACTTTATGAACCGTCCTTGCGCGGCGCGTTGAAAGCGGCAGGCTTCTTGACCCGTGACAGCCGCGTGGTTGAGCGGAAGAAGTTTGGTAAGCGCAAAGCTCGCCGGAGCTTCCAGTTCTCCAAGCGCTAACTACGAACGTCTGTTTTATTCAATATTATCAAAGGGCTCGCTTTCAGCGGGCCCTTTTTTATGGGTAGCAGTTTTATAGCAGGTTACTGAATTCATTGACGTATTGATTTAGTGAAATTAGCATAACGGTAGCGGTTTAGGTATGTGGAGGGCGCGCGCAGGGCGCAGAAATTGTGTTGAAGGGAAACGCATTATGAAGAAGCTTAATATACTGTTTTTATTTTTAGTTTTCGCTGCTGGAGCTCTTTTTAAGACCGCAATGGATGCTGGTGGGGTTGAGTTTGTGCATCGTGCATATGCTGATGTTGCGGGTATGGATTACAGAGACTTGCGGCGTGACAGAGACTTTAGACGCGCTGTCCAGTATATTGTTGAAGGGTGCAGCGTTGATGAAGGGAGCATTAGTTGTTGAGCAGCGCATCTGGTGCTGAATAAATGGCGTTTTACGAGAACAAGCGGGAGCACTACGGCGGCTCACTTGTGCTGTTTCAACGTAACCTCGCAGTCGCTGTTCCTAACTCAAAAACGCACCGCCAGCCCAACTGGTACATGCGACTGAAAATTGGTGGGCGCAAAGGCTACGTTACGCGCAGCACTAAGCTGACTGTTTACGAAGATGCATACGAGTTTGCGAAGAGCGAACTGTTACGGCTGCAACAAGCTGCGCGGCTTGGGCACAGCTTGGATGAATACACTTTTGATAAGCACTGGAACGATTGGTATGAGCGCAACTTGCGCAACGGCACATGGCAAGAAGCTCGTGCACGTTGGCATAAAATGTATTTCAAACGTTACTTCAAAGACTACTTTTCCAATAGTGACAGCAGTTCAATGCTGCTTAACGACATAACCTCGCAGGTTGCGGCGGGATACTGGGATTGGCGCAAGAGCTATTGGAGTACTGATAATGCTGCAAAACTGCAAAGCTACAATCCGAAACGACGTGGCGCGAAAACGCGAGGCACAGCTAACGCGAAGAAAACGCCCGCACTAAAGACGCTGCAAATGGAGCAAAGCGCACTTAATCAGATTTTCTACGATGCGATGGAACATGGGCGCATGCAGCAAATCGTTAAGATGCGTGTTGCTTCAAAGGGCCAAGCGCCAAGCAGGCGTGCTGGCTTTGACACTGGCAGCGAGCATCTGGTGCTGGTGCGTAACTTGCGTAGCTATAGGAATTGTGTGGGGCGATTTGCAAGCGAGGGGCTGAACGCGTGGCACAAATTGCATCGTGCGCAACTGTCATATTTTATTATGTTCTTATTGCACAGCGGCTTACGCGTTGGCGAGGCACGGCAGATGCGTTGGAGCGATGTTAAACTGGACGAGGTTGTTGAAGGCGAAGACGAGCGCATTGCGGAAGTGCGGGTGAGCAAGGCGACGAAAAAAGGACAAGCGCGCCATGTGCAGACACAGCCAAGCGCAAATAACGCACTTAAAGAATGGCAAAAAGTATCGCCACATAATGCGAAAAATGACTTTGTTTGGTTTGGACAGCAACTTGATACAGACGGCAAAGCTAAGCAGATTGGCGACCTAAACAAAAGCTTTCAGCAGTATCTGCGTAGTATTGAGTTTGAGAAAAGGCAAGATGGACTGCTCTACGACAGAGATGGGGACAGGCGCAGTTTGTATAGCTTGCGTCACACATACGCTACGCTGCGCTTGGAGAAGGGCGACGTGAGCGTTTATGACTTGAGCATAAACATGGGCTGCAAGGTGAAGCAGATTGAACCGCATTACAGCCATGTCGTTTCAAAGCAGCGCAGGCAGCAAATTACCAAAACTAACAGGAAGAAGAAACCAGTTGATGCATGGCAGGGCGCTGCAATGCAAAACGATGTGTTTATGGCTGAGGCTATGCGCCGTTACAAAGCAGGTGAGTTGACGGAAGAAGTATTTTTGGGAATAGTAAATGCACAAAAGTAATATGAAGTAGTCGGCTATGAGGATGCTAGCGCTGGCTCTCGTTTGTGCTTCGTACAGCACAATTTGCGTGCGTTCGGCTATTTTGTTTGCGCGAAGGT
>JAWUXZ010000051.1:0-27811 GCA_034111085.1 Dinoroseobacter sp.
GAGTTCCGCGTTCAAACTGCGCGGGCTGTTTGACGACCCATGCCTTTTATTGTGTTGGGCGGGATCTATTCTGGCCTCTTTACCGTCAACGAGGCAGCGTCAGTCGGGGTGTTCGTTTCGTTTCTTTTTCTGCTGGCCCGAAAGGGATTCAACCTACGCGAGCTGACAGGGGTGCTCGTATCGGCAGCAAGCGCCACAGCGATGATATACGTGATGGTCTTTGGCGCGACGATCTTTTCATATTTTATGGCTGTTACCGGTGCACCTAACCATATCGTTGGCGCGATCGAAGGTTTTGGGCTGCCCCCGATGGGCGTCATCATGTTGTTGCTTTTGCTATACATCGTGCTGGGCGCGTTTTTCGACGAATTGGCCGCGATGATCTTGACGCTTCCCGTCGTCATTCCGTTGGTGCAGAGCCTTGGGTTTGATCTTGTTTGGTGGGGGATCATTAATGTCACTGTTATCGGTATTGGAATGATCACGCCCCCCATCGGAATCAATGTTATGGTGCTCAACGCCATGCGCCGCGACATAGGTTTGCCCGTCATTTATCGCGGGATCCTTCCGTTTTTTGTGGCCGATATGATCCGACTGGCGTTGCTTGTGTCCTTTCCCGCGCTTGCGCTCTGGCTACCCTCCGTTCTGATGTGAGTGGCGTTCACCAGATGAACGCCTATGGGGAAACCGGAGTATTGTTGCCAGAAGGCCAGTATCTTTTTAGCTCTTGAAGAGATGACCGACCGCAAGAGTTGGTCTAAAGGGAGGAAACCATGTTCAACCGCATTATTGCAGGTGCAGCGCTAACCGTTGCCGCACTTTCTGGCCCCATGTCGGCAGAAACCTTACGCTTTTCGTCGTTCGAGCCACCCGTGGCCTTCCTGACCGCGAAGGTCTTTCCTGCTTGGGCTGAGCGTGTTGCCGAAGCAACTAATGGCGACGTTACAATTGAGATGTTCCCTGGCGGAACTCTTGGCCGGTCACCTGCGCAGCAGCTGAAGCTAGTTGCGGATGGCGTGGCCGACATTGCATTCGTAGTGCCCGGTTACAATCCCGGTGTTTTCCCTGGTGTGACGGTAGGCGAACTACCCTTTGTGGTTAACTCGTCTGAAGCAGGCTCCAAGGCGATGTGGTCTGTTTATGAACAGGGATTGTTGGAAGGTGCTTTTGACAACTATTATATCGTTGGGCTTTTCACGACGACCCCTAGCTCAATCGCCACTGTCGAACCTGTCATGATGCCTGAAGACACCAAAGGTATGAATTTGCGTGGTTCATCCCCGACGCTACTAGCCTCGATCGAAGCGATCGGAGGGGTGGCCGTGGGCGGTATCGCCGCGCCGACGATTGCTGAAAGCATCTCTCGTGGGGTGATCGAAGGATCATTTAACGAGTGGAATGCCCTCAAGAGTTTCCGAATCCAGGAAGTTGTAAACCATGTGCTTGAGGTTCCGATGGGAACTTCTCCATTGATGGTCGTTATGAATAAAGCAAGGTACGAAGGCCTATCAGAAGAGGCTCGTATGGCGATCGATGCCGTTTCGGGCGCGGCCTTTGCTGAGGCGTTTGGCAAGGCGTTTGACGAAGAAGCAGGCAGTGCACGTGCGGCCGCGATAGATGAGGGGCGCTTGTCCATCGTAAATCCAGACCAGGCGGCACTCGACGCTTGGCGCATAGCCTCGGCTCCGTCGATTGAAGGATGGCTGGCCGAAGGTCCGGGTCGGCAGGCCCTTCTCGACGCCTTTACCGCTGCTTTGGACGAGTGATCTGACCCCAGTGATACCGAATGCTACGTCCGGGCTCCGCCCCGGACGTTACTTTGACCGCCAATCCAATCAGCCCTGACGCAGGAGATCACGATGCGACTTGTCACCTTTCAATACCCTGATGGCACACGATCATATGGCACGATGGATGGAGAAATGATCCGCGATGCAGGATCTGAGCTTGGGACAAAGTACCCTGATCTACGCGCGGTTCTTGCTGCGTCCGCCACAGCAGAACTCGGCGAGCTAGGCCCCAAGATCGCGCTCTCGGCGGTCAAGCTTCTGCCGCCGATCACGAATCCCGACAAGATTTTGTGTATCGGCCTGAACTATTTGGATCACATAAAGGAAACTGGGCGCGATAGGCCTGTTCATCCGTCAATATTTACCCGTTATCCCTCGTCGTTGGTTGGTCATGGCACGCCAATTGTACGAGCGAAGGTCAGCGACACATTCGACTATGAGGGCGAACTGGCCGTCATCATCGGGAAGCCTGGCCGGCACATTGGGGTCGAGGATGCTTGGAACTATGTTGCTGGGTACACTTGCTTTAATGACGGAACGATCCGGGAGTACCAGTCCCACACCTCACAGTTTTGGCCGGGCAAGAGCTTCGAGGCTTCAGGCTCCATGGGGCCATGGATAGTGACCCCGGATGAGATCGGCGACGTAACCCAGCAGTCATTGACGACGCGCATTATGGGAAACGTTGAACAGCAAGCCACGATCGACAACCTCGCGATATCGATCCCCGAGATAATTGCATATGCGTCGACTGTTTTAACCCTTCTACCGGGCGATGTTATCGCAACTGGTACGCCTGGCGGGGTCGGAAAATTCCGTAAGCCACAGCTATACCTGAAGCCCGGTATGGTGGCTGAAGTCGAAATCTCCGGGATTGGTGTCCTGTCCAACACGGTTGTTGACGAAGAATGATGGACATTCCTAAAATCATGCGTGGCGTCACGCTTACGGGGGCCGGAGGGCCCGAAGTGCTGCGTGTTGCGCAAGTTAGCCGCCCAGATCCTGGTCCGGGTCAGGTGCTAATCGCGGTTGCGGCAGCCGGTGTGAACCGACCGGACATCGCCCAACGGGAAGGTCGCTATCCTGTACCCGCGGATGCAAGCCCTCTTCCCGGGCTCGAGGTTGCAGGGACAGTTGCGGTGATTGGCGATGGAGTGGACGCTTTTCGGATCGGTGATCGGGTTTGTGCGCTGGTCCACGGGGGTGGCTACGCTGAGTATGCTTTGGCCAATGAAGGCAGCGTGATGCGGCATCCTGAGCCTCTCGAGGCTGCTCAGGCGGCGGCGTTACCTGAGGTGGCGTTAACGGTCGAGTATAATTTGATTCAACGTGCCGGGCTTAGCCCAGGAGAAACAGTGCTGATCCATGGTGGATCCAGCGGTATCGGGTCTCATGCGATCGAGCGGGCAAAGGCTTTGGGGGCACACGTCATTGTAACGGCTGGTAGCGAAGCGAAATGTGCGTGGTGCCGGGACTTGGGTGCCGATCTGGCAATCAATTACCGCGAGATGGATTTTGTTGCCGAGACGCAGAAGGCAACAAATGGACGTGGCGTCGACGTTGTTCTCGACATGGTAGGCGGGCCCTATGTGTCGCGTAACCTCGCCAGCCTCGCGCCTGATGGGCGCTATGCGTTGATCTCACTTCAAGGTGGACGCACGATTGAAGCGAGCTTTGAGCCGATCTTACGTAATCGCCTTACTATTACGGGCTCGACCTTGCGGCCCTTGCCTGTGGCGCGAAAAGCAGATCTGGCCTGTGCGGTATTGGACGAGGTCTATCCCCTAATCGAAAAAGGACTGATCTGCCCTCGCGTAACCCATAGGTTCGCACTTGAAGACGTGGCCGACGCGCACCGAGCGATGGACGCGCCGGGCCATATGGGCAAGATCGTCCTGATACTTTGAGCCTCACTCCGAAGACTTGGTCAATTCATTAAGTAGCCATGGGCACTCTGTGATCGGGGGGGCGCGAAGGCCTTTTCGGGCTGCCTCGAGCGACATATTGCGTAGCTTTTCGCGCAGGCCGCCTGGCTCGTCAGGAAGATAGAGTCGATCATGACCCCAAAAGCTAGGACCATCAAAGGTTTCGTGCGGCTCCCATGTGGCCGGATCGATCACGCGGCCGGCCCAGCCGTTTTCGACGAAGAATCCGGATGGAGAATTGGCATAGAATGAGGTCATCCAATCGTTGGTATGACGACCCATGGTATAGCCGACCTGTCCCGGATCGTTTGAGGCAATGTCATAGCCTTGACCCACATCGTCGAGGTTTTGATACTCGACCATGAAATGGTGAAAGCCCTTCTGTCCGGACCCGACCATGGCAAAGCTGTGGTGGCGTCCATTTATATGGAAAAAGAATAGATCGTACGGAGTCTTGCCAAAATCCGAGACGTGAAAGTCGAGCAAGTCACGGTAGAAGGGGACCATGACGTCGATGTCGCTCACGTGCAGCACGGCATGTCCCATACCGAGCGGACCGGTTTTGAACCCATCGATCGGCCGGCCTGGTACAAACGGATCAGACGCCATCATTGGCGCATGGACCAACTCATTGCGGTTGCCCGCCGGGTCTTCGAACCAGATCAAGTCAGTGACCAGTCGCCGGTCCGCCAAAGCTCTGTTGCCAGAATGGACTCGCACCCCCGCGCTGTCTAAGCGGGCTGCATATGCGTCCAGATCACCAGCGTGTTCTACTTCCCATCCCATGAAGGCAAGTGTTTCGCCAGGTTCGTCGGATACGACCAGCCGCTGGCGTTGGTCGTCCATCCTCCATGCGCGAGAACGTCCTGCACCATCGACCTGTTGCATGCCCAAGAGATCCGCAGCAAAGCTACTCCAGTCCTCAAGCTTGTCAGACCGGATGCCCAAGTAACTCAGCGCGCAAATTGCCATAGAGGCCCCCATTGTTTGTAGCCTTCAGACTAGGGTTTCTTATCCCTCGGCCTTGGAAAACCTAGTTGGTGGTTCACAGCGTGAACATATAGGGACGTCTGCTGGTCGGGTGGCAGTGTCAGAGGAAACTTACTTGAGGCGAGAAGGGACGTCCCGTGGCGATCGAGGATGACAAAAAGTCTGTCATTTTCTGTCTTTTAAAGCCTAGCCATAAATTATCGGCTTGGCCGTGTTTTATGAGCAAACGAAGCTGGTTTCACTCATCCAAGATTTCGCCAGATGTCATTTTGCCTGCCGATTGGCGCATCATATCAAGCAGCAACGCTTGAGCCTTCGTAGGCACCCACGACTTACGGAAGGTAATACTAATATACATAGTTCAAATGTTGGGGCATCACCAACTTTCGCGCCTATGACACCCGCAAGTGCCATGACGCCATCACACTGCCCGGCAGTGCGTGTTTACATGCACGAGAGGGGCCGATCGTGGTGCGAATGCCGTCATGCCCTAGGGCTCCGCCCGTTCTGGGCTGAATTGATCCTTAGGATCACACCCAAGACGCCCATCCCACCCCTAAAAAACGCCAAGCCGTGGAAGACCGTCACAGCAGGTGCGGTGGCCAGGAACGAGGCCACGCGATCTGGCGACGCTGGAGTGGATACCACCGCCGAAGCCGCAATGAGACGAACCCTCTCACACATGCGAGCATGTGCTGCCGGGCAATGGATGCATTGTCTGAAACTACTCGGCCAGTCGTTGATGGCGCGGGACTTCGAAAGGCAAGTCGCGGAAATCCAAGTCCGCATCGCCGTGCTGAACCGCTACACTGCTCTTGGGATACCCGTAACTGAGCCGGTAGGCTAAGTCCGTCTGGGGAAAGGGGAAGCTCACCCTCAGGCCGATTTGCGCAACAAAGCCCCACTTTAGGTCTCACAATCCTGCGCTGTCGGGAAAGCGTGTGCTGAGGCTCGCGAGCACAAGTTCAGTGGGCTCGGCCGTCAATCCTCGCTCTGGCTGGCCAGCGACGTGAGCAGGCGTTTCATGCGCAGTATGCGCGCGGCCCCGACCTTGGCGGTTGGGATCACGATGTAGTACGAGCTCGACGGCGTTGCTTGCAATTCATGGGCGAGCACTAACTCACCTGAGGCCAGCTCCTTGGATATGAGCAGTTTTGGTAAGATCGCGATACCGTATCCGCGCCGCACCGCATCAATAAGCATCTCAAATTGCGAAAACGTTGGGCCGATAGGTAATTCGTTCAATGTCAGACCACATGCATTGAACCAGATTTGCCAAGATTGGCGGCGTGTAACATGCAGCAGAATGCGGTGGTCTAATAGATCAAACGGGTCCGCTAGTGGCTTTGCGATCAGCTCTGGGCTGGCGGCAACAACCAGCGTCTCAGGCATCAAAAACGTTTCCTCAAACCCCGGAAAGGGCGGATCGCCTTGGACGATGCCAAGATCCACAAGGTTCGGGTCGATCTCGTCGTTTCTGAGATAGGTGATCGTGTTGAAGTGGGGGGTCGTTTTCTTTGCCCCGAAGCCCAGAAGGTTCGGAATCAACCAGCGTGCGCCAAGGGTCGGGTAGACGCCAATATTGACCGCGCCGTCTTGGCCAGTGATGGACCTCGTCCTGAGGATTGTCGCTTCAAGCTCGGCCAGTTGCGGGCTGAGTTCTGACAAAAGCTGCCGACCTGCCGAGGTCAATCGCACACGTTGGCGGCTGCGCTCAAACAGGGGTTGGCGCAACTGGCCCTCCAAGCTTTGGATATGGCGGCTCAGCGTGCTTTGGGTCAGGTTTAACGCTTCGGCTGCGCGCGCAAAGCTCTCCGTGCGGCCTGCCGCCTCAAAGCATAGTAACGCATGAAGGGATGGGATTTGGCGGCGCACGGCATCCTGATCGGCTGTAGGGGCAGATGATGCATTATATGCAGGAAGTGGTGCGGTTTAGCTAATATTTTTTAGATTTCGATCTCGATATGGTGATGAAAATGCAAACGGAGGAATGTGATGCCCTTTAGTTCAGAAGTTAAAGACATGGATGTTGACCTCGTAGAAGGCGAAATGGGCATCCAAGCGGACACCGAGAGTGTTGCCCATTTTGTCGAGGGGCCGGGCATTCGAAAGCTGCATCTGAAGTGCGACATCACGGAACTTCGCAAGGCCCTCACGGAATGCCTCGCGCGCGAAGCGTTCCAGGGCGACATGCAGGATCAGGGGTTCGCAGCCCTTCCGCTAACACAACGCCCCGGTCAGACCGATTGGACAGCCAATCACCTGTCTGGTCGCTACTGGCTGCGCGCCGATGATCGCTATGTCGAAGAGCCGCGCGAGGATTTGGTGCCTGAAATCAGGTTCTCCGAGTTTAACCCAAAGTTTCGCGGCACCTATTTCGAGCATGTCCATAACGAGCTGTCTCGCCGCTTTCCTATTGGCCGAACGCGTATCTTGTCCAAGGGTCTCTACAACTGCAATTCGTGGCACCGCGACCCCGAACCCCGCCTGCATATCCCGATCGAGACCAACCCCGGATCACTTTTCGTGGTCAACCATCATGTCACTCATTTGCCCGCCGACGGCTCTGTCTATTTCACCGATACGCGGGCCTATCATACGGCGTTGAATGGGGGTGAAACCCGCCGCGTGCACCTCGTTGCGGCCTTGGCATATGAGCAGGTAACTGAATGAGCCTTTATGGCGGCGGGGCTGAGCTAGTCAGCGCGTCCGAGTGCATCTGCGATTTGCGCTCTGACACGGTCACACGTCCAAGTTCCGCGATGCGGGCCGCAATGGCCGAGGCAGAGGTCGGCGACGATGTCTACGGCGAGGATACTTCGGTCAACCGCCTCGAAGCGACCCTGGCTGAGATGTTGGGAAAGCAAGCGGGTCTGTTCTTGCCGACGGGTACGCAAAGCAACTTGGCCGCCTTGATGGCCCATTGCGGGCGCGGTGATGAGGTGCTGGTAGGCGATAGCTACCACATTTACCGAGATGAAGCGGCGGGAGCCTCCGTGCTGGCGGGCATCGCAATGACGCCGCTGCCGACCGAAGAGGATGCGAGCATTTGCGCCCCTTCGGTCACATCGGGGATCAAGCCTGACGATCCTCATTACCCGCGCACGCGGCTTTTGTGTCTGGAAAATACCGTCGGCGGGAAGGTCGTGGCGCTTGAGCGGATGTCGGCAGCCTCAGACGCGGCGCGTACCGGTGGGCTGGCTGTGCACCTTGATGGGGCAAGGTTTTTCAATGCGATCACGGCGCTGGGGTGTGCGCCATCAGATCTGGCTGGATATGCTGATACAGTTTCGGTTTGCCTGTCCAAGGGCTTGGGCGCACCTGTCGGATCGGTTCTGCTTGGCCCTACGGACGTCATAGCGCGCGCGCGCAGGCACCGCAAAATACTCGGTGGGTCCATGCGCCAATCCGGGGTTCTGGCGGCGGCAGGTTTGTTCGCGCTTGAACACCGCGTGCCGCAATTGGCCGAAGATCATGACCGCGCAAACCAGCTCGGCGCGGCGCTTATCCAAGCGGGTGTGGGGGCTGTGCGTGTTGCCAGCAACATGGTTTTCTTGGCACCGGATTTGGCGCATCACGGAAAGCTTCAGCAGTTCCTTGCGGGCAAGGGTATCCGGATTGGATCGCAGAAACCTCAGATCCGCATGGTGTTGCACGGTGACGTGACCGATGCTGGGCTTGGTGCCGCAATTGCGGGGTTCGCTGAGTATATCGCTGGGCAATAAAACACCCGCAGAGTTGCGTCGAGAAATTGAGCCGTATGCGCACAGCCGGCGCGGTGATTGTTCAAGATGAAACCGGCGGATTTGGACGCCAAACTCTCGAACAATCGTCGTGAATGAAGGGGCATGTGGGGGCTGTCAGACGGTCGCAGAACCTCGCTGGCTGGTAATATCCTCGGCCAGCATCTGTTTATACTCTTCACGGATACGCTCCATCACCGGCCGCGCAGCACTTCCGATCGCTTTGCCGTCGATCTCGGCCACCGGTGTCTGCGCCCCGAATGTGCCGGTCAGGAATGCCTCACTGGCGCTGTAAGCCTCATAGAGCGAAAAGTTTTTCTCACGCACGGTCACGCCGATCCGCCCGCACGCATCGATGACCTTCTGTCGCGTTACGCCGTTCATGCAATAGTCGCCAGTGGAGGTCCAAACCTCGCCCCCCCGCACGATGAAGAAGTTGCACGCGTTGGTCGTGTTCACAAAGCCATGAGGGTCGAGCATGAGCGCTTCGTCCGCCCCGGCCTGTTCGGCCTGAAGGCAAGCGATCACGCAGTTCAGCTTGGAATGACTGTTGAATTTTGCGTCCTGGCTCATTGGCAGGCCGCGCACTTGTGGCACCGTGGCGAGGCGAATACCGCGCTGCGACAGCGCCGAGGCGGGCTTGGAATGCTCCATGATAATCACCAAAGTTGGCCCTGTGCGGCTGAGGCTCGGGTGCTGGAACGGTTTGACCTTCACTCCGCGCGTTAGCATCAGGCGGCAATGCACATCCGTGTGCATCCCGTTCGCCCTTGCGGTCATCGCCAGCGCATCTGCTATCCCGGCTCGGTCCATTCCGACCTCAAGGCTAACCGCTTTGCAGCTGTCAAAAAACCGGTCCATGTGATCATCGAAGAAGGCCCATTTACCGTCATACAACCGCATCCCTTCCCACATCCCGTCGCCCAGCAGGAAGCCGCTGTCATAGACCGAGACGACCGCCTCGTCGCGATGTTTGAGCGCGCCGTTGACGTAGATTTTGATGTCGCGGTTGCGGGCATCCTCTTCGGCGTCATGGGTGGTGTGGGCGTCTGTGACAGGTGTCATGGGGCAGGCTCGCGGCAAGGAAAAAGGTTCCGCCAACTCTGTGGCGGAACCTCGTGAGTTTCCAGAGCTTTTTGCAGCGTCTAGCCGGTGCTGACCGGATAGAGCACAACGCGCGTTCCAACGGGCACGCGGGCGTGCAGGTCAACGATATAGTCGTTCAGCATCCGCGCACAGCCGTTCGACACCGCGTGCCCAATGGTGTTGGGGTGGTTGGTGCCGTGAATGCGTAGCATCGTATCGCGCCCGCGTGCGTCATACAGATATAGCGCGCGCGCCCCCAACGGGTTGTTCGGCCCGCCGGGCATGCCGTTGGCATACCGCGCGTAGCTGGGCGTGCGGCTGATCATCGCTTGCGTGGGTGTCCAGCGCGGCCATTCGGCTTTGCGGCCCACGGTGAACTCGCCGGACTCGTAGAGGCCCGGACGGCCGATGCCGATGCGGTAGCGGATGGCTTTGCGCGGCTCAGTGATCCAGTAGAGCGCGAATTGGCCGGGATCGACATGGATCTCGCCGGGCTCAAACCCGCTGCGCACGCGAATTTCGGTGGGCACCATATCCTCAGGCGTCAGGACGCGGCGGCGGGTATTTTGCGCCTCAACAGCGCTGGTGGCGGCAAGGATCAGGGCACCAGCCCCGGCTGAGGCCATAAACTCACGGCGGTTCATCATACGACACGTCCTTATTGGCTGCTCGGCTCTACGAGATTTGAACTACCAAACCCGATATAGGGGCGTACGGGCAAGGCACCTACAAAATCTAGCTATTAAGCGTGACATTTCTGAATCAATTCTCGCAACTCTCATGCTAGGTTTATCTTAACAATTCGTGAGGGAGGGACTGACAATGACCGAAACAACTCCAGCCGTGGATATGGGTATAGCCAAAGCCGATGTGGACCTGCCCGAAATCGGCGATACAACCCGCTATGATGCGTTGATGGAAGTGATCCGCCACCGTGTCACCGTGCGCAAATTCAACCGCGAGTATGTGGTGCCAGACGCACATTTCAACATGATCCTAGAGGCCGCCCGCCACGCGCCCTCGGGTGCAAACGCGCAGCCTTGGCAGTATATCGTCGTGCGTGATCAGGTACTTAAAGATAAAATCACCGAGTATTTCGTGGCCGAGCAGCGCTTCCGTGCAAAGGCTAAGATGAAGTTCCCGACGCCCGATTATCGAGGGCTGGCGAGCGCGCCGGGCTTTGTTGTCGTGTGCTCGGACATGCGCTGGGTCAATGCGTTTCCGGTGTTCAATGACGGTTCGGATTTGGACCGGATGTATAAAGAAAATGCCGAGCGGATTTTGCTGCAATCTGTCGCCGCCTCCACGATGTCGGCGCATCTGGCCGCAGCAGCGTTGGGATATACCGTTTGGTGGGTCACTGCGATTGGCCAAGAGGAGGCGCAAGCTGCCATACGGCCTTTGCTTGGTATTCCCGATGAGATCTCGGTCCTCGACATCATGCTATTCGGCCCGCCCGCAGACGAACCCTATAAGCGCTACCGCAAGCCCTTAGAAGATATTGCCCATTTTGATCGCTACGACATGAGCAAGTTTATGAACGATGCTGAGTTGGCAGACTGGATCAAGACCCGGCGGCACCGCGTTATGTATAAAGATGCCAGCCGGATCGATTGAGGCCTATCCGCCGATCGCTTGGCGCAGAATATCGCTTGGGTTGGGGCACGCGTCGCCAATCCAAGCCACAAACCCGTCCGGTCGCAGCACGATCAGAGGCGCGCCGTAGGTCTCGGCCACCTCGACTGCGTCCTCGGCGAGAACCCGCAACGGCACCCCAAGCACCTCGGCTGCTTGGGCAAATCCCGGATCGACCCCGTCCAACGCCAGCAGCGTAAATCCCATACCAGACAAATCGCCCGGAACGCACCGCCCGCTTGGCAGCACTTGCGGCGGCAGATGGTGCCCGGCGCGTGCGATCATGTCATGTATTCCAACCGCCGAAGGAGTGTCGCCATAATGGGGGCGGAACCCGCCGATCCCGGTATCAGCGCTGCTCGTCGCGCGAGCCTGCCAAGCCGCCTCAAACCCCGCCTTGTCGCGCTTAGGATCGTGCGCTTCGATAAACGCGCGGTCATCACGGATGAACTTCTCAATAAAATCGCGCGCGGTAGAGGCGAACACCGGATGCCGCTCGGCCTGATAGCTGTCGAGCAAGCCGGACCCGCCCCAACCGCCAAGCACGGCGTCGAGCTTCCAGCCTAAGTTTCGCGCATCCTCAAAGCCCGTGTTGATCCCGTAACCTCCGTAGGGCGGGTGGCTGTGGGCTGCGTCGCCGGCAATGAAAACCCGGTCTGCGCGGTATTGATCGGCGAGCGTGATGCGCAGATCCCAGAAACCGACATATTCGGTCTCTAGCGGTAGATCCTCGCCAATTGCACTTTGGATATAGCCCGCAAAATCGAAGTTTTCGCGATCGGTGTCAGCCGGGACCGGCGCATGAAAGAAGAAGGTCTGGCCCCAATCGACCATCCCGAAGAACTGCCAATAGCCGTCCAGATCGGGGTGGATGACGTTGTAGAATTGCTTGTCGGGGAACCGCTCTTGCAGCAGCTCGAAGAAGGCGGGCGAGCGGAACACCACAAGCACCATCAGCTTGTCATGATCTTGGCGGGTCTGCGTGATCCCGGCGGCGTCGCGCAGGCGCGAGTTGCTGCCTTCGCAGGCCACGGCAAAAGCCCCGCGCAGGTCGCTGACCTCACCGTCTTTGGACATCTTCAAGGTCACGCTGTCGCCGTCTTGCCCATGGCTTTCGGTCTTCCAGCCATAAAACGCGTCTATGCTGCTCAGCTCCGCCACCCGCGCGCGCAACACGGCCTCAGTCGCGTATTGCGGCAGGCGTTCGTTCTCGGCGCTGTAGAACGGCGCGACGGACCCGCGCTTATACCAGTCGTAATGATAGCCCGAGGTTAGCGAGCCATACGCCGTCAACCCGCCCAGGCCGACGCCCTTGGGGATCGTTTTAGCGTCGCGGATCGCATCTTCGACACCCCATGCCGCCATGTGTTCCATCGTGCGCTGGGTCAGGTTCTGACCCTTAGGAATGTGCGGCGGCGTCTCGTTGCGCTCGATCACCGCGACGCTGCGACCGCGCTGGCCTAGCTCGATAGCGAGGCCCAAACCAACGGGCCCTCCGCCTGAGATTACAACGTCATACATAGGCGTTCCCCTCGTCTTGACAGTGTCGGGCCCAAGGCGCAGGCAAGCATTATGATTGCGCTCGACCCCTCATCATATGTGGCCATATTCGCCGCCCTGGCACTGGGCGGTGTGCTGAAAGGCGCTACCGGGGCAGGTGTGCCGGTGATCGCCGTTCCGGTCATCGCGGCCTTCGTGGATGTGCGGTTCGCGGTGATGGTTATGGTCGTTGTGAACCTGATGACCAACACACGCCAGATCTGGACGTTCCGAGATACGCGCCTGCCCGAGGGCTTCGCACTTCGCTTTGGTCTCGCAGGCGCAGTGGGCGCATTGATCGGAACCGGATTGCTGGTCTGGCTGCCCGAGGAAGTGTTGTCTGCCATGCTCGCCGGGCTCGTGTTTGCGTATATCGGCCTGCGTCTGGCGCGCCCTGACTTCCGCCTGTCGATGGAGGTCGCGCGCCGGTTTGTTATTCCAGTGGGCGCAATTGGCGGCGTGTTCCAAGGGGCCGCAGGCATATCTGCGCCGGTCTCGGTCAGCTTTCTGAACGCGATCCGGCTTGAGCGGCCTGTGTTCATCTTCACGGTCTCGGTGTTCTTTGTCAGCATGGGCGTGGTGCAACTGCCGGCGCTTTTGTTGTCGGGGTTGATGACGCTGCCGATTTTTGCGCTGAGCTTTTTGGCGATCATCCCGGTCATTGCCTTCATGCCGTTGGGCAACTGGCTGGGACAGCGCGCCTCGCCGCAGGTGTTCGACCGGGTGATTTTGGTATTTCTAAGCGTGCTAGCTGTGCGGTTGGCGTCGCAGTTGGTTATGTAGTTGAACTGCCTCAACCGAGGGGCGCGCGCATTCAGCGCCAGCCCCTCGGTTGAGGCACCGTTCGACTTCTCAAGCACCCTCTAGACCCGCGTTATTTTCAGCTTCGTCTTGAGGTCGGTGCGGCAGAAGGCGTGCAGAAAGCAGGTCTGCTCGGACACATCCAGCATATCGCGGGCCACATCGTCGCCCTCGGTCGTCTGCAAATGCACGTGGGTCTCAACCGGATCGGCCTCGCCAGCTTTGCCCGTTCCACCAGAAGCACCGCCGAGCGAGAAATGCGTGTCTTGGACAATCGCATAAGACGGCAGGTCGAGTTTTTCCATCGAGGCCATGCGCCCAAACTGGGTCATGAAGCAGAACGCGATGCCCGCTGAGATATAGCTAACGGCATCGGGCGCGCGGCCTTGCTCGTCGCTCAGGAACCGGAAGATGCTGCCATGGGGTGAATACAGATGCTGTTCGATCTCCTTCACGCCGTCCTCGCGCAAGGTGCAGATGCCCGAGGGGTTCAGCGTGCGGTCTTGGTGATCGCTAAGGCTTGAGGCGGCGGCTTTGGTGCCTTTGGCGACGGCTTTCTCCGGCGACATCCCGAACCGCTCTATCAAAGTCATATCGCTAAGTATCGCTTGTGATGCACCCGGCGCGGCAGGCTCCACAACGGGTGCGTCAAGCGCTTCGGCTTGCCCAGTCTCGATCTGTGCGCCATTTTTGGACAGCGTAAACAACGACGGCAACTTGCCCCGCATCAAGCCGTTCAAGGGCGATGCATGGACGGCGTTCATAAGCAGTTCTTGCAAGGCGGCATCATCGAGATCGCAATCAACCTCGACCTCCAATTCGACCGGAAGCGCGCCTCCGACCATGGTGCGTGCACGCATGGAGCCAAGCATTGTGTAGTAGTTGTTCTGGATGATCCGCAGCTTGCGCAGGGTCACGCCTTGTTGGGCCGCCAATGCGGTGATCTCGTTCATATACGCGCTCACCATACCCGTGGTCAGAAACGCCAGCGGGCAGGGGGCGGCATCATGGCCCGCCAAGTATGCGCCCTCGTCCGAGACCAAGCGCCAAGTCAGCCCAGAGCGCGCGGAGGTCACAAGCGCTTCCTTCTGGAACCCCGACAAGGACCGCACCAGCGTGCGCACGGCGTCGCCTTTGCGATTGTCAGGTGCGCTCAGTCCGATCTCGGCGGCGTTGCCGACCTGAAAGAACGGGGACAGGCCAGATTTACCAATGATATCTTCGCCAAGTTTCATGGGGCTCTCCTAGGGGGGTAGGGGCCGCGTCAGCCGAACATCGTGTTCGGGAGCAGCAGTGCGATTTGTGGAAGCAAGAAGACGAAGATCAGAGCGGCCAGCATGGCGAACCAGAACGGCCAGATGCCCCGGAAGATCGTGTTGAGCGAGACATTAGGCGCGATGCCTTTCACCACGAAGACGTTGATGCCCACCGGCGGCGAGATCAGCCCCATTTCCAACGCGATCACCATCATCACGCCAAACCAGATCAGATCGATGCCGAGCGTCTCTAGGATCGGTTGGGCCAGCGGTACGGTCAGCACAAGGATAGCAAACCCGTCCATGAACATGCCAAGGATGATGAAACCGATCAGGATGGCGATGACAACTTGGTTGGCGGTGAAGCCTTGTAACTCGACCCATTGGGTTAGCGCGAAGGTGATACCGGTAAAGCCCACGAAGGTCTTGAACACGAATGCGCCAAACAAGATCAGAAAGACCGTGCCGGTGGATTTTAGGGTGCTCAGCGTGACCTCGCGCATGTTGTCAATGGTCAGGGCGCGGCGGATCATTGTGACAATCAGGGCAAGAAATGCGCCAACTCCTGCGGCCTCAACGGCTGAGAACACACCGGCATAGATACCGCCGATGGTCAAAACGATGATGCCCACGATCCAGCTCGCGCGTCCCAACGCCCTGATCCGGTCCGCAATATCTACGCGTTCTGCCGATTGCGGTGCATATTCCGGCTTGCGGAACACCACGATCCAGATCGCGATGATAAACAGCGTGGTCAACATCAGCCCCGGCAGCACGCCCGCAATAAACAGGCGTCCGATGCTTTCTTCGGTCAGGATCGCATAGACCACAAAGCCAGCCGAGGGCGGGATCAGAATGCCCAGGGTTCCACCCGCTGCAATCGCGCCCGTCGCCAAGCCGTTGTCGTAGTTGTAGCGCTGCATCTGCGGCAGGCTCACGCGGCCCATCGTCAGCGCGGCCGCCAGCGAGCTACCCGACAATGCCGAAAAGCCAGCACAGCCAACAATCGTGGCCGAAGCCAAACCGCCTTTGAGGTGGCCAAACCAGCTATGGGCGGCGTCATACAGATCGCGGCTCATGCCCGATACACCTGCGAGGTTTCCCATCAGGATAAACAGCGGCAGGATCGTCAGCGGGTAATTCGCCGCCTCGCCAAAAATCTCGCCCGCAATCACGGGCAGGGCGGCAGGAGGGCGGATCATATAGATGCCAAGCCCGCCAATAGACATCATCGCAAGGCCGACAGGCACCCGGATAAACAGCAGCAGAAAAAGGCCCGCAAAGCCGAGCGCAGCAATCGTTTCACGATCCATTAGTCAGTGACCTCATTGGGATCATCGCCGTTGAAGTGGACCAGTCCTATTAGGATCTGCATCAACACCCACAAGGCTGCAAAGCCCATTGCGGCGGATAAAACAAAGTAGAAGGGCGGGTGCGGGATCGACAGGTTCGAGGTGATCGCGCCGCAGGGCAAGCCGCAGCTGCCTTTGACGCTGAGACCGTAAGTGGCCACGCTAAGAATGCCAAAAGTAGTGAGGCGTCCAACCAGATCGGTCCAGCGCGATACGTTACGCCCAAAGGCCATCGGCAGCACATTCACAGCGACATGGCCTTGATTGGCAGCGGCCCAGACCACCGAGGCGGCAACCACAATGGTCATGGTCATCGTGGACATATCCTCGATGCCGAAGATCGGATCGCGCAAAACGTAGCGAAAGAAGACGGAGACGATGGTAATGCCGGCCAGCGTAAATAACGCAATGCCGCCAAGGGTGGCGAAGAGGCCCGCGAAAACGCGCAGCCTCTTCTCCACCTTGATCAAAAAGGTAGGAGTTTCAGCCACCTGGCTTACATCTCCTTGCCTTGCATCAGGTCCATGACCTGCTGCCCAGTCATGCCTTGACCCACATCCGAGGCCAGCCATGCGTCAAGCGCGGGCTGGATGGTGGCGTCCCAGCGGGCACGCTCTTCTGCGGGCAGTGCATAAACCTCGACGCCGTTCTCAGCCGAGACCGTCATGCCGCGACTGCCGATCCTGTTGTAGGTCTCTGCACCTGACAGCGACAGCCACTTGCCGGACGCCTCTTCAACCCAGGCCTTTTCCTGATCGCTCAGGTCGTTCCAAACATCCTTGGAAAGCAGCATCACGAAGGCCGAACCTGCACCGGGTACGTTGGTAGTGATATAGTTGGCGGGCTCATAAAGACGGAACGACAAGGCACCGGACGATCCGATCGAGATCACATCAACCACACCGTTGGTGAGGTTCTGGTTGATCACGCTGACGGGCTGCGACACGGCAGAGGCCCCAAGCGCTTCGATAAACGGGATGTCTTGGGCTGAGGTCACGCGAACCACTTTGCCTGCAATATCTTCCATCGTCTGGATCGGAGAATCCTTGGAAAACAGCACCGGAAGCTCGTTGGCCCAAAGTGCGAGGATCTTGGCATTAAATTCGTTGCTGATCGGCTCGTAAGCGCGCCACATTGCTTCGGTGCAATCAATCGCATCAATGCACATGCCCGGCGTTGTCACCGAGGTGGTCACTGGAAACAGCGGCTGGGTGTAGCCCGGCAGGTGGAACACGATGTCGGCCACACCATCGAGCAGGATCGAATACTGCTTGGGTGGCACAGAGTTCAGCGCGCCGCCCGGAAACTGCGAAACGGTCATTTCGCCGCCGGACACTTCTGCCAGCTTCTCGGCGAAAGGTGTGAACACAGCGGCGTTCATCGGGTGGTTTGGCCCCATGAAATACGCAAGCGTCAGGTCGCGGGCTTGGCCCGCACCGGCAGTAGCAGCAAGCGCCCCTACTGTGAGTAATGCTGTAAGTTTCATTATCTTCCTCCCTGGTCGAAATGATTAACCGTGCAGCCATCCCGGTGGTCCCGAGATGCTGTGTGGTCCTTGAAAGCCGATGATGCCCTCGTAGCCGAGGTTCCGGCCCATGCCGCTGTCTTTGAAGCCGCCAAACGGCCCGCGACCGTCTTGCGCGGTCGGTCCGTGCGCGTTGAGGTAGGTATAGCCAGCCTCAAGCCGCCGGGCGAGCGCCACGGCGCGGTCCTTGTCTTCGGACCAGATCGACGAGCACAGGCCAAAGCGGCTGTCATTGGCCATCGCAATCGCCTCATCTTCCATATCAAACGGGATAATCGGCAGCGCAGGGCCGAACTGTTCCTCGCGTACAATGTCGAGCCTGGGATCAGGGTTATGGATCAGCGTTGGGCGCTGGAAAAACCCCTCGTCGTATAGCTCGGCGTCGGGCACTTGGCCCAGTTCGCGCACTTCGGCACCCGACGCACGGGCCTGCGCAATCATATCTTGGACAACGCGCAATTGGCCGGCATTATTCAGCGGTCCCATATTGGTCTCGGCCAGCAAACCGTCACCCACAACCATCTCGCGGCACACAGCCTCTAAGCCTTCCAGCACATGCTCATATCGCGAGCGGTGCACATAGAGGCGCTTGATCGCCATGCAGATCTGCCCGGTCGACATGAACGTCGCTAGATAAAGGCGCATGAACGCCGCGTGATCCAGAAGCGCGTCTTGGCACACAATGGCGGCGTCGTTGCCGCCCAGCTCAAGCGTTACAGGCGTCAGGTTCTTAGAGGCAACCGCCATCACATGCCGACCCACTTCCACGGAACCCGTAAAGTTGATCGAGCGCACAAGTCTATGGGACAGCAGCGCATCGCCGATCTCGGAGGCTTTGCCAGTGACGACGTTTACCACACCCGGCGGCAACATCGAGGCGATGATCTTGAGGGCTTGGGAAGGCGCGAGCGCCGAATTCTGGCTCGGCTTTACCACAACAGTGCTGCCCGCCATCAGGGCTTGCGGCAGCTTCGCGCCAAGGATCGACAGCGGCCAGTTCCAAGGCACGACCAATGTGGCGACGCCGCGCGGCTGACGCGTAATGATCAGATCAAACGGCGGTCCGTTCAGATGCTCGTCAGTGGCAAGCCGGTCTGCATAAGACGCACACAGCCGGAAGCGGTCGCCAAGGCGCGACAACTCCAAATGCGTCTCTTTGAGGATCTTGCCGTGCTCGCGGGTAAACAGACGCGCGCGGGTCTCGACCTCGGCCGCATCTGCGGTCAGCGCTTCGGCCACCTTTAGCAGCATGTCAGCGCGCGCGTGGTAGCTTAGCGCGGCCCAAGCTGGAAATGCGGCATGAGCTGCCGTGACCGCCTTATCCACATCGCCAACACTGGCGCGGGCGGCGTGACCGACAAGCTCGGACGGGCGCGCGGGGTTGAAGATATCATAGGTCGCACCCCCTTCAGCAGGGCGCGCGGCACCATTTATAAACAGCTCCGTCGTAACGGGCGCAATTTCGGCATGAACGGTCATGCATCCTCCCTAAAGGCGTGCGAGCGCGTGGTGATTCGTCGCGGCTTCGCCTGCAATATTCACCTCATCATCCCGATTATGGATACAAAGTTAAGCCTTTTTTTAGCTTTTTGTTGATTTGAGCCTCGACACATGGATTATTGTATCCGATGTTTGGCGCAGGAGGAGCGGCCATGGGTTCTAGTGCAGAGCATGTTCTTGCCGTCGTGCGGCGCCAAATCCTGTCTGGGGACCGCGCGCCCGGCGACAAAATCACGGAAGTGGGGATCGCTGCTGATCTGGACTTGTCGCGGACACCTGCCCGCACGGCACTCGCAGCACTTGAGGCTGAAGGCCTGATCGAAAAGCGCGACGGACGCGGTTTCACGATCAAGTCGATCTCGGTCGCAGATGTCACCAAATCCATTGACGTGCGCGCTGTGCTCGAAGGGCTGGCTGCGCGCACGATGGCCGAGAAAGGCATGTCGCCAAGCGTCGAAGAAAAGCTGCGCGGCTCCATTGCCATGTCGCAAGACATTCTGGAAATTGATGCGCCCAAAAGCGACTATATCGGCCAATACCAAGAGGCCAACCGCATCTTCCATGAGACCGTGATGTTCGAGTGTGGCAACGAGTTAATTGCCCACGCGTTCGAGCGGATCGCACGCTTGCCGATGACGGCGCTCGGCTCGATTGCCTTTGACCGCAGTACATTGAAACGTGAACGCATGCGTCTGACGGTTGGGCATTCACAGCATGTGATCATCCTTGATGCGTTGATCAAACGCGACAGCCAACGTGCGGAATCGATGATGCGCGAGCATAGCCATGCGACGTTGAACTATGGCGAGCTATTTGTGCGTCAAGAAGACGAAAAGCAGAGCAAATTGGCAGCAATGCCGAGGGGGGGCAATGGACATAGCGCAACACTGGATTGATGGCGCGTGGCGCAACGATGGCGACGTGGCCGAGACAATTTCGGTCTACACAGGTGGCGTGAACGCGACATATGCCAGCGCGGGTGCAGCCGTCGCCGAGGACGCAATTGCAGTGGCGCGTCGCACGTTTGAGCGCTCGTCATGGGCCCACCAACCACGGCTGCGTGCGGCGGCACTGCTAGAGCTGGCCGACGCCATTGAGGCCCGCCGCGACGAGATCGCACGCCAGATTGCCATCGAGAACGGCAAAGTGCTGCCCCACTGCATCCACGAGACCAACGCCGCAATAAGCGAGGCACGCTATTACGCAGGCCTTGCGCGCGCGATTTTCGGGCGGGTCACCGACATCGACGCAGGCAAACAATCGATCTTTGCCCATGAACCCATCGGGGTCGCTGCCATCGTCGTGCCGTGGAATGCGCCCTCTACCTTGCTGCTGCGCTCGCTCGGCCCTGCGTTAGCTGCCGGTTGCACGGTTGTGCTGAAAGGCGCGCATCAAACCTCAAGCGTGAACCGCCTTTACGCCGAATGTCTCGCTGCGTGTCCCTCGCTGCCGGCTGGCGTCGTCAACGTCATTCACGGTGATCTGGAGATGTCGCAAACCCTTTGCCAGCATGTGGAGGTTGATGTGGTGTCCTTCACCGGATCGTCGGCCACAGGCAAGGCGATCATGGCCGCAGGCGCGCCGACGCTGAAACGCTTGTCGCTGGAATTGGGCGGCAAAGCCCCGAGCCTCGTGTTTGACGACGCGGACATGGATGCCGCAGTGCGCGAAATCGCGGGTGGCGTCATCCCGCATACCGGCCAGATGTGCACGGCCATCGCGCGCATCCTCGTCCAAGACAGTGCTTGGGATGCGTTTGTGCCGAAGCTGGCCGCAGCGCTGGGCCAAGTCACCGTCGGCGATCCGCTGGATGCAAGCGTGCGCATGGGCCCGTTGTTCAACGAAGATTCAGTGACCCGGTATGAGCGTGACATCGCCTCGGCGCGCCAAGTCGGCGTGACGATCCTTGATGGCACTCTGGTCAGAGGCCATCCGCGCGCCAATGTGGTCACGCCCGCGCTCTTCGCCGTTCAAGACCGCGATCACCGGCTGGTGCAGGAAGAGCTGTTCGCCCCCATCGGTATCCTCGAGCGGTTCAGCACAGAAGAAGAAGCCGTCATATCCGCCAACGCCACGCGCTACGGGCTTGCAGCCTCTGTGCACAGCCAGAACCATTCACGCGCGCGCCGGGTTAGTCGCGCACTCAAATCCGGTACGGTCTGGATCAATTGCCACAACCGCCTGTTTGCCGAAGCCGAAACCGGGGGCTACCGCGAAAGCGGGCTGGGGCGCCTCCACGGGCTGGAGGGTCTCGCGGATTTCATGGAAACCAAACACATCTACGCCGAATACGGCCACCTACCGACGGGCTAAGGCATGGGACGGCTGCAAGACAAAGTGGCGATTGTCACAGGCGGGGCAAAGGGGCTGGGCGCTGCGTTTGCTCAGGCTTTGGTGGGGGAGGGAGCGCGCGTTGCAACGCTCGATATCGCAAGCAGCGCACCTGTGCCGGGCGCCACCGCGCTGCGCTGTGATGTGAGCAATCCAGACGCCTGCCGAGCAGCTGTCGCCCAGGTCACTGCCGCGCTGGGCCCGCCCGATATCCTTGTGAACAACGCAGCCCTCTACGCGACGCTTCCGATGCAACGCTACGACGAGATCGACCCGGCGCTTTGGGATCAGGTCATGGCGGTCAACCTGCGCGGCGCGTTCAACATGGTCCAAGCCACAGGGCCGGGGATGGAGGAGCGCGGGCACGGGCGCATCATCCAGATCACCTCCGGCACGGTCTATAAAGGCCTGCCCAATATGCTGCATTACATCACGTCAAAGGGCGGGCTGTCGGCGATGACCAAAGCGCTCAGCCGCGAGCTTGGCCCCAAAGGCATCACCGTCAACGCACTCGCCCCCGGATTGACCCTGTCCGATAGTATCCTCGCCAACGCGGATCATGTGGCCGAGACGCGCGCCAAAGTAATCGCCTCCCGCGCGATCCCGCGTGACGGCCTCCCCGAAGATCTACTCGGGGCGCTGATCTTTCTGGCCAGCGACGAGGCTGCGTTTGTGACCGGCCAAACCATCGTCGTCGATGGTGGATCGGTAAACACTTGAACATATTCGGCCTTTGCTCTGCGCCCATAATGTGATAGCGCTCACCTATGGTCTTGGCGTTGCAATGGCATGCCAGTGTTTGACCAAAACCCTAGCCAAACGAAGCGAAGGCGCGTTCGCCCCTTCAGGCTGGAAGATTTGTATGTACATCTGATCCGACTGCACCTGTGCGGGTTGTTTCATGTAGGACCTGTCGCCGTTGTGTGAGGGTTTAAAACATAAAGCCTCGCATTCTGAAGCACAGGTTTAGTCCCATGAGCAAAATTGCTAGCAGACGCTAAACGGGTGTTGCAATTGCCAAATACTGCTATAGGTTGTAATTGATCTTGACTAAAACCAACGATGACGATTTCTCAGTCCAGAAAGTGGAGCTCCCAAGTGTCTAATGCAGCCTTTGCCAAGGCAAGCACGATTCTCGATATTCTCGCCGAGACCGGGGTGCCGCAGCATGTCGAACGGCTCGAGCGCCAAGCGCATATTAAGCGTAACTCCTTGGAAAAGATAATTGAATTGCTAGCCTATAATGGATGGGTCACCCGAAAGGGAGATTTAGTCGGGCTTGGCGCATCCGTGCGTGATTGGGGATTTGCGGCTTTGTCGCTCGATAGCCTCCCCGAAAAAGCGGGTTCGCTCCTGTTCGAGTTGTATGAAAAGACCGGGCTGGATGGGTGCATATGTGTCTACGCGCCGCCCAGCATCGTTTTCGTCAAGAAATCTGGATTCACGCATCACCCGAACGCGCCTCAGATCGGTGCGCCCTACCCAGCCCATCTCATGGCAAATGGCCGCGCGGTCTTGGCAACTTTCCCCCGGGCCTACCTTGATCAATACATCTCAACTTTCTTGGCCGACGTACCCGACGAATGGGTAAACGAGAGGGTCATTCAGCCCGTCGAGCAAACCCGTAAGCGGGGATTTGGCCTGACCACAAGCGACCGTTTTAGTAATGTCGATGCGATCAGCTTTCCAATCTTCGGGGCCTCAGATGAAGCAGTTGGTGTGATCAGTTTGTGGCGTCCGATAGACGAGCTTGGCGCTCAGGCGAGCGAAGATATACTGAGTTTTCTTCCGATCTTGCAGTTGTTGTCCGAACGGCTTTCGCGGTCGCTGGGGGCTGGACGCGCAGCCGCCTAACGCGCGCCGCCAATCGCCTGAGAGATCTCGTCGGCGGCTTGGCTGACCCGCGTGCCAATCGCGCTTTGCCGATCTGGCGTGAACCGTGCGGCCGGACCCGACACTGATACACCCGCCACCGCAGCCCCGAAACTGTCGCGGATCACGGCGGCGATGCACGACATCCCCTCGTAGCGTTCTTGGTCGTCAAACGACCACCCACGCGCCGCCGTGTCCGCCAGATCCGCAAACAGGCGGTCGGGCGTCTCAAGCGTTGTGGATGTAAACGGTGCAAGCCCGGTGCGGCCCAAGGCGCGTTCGACCTGATCGCGCGGCATAGCGGCCATCAAGGCCTTGCCGATGCCCGAGCAGTGCATTGGTCCACGCGATCCCGGCCGAAAGAACGCCCGGATTGGGGCGTGGCTTTCGACTTGGGCGATAAACACCACCTCGTCTCCGTCGGTCAGGCCCAGATTTGCGGTCTCGCCTGTGTCCTCCATTAACCGGCGCATGGGCGCGCGCGCGGCCTCGACGACATTGGTGCGGGTCAGAAACATGGACCCGACGCGAAACGCGCCAATGCCGATGCGCCACGCTTGGGTCTCAGTTTCCAACTCAACAAAGTCGTGGCCCTCCAGCGTTGCTAAGATGCGGTGCAAGGTCGAGGCAGGCATGCCAACGGCCAGCGCGAGGTCTGACAATGTCGCCTGCTCTAGCCGCGCCAATGCGCCCAGAACCTGCAAGCCGCGGTCGAGGGCTTGGACTGTGTTGCCGGAGGTGTCGGTAAAAGCCGAGCGCGGGCGCCCGCGTGGGCGTTTCTGAGGCACTTTGTCGTTCATGGGTGTTGGGTCCGGTCGCTGGTTCGGAGTTACCATATCATTTTGGAAAATATTTCCAATAATAAACATTAATTAGTTTTTGGAAAACTGAAAGACCCATAAAAACAAAGACTAGAGTGTTTTGACTGCTTTTTGGAAAACAATTCCGAAAAAATTGCAAAAATCCGAATCTCAAGTTACAAAACCTTAACACCGCCCTGAGGAGGAGGCCCCCATGTCTACGCAAAACCCAGTCTTTATTCCCGGCCCGACCAATATCCCGGACCGCCTGCGCAACGCTATGAACGCCCAGACCCGCGATCACCGTGCGCCTGATTTCGTAGACCTGCTCAAGCCTGTGCTCGAAGACACCAAGTCGATCTTTGGCACCACCGACGGCACGATAATCACCTTCCCCTCCTCTGGCACCGGCGGCTGGGAAGCTGCGATCACCAACACGCTTTCTCCCGGCGACACCGTTCTGATCGCGCGCTACGGCATGTTCAGCCACCGCTGGATCGACATGTGCCAACGCCACGGTCTCGACGTGCGCGTTATCGAATGCGCTTGGGGCTCGGGCGCGCCCGCAGATAAGTTTGAGGAGGCCTTGAAGGCAGACACCCTCGGCGCGATCAAAGCTGTCCTCGTGACCCATAACGAGACCGCAACAGGTGTGAAGTCCGACATCAAGGCCGTGCGCGGCGCGATGAACGCGGCTGGTCACGAGGCCATGTTGTTTATTGACTGCGTATCATCGCTCGGCTCCATGCCATTTGAGATGGACACATGGGGCGTCGATATCGCGATCTCCGGCAGTCAGAAGGGCTTTATGCTCTACACCGGAATGGCCATCGTCGCCGTCTCGCCTAAAGCGCTCGGCGCGATGGACACTGCACAGCTACCACGCACGTTCTTTGATTTTCGCGACATGATGGGGGCCAACGCCAAGGGCGGCTTTCCATACACCCCGCCTCTGCAACTGATCTACGGTCTGCGCGAGAGCCTGAACATGATTGCCGAGGAGGGGCTCGAGAACGTCTATGCCCGTCACAGCCGTCTGGCCCAAGGCGTGCGCGCCGCCGTATCTGCGTGGGGCCTCAAGATGGTTGCACACTCGCCTGACCTCTATTCCGACACCGTATCGGCGATCTATGTGCCGGACGGGTTTGACAGCAATGCATTGGTCAACCACGCCTTTGATGCCTACGGCGTGTCATTTGGGGTAGGCCTCGGCGAGATGAACGGCAAAGCCTTCCGCATCGGCCACCTCGGCATGTTGACGGATGTTATGGTGCTGTCAGGCCTTGCAACTATTGAAATGGCGATGGCCGATCTAGGATACCCGGTCACGCTCGGCTCTGGTGTCGCTGCAGCACAAGAACACTTCCGCGCCACCCGCGTTGGTCAGTTGGCAAAAGCCGCCTAAGGGGCGCAAAGATGAAAGATATAGACGATATGTATATCCCCACCTTTGAGGACGTGAAGACGGCGCATGAGCGGATCAAACCGCATATCCACCGCACGCCCGTTCTGACCTCCTCGTATTTCAACGACCTTGTTGGCGCTGAGATCTTCTTCAAGTGCGAGAACTTCCAGAAGGCAGGCGCGTTCAAAGTGCGCGGTGCGTCTAATGCCGTGTTCGGGTTGTCCGAAGAAGACGCAGCACGCGGCGTGTGCACCCACTCGTCAGGCAACCACGCGTTGTCGCTGTCTTATGCAGCAGGGCGTCGCGGTATTCCGTGCAACGTGGTCATGCCGCGCACCGCACCTGATGCCAAGAAAGCTGCCGTGCTCGGATATGGCGGCATCATCACCGAATGCGAGCCGTCTACGACCTCGCGCGAGGCTGTGTTTGCCGAAGTCCAAGCCGCCACAGGGGGCAATTTCGTGCATCCCTATAATGATCCGCGCGTGATCGCAGGGCAGGGGACCTGTTCGCTTGAGTTCATGGAACAGACCGACGGTCTCGACATGATGGTGGCCCCGATTGGCGGTGGCGGCATGATCTCGGGCACCTGCCTGACGCTCAGCAACATCGCGCCAAACGTGCAGATCATCGCGGCTGAGCCTGAGCAGGCCGATGATGCCTACCGCTCGTTCAAAGCTGGCCACATCATTGCCGACGACGCGCCCGTGACCATCGCCGATGGCCTCAAGGTGCCGCTGAAGGAACTGACCTGGCATTTCGTCAGCAATCACGTCACCGATATACTAACCTGTTCCGAGCAGGAGATCATCGACGCGATGAAGCTGACATGGCAGCGCATGAAAATCGTGATGGAGCCGTCTTGCGCGGTCCCGCTCGCCACTATTCTGAGAAACAAAGAGAAATTCGCCGGCAAGCGCGTCGGTGTCATCATCACCGGTGGCAATGTCGATCTCGACAAATTGCCATGGATCATGGGCTAGGCGGGTGGCAGAATCATTTCCGCCTGCGCCAAATCAGAACTGTAGGGCGGGGTTCACCTCGCCAACCGCACCCTAAACGGAGAGACCACAATGAACGCACCTACCAAATTCGCAGTCCTCGAAGTGGGCTACAATGTCCCCGCCGCCGTTGGCATGGACGAGGCTGATATCCAAACGCCTGCGCTGGTTATCGACCTCGATGCGCTTGAGCGGAATGTGAAGAAAATGGGCGATTGGGCCGCTGAGCACGGGATGCGCCACCGCGTCCATGGCAAGATGCATAAATCCGTTGATGTGGCGCATCTGCAAATGACCCTTGGCGGCGCATGTGGCGTCTGTTGCCAGAAAGTATCCGAAGCCGAAGCGTTTGCGCGCGGTGGCATCAAGGATGTGCTGGTCTCCAACCAAGTTCGCGATCCACAGAAAATCGACCGTCTGGCGCGTATCCCACTGCACGGCGCGCGCACGCTGTGCTGCGTTGATGATGTGGCCAACGTTGCCGACTTATCTGCGGCGACCCAGAAGCACGGCACGCAAATCGAATGCCTCGTGGAAATCGACTGCGGCGCTGGCCGGTGCGGTGTGACGACCACGGCTGCGGTTATCGAGATCGCCAAAGCCCTCGATGCGGCCCCCGGCCTAAAGTTCGGCGGCATCCAAGCCTATCAAGGCGCGATGCAACACATGGACAGCTACGAGGACCGCGAAGCCAAGATCGCGATCGCAGTTGCCATGGTCAAAGACGCGGTGGACGGGCTGAAAGCCGAGGGCCTGGAATGCGATATCGTCGGCGGCGGCGGCACAGGCTCTTACTATTTTGAGGGCACGTCGGGCGTATTTAACGAGCTTCAGTGCGGCTCATATGCGTTCATGGACGCCGATTATGGCCGTATCCTCGACAAAGAGGGCAAGCGCATCGATCAAGGCGAGTGGGAGAACGCTTTGTTCATCCTGACCTCGATCATGAGCCACGCCAAAGTCGACAAAGCGATCTGCGACGCGGGTCTCAAGGCACAATCCGTCGATAGCGGCCTGCCGTTCATCTATGGGCGCAAGGACGTGGAATATGTGAAATGCTCGGACGAGCACGGCGTAATCGCGGATCCAGACGGCGTTCTCAAGGTTAACGACAAGCTGAAACTGGTACCGGGCCACTGCGACCCGACCTGCAACGTGCATGACTGGTATGTCGGTGTGCGGGGCGGCAAGGTCGAAACAGTTTGGCCGGTAACCGCACGCGGCTTCGCCTACTAATCCATCACCTCGCGGCGCGCACAT
>JAWUXZ010000052.1:0-82859 GCA_034111085.1 Dinoroseobacter sp.
TGCCGCAACAGGGGCAAACGAAGCCGTCCGGCCAACGTCGGTCCGCCAGATACTGCGCGCACGCTTCCTCAGTGGAAAAACGCGCGTCGAACGCCTGGCGGGACATCGGTCTGTCATTTTTCCATCTGGCTGGCATGAGCGGAACAATACCAGAACATTTCAGATTGGCAAGCCGCGTAGCACTACATCCTGTGCTGCCGGATCAAAGGGGATAAGCCTTTCCGCCAACTTTAAACGGCGCACTCACTTATGCGGTAGGCTGCTTTATCCAACCAGTCCTGACAAATCTCCACACCCCAGCCCGGGGCGTCTGTGACCGTTACGTGCCCGTCGGTGATCTTGAACGGGTCGTCTACAAACAGCCCACGCTGCCATGGGTAATAGTCAAAACCCTCTATCGAAAACTCGAGATATTTTCCTGCGTTTGGCAGTGCGCGCAGCAGGTGCATTGTGAAGAGCGTCACCATTGAGAGATTAGCGCAATGGGGCGTGACCGGAATACCCGCGTCCTGCGCCTGTTTCGCCACCTTCAGGGTTCGGTGAAGCCCGCCCAGATAGCAAATATCAGGCTGTATAATATCCACGACCCGCCCCTCGATCATGGCGATCCAATTCGCCATCATGCAGTCCTGCTCACCGCCGGTCACATCGATCTCAAGGGCGTCAGTGACTTGTTTGGTCTGCGCAAACTCCCAATAAAGGCAGGGTTCTTCGTAGTGCGAAATTCCGTTGTCTTGAAGGATATGACCAACAGAAATGGCGCGCGCGGGTGAGAAACCCGAGTTGGCGTCCACCAGCAGACCAACATCGTCGCCCATAGTTTTGCGCATGGTTGGGATGATATCCTCGGTGCGCCCGGGCCATTCGTCCACATCACGGCCTACCTCGGACCCGATACGAAATTTGAACGCATCAAAGCCCTTTTCATCACGCAAGCGAACCAGCCGCTCGGCTTCATCACGCGGCGTGATGTCTCGCCTCATCGAAGATCCATAGGCACGAAAGGTGCCCGGTGTTCCGCCAATCAAAGAACAGACCGGTTTGCCCTCGCGTTTGCCGAGCATATCCCAAAGGGCGGTATCCAGCCCAGCCATTGCGCGGCGCAGGTAAGAGCCGGGGTATTTGTGTTCGCGGTCGCGGATTTGTTGCAGCACACCTGCAATATCAAAGCAGTCCCACCCCAGCGCATAGGGTGCGATCTGTCGGTGCAAAACCAGCGCTGTAATGTCCGCGTGATAGGGCGCGACTTGGCCCCATCCTTGCGCGCCATCCTCGGCCGTGATCCGCACAAAGCAGACAAATTCGTTTGAAAATGTCTCGATGGTTTGGATTTTCATGCGTATGGCCTCTGCGTGAATTGCACCTTTTCGCTATGTTAGCCGGTTGGTTGATGATTGACACCGTTTCCTGATCCGGCTTGCTCGCCCTTTAGAACTGGGTAACATTTATTCTGACGCGAAAGCCCCTTTGACTGTGTTTTGGAGAACCTGATGACTGATCGCCTTGAGGCCACCGACGTTTATTCAGGTGACGCGGATAGATCCGCCAAAGCGGACGTGCCACAATGTTTGACGATGAGGCAGGCCACGGGTGCCACCGATTTGTCGGTGGCAGAGCTGACCAAACAGGGCATCAATCGAGTGGGGCATGCGCAATGAAGGGCTTTGATCCTCAATTCACCGATTTGCCGGATTATATCCTGAAGTGTACCGCGATGATCTGGGAGGGGCGCGAAATTTCGGCGCTCAATTGGCATTACGGCGATGATCTGTTGGTACGCACGCCCGCCGGGATCAGCGAAGGCAACGCCGCAGGTAAGGCTAACACTATGGCCACGTTGACGGAATTTCCAGATCGCCAGTTGTTTGGCGAAGATATCATCTGGAGCGGGGATGAAGGCGTTGGGTTTTTGTCGTCTCATCGTATTATCTCGACCGCGACACATATCGGCGGTGCATTTGGTCCGGCAACGGGGCGCAAGCTGACGTTTCGCACGATTGCCGATACGTTTTGCCACCAAAACCGCGTGTGGGATGAGTGGTTGATCCGCGACAATGGGGCGATTGCTGTGCAGTTGGATCAGACGCCGCAGGAGGCCGCGCGCGCGTCGATTATCTCTGGCGATGCCGCGATGCCGCTGACGCCTGCGACCGACATTGCGGGTCCGTATCTAGGCGTAGGCAATGACGATGAATGGGGTGAAAAGCACGCCGATATTCTGCACCGGATTATGACTGCCGATTTTGGTGTGATCGCCCGTGAATATGACAGGGCCTGTCACCTGTCCGTGCCTTGCGGCGTGGAAGGTCACGGTCGCGACGAGGCCGTCAAATTCTGGCTCAGCCTGCGCAGCGCGTTCCCCTCTGCCGAGTTTAAGATCGAACATCAAATCGGGCGCGTCGATCCCTTGATGCCTCCACGCAGTGCCATTCGTTGGTCGCTGACGGGACGCCACGAGGGCTGGGGTAGCTTTGGTCGCCCCACAGGTGCGGACGTGCATGTGATGGGCGTCAGCCACGTTGAATTTGGCCCTTGGGGGCTGCGACGTGAGATTACGTTGTTCGATGAGATCGCAATTTGGAAACAGATCCTACTGCAAACCGAAGCCACAAAGGCGCACCCATGACCCTGCTTCCCGATGACCTGCTAACCCTGCTTCGCTCAGTCGACACCCCGACCGTTTGCAATGCGATTGAGGTCGCCCAGGGCAAGCGGGGGTTCAACCGCTTTACGCGCGCCACGATGCTGCATTCCAAACCGGGGACACCTGCGATGGTGGGGTTTGCGCGTACGGCCAAGATCTCGGGTCTGGCCCCGCCAACTGAGGCTGCGGATGTTATCCGCGCGCGCCGGATGTCGTATTTTCGGTCAATGGCTGGCGGGCAAGGTCCAACAGTCGCCGTCATCGAGGACGTCGATTTCCCAAGCTGCATTGCGGGCTGGTGGGGCGAAGTGCATGTCGCCGTGCATAAAGGCCTTGGGCTGAGCGGTGCCGTCACCAACGGCGTGATGCGCGACCTTGATGTAATCGATGAAGGCTTCCCGATTTTGGCCGGATCAATTGGCCCGAGCCACGGCTATGTTCATGTGGTGGAGATCGGCACGCCGGTTACCATTCTGGGGATGCGCGTGGCCGAGGGCGATCTGATCCATGCGGACCGCCACGGCTCAATAGTCATTCCCGATGAAGTTATTGGAACCCTGAAATCCGCGATTGAGACCGTCATCGAAAGCGAGGCGATTGTGCTTGGCCCCGCCCGCGCGCCCGGCTTTGACATCGAGAAGCTGGAGCAAGTCTGGGCAGACTTTGAGGCCGCGCGAACGTAAGAGTTTTGATTGTATCACAATCTTACGGGCCTGAGATTTATAGCAGTGCGGAAAATTGGGAATTTGTGCCCGAACCGTCTGTTCTCCGCACCAGAGCGAGGGCCGCTCTGCGTTCAGAACTGGTGCGCCCTACCAGTTATATGTTCCATTTTGTCTTACCCCCGAACCAGCGCCGCAACTTTTTCGGGGTGACACGATTGTAGCGGTGATCGCCCGCGCGCGATGAGAATCCGCAGTCATGGTGGGTTCCCTTTTGGGGCCGCTCCAAGCCCATGTCTCAACGCTTGCGGCGCGTCCAGGCATTATAATCACATAATTACAGATAGTTAAAAATAGATGGGCGCCGCCACCAAGTCGCCTTCTGAAACACGCGCAAGATCAAGTAGATTTGACGTCTTTGGGTATTTGAGGCACTTCTCGAATTGCCTTGGGCTTGAGCGCCGCTTAACGCGATGAACTTTGTGAGCTCAGGCAGCTTTAAGTAGGTCAGATTTCTTGAAAATGCTATTTGACCAACAATGAATGATCCTGTGCTCATCCGCCCGACGACCCACGCAGATATAGCGGCGGTGGACCTGTTGTTGGCGACCAGCTACCCGGCGCTGCTGAAGGCTGATTATCCGCCGTCCGTGCTCGTGACAGCGCTGCCGATTATCAGCCGTGCGCGGCCTGAGTTGCTGGCCTGCGGGACGTATTACGCGGCCCTGCGCGCGGGCAAGATCGTTGGGGCAGGGGGATGGAGGCTGAGTTCGCCTGAGGCGGCCAAGACAGCGCTTCAAACCGCTCATGTGCGCCATTTCGTGACCGACCACCGCGTTACCCGGCAAGGCATCGCCAGTGCGCTGATGGGGCACTGCTTGTCACAGGCGCGGGCGGCAGGTGTGGTTCGAATGGTGTGCCAGGCCACGCGCACCGCATTGCCATTCTACCAACGGATGGGGTTTGTCGGGCAGCGCGAGATTTCCGTGCCCCTTGATGCGGGCATCACGTTTCCCGCGATTGTGATGGAGCAATACCTGTAGCCCAAACAAAAAGGGCCGGCCCAAAAGACCGACCCTTTTCGTAGATGATTTGGCTGGGTGGCGTTATTCTTGGCCGCCCATAAAGAACAACAAGAACTGAAACATGTTCAGGAAGTTGATGTAGAGGCTCAGCGCACCGTCGCTGGCCGACTTGTCCAGCCAATCTTGGTCGCCATGCACAGCATGTGCCACGTACTCGGTCTTGATCCGCTGCGTGTCATAGGCGGTCAGCGCCGCGAAGATAAGTACGCCCAGCATCGGGATTGCGAACATCATCGCAGGCGACTGCAAGAAAATGTTGATCACCATCGCTACGATCAGGCCAATCACACCCATCATCAAGAACGTGCGCATGCCGGACAGGTCTTTCTTGGTGGTGTAGCCGTACAAGCTAAGGCCCGCGAACGCGATCGAGGTCACAAGGAACGTCTGCACGATGGAGAAGCTGGTGTAGACCAAGAAAATCGACGACATCGCCACACCCATCAGGGTTGCAAAGCCAAAGAACGCAAGCTGAACGCCTGCGGCATTGGCCTTACGCATGACTGTGCCCCAGCCGAACAAGATAAAGGCCAATGGGGCAAACATCACAACCCAGCGCAGCGGGGTCGTATAAAGCATCTCACCCAAACCGGTCAGATACTGGCCTTCGCGCAAGGCGACAGTCGCTCCGTTCGGGTCAGAAGTGACGGCAAGACCAGCAATCGCCCAAGCGGCCATCGCAGTGATCAGCATGCCAACCGACATGGTGCCGTAGACTTTGTTCATATGGGCCCTAAGACCCGCATCGATCTGCGCGGAGGCGCGGGCGCCTACACTTGCGGACCGGATGGTTTCATTCTGTGCCATTGGAACCCTCCATAGCGTTTCAACACTCCGAACAAACCTGTCCGGGCTCCGTCTAGATATCGGCAACACCCGGATAGGTTTCAAGTGTGAACATCGGCTTAATAGTCAGGTTCTGCTCGCAAAAAGCCTGCTCAGCGCAGCCAGTTGGTCGGAACGTCCCAAACCGAGCGCAGGCTTTCGGCGCGGGCTTGATCAACAGTCAGACCCATATCGGCAAGGCGTGCGGTCTCAACAAGCGCCAAAGCGCGACGCGAGCGCCACAAAGAATATAGCGAAATCAGAGAGATAGAGCGGCGAGCAGGCGTGAAGCCAATCGAGAGCGTGCGGGAGGAGGACATAGCGCTTTCTTTCGTTTGTGTGATGGGTTTCGGGTTTTGTATCGGGATGCTTGATATATATGCGCCGATGTGATCCATTCTACAAACGAATGATTGTGAGTTGGTTAATCAGGAAAATTGATATGCCGCGAAATTTGGACATGACAGCGCTGCGCAGCTTCGTTGCTGTGGCTGAAACAGGTGGTGTGACCAAGGCGGCGGGGTTTCTGAACCTCACACAAAGCGCTGTGTCGATGCAGCTCAAGCGTCTGGAAGAAAGCCTCGGCCTCGATCTGCTCGACCGCTCGGGGCGCGGGGTCATGGTCACCGGCTCAGGCGAGCAATTGCTCAGCTATGCGCGCCGGATGCTACAGTTGAATGACGAGGTCTACAGCCGCCTAACCGCGCAAGAATTTGAGGGCGAGCTGACCCTCGGCGTGCCCAGCGACGTGGTCTATCCCGCGATCCCCAAAGTGCTGCACCAGTTCCACGCCGCCTTCCCGCGCGTGCGTATCCAGCTGATCTCGTCGTTCACCAACCGCCTCAAGCAACTGCATCACCGGGGCGAATGCGACATCATCCTGACGACTGAGGACGCGGTTGATGCCGGAGGCGAGGTTCTCAAGACCGTGCCCCTCGTCTGGGTTGGTGCGCCGGAGGGTCTTGCCTGGAAGTCCCGCCCCCTGCGTCTGGCGTTCGAGTATGGCTGCATCTTCCGCCACAGCGTTCAACGCGCGCTCGACGAGGCTGGAATCTCGTGGGAAATGGCGGTCGAGTCCGACAGTACGCGCACGGTGGAGGCCAGCGTCGGCGCAGATTTGGCCGTTCACGCGACCCTCGGTGGGGCCGCACAGTTATATGGGGCGCCGATTTCTCATGGCGGGGCATTACCTCCGCTGGCCAGCAAGCAAATCTGCATGTACCGCGCGCCGCCCTCGTCAGGTGTTCTCAGTGACAGCCTCGCCGATATGCTGCGCGAAGCCTACCGCGTGTCATAGCGCGGCGAGCGTGTCGCAGCGAATAACCACTTTTCCGGTCGCGCGTCTGCTGCGGATCAACTCCAACCCTTCGGCGGCATGGGCAAGCGGCAGGACGTTGCTGATATGCGGATGCAAGCGCCCCTCTATATACCAGTCGAACAATTGGCGCAGGCTGGCCGTTACAGCAGCCGGGTTGGACACCAAATAGCCGCCCCACCAAAAGCCGATGACCGAGACGTTTTTGACCAGCAAATGGTTGGCAGCGATTTCCGGCAGATCACCACTGGCAAAACCGATCAACAGGTAACGCCCGTCAGGTCGCAGCGCGCTCAGTGCCGTGCGGTAGCCCGCACCACCCACCGGATCATAGACGACATCGGCCCCCCCAAGCGCTTTCAGCTTGGCCTTCAAATCCGGATCGTCGCTGTCGAGAACCTCGTCCGCGCCTGCTCGCTTCGGGACCTCGCCTTTCTCCCCGCGCGCGCAGGCAATCACCCGTGCGCCCATCAACTTGCCGATCTCGACCGCCGTCAGGCCAACGCCGCCCGCAGCGCCCAGAACCAGCAGCGTTTCACCTGCGACAAGCCGAGCTTTCACCAAGGCCAAATGGCTGCTGCCATAGGCCACCTGAAACCCAGCCGCGACCTCTAGCGGCATCGCGTCAGGCAAGGCGATGCAGCGATCGGCTGGAAAGACGCCTTGCTCGGCCAAGCCCCCTGCGCCCGCAAAAACGGCCACGCGGGTTCCTGCCTCAAAGCCGTTTGCATCCGCCAAGACAGTACCCGCCAACTCCATTCCTAGCGTGACCGGGTGGGGGTGCTTATCTTGATAGGTGCCCTTTGCAAGCAGGCGATCGGCGAAGTTCAGACCACAGGCGGCGATCTTAACATGGACCTCGCCGAATGCTGGAACCGGGGCCGCAACCTCGATCAAAGCGGGTGGGGTCTTGGGATCAGAGGCGACAAAGGCTTTCACAAGATATGTCCTTCTGGCCGGGGGGCGGCGTGCGTTCAGGGTAGAGGAGCGCGTGTTCTCGGACGAGCGGTAGTTCGTACCTAGCAGGAACTCGTAATGCGATAACTAAACCTTAACGTGTATTGCGCTATGCAGCGAAAAATGCAACACACGCGGAAGGTGAGTAAATTTGTATCTAGTAACCCTATTTTTAGAAACGGAAGTTTCGCAGGCCGGGCTGAGAAAACCATTACATATCAACGCATCACAGGCAATTAAGAATGATGCGAAAAATAGATCCGCCAGTTCAGGAAATCGGCACGATGCTTGCTTACTATCGTCTTAGGAAGCGAAAGGACCAAAGTTTATGAAACATCCTGTAGACATCCATGTCGGCAAGCGTGTGCGCCATCGTCGCTGGATGGTGGGCATGACCCAGCAACAGCTTGCTGAACGTGTTGGCATCAAATTCCAGCAAATTCAGAAATACGAAACCGGCATGAACCGTGTCAGCGCGTCTCGGCTTTGGGAAATCGCGTCCGCGCTCGGGGTTCAGGTTAGCTTCTTCTTCGACGGGCTTGGTGCGAAAGCAACCGAAGCCGGCCCGAGCGATCTACCGAGCGATCTGCTGGCCGATAAAGAGGCGCTCGAATTGATCCGGTCCTACTACTCGATACCCGAAAACCAACGCCGCAGGCTCTTTGACCTCGCGCGGGTGCTCTCCCAAGCGGCCTAGCAACGGGTAAAGCACGGGCTGATCACTGGGTGAATGTCTTGACCTGACCAGATTGCGGGGCGACACCTGAAAGGGACGTAGCCTTGAGGGTCCGAATGACGGCGATTGACACAGACAGCGTATGGGCGCTTGCCCATGCCATGGCCGATGCGGCGCGGGTGGAAACGCTCGCGCTTTTTCGCGGACAAGGGCTTGCGACCGAAAGCAAGCTGGCAGACGGGTACGATCCCGTCACCGCCGCCGATAAGGCCTCCGAGCGGGCGATGCGTGTGCTTATTGAAGCCCACCGCCCCGAGGACGCGATCCTGGGCGAGGAGGAGGGCGCAAAGCCAGGCACCTCCGGCTACACATGGGTGCTCGATCCCATAGACGGGACGCGCGGGTTTGTGTCCGGAACCCCCACCTGGGGCGTGCTGATTGGGCTGACCGATGCCAGTGGCGTGCGTTTGGGCATCATAGACCAGCCCTATATTGGCGAGCGGTTCGCGGGTGGCTTCGGGCGCGCCGACTTCACGGGGCCGCACGGCGCAGGCCCCCTCAAAGTGCGCGGAACGACCGATATGTCCGATGCCATCATTTTCACCACTTTCCCCGAGGTCGGCACCGAGGCCGAGCGCGTTGGGTTCGAGGCCATCGCCGCACGCTGCAAGCTGACCCGCTATGGGATGGATTGCTATGCCTACGCGCTTCTGGCGGCCGGACAGATCGATCTGGTGGTCGAGGCAGGGCTGCATAGCTACGACATTTGCGGCCCCATCGGCGTGATCGAGGCGGCAGGCGGGATCGTCACCGATTGGCGGGGCGGGCCTGCGCATAATGGCGGGCGCGTGATTGCGGCGGCGACGGCTGAATTGCACGGCGAGGCGCTTGGTGTGCTGGCGAATATGGGTATTTAGAGAAAACAAAGAGGGGGCAAAGCATGGCATTCTTGATTCAAGGGGCAAAGGTCATTGTGACCATGGACGGGGCGCGGCGTGAGCTTGCGGGCAGCGATATTCGCGTCGACGGCGGCGTGATCGTCGCAATCGGGCCGAACTTGCTGGTGGACGGGGCCGAGGTGATTAATGCGTCTGGCTGCGTCGTCACCCCCGGCCTCGTGAACACCCACCACCACCTCTACCAGACCCTCACCCGCGTAGTGCCAGGCGGCCAAGACGCGCTTTTGTTCGGCTGGTTGCAAACGCTCTACCCGATCTGGGCGCGCTTTACGCCCGAGCATATGCGCGTCTCGGCGCTGACTGGCTTGGCCGAACTGGCGCTGACGGGCTGTACGACGTCTTCGGATCACCTCTACCTCTATCCCAACGGCTCGCGGTTGGAGGATACCATCGATGCGGCCGCCGAGATCGGACTGCGTTTCCATCCCACGCGCGGGGCGATGAGCATCGGTGTCAGCGATGGAGGTCTGCCCCCCGACAGCCTTGTTGAGGCCGAAGCCGCAATCCTTGAGGACATGATCCGCGTTGTTGATGCGTTCCACGATCCGCGCGAGGGGTCGATGGTGCGGGTTGGTCTGGCACCCTGTTCACCGTTTTCTGTGTCCACTGATTTGATGCGCGATACCGCTGTTCTGGCGCGCGACAAGGGCGTTCGACTGCACACGCATTTGGCCGAGAACGGCGAAGACATCGCCTACAGTCTTGAGAAATTCGGGTGTCGTCCGGGCCAATACGCTGAAGACCTCGGCTGGACCGGCGAGGATGTGTGGCACGCCCATTGCGTCAAGCTGGATGCGGGCGAGATTGATCTGTTCGCGCGCTCGGGCACCGGGGTGGCGCATTGTCCGTGCTCCAATTGCAGGCTCGGCTCCGGGATCGCGCCGGTGCGGGCGATGCGCGATGCCGGGGTGCGCGTGGGCCTCGGGGTCGATGGGTCCGCAAGCAATGATGCAGGCAGCCTGATTGGCGAGACCCGCCAGTTGATGCTGCTGCAACGGGTGCAAAACGGGGCCGACGCAATGAGCGCGCGCGAGGCCTTAGAGATCGCAACACTCGGCGGCGCGCAGGTGCTGGGGCGCACAGATATTGGCAGTATCGAGGTTGGCAAACGCGCCGATCTGGCAATCTGGGACGTCGGCGGGCTAGAGGCCGCCGGGGCGTGGGATCCGGTCGCGGCCCTTGTGCTGGCAGGACCAATGCGGGTGCGCGATCTGCTGGTCGAGGGGCGACAGGTTGTGCGCGATGGCGCGGTTGCTACGGTCGAGATGGGGGGCGTTATTGCGCATCAAAACAGGTTGGCGCGGGCGCTGGCGGAATAGTTAAGTAATTGTTAAATAAAAGGTAAGTAGTGCTGTCCTATTGTTTCGCATGCGAAACAATGCGTCAGTAGTGCTGACCTATTTTGGGGCTGTATCTTGTGGCTGAGCCGGGAACAGCCACCTGCCCTTGAAGGGTTGCGAAAGGGTTAACCGCCACGCTGACAAGGCGCCAACCGGGAACCAGTCCGTAAAGCGCCATCACTGGCACCAAGGCTACAGGGTAGCAGGCTCACACCCGCTGACCCCCAACCCAAACCCCGCTCACTGCCCGGTCATCCCCCATCATGATCGTTGGAAACACTGCCTCCCAGATGTCGCTGGCCTGTGCGGTACGTTGCGCAATTGCGGGCGTGCTGGCCAAGTCCAGAGCGACCAAATCGGCCTCCATCCCTACCTCTAGCCGCCCGATCTTGTCGCCTAGGTGCAGCGCCTCAGCTGATCCGGCAGTGGCCAGCCACAGCAGATGCGCTGGGTGCAACACGGTTCCGCCCAACTGACCAACCTCGTAGGCCGCAGCCATTGTGCGCAGCATCGAGAAGCTCGATCCGCCCCCTGTGTCAGTCGCGAGGCCCACCGCCAAACGCTTGGCCATCGCGAAGTTGAACAAACCTGACCCGATAAAGGTGTTGGAGGTGGGGCAGTGCACCAGAGCCGCGCCGACTTCGGTCAAACGGTCCTGCTCGCGCGCCTCCAGATGGATCGAGTGACCATACACACCACGCGCGCCGAGCAGTCCGCGGGCCTCGTAGGTATCCAAATAATCACGCGCCGAAGGATAGAGGTCGCGCACCCATGCGATCTCGTCGGTCTGTTCGCTGAGATGGGTTTGCATCAAGCAATCTGGATGCTCGGCCCAGAGCGCGCCGAGCGCCTCCAGTTGCGCCTCGGTCGAGGTTGGCGAAAAGCGCGGCGTGATCACATAGCCCAAGCGGTCGACGCCGTGCCAGCGTGACAGCAGCGCTTTGCTGTCATCATATGCCGATTGCGCCGTGTCGCGCAGATTGTCGGGCGCATTGCGGTCCATGCAGGTTTTGCCGGTCAGCGCGCGCATTCCTCGGGTCTGGGCCTCGCTGAAAAACGCGTCCACGCTCGTTGGGTGGATCGTTGCGAATGAGCACATCGTTGTCGTGCCATGGGCCAACGCCAGATCAAAATAGCGCCCGGCAATCTCCGTGGCATAGGCGGGATCTGCGAATTTCGCTTCCTCGGGGAAGGTGTAGGTGTTGAGCCAATCAATCAGCCGCTTGCCCCACGAGGCAATCATGGCGGTCTGCGGATAATGCACATGGGCGTCGATGAAGCCGGGCAGCAGCAGCTTGTCGCCGAGGTCTTGGACCACGGCTTGCGGGTAGGCCGCGCGCAATGCGTCGCCCTCGCCCACGGCGGCAATCACACCTTCATCGACCAGCACGCCGCCTCGCCTTGTGTGGCGTGCGGCCTCTAGGCCAGCGTGAAACGGGTTTGCGTCAAAGCGCAAGGTTTGGGCAAGAAGCAGGGTTTGGGTCATCCGCGTAGCCTAGCGAGGCATATTCGGCGGGTAAATCACTGAAATACGCCTGCGGTCCCCCTGTTGCAGGGCCTGAATCGCCGCTATTATGATGCGCAGGCAGGAGACACACATGGTCGATGAGGCGCGCGAGATCGAGGACGGCTCTGACGGGGATTACGCCCTCGAACGATCAACCGTTGCCGAGGTGCTCGCCGCAGTCGAGGCGCGTGATGCAGGCGCGCTGGAGCAGGTGCTTGAGCCTCTGCACGCAGCCGACATTGCTGACCTTCTTGAGCAAATTGATGGAAAGCAACGCCGCAAATTCCTCGCCCTGTGGGGGGTGGAGTTGGACGGCGACGTGCTGTCGGAGCTCGACGAAGGTCTGCGCGTCGAGGTTATTGGCGAGATGTCGCCCGAAGCCCTCGCCGAGGCCGTGCGTGATCTAGACAGTGACGATGTCGTAGACCTGATCGAAGACCTTGAGGCGACGGATCAACAGACGATCCTTGATGCGCTTGAGGCCCCAGACCGGGTCGCGGTTGAGCAGGCGCTAAGCTACCCCGAATACTCTGCCGGACGCTTGATGCAGCGCGAGTTGGTCAAGGCACCCGAGCATTGGACCGTGGGCCAGACGATTGATTATCTGCGCCGCGAAGACGACACCATGCTGCCCGAGCAATTCTACCACGTGATCCTCGTGGATCCGCGCCTGAAGCCCGTGGGCTATGTCACGCTGGGTCGTTTGTTGGCGTCGCGCCGGGCTGCCAAGCTGATCGATATAGCCGAAGACAGCTTTCGCACGATCTCGGTTCTGCAACCCGAAGAAGACGTGGCCTATGCGTTCAACCAGTATCACCTGATCTCAGCCCCGGTGGTGGACGAGGACGAGCGTTTGGTCGGCGTAATCACGATCGACGACGCCATGGCCGTGCTGGACGAAGAGCACGAAGAAGACATCAAACGCCTTGCGGGTGTTGGCGACGAAAGTCTGTCGGACAAAACACTTGAGATCGCCAGACGGCGCTTTCCGTGGCTGGCCGTGAACCTTGTGACAGCCGTTATGGCCAGCTTTGTGATCGCGCAGTTCGAGGAGGTGATTACCGCAATCGTCGCCCTTGCCGTGCTGATGCCGATTGTGGCGTCGATGGGTGGCAATGCCGGAACGCAGACCCTGACGGTGACGGTGCGCGCGATTGCGACGCGTGACCTGACCGGCGCGAATGCGTGGCGGGTGCTGCGGCGTGAGGTGCTTGCGGCCTTGATCAACGGGATGATTTTCGCGGTGGTGATCGGCATTGTTGGCGTGATCTGGTTTGGCGATTTGCGGTTGGGCTACGTGATCGCGGCGGCAATGGTGATCAACATGGCGGTGGCCGGGTTCGCCGGGCTGCTGATCCCGATTGCGCTCGACAAGCTGGGAGTGGATCCGGCGCTGGCCTCGGGCGCGTTTGTGACCACGGTGACGGATGTTGTTGGGTTCCTGTCGTTTCTGGGACTGGCCGCGTTGGTGCTGATATGAGCCTCGCGGATGAAAAGGCGCTGATGCGCAAACAGGTGCTCGCGCGGCGCCAGACGGCATTTGAAGTTGGCGGTGCAATGCCTGCCGTGCAGCGGTTGCTCAGCCTGCTTGCGCCTCATCGGGGCAAGCCTGTCGCGGGCTATATGCCGATGCGGTCGGAGATTGATCCGCTGCCAGCGATGGCCGATCTGGGGATGCAGGCGCAGGTGGGCGTGCCTATCATTGTCGCCAAAGCCACGCCGCTAGTTTTTCACCGTTGGAGCCTTGAGACCGAGATGGTGGATGGCCCGTTTGGCGCGCGGGTGCCGCGTGAAGGCACGCAAATGGTGCCGCAAGTGCTGATCGTTCCGCTGGTCGCGTTTGACCGGTTCGGCGGGCGTTTGGGCTATGGCGGCGGGTTCTACGATCGCACGCTGGAAGGCTTACGCGCGCGCGGGTCTGTCTATGCGGTGGGGTATGCATGGGCGGCCCAAGAGGTCGCGCGTTTGCCACAAGAGCCAACTGACCAGCCGCTGGATGCGCTGGTCACAGAAGCTGAGACGCTTTTGTTCAGCTAAAGTGTGAGTAGAGCCATACCAGCTCGACAACCGCGAACACGGCCACAAGGGCGAACCAGTGTTTGCGCTGAAGGGCAGGGGTGTGCGTGTCGTCGTCGTGCTCTGAGATCAGGTCAGTCAAAGCGTGCTCCCGGTCGTTGCTGTCTTTGTGACAATTCTGTGTCACCGATACTGTGCGGCCTAAATTATTAAAGCAAGGTTAACCTTAAGTCTGCGCAAAACCGGGGTCCATTTGGCCACTCTGGAAGCGCAGACTTGCGTGCTCGGATAACCGGGCGTAAGGCGCTTGCCATGAAGATACTCTTTCTTGGTGATGTGATGGGGAGCGCAGGGCGCGCGGCGGTTATTGAACGCCTGCCGAAGCTGCGTGTGGACTGGAAACTCGACTTCGTTGTGGTCAATGCCGAGAACTCGTCTGCCGGTATGGGCCTGACGGGCGATCATGCCAAAACGCTGCTCGCGGCTGGGGCTGACGTCCTGACCCTGGGCGATCATGCGTTTGACCAAAAAGACATGCTGTCGTTCATAAATTCCGAGCCGCGCATCGTCCGCCCGATCAACTTCGCCAAAGACGCGCCGGGCAAGGGCTTTCGGTTGTTCTCGACCCAGCGCGGCCAGAAGGTGCTGGTAGCGCAGGTGCTGGGACAGGTCTTTATGAAGCGTCCCTTCGATGATCCGTTCTCCGCGCTTGAGCCTGTTTTGAAGGCGCATCCTTTGGGCGGGCTGGCCAATGCCGTGCTCGTCGATATCCACTGCGAAGCCACGTCCGAGAAGATGGGCGTCGGGCATTACTGCGACGGGCGCGCCAGCGTTGTTGTTGGAACCCATACGCATGTGCCAACGGCTGACGCGCAGATCCTGCCCGGTGGTACCGCGTTTCAGGCGGATGCAGGCATGTGCGGCGACTATAATTCGGTGATCGGGATGGAGAAGGCCGAGCCTTTGCGCCGCTTCATCACCGGGATGCCAAAGGGCCGGTTTACGCCAGCGACGGGCGAGGCGACGTTGAGCGGACTTTATGTCGAGACCGATGATCGAAGCGGCAAAGCCACCCGTGTCGAGATGGTGCGTCAAGGCGGACGACTGTCGCAATCCGGACCTCTGTGAACCCGCGCTGGGGGCTTGTGCTGCTGCTTGTTGTGCTGGGCGCAGGTTGGGGGATTACGCAGCCTTTAGCAAAAATAGCGGTCTCCACGGGCTACCGCGCACCCGGTTTGGTGTTCTGGCAATTTGGCGTTGGTGTGATTGTGCTGGGCGCGATTGTGTTGGCGCAAGGCAAGCGTTTGCCTTTGGGGCGCGCGCAGCTGGGCCTTTATGTACTGATCGCGTTTATCGGAACACTTTTGCCAAATTCGGCAAGCTACGAGGCGATCCGGCATTTGCCGTCTGGCCTGATCTCGATCCTTTTGTCGACGGTGCCGATGCTGGCTTTTCCGATTGCCTTGGCCCTGGGCGTCGACCGGTTCAGCTTTCTGCGCTTGGCGGGTTTGGCGTTTGGATTGCTCGGCGTGATCTTAATTGTTGCCCCAGAGGCGAGCCTGCCCGAACGCGCGATGCTGGCGTTTATCCCATTGGCGCTGGTCGCCCCGCTGTTCTACGCGGTGGAAGGCAACCTGCTGGCCAAAATCGGGATGCGCGGCCTTGATCCGGTGCAACTGCTTTTGGGCGCATCGGTTGTCGGGGCGATTGTTGCGGCACCGATTGCGCTGGCGACGGGCACGTTCATCTCGCCTCTGCCGCCTTACGGTGCGCCCGACTTTGCGTTGGTGGCTTCGGGCGTGGTGCACGGCTTCGTCTACAGCACCTATTTCTGGTTGGTCGCGCGCGCGGGACCGGTCTTTGCTGTGCAGGTCAGCTACCTTGTGACTGGCTTCGGTGTGTTCTGGGCGAAACTGATCTTGGACGAGAGCTATTCGATCTGGATCTGGGCCGCGATGGCCTTGATGTTGGTCGGTGTATTCCTCGTACAGCCACGCGAGAATGACCCGCTTGCAAGCGCGGATGGCAAAAGTCATGCTGAAAGCTGATAGCCCTTAGAGAACGCGCCCCTGATGATCTCGCTTGGCCTGACCTCGGATATGGAAGCCTACCTGTCGCTTTGCGTCGTTGGCCTGATGTTTGCGCTGTTTGTGCGCGAAAGCTATCCGACGGAAGTGGTGGCGTTGGGCGGTGCAACTTTGTTGTTGGTGCTGGGCCTGCTGCCATACCAAGACGCGCTGGCGGTTTTGTCGAACCCTGCGCCTTGGACGATTGCAGCGATGTTCATCGTGATGGGGGCGTTGGTGCGCACGGGCAGCCTCGATTGGTTTACGCGGGTGGCGCAAGCGCGCTCCAAGGGGCGGCCGATGCTTGGGATTGCGATGCTGCTGGTGTTTGTCGTCATTGCCTCGGCGTTTGCGTCAAACACGCCTGTTGTGGTCGTAATGATCCCGGTGTTTGTGCGGTTGGCCCAGTCGATGGACAAGTTCCCGTCGCGCCTGCTGATCCCGCTGTCTTATGCCGCGATCCTTGGTGGCACGTTGACGCTGATTGGAACCTCAACGAATTTGCTGGTCGATGGTGTGGCGCGCGAACATGGGCTGGAGCCGTTTGGTTTGTTTGAGGTCACACCGCTGGCGATTGTGTTGGTGGCTTGGGGGATGCTCTACTTGGCAATCTTCGGAAGGGCCTTGTTGCCGCGCCGCGCGTCGATGGCGGGACTGTTGAGCGGGCGCGATAAGATGAAGTTCTTTACCGAAGTGGCAATCCCCGAGGACAGCGCATTGGTTGGCCAGCGCGCCCAGCAGGTGGACGAGTTTCGCCGTGGCGGCGTGCGCCTTATCGACGTGCTGCGCGGGGACGCGTCTTTGCGCCGGGCCATGGCTGAGGTGGTTTTGGAGGCGGGTGACCGGGTGGTATTGCGGTCCGAGATGTCCGAATTGCTGGGCCTGCAAGCCAGCAAAGATGTGCGGATGGTCGATAAGCTTAGCTCTGTCCAGACGGCAACGGTGGAGGTTTTGATCACGCCGGGCTGCACGATGGTTGGCAAATCGCTGGGCCAGTTGCGCTTGCGTCGTCGCTACGGCGTGTATCCGTTGGCGGTGCACCGGCGGAACCAGAACCTTGGTGGCCAGCTGGATGATCTGATCGTGCGGATTGGCGATACGCTGCTGCTGGAAGGGGCGGCGGATGATATCTCGCGGCTCGCGCTCGATGTGGGCCTTGTCGATGTCAGCGCACCAACCGCGCGGGCGTACCGGCGGGGGCATGCGCCGATTGCCTTGGCGGTGATGGCGGGGATCGTGGCGTTCGCGGCTTTTGGGGTGGCACCGATTTTTGCACTGGCAGTGGTCGCCGTCGCACTGGTGCTGCTGACCCGATGCATTGATGCCGACGAGGCGTTTGCCTTTGTCGATGGGCGCCTGCTGGCGTTGATTTTCTCGATGCTGGCGGTGGGGGCAGCGCTTAAGCACACAGGTGCCGTGGCGCTGATCGCCGAAGCGATTGCCCCGATGCTGATGGGCTTGCCGCCGTTCTTGATCGTGTGGGCGATATATTTGCTGACCAGTGTGCTGACAGAATTGGTGTCCAACAACGCCGTTGCCGTGGTCGTCACGCCGATTGCGATTGGGCTGGCAACGGCGCTCGGGATAGATCCGCGTCCTTTGGTGGTGGCGGTGATGGTGGCGGCAAGTGCCAGTTTTGCCACTCCGATTGGGTATCAGACCAATATGCTGGTCTACGGCCCCGGCGGATACAAATTTACTGACTTTATGAAGGTTGGGATTCCGCTTAACCTGTCGATAGGGATTATTGCGTCGGCGATGATCCCGCTCCTTTGGCCCCTTTGAGGTGATTTTATGTTGCGTCCTGTGCTTGCCCTTTCCGCCGCTTTGACCTTGAGCGCTTGCGCCAGTTTTGGTGTGTCGCCGCGCCCGGCTGAAGTGCAGTTGACTAAAGATCAGCTGGTCGTGTCGCTGACTGATGCGTCGCGCTGCACCATGGCGCGGCCTGAGGGGGCCGCTTGGGAGGGCACGCTGGAGGGGTGTGCAATCGCATGGCCCTACGCGGTGAAACTTGATCCGCGCAGCAACATCCTGCGCCAGTTGATCGATGCGATTTTTGAGCGCTCGGACACCGTAAGGCTAAACGCATTTGGCACTGTCACAATCACCGATCCAGCGTCGGGCGAGGTGTATAATTTCGTGTCGCCGCCGCCTGCGTCGTGACTTCGAGTATTTTCACCTAGGTGAAAACCTACATCGGCCACACGATCAGCAGCGTCGGAATGCTGACGGCGATGATGATGACCTCAAGCGGCAGGCCCATGCGCCAGTAATCGCCAAAGCGGTAACCGCCGGGCCCGAGGATCAGCGTGTTGTTTTTGTGCCCGATCGGGGTGAGGAACGCGGCGGAAGCTGCGACCGCGACAGCCATCAGGAACGGGTCAGGGTTCACACCAAGCGTCTGCGCCATCTGGATGCCCACAGGGGCCGCAACAATCGTGGTGGCGGTGTTGTTGAGCACATCCGACAGCGTCATCGTAACAACCATCAGCACCGTCAAGATCGCCCAAGCGGGCATGCCGTCGGTCAGCTTCAGAAGCGCGCCTGATATCAGTTCCGTGCCGCCTGATGTCTCAAGCGCTGCACCAAGCGGTATCATCGAGCCGAGCAGCACCACGACGGGCCATTCGATATGGGTGTAGATTTCCTTGATCGGCAGGATGCCGGCAAGGATGAAGGAGATCACCACAAAGCCGAGCGCAATCGGCAAGTAGATCAACCCCAGGCTGGCGGCTGCAACGGCGGCGGCGAACAGACCGATGGCGATCCATGTTTTGTTGTCTTGGGTCACGGCAAGACCGCGTTCGGCCAAGGGCAGCCCACCGACCCATTCGACAACCTCATCGCGGTGCTCGGACGGGGTTTGCAGCAAAAGCACATCGCCCGGCATGATAAGCGTTTTGCGCAACTGGCTGGTGATCCGTTTGCCCCGGCGCGCGATCCCCATCAGCACAGTGCGCTTGCGCCAACCGAGGCCGATAGATTGCGAGGTCTTGCCAGCAATGCGCGCATCTTCTGTCACGACGATCTCGCTGAGGGCAGTGTCGCCGCCTTTCAATAGATCTGCGCGCTTGGCCTCGGCCACGGCAAGTTTCTGGGCGACGCGAAACTCGTCCAGCGCGTGCGGTTCGGCCTCTAGCACGACGGCGTCGCCAGCCTCGATCGTTTGGCGCAGGGCACGCCCGCGCATCCGCTGGCCGTCGCGGATTAAGCCCAGCAGCGTGACATCTGCGGCCTCGGCAGCCTCATTCAAAATGCTCAGGCGCTCGCCGATCAACGCGCTGCCTTCGGGCACGGTCAGCTCAGCGAGGTAGCCAGACAGCGCATCGAGTGGATCGGTGCCCGCATCGTGCTGGCCGCCGGGGATCAAGCGCCAGCCAACAAGGGCTACGAAAGCCAGACCCGCGATTGCGGCAACACCGCCCACGGGCGCGAAGTCGAACATGGTGAATGGCGCGCCAAGGCTCTCTTCGCGGATGCTGGCGATGATGATGTTGGGCGGCGTGCCGATCAGCGTAACCATGCCGCCGAGGATGGTGGCAAAGCTGAGCGGCATCAGCGTTAAGCCCGCCGCACGTTTGGCCTTGCGCGCGGTGGCAATGTCGACGGGCATCAGCAGCGCAAGGGCCGCGACGTTGTTCATGAACGCCGACAGCACGCCGCCGATGCCGCCCATGATGGCAATATGCGTGCCGAGCGAGCGCGTGGAATCGACCATCGTGCGGGTGATAAGCAGGACCGCGCCCGAGCGCACCAGGCCCGCCGAGACCACCAGCACAAGGGCGACAATGATCGTGGCCGGATGGCCGAAGCCCGCGAAGGCGTCTTTGGTCGGAACTACGCCGAGCATGACGCCGAGCATCAGCGCCGTGAAGGCGACGAGGTCATAGCGGAACTTGCCCCACAAGAGCATCCCGAAGACGGAACCGAACAGCGCAAAGAGGATGATTTGATCTTGGGTCATGGCGCAAGCCTAGACTGAGCGGCACGCGGGCGAAACTATAGATGCGGCCCAACGGCTTTGCGCCCACCACTGGCGCGCGCCGATCACGCCAGCGGCAGCAATCAGGTCGGCGATTGCAGCGAGTTGAGGTAGCATGGATATCTGCGAACCGATCTACGGGGATCATACGAGCGTGCCCATTCTCGAACCGGTGCATTTTCTTGCCTCAACCACCGAAATGCCGCCACCTTGCCGCCCTGCGCGCCCTCGCCTATAGAAAGCCAACTCAAGTAAACCGCAAAAAGACGAGGCACTGATGGCCGGCCACTCAAAATGGGCAAATATTCAGCACCGCAAGGGGCGCCAAGACAAGCTTCGCGCCAAGCTGTTCTCTAAACTATCCAAAGAAATCACCGTTGCTGCCAAGATGGGCGACCCTGATCCCGACAAAAACCCGCGTTTGCGGCTTGCGGTCAAGGAAGCCAAGTCGAGCTCGGTCCCCAAGGACGTGATTGATCGCGCGATCAACAAAGCCGTTGGCGGCGACGCCGAGAGCTACGACGAGATCCGCTATGAAGGCTACGGCCCCAACGGTGTCGCGGTGATTGTCGAAGCAATGACGGACAATCGCAATCGAACCGCGTCTACCGTACGCTCGACCTTTACCAAGAACGGCGGAAATTTAGGCGAAACGGGATCGGTTGGCTTCATGTTCGACCGCAAGGGGCAGGTTACATATCCGCTAAGTGCAGGCGACGCCGACACAATAATGATGGCCGCGATCGAAGCGGGCGCCGAAGATGTCGAGACGTCCGAGGATGGCCACGTGATCTGGTGCGGTGACACTGATCTGAACGACGTATCGACAGCGCTGGAGACAGAGCTGGGCGAAAGCGAGTCGACCAAGCTGGTCTGGCGGCCAACCACCACGACCGAATTGGACCTAGAGGCCGCGCAAAAGCTGATGCGTTTGATCGAGGCGCTGGAAGACGATGACGATGTGCAAACCGTCACCGCGAATTTCGATATCTCTGACGAGGTGATGGCGCAGCTTTAGGGCCGCGCTATCTGGCTAGCCGCTGACATAGGGCACATTGTCTGTCGTCTCGGGTCGGTAGAAGATTTTTTGGTTGTGCAGCCGTCCGAGAAGGTCAGCAATTTCAACCAATTCGCTATCGATCTCAGCGGTTTCGGCCACGGCCTCGCTGTTGAGCAGCGCCAAGCGGCGTTCCGACAAGATATGCTTGCGGCTGCGCAACGCGGTCTCGATTTGCTCGACATCATTGAGTGTCAGGTCAAACGTGCGATTGTATTTGGGCATTAGACAAGAGCTCCTGTTTGCGACGCTTGGATGTCGATATGCGGCACTTGACTAGAAGAGCAAGGGGTTTGACGTGCTAAAGTTCAATCAATTCGTGCAGTTTATGAGCACCGCTTTCCTTGGCGGGCCGCGCCGGATCAAGCTGGCTTGGGTGGTGAATGCGCAAAAGGGTGCCACGTTGGTGGTGTATCTGGCGATGGTCTGGGCGTACGGGGCAAGCGGTCCGGCGGTCTGGGTGCTGGTCGCGCTGCACGGGTCTTATGGCCTGATTTGGTTGATGAAAGAGGCGGCGTTCCCGGATGCAAGCTGGCAGCGGCAGGTGACGTTTGGGGCGGCGATTGTCTCGTTTCTGGCGGTGCTCGGGCCTTACTGGCTGATCGGGTGGGTGTTGATCTCAGGCCGGGCGGAGGGGCTGCAAAGCCAGCCTGCGTTGGGTTTTGCGATTGGCCTCTACGCGCTGGGCGTGGCGCTTATGATCGGGGCCGACGCGCAGAAATTCTACACCTTGAGGCTGCGCAAAGGTCTGATTGAGGACGGGATGTTCGCGCGTATCCGCCATCCGAACTATTTGGGCGAGATGATGATCTATGGCAGCTTTGCGCTGGTGGTCTGGCACTGGCTGCCTGTTGTGATCCTCGGGGCTATTTGGGGCACGCTGTTTGCAAGCAACATCGCGGCCAAGGAGGTGTCGTTGTCGCGTCACCCCGGTTGGGCCTCGTATAAGGCGCGTACGGGTTTTGTGTTGCCGAAACTGTAGTAGCGCAGGGGCCGCAAATTGTAACAGGCGCGTTAACGAGGCTTAACAGCCTGTCCTCAATTTAGTTTGAATTTGCAGGGTATCTGCGTCATGCCGCTGTGATCTGACCCCGGTTCGGAGCCCTCTATGACCGCCCTTCTTGCTGGATTTTCCATCGGTTTTTCGCTGATCCTTGCCATTGGCGCACAGAATGCTTTCGTTCTGCGCCAAGGCTTGAGGCGGGCCCATGTTCTGGCCGTGGTGCTGACCTGTGCAGTCTCAGACGCGCTTTTGATCGCGCTGGGCGTCACAAGTTTCGCCGCAATCTCGGCGCGCCTGCCGCTGTTTGCGCCGGTTTTGGTCTGGGCTGGGGCCGCGTTTCTGGTGGTCTACGGCACGATGCGGTTCTGGGCGGCTTGGCAAGGCGGCGAGCAGTTGGATGCAGCCGAGGGTGGCGGCGGAAGTCTTAGCGCGGCGGTGCTGACCTGCCTTGGGCTGACCTGGCTGAACCCGCACGTGTATCTTGATACGGTGATCCTTGTGGGGTCCATTTCCACGGATTACGGGGCAGATGCGTCCTTGTTCGGGGCAGGAGCGATCACGGCATCCTTCGTGTTTTTCTTCGTGCTGGGCTACGGGGCGCGCGCGCTGGCTCCGGTATTCGCGCTACCCATTGCATGGCGGATTCTGGATGTTGGAATCGGGCTCGTGATGTGGGCGCTTGCGGCCAAGCTGCTGCTGAACTGAGTATTTCAGCGGCAAAAACCTGCTGGGCTTGCAGTGTCCAATCGCGCGTGATCTGACAAAAACATGGAGACCGCAAACCGCCCCGTTGCTGGAATCGTCTGGATGCTGCTAACCGGCGCCTGTTTCGTCGCGGTGACAGCTTTGGTGAAGTATTTGGGCGATGGTGTGCCAGCCGCCCAAGCCGCTTTTTTGCGCTATTTACTTGGACTTGTGTTCCTGATCCCGATGATAGGCGCGATGCGGCGCGTGAGCTATACCAAGTCCTTGCTGACATGGTTTGGGGTGCGCGGCGTGGCCCATACACTGGGCGTGATCTTGTGGTTTTATGCGATGACGCGCATCCCCATCGCGGAAGTCACGGCAATGAATTACCTCAACCCGGTCTATGTCACCATTGGTGCGGCACTGTTCATGGGCGAGAAGCTGGCGGGGCGGCGCATTTTTGCAATCGTCATCGCTTTAGTTGGTGCAATCGTAATCCTGCGCCCCGGTTTTCGAGAGTTGAACGACGGCCATTTTGCGATGCTGTTCACGGCTATGTTCTTCGCGGTTAGCTATCTGTTGGCCAAGAAGTTTTCGGGCGAGGTTTCTGCCACAGTTGTCGTGGCGATGTTGTCGATTACCGTGACGATAGGCTTGGCCCCGTTTGCATGGGCGGTGTGGGTAACGCCGACGCCTTGGGAGCTGGCGATACTTTTCGGCGTCGCGTGTTTTGCCACCGCCGGGCACTTCACCATGACCCTGGCTTTTGCCGCGGCTCCGCTGACGGTCACGCAGCCGGTGACGTTCCTACAATTGGTCTGGGCGACCCTGCTTGGGTTTCTGGTGTTTGGCGAAGGTATCGACGGTTTCGTCGTGCTCGGCGGCGCGCTGATCATTGCGTCGGTCAGCTTTATCACATGGCGCGAGGCTCAGTTGCGCAGAGGTGCAGTGGCACCGATCGAGCCCGAAACGAAGCTCTAGTGAGGCGCAGTTTTTCTGGCTAAGCTCTTGGTTAACTGACTGTCACAGAGGTTAATTCCATGCGCATTCTCACGGCCCTGATCTTCGCTCTTATCCCTTTGCCTGCCCTTGCACAGCTAGAGGTCTGCAACGGCACTGACGTGATGCACCGCGTCGCGATTGGCTATCAGGGGGATAAAACGTGGACTTCAGAAGGCTGGTGGGATTTCGAGCCGGGCGAATGCGCCGTTGTGGTAAGCGAGCCGCTGAGCCGGCAGAGTTACTATTATAAAGTGCGCGCCGAGGGGCATGAGTATGGCGGTAATTTCGCGTTTTGCACCGGCGACAGCCCGTTCACGATCTTTGGCGATACCGACTGCGTCGAGCGCGGGTTTGAGCGTGAGTTGTTCGTCCTCGAAGATACCGGGCCAACCGCGACTGAGTGGACGATTGCGCTGACCGGTGCGCCCACTTCTGCCGTGCCACCTGCCCCGAAATCCGCGACAGCACCTCAACCTGCACCCGGGCCTGCTATGACACGACTTGCGATGCTGCCTGCGCCTGAGTTGGATTATATCGACTACCGGGGTGCGTTTCAGCCGGGCGATTACGGCGAGCAGATCCGCGTCGAGGCGCGTTTCATTGGCTGTCATGAGGACGGTGATCAGGAGTTCTGTAGCTTCGATGCAGATGGCGTCGATTGGCTCGTTTATCCGTCAGAAGCGAATTATTCGGAGACGTTTATTTCCATGTCGTTCCTGACCCCGGGTCAGCGGGTCAATCTGAGCGCGGACATCGTTAACTATTATGATGCGTCGATCGAGATTGCCGTCAGCCAGATCGAAGCGATCACGATAGCCGACGATTTGGACCGGATCTATTTCGCGCTTCAGGGAATTTTCACCGATCCGAACGATCCATCTGCGCGCGCCGAGGTGATCGGCAACACGATGTTTGAGCTTTATGACAACAATCAGGTCTCGGCGTACAGGTTCAGCGTCGCGTCCAATTGCGACGGCACTTCGGCGACGGGGCCTGCATTGATGCTATCGGAGCCCGAAACCGGCTGGGCGAGTTGTGCGATCCTAAACTATGTCGGTCCGGATGGGTTCGACTATACCGAGATGGGGATGTTGCACGGGCCGAGCTATCGGCGTTGAGGCGTTAACCTTTTCTTAACAAAACGGATGTTCTTGCCTTGTTCTTGTGCGCAGTTAACTTCATGTTAACGCGATGCGAGGATTGTTTGAGAAATGCCTGCTGACCGCAGCACTTGTAGTCACCACGTCTGCGGCTTGGGCTGATCTGTCGGGCGTTGCCCGCGTCATTGACGGTGACACCTTAGAAATATCGGGCACGCATGTGCGTTTGGCGGGGTTGGACGCGCCTGAGAATGACCAGCAGTGCCGAACCGAACATGGCGTCGTGTGGGATTGTGGGCGCTATGTGACTCAAGAATTGCGCTCGCTTCTTGGGCGTGCGGAGGTGCGTTGCGTTGATGAAGGCGATGGCGGCTATGGCAGGGTGCTGGGGCGCTGCTATTGGGGTGTTCTGGACTTGTCGGCGCATCTGGTCGGGCTTGGTTTGGCGTGGGTCGACCCCCGGTTTGAGCAGACCTATCTGAGCCTTGAGAAAGAGGCGGCGATTGCCCAGCGTGGGCTTTGGGCAATGTCGTCGTTGCGTCCCTGGGAGCACCGCGTGACACGTGTTGTTGGGCGGACTGCACCGGATGCAGATTGCGTGATAAAGGGCAATATTTCTGACGGCGGGCGCATTTATCATCTGCCCGGCCAGCAGCACTACCTACGCACAGGCATTCGCCCGGAAAATGGCGAGCGCTGGTTCTGCACCACCCAAGAGGCTGAACGCGCAGGCTGGCGTGCAGCGCGGCGCTAGAAAACCGACGCCACTTGATCGGGGTCAATGCAGGACTGTCGTGGCTACCTCAGAGTTGTCCCAAGTGAGGACAACAAGGAGGCTCCGACATGTCGAATACGCCACACGAACTGGCCGAAGAATTCCCGCAACACATCGAGGTGATGCATCGCCTGAAGGTCGAGGATGCCCATTTCGCACGCCTCTTTGACGAGTATCATGAGGTCAATCGCGCGGTTCACCGTGCCGAAACGCGCGTTGATGCGATTGATGATGCAGCCGAAGAAGCGTTGCGCCGTCAGCGGGTTAGCTTGAAAGATCAGATCTGGAGTATGCTTAGCGCAGCCGCGGCTTAGCCCTTTAGAAACTTCAGAAATTCCGCCTGCACTTCCGGCTGCCACACATCGTGGTGGCCGACACCGAGCAGCGTAAGGATGCGTTTGTCGGCGCTGCCAGCGGCCTCGTAGACAGCGCGGCCTTGTTCGACGGGAATCACCTGATCTTCGATGCCGTGTAGCACCAAAAGCGGGGCGGTGACGAAGGCGATATGGACCTCTGTGTCCCATAGATTTGCGAACAAAACCCGCACCCAGCCAGGGATCTTCGTCTGCAATGCGGCGTCCGGGATCGAGGTGTAGGGCGCTTCAAGCACCATGCGCGCGGGGGCGGTTTCAGTGGCGAGCCATGCGGCGACACCGGTTCCGAGGCTTTCGCCGTAATACGCAATCTCAACCCCCGGATACTGGGCTGCGGTCAATTGTGCGAGCAGTTTGGCGTCGGCGCGCAGGGCCTCCTCGGACGGGGTGCCGCCGGATCCTGTGGAGCCGCGATAGGCAAGCGCGTTGACCCCGAGACCGGCACGCATCATGACCTCAAACCTTTGCGAGCGATTGCCGAGCCCTCCGGCATTGCCCTGAAAGTAAAGAACAATCGGCTGACCCGTCGCGGGCGGTGCGTGCCAGACGATGACCTCGGTTCCGTCCCTGGTCGTCATGGTTTGGCGCTGCATTGTCAGGCCGATCTCAGCCGGGCGGACGTCTGTGGGGTCCAAGGGATAGGTCAATTGCGTCTCAAACAGCTTCAAAAGACCGAGCATGCCCGCGCAGACTGCGAGGATTGCAATGCCGCCATATCTCATACGCTTCCTTCCACGATGTACGGCAGCACCCCGCGCCGTGCGGGGTCTACGGTTAGGCGTCGCTCTAGAGGTGGCACCGAGCGTTGGTGGCAATTTGAGCGCTCGCAGATGCGGCATGAGATCCCGATAGGCTCGAACGCACCGTCTTTGAGATCGAGCCCGTCTGCGTAGACCAGCTCGCCTGCGTGGCGGACTTCGCAGCCGAGCCCGATGGCGTAGCGACGGGTTGGCGCACCCCAATGGCCGCCGGACTTGGACACGTCGCGCGCGAGGCAGAAGTAGCGCGCCCCGTCCGGTGTTTCGGCCAACTGACGCAAGAACCGTCCCGGCAACTCAAAGGCTTGGTGGACATTCCACAGCGGGCAGGCCCCACCAAAGCGCGCAAATTGCAGGCGCGTGGCCGAATGGCGCTTTGTGATTGTGCCGGCTTGGTCAACACGCACAAAGAAGAATGGGATGCCCTTGGCGGTGGGGCGTTGCAGGGTTGAGAGGCGGTGGGCGACCTGCTCGATCGACGTGGAAAACTGGTCTGACAAGCGCTCAAGGTCGTGGCGTGTCGTGCGCGCGGCCTCCAGAAACGCGGTGTAGGGCATGAGCGTAGCACTCGCGAAATAGTTCGCCAGACCGATTTTGGCGATGTCGCGCGCGGTCGGCGTTTGGAAACGGGCGAGGTCGAGCGTGACTTCTAGGAGCGGGTCTTGGGTCAGCAGGGCGATCTGTAGGACCAACTGGAAGCGGCGGGTCGCGGGTGCGCTGCGGCTTGATAGGGTCAGGGTTTTGGTGGCGTGATCGTAGCGGCGCGGATCGGGGTTGTCGGTGATCTGGACGCTGACACCTTTGGCTGCGAGCAATTGAGTGGCACCGCGTTCGGCGTCGTGGCCGAGTTTCGCGGCGGTGGCTTCGGCCGCGCGATCAACCGGGTCGATATAATTGTCGCAGTAGTGGAAGAAATCGCGCACCTCTTCCCATGGAGACGCGCTTTCGCCGGTGCGCCCGAGTGCGGCATCAAGGCTGGCGAGGCGTTCTTGGCTGTCGCGGTAGGCGCGGTGCAGATCGAGAAAAGCGCGCGCCAGTGCAGGGGCATTGGCAGCGGTCAGGCGCAGATCGGCCAGCGCTGGCGGGTCATCGGTGAACACCGGATCGGCGAGCACTTCGCGCATATCAGTGACCAAACGCTCGCTGTCGCCTTGGGCCAGCTCGGTGACGTCAAAGCCAAATTCGCGGGCCAGAGCGAGCACCACAGTTGTTGAGACCGGGCGGTTGTTGTTTTCCATCTGGTTTAGATAGGGCAGCGAAACGCCCAGCTTTTCGGCGAATGCCTTCTGGGTCAGGCCAAGGCGTTTCCGGGTCTCGCGCAGTTTCGCGCCAGCATAGAGTTTTTGGGTGCGCATGGGCGGGCCTTCAGGTCTTTGCAAACTTTATCATGGAGTTTGCAAAGCCTGCGCGCAACCTACTGCGTGGCCAATTGCTGGTCGCGCCGGATCACAAACAGGATCGATACGATCGATAGGACCGAGCTGATCAGCATGATGATTTGCAGCGGATAGGGGCCTGAACCGGGCACCAGCAGTGCCGAGGCGAGCGATGAAAATGCAGCTCCGCCGCCGATCATGATTGCTGAGCCTAGACCGCTTGCTGTGCCTGCCAGATGCGGTCGCACCGATAGCAGTCCTGCATTTGCATTGGGCAATCCGATTCCGTTGCCGAGGCCCACAAAGGTCACGAACGCAAAGAAACCCGCCGGATGGGTGAAGCCCGACACATACAAGATTGGGGGGAAGATCAGGCCGATAGTGCACAAGATGCAGCCGATCAAGATCATACGGTTGATGCCCAGTTTGACCGAATAGCGCCCGGCGATGAAGTTGCCGATGCCGTAGCCGACCGCAGGCGCGCCAAAGAAGAAGCCGAGCATGGTGGGCGACAGGCCGAAAACCTCGGTTCCGACGAAGGGCGCGCCACCAAGGAACGCGAAAAATGCGCCGGAAAGGAAGGCTGCACAGGCGCTATAGCCCCAGAAGCGGCGGGAGGTCAGCAACTCAGGGTATTGCTTGAACTGCTCGCGGAAGGTGGAGGCGGTGTTCTGCGCTGTCTCGCCCATATCAGACCAGATCAGCCACAAAAGGGCGATACCGCAGAGCAGCATCAACAAGAATGACGCGCGCCAATCGAACGCTGTTTCAAGCGCGCCGCCCAGCACCGGCGCCAACATTGGAACCAGCGACATGCCCATGGTCACGTAGCCGATCATAGACGCGGCTTGTTCGGGCCCAACCATATCGCGCACCGCGGCGCGGCTAATAACGAAGCCCGCAGCTACGACGGCTTGGCACATGCGAAAGAACAAAAACACCTCGATGCTGGGCGCCAGCAGGCAGCCAACGGTGGCGACAAGAAACAGTGAGGTGGTCCATAAAAGGATCACGCGGCGCCCGTAACGGTCTGAGATCGGGCCGATGAAGACCTGTAAAATAGCCGTGGTCAGCAGATAGAGCGAGACCGAAAGCTGCACGATGCGGTAATCGGTGTCGAAATAGATCGCCATGCCGGGCAGGGACGGCAGGAAGATATTGAGGCTCAAGGCGCCAAGGCCAGCAATGAAGACCAGCGTGGTGACGTGAGGCGGGGACGTGCGGTCGAGGTATTTTATGGGGGTCATTGTTTTGACCTACGCCTCGGATCGGGCTGCGTCCATCGCAATTGCAACGAATTGTTGTGAGGCGGGATGTGGGGTGTGAGGGTTTGCAAATTTGCATTTAGCGAGAGGACCATTTGCGGGACTTTGCAAATATGCGGAAACGTCCTTTGCCTTGTCCGGCGCGCGCGCTACAAGCAGTGAAAGCCGCCGGGGCCAGGGGGCGCAAGGGGACACGTATATGAACAACATTCTTCAGGAACTCGAAGAGCGCCGCAACGATGCGCGCCTTGGCGGTGGTCAAAAGCGGATCGACGCGCAGCACTCTAAGGGTAAATTAACTGCGCGCGAGCGGATTGACCTGCTGCTCGACGAAGGCAGTTTTGAAGAATACGACATGTTCGTCACCCACCGCTGCACCGATTTCGGCATGGAAGAGAACAAGCCGCGCGGCGACGGCGTGGTCACCGGATGGGGCACCGTCAACGGGCGGCTGATTTATGTGTTCGCGCAGGATTTCACGGTACTGGGCGGGTCGGTGTCGGAAACGCATGCCGCGAAAATCTGCAAGATCATGGATATGGCGATGCAGAACGGCGCGCCAGTGATCGGAATTAACGATTCTGGCGGCGCGCGCATTCAAGAAGGCGTCTCATCGCTGGCGGCTTACGGCGAGGTATTCCAGCGCAACATCAAGGCCTCGGGCGTGGTCCCGCAGATCAGCCTGATTATGGGCCCTTGCGCGGGGGGCGCGGTTTATTCGCCTGCGATGACTGACTTTATTTTCATGGTGCGGGATTCGTCCTACATGTTCGTCACCGGCCCGGACGTCGTGAAAACCGTCACCAACGAGCAGGTGACCGCCGAAGAGTTGGGCGGAGCAAGCACCCATACCAAGAAATCCAGCGTTGCCGATGGAGCGTATGTAAACGACGTGGTCATGATGGCCGAGACGCGCCGTCTGATCGACTTCCTGCCGCTGTCAAACCGCGAAAAGCCCCCGGTGCGCCCGTTCTTTGATGACCCAAACCGGATTGAGCCAAGCCTTGATACCTTGGTGCCGGAAAACCCAAACGCGCCTTACGATATGAAGGAGCTGATCCTGAAGCTGGCCGATGAAGGCGACTTCTTCGAGATTCAGGAGGACTTCGCCAAGAATATCATCACCGGGTTTGTGCGGCTTGAAGGCTCAACCGTGGGTGTGGTTGCCAACCAGCCGATGGTGCTGGCGGGGTGTTTGGATATCGACAGCTCGCGCAAGGCCGCGCGGTTTGTGCGCTTCTGCGACGCGTTCGACATTCCGCTGCTGACGCTGGTCGACGTGCCGGGCTTCCTGCCGGGCGTGACCCAAGAATATGGCGGCGTCATCAAGCACGGCGCGAAGCTGCTGTTTGCCTACGGAGAGGCGACGGTGCCCAAGGTCACGGTCATCACCCGCAAGGCCTATGGCGGCGCGTATGTGGTGATGAGTTCCAAGCACCTGCAAGGCGATATTAACTACGCTTGGCCAACCTCGGAGGTCGCCGTGATGGGCGCGAAGGGGGCGGTGGAGATCTTGTACCGCTCCGAGTTGGGCGATCCCGAAAAGGTCGCCGCGCGCGTGGATGATTACGACGAGCGGTTCGCGAACCCGTTTGTGGCGGCTGAGCGCGGGTTCATCGACGAGGTGATCTTGCCGCGCTCAACAAGGCGTCGGGTCGCGCGTGCGTTTGCGGCGCTGCGCGGCAAGAAGGCAGAGATGCCTTGGAAGAAACACGATAATTTGCCGTTGTAGAGGGGGGTAGAGCAATGCCTGACTTTCACCTCTTCTCTGACGGCCCGCGCCCGGTTGCTCCGTTTTCACATGCCGTAGAAGCCGACGGCTGGGTGATCTTGACGGGGCAGATGCCGACGGACCCGAGTGCACCGGACGCTCCGCTGCCGGAAGGTGTGGAGGCGCAAACCACGCGGGTGATGCGGAACCTTGAGTTGATCTTGAACCGCATGGACCTCGACCTGAGCCATGTCCTGCAAATGCGCGCGTACCTGACGGAGTTTGAGCGTGACTACGCGGCCTTCAACGGCACCTATCAGAGCTTTTTTCCCGAAGATCGCCGCCCCGCGCGCACCACGATTGGGGTGACGGCGCTGGCGGTCGGCGCGCTGGTCGAGATTGATTGCGTGGCCAAGCGGCCATGAGAAATCGCGGCTTTCATACCCTGCGTGAGGCGGGCACGGTGACGGTCACGCGCCGCCTTCCGCCGCGCTTTGATGTGGTGGCTGAGGCCTCGTTTCCGCCTGCACGTAGAGGTCGTCTGGCCCATCAAATCCGCCAAGATCTGTGGCGGGCTTTGCGCGGACAGCGCGGGTTTAGTCCGGTGGTTGAAGTGCGTGAGACAGCAAGCGGCGTGCACGTGCGTGCGGGCGGTCAGCTTGACGCGAAGGTCACTCAGCAGTTGAGTGCGCGCATCGGTGCGCTGCTGCACGATCCGGCGCATTCCAAGCGATGGATGCGAAATGCGCACCTTGATAGCGCAACCGAAACGCGACCCGACGCAAGACCATTGCGTCACAATGACACTGTGGACTAGAAGATGATGACAGAGATTCGCACACGGCGCGACCGCAGGACCGAGGGAGGAGCACGCGATAATACGCGTGGCTTGGGGTGTGGTACGGCGCTGGTCACGGGTCCGGTTTCGACCGGACCCGTCGTTTTTTCAAAACTCAAAACTTGGACTGTGGCGGTGCTTGCGTCGCTTGTTTGGGCTGTGCCTGCGAGCGCCGATCTGGTGGTGCCAAGTGGGCAGCAGGTCAGCGTTCTGGATGTCTTGGTAGAGGACCAAGGCGGTCAACCGACGCTGGTGATCCGCCTGCTGACCCCGGACATTGCACGCGGCGGTGCGGCGCTGAATTATGACGCCGTCGAGGCGGATTTTGACGCGATTTGCGGCGCAGTGGGGCTTCCGGTACGCGCTTTGGCAGGTAGTACTGCATCGCATATTATTGTCGTGATGATGGACCGCATGCTGCCGCGCGGCACACCTGATCCAGAAGCGACACAGTATATTTCGGAATTTCGCGTTGAGGATGGACGCTGTATGTTGGAGTTTTTCTAATGCGGACGCTAGATGTTGCGGTCTGTGGGCAAATCAATAAATCGTTTATTTCCGTCATGTTATGCGGTACTCTTGATGTTGATCTCTCCAAGGAGATCTGTATCTCGTTAAGAAGCGCGTCGCGGGCCGTGTGCTCTAAGGCGCGCCGTCATTTAGGTAGGACTATAGCATGTCGAACACCCTTAAACTCGTCGCAGCCCTCGGGCTTGTTGGCTTCCTGTCCGCTTGCGGCGGCTCTGTACCCACCGAAGAGGTCGTCTATGTCGATCCAGCTCCGGTGGCGGCACAGCCTCTGTTCACGGGCAAATACAACTAAGCGCGCCGGGGCGCATTTCGGTGCGCCCCGTCCGTCCCACCCCGCAGCCGAGGGGGCGTGGACATGATCCCATATATGACAAAACACCGGGGCTTTCCGGGTCGTCTTGCCGGCACCGATTACCAATTTACCCTGCGCCGCGCGAACCCTAAGGGGGCAACGGCCTTGAGCACGCGTAAGCGTCACCCAGACCGCAAACCGGCGGACCGTCGCGCCGACGAGGGCTTTCTGGAGGCGCTTTTACACCAGTTTGGCGAGGAGCCGTTCGAGCGCGGTAACCTCGATGCGGGCCGCCTGTCATGGCTTTTGGGGACGGAAGTGCTGCCCGCTGAGGACCCGTTTGATCTGGAGAACTATGAAGCGCTTCTGCGCATCGATTTCAAAGCCGCCCGGATCAACTACCCGCAGCTTTTTGCGGATGGGAGATAGGCATGATTTTGCCGGATGTCCCTCAGATTTGGCAGGAATTGGCCCAAAGCGGGCAGGCCGGCACGCAGTGCTTTGCAAAGCCCCATGCCATCCCCAAGTTACCCATATCAGCGGGGCGTTTGCGAAGGTCTTTGTTTGATGAACGGGGCCACATCCGTTCCTTGGGATCTAGTTGCTTGTCTCCATCGCGGCGCATTGGGTCCCGTATGTCTTTGCGTGATCGCCATCGGCAGTCGCCCGCCAATGTGATGACGCGGGCGGAGATTTGCCTTGATCCGAGCGCGCCGACATGGGCACGGTCTGCCCAGAGCAGTTCATCGGGAGAGCAAACATGCCATCGATCAAAATTCTTATCGCCGCCAGTAGTCTGGTCATCCTTGCCGGGTGCCAGATGTCAGCAGACGGCGAGCGCGCCGCAATCGGAGCGGGCGTTGGTGTCGTGGGTGCAGCAGTACTTAACGGCAACCTTCTTACCGGCGCGGCACTTGGTGCTGCGGCGGGTGCATTGTGCGACGACGCAGGCGTTTGTCGCCCGTAGCACCACTGGCCTAGCCAAACCTAAATCTCAGCATCGCACGGGGCCTTCCTCGCGCGATGCTTTGTCGTGTCTGCCTGCCAGCGATCTGCGCTGCGCCGGGCATGTCTGCTCACTATCCCAAAGGACCGCCGCCCATGTTTGAGAAAATCCTGATTGCCAACCGGGGCGAGATTGCCTGCCGCGTTATCAAGACTGCCCGTAAGATGGGGATCAAAACTGTCGCGGTCTATTCGGATGCGGACAAAAACGCCTTGCACGTGCAGATGGCCGACGAGGCGGTGCATATCGGCCCGCCCCCGGCCAATCAGTCGTATATCATTATCGACAAGATCATGGATGCGATCAAGCAAACCGGCGCACAGGCCGTGCATCCGGGCTACGGCTTTCTGTCCGAAAACCCCAAATTTGCAGAAGCCCTAGAGGCAGCTGGCGTTGCCTTCATCGGACCACCCGTGGGCGCGATCAAGGCGATGGGCGACAAGATCACCTCGAAGAAGCTGGCGGCTGAGGCAGGTGTCACGACCGTGCCGGGCTATATGGGCCTGATCGAGGATGCTGATGACGCGGTGAAGATCTCCAACCAGGTTGGCTATCCGGTGATGATCAAGGCCAGCGCCGGCGGTGGCGGCAAGGGCATGCGTGTTGCCTGGAACGATGCCGAGGCGCGCGAGGGTTTTCAGTCGTCCAAGAACGAGGCTGCCAGCAGCTTTGGCGACGATCGGATTTTCATCGAGAAATTCGTCACCCAACCACGCCATATCGAGATTCAGGTGTTGGCCGACAGTCACGGCAACACGATCTATCTCAACGAGCGTGAATGCTCTATTCAGCGCCGGAACCAGAAGGTGATTGAAGAAGCGCCTTCGCCTTTCCTCGACGCAGAAACCCGCAAAGCCATGGGCGAGCAGTCTTGCGCGCTCGCCGCAGCGGTGGATTATTCCAGTGCGGGCACGGTTGAGTTTATCGTCGACGGCGACAAGAACTTCTACTTCCTAGAGATGAACACGCGCTTGCAGGTCGAACACCCTGTGACCGAACTGATCACTGGCATCGATCTGGTCGAGCAGATGATCCGCGTGGCCTACGGCGAGACGCTGTCGATCAAGCAAGAAGATGTGCCGATCAATGGCTGGGCGATGGAAAGCCGTATCTATGCGGAGGATCCTTATCGCAACTTCCTCCCGTCCATTGGCCGTCTGGTGAAGTACCGCCCCCCTGCCGAGGAGGCGAGTGCGACGCATGCTGTGCGCAATGACACTGGCGTCTACGAGGGCGGCGAAATTTCAATGTATTACGACCCGATGATTGCCAAGCTGTGCACTTGGGCCCCCTCGCGCGTCGAGGCGATTGAAGAGATGCGACATGCGCTTGATGCGTTTGAGGTTGAAGGCATCGGCCACAACCTGCCGTTTCTGAGCGCTGTGATGGACCATGACCGCTTTATCTCGGGCAATATTACCACCGCGTTTATCGAAGAAGAATACCCCGAAGGGTTCGAGGGGGCGGTTTTGGACGACGGCGATCTGCGCAGGCTTGCGGCAAGTGCTGCGGCGATGTTCCGGGTTGCTGAAATTCGTCGCGCTCGCATTTCCGGCACCATGGGCAACCACGAGCGAATTGTGGGCACCGATTGGATCGTCGGGCTGCAAGGCGAAAACTACGGGGTCGGTATCGCGGCCGATGCGGCGGGCTCGACAGTGACGTTTGAGGATGGCACCAGCCACCGGGTCGTCAGCGACTGGACGCCGGGCGACAGCCTCGCGCGGTTCACGATTGATGGGGCTGGCTTTATCTTCAAGGTCGAGAAGATCACCGCCGGGTTCCGGCTGCGCACACGCGGGGCCGATCTGGCCGTAACCGTGCGCACGCCGCGTCAGGCCGAATTGGCCGCGTTGATGCCCGAGAAGCTGCCACCAGATACGTCCAAGCTGCTGCTTTGCCCGATGCCGGGTCTGCTGGTGAAAATCGATGTCGCCGAGGGAGAAGAGGTCCAAGAGGGCCAAGCGCTGTGCACCATCGAGGCGATGAAGATGGAGAACATCCTACGCGCCGAGCGCAAAGGCACGGTTGCCAAGATCAACGCCGGGGCCGGCGACAGCTTGGCCGTGGATGAAGTGATTATGGAGTTTGAATAGGGACTGAGGGGGCGCGAACCAATGGAGCGTTGCGTGGAATATCTAGGACGGGGTGGTTATCCCCCCGCCCGGATCTCCTGCTGCCTGAGGGGCATTTTGTCGATGGTCCGGGAAATCTCGCGCACATCCCATGGGCGGGGTTTGCGCAGCTCTACCTCGCCGTCTTTGCCCATGATCACCAGCATAAAGCCGCGCGGGCGTAACTGGTCACGCAGGGGCGTGCGTATTGTGCTGTCTGCATCCACAATCACGACCACGTCGCGCTCAAGCAGTGGGCCGGGGCGGGCGGCGAGCAGTTCTAGCTGCTCGGCCAATCGCGGGTCCGCAGGGGAGTCTGCGAACACGATCAATGGCCGTTCGAGCCAAAGAAAATCGTTCAAATCAACGGTATCTGCGGCCAGAACCTGCAAGATAGGTGCGGGTTCGGCTTCTGTATCTTGTGCCATAACGGGCGCGCTGAGCGCAAAAAATGCTGCGATAACAAATGGTAATGCTTTGGTCATGAAGCCTCCGGTCCAAACGGATATAGGCGTGCGACCACGTAAAGCGAAGCCCTTGACCATGTTTTTTAACTCCGCTTCCCCGAAACCCCAATTTAAGGGATCGCCGCCATGCTGAGCCTGAGCCCAAGAATGGACCGCATGGTGCGGTTTCCGGGCGAGGGGGTGTGGTTTGGACGTAATTCTCCATATCGGAGCGCACCGCACGGGAACCACCACGTTCCAGCGGTTCATGCAGGCCAATCGGGCGCATTTGCGCGATCAGGGAATTGGGTATTGGGGCCCCGGCAAGACGCGTGCGGGTCTGTTTCGGGGGCTGATGCGCGTGCCGCACCGGATTACGCCCGAGGACGAGCATCTGGCGGCGCGCACGCGGGGTCGGATCGCGTTGCTAGCCAGCGAACTGAAGGCCGAGGGCACCCATACGCTGATCGTGTCGGAGGAAAACATGCTTGGCGGGGTGCGGCCCAATGTGGAGGCTGCGCGCTTGTATTCGGACGCAGGCGAGCGGTTGGCGCGGATTGCGACTGCCTTCTCGCCGCATCCGGCCCGTGTCGGCCTCGCCATTCGCAGCTACGACCGTCACTGGGCATCGCAACTTGCCCACAGCGTCAAACGCGGGCAAGGCCTGCCGGACGCGAGCGCGCTGGAGGCGATAGCGACCCAACCTGTGCGCTGGACAAGGATTATTCGCCAGATTGCTGTGGTCTTTCCGCAGGCCGAAGTGGTGGTCTGGCCGTTCGAGGCCTTGATTGGTCTGCCGGAATTGCAACTGGGCGCGTTGTTTGGACAAGCCATACAAGGCCCATTTCAGGCGCGCCGCGAATGGCACAATTCCAGCCTCTCGGTTCAGGACTTGCGCAAAGTCATACACGACGAAGGTGTGCCCGACGCGGCCCTTGCCCGCATGGGCAACGGGGTGGGGCGGTGGCATCCTTTTACCAACGCACAAACCGCACTGATGCGCGCGGCCTATGCCCAAGATCTGGCATGGCTGCGCGGCGGAGCGGACGGTTTGGCAACATATATCGACAGCCCGGAGGCGATCGCGGGTGCGACTGGACCAAGAAGAGGACAACACGATGACGAAAGGCAAACACGCATGGGCTGAGCTTGCCGCCAAAGAGCTGCGCGGGCGGCCTTTGGAGGATCTGACTTGGAAGACGCTCGAAGGGATCGAAGTCCAGCCGCTCTATACCGCGCAGGATGTTGTAGGCTTGCCCGCGCTTGAGGAAGCTCCAGGGTTTGAGCCCTATACCCGCGGCGTCAAAGCCACGATGTATGCGGGCCGGCCGTGGACGATCCGTCAATATGCGGGCTTTTCCACCGCTGAAGCGTCAAATGCGTTTTACCGCAAAGCGCTGGCGGCGGGCCAGCAGGGCGTGTCGGTGGCTTTCGATCTGGCCACGCACCGGGGCTATGACAGTGATCATGCGCGCGTGGAGGGCGATGTCGGCAAGGCTGGTGTCGCGATTGACAGTGTTGAGGATATGAAAGTCCTCTTTAACGGTATTCCTTTGGAAACAGTCAGCGTTTCCATGACGATGAACGGCGCGGTAATTCCCATCCTTGCCAGTTTTATCGTGACGGGCGAGGAGCAAGGCGTGGACCGTGCGGCGTTGTCGGGCACCATTCAGAACGACATTTTGAAGGAGTTTATGGTCCGAAACACCTATATCTATCCGCCGGAACCTTCGATGCGGATCATTGCCGATATTATTGAATATACCTCCGCCGAGATGCCGCGCTTCAATTCGATCTCAATCTCTGGCTACCACATGCAAGAAGCGGGCGCGAACCTCGTCCAAGAACTGGCCTTCACACTGGCTGACGGGCGCGAATATGTCCGCGCCGCCATCGAACGCGGTATGGATGTGGACGCTTTTGCAGGGCGGCTGTCGTTCTTTTTTGCCATTGGCACCAATTTCTTCATGGAAATCGCCAAGCTGCGCGCCGCGCGTCAGTTGTGGTTTCGCATCATGACGGAGTTTGAGCCGAAGAACCCCAAATCCAGCATGTTGCGCACCCATTGCCAAACCTCGGGCGTCTCGCTGGCCGAGCAGGACCCCTATAACAACGTGGTACGCACCGCCTATGAAGCGATGAGCGCGGTTCTGGGCGGCACGCAATCGCTGCACACCAACGCGCTGGATGAAGCCATCGCGCTGCCGACTGAATTTGCGGCCCGCATCGCCCGCAACACTCAGTTGATATTGCAGGAAGAAACCGGGGTTACGAAGGTCATCGATCCGCTTGCGGGGTCCTACTATGTCGAAAAACTGACTGCGGATTTGGCAGAAGCGGCCTGGACCTTGATCGAGGAGGTCGAGGAAATGGGCGGCATGACCAAGGCCGTTGCCTCGGGCATGCCAAAGCTGCGGATTGAGGAATCTGCCGCGCGCCGCCAAGCCATGATCGACAGAGGCGAGGAAGTGATCGTCGGCGTCAATAAGTACAGGTTGGATAAGCAAGATGACATCGACATCCTCGAAATCGACGATGTGCAGGTGCGCGCGAGCCAGATTAAACGCTTGGAACAGGTGCGCGGCGACCGGGATTCCGATGCTTGCGATGCCGCCCTTGCGGCGATGACGCTTTGCGCGAAGGAGGGTGGAAATCTACTGGCCGCAGCGATTGATGCGACCCGCGCACGTGCCACTGTCGGAGAGATCAGTATGGCGATGGAAAATGTGTTCGGACGCCACAGGGCAGAAGTGAAGACACTCTCAGGGGTCTATGGTGCAGCCTATGAGGGTGATGCCGGCTTCGCGGAAATCCAGCGCGATGTGGAAAAATTCGCCGATGAGGAAGGCCGCCGCCCGCGTATGTTGGTGGTGAAGATGGGCCAGGACGGTCATGATCGCGGCGCAAAAGTGATCGCCACCGCCTTTGCCGATATCGGCTTTGACGTGGATGTGGGCCCTCTGTTTCAAACCCCGGAGGAAGCTGCGCAGGACGCGATCGACAACGATGTGCATGTGATCGGGATCTCCAGCCAAGCGGCAGGACATAAGACACTTGCGCCCAAGCTGATCAAAGCGCTGGAGGCGGCGGGTGCGGGAGAAATCCTCGTGATCTGTGGAGGTGTGATCCCGCATCAGGATTACGAGTTCCTGAAAAAAGCGGGTGTCAAAGCGATCTTCGGGCCGGGCACTAACATCCCCTCGGCGGCGCGCGATATCCTTGATCTGATCCGGGCCACACGCGTCTAGCCAAGGCGCAAAACTGGCCCGCGCCGTCCGACCTCCTGTTTCTGGGTCTCGCGCTCTGCGTGCCGGATCATCGCGCTGAGCGCTTGGGAATGATGCACCATCTCTTCGGCGCAGGCTTCAACATCGGTTTGAAACCGGTCGAGCTTGTCGATGATTGACCCAAAAGTTGCCTCATCGCCACCTTGGCGGGCGGCCTCAGCTTTGCACATCATTCGTGTGGAATTGAGGCCGGCACAACTGCGCCGGATCTCGGTCACCATCCGGTCGAGCGCGATGCCATTGCCGCTGATTGAGTTGAGCGTGTCGAATGCGAGCCCCGCACGGTGATTGGCCTCGGTGCGCAGGATGCTCATCTCGTGGGCTTTATCGATGGTGGCGACTGGCACAACCTCATCTCGAAATTGGGTGACCGCCATCTGTTGAACTCGTGCGATACTCAGGGTCAAAGCACTTTCGCGCGCCGTGCTTGTCATGTGCGCCAAGGGGCCGGTGCCCGTGGCCATGAAATCGCTAAGCCACGATTGCGCCTCGTCCAGCACTGTCGTGTAGTTCTGCGCCATCAAATCAATTGGTCCGCCGCCATGCTCTAGTTTGGCAGCGATCAGGCGCATATTGGTTGGCGTGTAGCGCAAATCATCCCACAGTCTCTGCATCCGCCGCCCGGCATTCCAGAGCTGAGGCATATGCTTCACCCCCTCGGCCACGATATATAGGGTACGTTCAGAGCCTTGGTGCAGGGCCAAAACCTCGGCCAAGATGGCCTCTGACGCGAAATGCTGATAGTCAAAATACCCACGCGCTTGGAGATGTTTGGTCAGTAGGGCGGCGCTTTCAGGTGGGGGCAGGGACTGTTCGTGCTCGGCCGTGCGGACCTTTGCGTAGATGTCGGAAATCGCGTCCAGTCGGTCCGTCGTTGGCTTCAAACGCACCGAAATATAGCCGTCCTCAACTGGCGTGAAACAGGCGAACACCCAGTAATGCAGGCCGTCGCGTGCGCGGTTCAGCACGTATGCGCAAGCGGGCTGTCCGGCTTGGATCGTCTGCCAGACCAACCAGAATACCGCGCGCGGCATGTCTGGATGTCGGATCAGTTTATGCGGCGCGCCAAGAAGGTCGAGCCAATCGAAATCGGCAATGCGCTGGAACACCGGATTGGCCGCGAGAATGATGCCGCGGGCGTCGGTACGCGAAAAGAACAACTCGTCCGCTGCGAACGGGGCTGCGCCCGTTTTGGGGCGGGGCGTGCGCGCAGAACGCGATATTTCGATGGGCTCGGTCATGGCAGGTCCAAGCTAGGACGCAGATGCTAAGACATCATGAACGCGCAGGCTGAGTTAGCGCTCTATCGTCAATTCGGGGAACTGGGTGCGCACCACGTCGCGGATCAACTCGGCGATTTGGCGGTATGCGGTCGTGCTGCCACCGCGTTTGCGCCACACAAGACCGACCGAGCGCGTGATCCGGCGTCCCTTCAAAGGGCGCACAGCGACCTCGGCCCCGCGCCCAGAGATCTCGGACCGCACATAGAGTGCTGGCAGGAAGGTCACGCCCATCCCCATGCCGACCATCTGACGCAATGCGTCCAGTGATGTGCCCTCGTAGTCACCCAGAAGGACCGCGCCGAAATCGCGCGCCAATGCGCTGATTTGGTCGTGAAGGTGGTAGTCGGGGCTAAGCGACAGCACTTGCAAGCCTTGCAGATCAACACAGTCGATTGCGTCATGCGCGGCAAGCGGGTGGTCAGCGGGCAGCGCGAGGTAGAGGGGTTCGCGAAACAACCGCTCGGTCTCGAAATCGGCACCTGAGACCGGCAGTTGCGCGAGGATCACATCATGGGTTCCGACTGCCAGCTCTTGTTCCAACGCCCGTGGCGCATTTTCGCGGATATAGAGGCGCAGATCGGGATGCGCGGAATGCAGTGCGCCGACCACATGGGGCAGTAGGTAGGGGCCGAGCGTGGGCTTTGCACCCAACCGGATGGTGCCGACGAGGCCATCGCGCGCCTCGTTGGCGAGGTCGACGATGCTTTGGACGTCGCGCAGCACCTCGCGCGCGCGTTTCACGACCTCGCGGCCCACGGGTGTCAGACGCACCGCACCACGCCCGCGTTCGACCACTGCAAGACCCAAGGCTTCTTCAAGCGCTTGTATCTGCGCCGATAGCGACGGCTGGCTTACGCCAACACGTTCAGCGGCGCGCCGGAAATGCGAGGTTTCCGCAAGCGCTGCGAGGTATTTTAACTGTCGGAAGGTGGGATCAGCCATGGGTTCAACTTGACGGTATCTGAACTTCTGGTCAATAGGGCAATCCTATCAAAACTTCGCAATTGATTAGCTTTTCTTTTCGGCGTCTCCACCCATCTTACTAAGCGTAGGCATGTATCACGCGTCCCCAGCAGGCTGCAATGTGCGGTGTCTACCGCTCCCGGGTTGTTCCCCAACTCTTGTCCCACTCTCTTCCGTCCGGGGAGGGATCCCGGAGCACCTGATCTCGGCCAGTTAGCCGAGACGAAATATGCCCTCATCTCAGGGCCACAAAATATGGGCGTTTTGGGCTTAGGCCCTGCCCCATAGCCGCCCTTCGGGGTGGCACGAACCGCGCCACATCCGGGGCCGTGGCGCGGTTCGCTACCTAATTCCTTGCCTCGGACCCGTTCGCCCCCTAGGTCGATTTCAAACGCTGATGGGTCATTTTCGACCCCACGATAGAATAGAAGTGGCCCAATGCCCCGGCTCTTGCAGTATTTTCCCGCGATCCTGTCTGCCTTGGTCGCGGCCTGGTTCGCCCAGTTTCTTCCACAGGTCGCAGCAGGTGACATTCCCGAGTGGTCTTGGGTCTGGATCGAAGGGCTGAATATCGAGTTGGCGTTCCGCCTCGACGGTCTTGCGATGACATTTGCGCTGATGGTCACTGGCATCGGCGCGATCATTTTCCTCTATACAGCGGTCTATTTCCAAGGCCACGAGAAGCTTAACCGCCTGCTACTATTGCTGGTTTTGTTCGCGATCTCGATGCTTGGTCTGGTGACGGCCGATGACGCGATTACGCTGTTTGTCTTCTGGGAAGGGACGACGATCACGTCTTTCCTGCTGGTTGGATTTGATCATGAGAAAAAGAAGGCGCGTGATGCGGCTTTGCAGGCCTTAATCGTCACTGGCCTTGGTGGGCTGGCGCTTCTGGCGGGTCTGATCCTGATCGGGTTTGAGGCTGGCACCTACCGTCTGTCCGAGATCGCGTTGATGGGCGACACGCTGACCACGAGCGCGCTTTATGTGCCGATCGTGATCTTGATCCTGCTCGGCGCGTTCACGAAATCTGCACAGTTTCCGTTCCACTTCTGGCTTCCCGCCGCGATGGCAGCCCCCACACCGGTGTCGGCCTACCTGCATTCGGCCACTATGGTGAAGGCGGGCGTTTATCTCGTGGCGCGTATGAACCCGGCGCTTGGTGGCACGGATTTATGGATCTGGACCCTGACCATCGTCGGCGCTGTCACGATGATCTGGGCGAGTGTGCTGGCCTTGCGCCAAACTGACCTCAAGTTGATGCTGGCCTATACCACCGTCATGGCGCTGGGCGCGCTGATGATGTTTTTGGGCGGCGACTCGCGTTATTCGACTGTGGCTGTGGCGACCTTCCTTGTGGTGCATGCGCTCTATAAGGCGGCGCTTTTCCTGACGGTTGGACTGATCGACAAGGGCGCAGGCACGCGAGAGGTGAACCGCCTTGGCGGCATGGCCCGCGCAATGCCGATCACGATGTTGATTGCGACCTTCGCGTCGTTCTCCATGGCGGGCTTTCCACCGTTCCTCGGCTTCATCGGCAAGGAGCTGAAATATGAAGGCGCGCTGGCTGTTCTGTCGGAGCCACTGCTTGTTGCAACCGCCGCCCTGCTTGCCAATGCGATGATGGTGGCGGCCGCTGGTCTTGTTGCCATCTCGCCGTTCTGGGGCAAGAAGGGCACGCCCCCGAAAGAGCCGAAAGATCCGCCGTTTCTTTTGTGGATCGGACCGGCTTTGCTGGCGGCGATGGGCTTTGCTTTTGGCATCTACCCTGACGTTTTGAGCACGTGGATTGTAGCGCCGACAGTCGAAAGCATCGCACCGGGCACAGAGCCGTTGGACCTGAAGCTGTGGCACGGCGTTAACGTGCCGCTGATCCTGTCGTTCGCGACTTTCACGCTAGGTTTTGTGTTCTACCGCGCCCGCTTTGTGATCCGCGAGGCGCTTAACCGTCCGGGCTTTGGCGGAGTGGCGGCAACTGACGTGTTTGACGCCGGACTTGCGAATTTCAAGGCGTTTGCAGCTTGGACCGCGCGCACGGTTCAGGGTGGCCGGATGACGGTCTATCTGCGCATTGCCTTTGGTGTGCTGGCGCTGCTGATCTGGGGCGCGCATCTGGTCAGTCGAGGTGATTTCGCACCACAACCCGACGCGATCGCAATCATTCCTTTGGTGGTTTGCGCCTTGATCGCGATTTCGGCCTTCGTGGTGCTAATGACCAACTCGCGTTTGTTTGGCTTGACGGCGCTGGGCGTGGTTGGGGCCGGGATCGCGCTGCTGTTTACGTTCTATTCGGCGATTGATGTGGCGATCACGCAGCTTCTGGTCGAGATGCTGGTGGTGATTATTCTTGCCGTCGCCTTGGTGAAACTGCCCGCCATGCCGGTTGAGCGGAGTTTCCGTGCCGGTGACGCGCTGATTGCAACCGCACTCGGCATTGGCATTTCGTTTGTCGTGATGAGCGTGCTTGCCCATCCGTTCGACCCACGCATCACCGAGTATTTTGAGCAGGTGTCGTATGGCGAGGCTTACGGGCGCAATATCGTCAATGTGATCCTCGTGGACTTCCGGGCGCTGGATACATTTGGCGAGGTCGCGGTTGTGTTGATTGCAGCAATTGCTGCGGTTGCGGCGCTAACGGCGGGCAAGAGCAAACGTAAGACGAAAGGGGACGGCAAATGAACTCCACCATCCTCAGAACCGCGAGCAAGGCGCTGCTCCCGATCTTTCTGCTCGCCTCGCTGATAATCTTGCTGCGCGGCCATAACGAGCCCGGCGGTGGCTTTATTGGCGGGTTGATGGCTGTGATTGCGGTCGCACTCTATGCGATTGCCGCTGGCCCGGACCAAGCCCGCAAGGCGCTGCGGTTTGACGCGCTGAACATCGCGGGCGTTGGTTTGCTGGCAGCGACAGTCGCAGGCCTTTGGGGCCAAGCGGTCCACGGCGCGTTCCTGCAAGGTGTCTGGCCGTATTATGGCCCGAACGAGGCTGGCAAGTTGGAAGGCCTGCCGGTTGGCTCCATCCTATTGTTCGACGCGGGTGTCTATTTGACGGTGCTGGGCGCAGTCAGCGCGATCATCTTTGCGCTCGAAGACGCCGTATATCACGCCGACGACGGTGATAAGCCGGGGGAGACAGAGTAATGGAAATCGTTCTCGCAGCCCTTGTTGGCATCCTTGTTTCCGCTGGCGCTTACCTGATGATGAGCGGCCAGCTCGTGCGCTTTCTGTTTGGCCTTGTGCTGCTGTCGAACGCGGCCAACCTCGTGATTTTCGCCTCCGGGCGCTTGGACTACGCGGCCCCGCCGTTCGTGCCAGACGGCTCTAGCGTGCCGGACGCGAATGTGGCCAACGCGCTGCCGCAAGCACTGATCTTGACCGCGATTGTTATCGGCTTTGGCCTGCTGGCGTTCGCGCTGGCGCTGGCCTTCCGCGCCTACCAAAGCTTCGGCACCGTAGAGATGGACGATATGCGCGCTTGCGAGCCTGATCTTGACGCTGCCCCGACCCCCGACAGCCCGACCTTTGACAGAAAGCCTGACGCTTAAGATGTTGCTGATCCTTCCCATCATCATTCCGTTGCTGACGGCGATCGTGACGCTGATCCTGCGCGGATCGGGCCGCGATTTTATCGTATCGCTTATCGGGGCAATTGCGCTGCTGATCTCTGGCTGGGTCTTGCTGGCCGAGGTTATGGAGAACGGCCCATTCGCGGTGCAGATGGGCAGCTGGGCAGCGCCGTTTGGGATCACGATGTTTGCGGATATTCTCGCCGCCGCCATGGTGCTTATCGCGGGCATCGTAGCCGTGGCCACGGTGATATATTCACACCAAGACGTGACCGAGGACGAGCGTCGCGTGGGCTTTCACCCTCTTGCCCATGCCCTGCTGGCTGGCGTGTGCGGCGCGTTTCTGACCGGAGATATCTTTAACCTGTATGTCTGGTTTGAGGTAATGCTGATTGCCTCCTTCGGTTTGCTGGTCATTGGCGGACGCAAGGATCAAGTGGACGCGGCGGTTAAGTATGTTGGCCTCAACCTTGTTGCCACGCTCGCGTTCCTGTCAGGTGTCGGCATCCTTTACGGGGTGGCGGGCACGCTCAACATGGCGGACCTGCACCTCGCACTTCAGGGGCGCCAGAACGAGACGGCGGTGCTGGCATCAGCCGCGTTGTTGCTGTTTGCGTTCGGCGCAAAAGCAGCGATGTTCCCGGTGTTTGCGTGGCTGCCTGCGTCCTACCACACGCCCGCTTTTGCGACCTCGGCACTGTTTGCAGCGCTGCTGACCAAGGTCGGCGTATATGCCTTGTTGCGCGTGTTCACGGTTGTCTATGACGGCGACGGCACTGCGATCCAGAACGTGCTTCTGGTGGGGGCTGTGCTGACGATGGTGATTGGTGTTCTGGGGGCAGCGGCGCAAAATAGCGTGCGCAAAATCCTTAGCTTCCACATAATTTCGCAGATCGGCTACATGATCTTGGGCCTCGCGCTGTTCACACCGCTGGCGATCATCGGTGCGATTTTCTACCTGTTCCACCACATCATCGTGAAGGCTAACCTGTTTTTCATCGCCGGCGCTATTGCTTGGAAAACGGGCAGTGAAGACCTCGACAAAATCGGAGGCCTCTACAAAGCCGCACCGCTGCTGTCGCTGTTGTTCCTGATCCCGGCGCTAAGTCTTGCAGGCATCCCGCCGCTGTCAGGCTTCTGGGCGAAGTTCATTGTTGTGCAGGCCTCGCTAGAGGCTGAGGCATGGTGGGTCGCGTTTGCAGCCCTTGCCGTTGGCCTGATCACGTTGTTCTCGATGACGAAAATCTGGCTGGCGGCGTTCTGGAAAGACCATTCGGACCCCGCACATGATCTGTCGCGTCCATTGCCTGCCAGCATGATCTGGCCGATCGCGATCCTCGCAGTGATGACGGTCGTGCTGGGGCTGGGGGCAGGGCCGCTATATGCTATCGCCGAAGAGGCCGCCGTGACCTTGCTGGACCCGATGGCGTATGTCGTAGTTGTTTTGGGAGAGAGCCAATGAGTTTGATCCGCCGCTTTTGGGGCGCCGTCACGCTATTTGTCTATTTCCATTACGAGTTGGTCGTGTCCTCGGTTCGCGTGGCTTGGGACGTGCTGACACCGCACAACTACGCGCGCCCCGGTTTTGTGGTCATGCCGCTGGATGCCAAAACCGATGTGGAGTTGATGCTGACGGCCAACCTGATCTCGCTGACACCCGGTACCTTGTCGGTGGACCTGAACGCAGACCGATCCGAGTTGTTGGTCCACTCGATGTTCGGCGGTGATGATCCCAAAGGCGAAATCGAGGCGATGAAATATGGCATCGAGCGCCGGGTGCTGAGGGCCACACGATGACAGATTTGATGACAGTCTCGGGCCTTGGGCAGGTGTTGATCGACACCCGTCAAGATGGCCCGCTTGGGGCGGCGATCCTGTTTGCCTTTGCCTCGATTACCATCGCGCTGATTTTTGCCACGGTCCGTTTGCTGAAGGGCCCGACATTGGCTGACCGGGTGGTGGCGCTCGATTTGATCTCGATCCTGCTGGGGGCGATGCTGGCGCTGTTTGCACTGGCCAGCCAAGTCGCGACCTATATGGACGCCGCGGTGGTGCTGGCGCTGGTGGCCTTCCTTGGCACAGTGGCGTTGGCGCGGTTCATGCTGCGCTCGGGGCGCGATTATGCCAAGCAGCAAGCTTCGGAGCGGAACCAATGACTTGGATTGATTGGATTGCGGTGGTCTTGATGGTCGGAGGTGGCTTTTTCACCCTGATCGCGGGGCTGGGTGTGCTGCGGATGCAGGACGTGTTTATCCGCATGCATGCGTCGACCAAAGCGGGCACCTTAGGTGTTGGCATGATCTGCGGAGCGGTTGCACTTGAGATGGGCGGAGAGACGGCTGTGAAGGCCGTCGCGGTGATCTTCTTCATCCTGTTTACCGCCCCCATTGGTGCGCATCTTATTGCGCGGGCTGCATGGCGCGCGCGTGTTCCGTTGTGGCAGCAAGACGGGCAAGCCCCGGCGCGGCCTGACTTTATCTGCGAAGACGAAGCGCGCTGAGCGCATTCGTTTGATTTGAGTATTTCCACCTAGATGAAGCAGAGGTAGCGTTGGGTCATGTTCGCATTAGATCACCTCGTTATCGCCGCTGAGACCCTCGCCGAGGGCACCGCCTTTATGGAAGAGGCGCTTGGCATGGACCTTGCCCCCGGCGGCCAGCACACCTTCATGGGCACCCATAACCGGCTGCTGTCGCTTGGGCCGGGCACCTATCTTGAGGTGATTGCGATTGATCCTGAGCTGCGTGCGCCGGACCGTGCGCGGTGGTTTGGCCTTGATACATTTAAAGGCGCGCCGCGCTTGGTGTCTTGGGTCTGGTCTGCCGAGGATATGGCGCAGGTCGCACAGATGCCGGGTCGTTACGGCGCAGCGGAAGATTTTGCGCGCGGTGATTTGCGCTGGCAGATGGCCTTGCCGGACGAAAGCCCGCTCGGAACGCTTGCGCCGCCGGTTTTGCATTGGGACGCGGTGAAGCCGCAGGACAGACTGCCTGATCTTGGGGTGCGCCTGACAAGTCTTAAGGTACAGCACCCACAGATTGAGGTCTTGCCCGAGATGGCTGATGCGCGCGTGTCTCGGGGCACAGGCCCGGCAAGCATCAGCGCCGCGTTTTCGATGCAGACGGGCGAATTCACGCTATGATCCGCGCGGCAACGGTGGCCGATACAGGCGGCGTGCTGGCGATCTGGAACGATGCGATCCGCAACACCTCTGCCACGTTCAATCCGGTGGAAAAGACGGCTGAGGCGTTCGCGGCGCTGCTGGAAGACAAGGCGGCGCGCGATCATCCGTTTTTAGTCGGGGTTGAGGGCAAAACGGTGCTGGGCTTTGCGACTTATGGCGCGTTCCGAAATGGTTTGGGCTATGGGCGCACGATGGAGCATTCGATTCTGCTGGCCCCGCAAGCGCAAGGCAAAGGCTTGGGACGCGGCTTGATGGAGGCACTGTTTGCCCATGGCCGCGCCCATGACATCCACAGTCTTTGGGCGGGTGTGAGTGGCGAAAACCCCGATGGGAAAGCCTTCCACGCGCGACTTGGGTTCGAGGAGATCGCGATTTTGCCGGAAGTTGGCTTCAAGTTCGGACGCTGGATGGATCTGACACTTATGCGCAAAGCTCTGTGAACTCCCCCTGACAGCGCCCTCGCAATAGTCTACAGGATTGCCCCATGTCGATTTGGTCCCGCATAGGAGAAGCGCTCGCAGCCCTGCGCCAAGGTGAAGGCCTTGGTGCGATCTTTGACCGGCTGCGCGAGCCGCCCGAACGCTCGGTCGCGTTTGCGATTGCGGTGATCGCGCTTGGGGCCAAAATGGCGAAAGCCGATGGACACGTGACCCGCGACGAGGTCACGGCCTTCCGCCAAGTTTTCACCATCCCCAAGTCCGAGGAAGCGAATGCCGCCCGCGTCTTCAATCTGGCCCGCGAAGATGTGGCCGGGTTTGAGGATTATGCCGCCCGCATAGAGCGCATGTTTGACGGCGAGCAACGTCCGCTGACCGACTTGATGGAAGGGCTGTTTCATATCGCTATGGCCGACGGCACCTACCATCCAGCCGAGGACGTGTTTCTTGGACGCGTGGCCGAGATTTTCGGGCTTGGCGATCCGTGTTTCAGGTCCCTGCGCGCGCAGTTTGTGCCCGATGCTCCGCGTGATCCGTATGAGATCCTTGGCGTGCCCTCAGGTGCCACTCTGGTGCAGATCAAATCAGCGTGGCGTCAGCTTGTGCGCGAAACCCACCCCGACGCGATGATCGCGCGCGGTGTACCGCAAGAGGCGGTGAAGTTGGCCGAGAAACGCCTGATCACCATCAACCGCGCTTGGGAAGAAATTCGCGCGGCGTCGGCCTAAATCCGGTGCGCTTTGCCACTTATAACGTCGAGTGGTTCGACGCGCTTTTCAACGGTGCAGGTGCATTGCGATCGGATGGCGGCTGGTCGGGGCGCTACAACGTGACCCGCGCCCAGCAGATTGCTGCTTTGGGGCGGGTGTTCCAAACGCTCGACGCTGACCTGGTGATGATCATTGAAGCACCAGATCACAGCCGGCACCGCAGCACCGTCACAGCGCTTGAGAGCTTTGCTGCGGCGTTCAACTTGCGTGCCCGCCGTGCGTTGATTGGCTTTTCAAACGACACCCAGCAGGAAATTGCGCTGCTCTATGATCCTGACGCGCTAAGCCCGCGCCATGATCCGCGCGCGACGAAGGACGCCCCGCAGTTTGATACGGCCTTGGCGATTGATGTCGATGTGGATGCAGCGCCTGAGACGATCCGGTTTTCCAAACCGCCCTTGGAGGTAGCACTTGAGACCGCCTCCGGCACGCCACTGCACCTGATTGGCGTTCACGCAAAATCAAAAGCGCCGCACGGGGCCACGACGGACGCAGAGGCAACGCGCATTTCCATCGCCAATCGGCGCAAACAGTTGGCGCAGTGTATCTGGTTGCGCAGGCGGGTGGATGCGCATCTGGCGGCAGGCGATAGCGTTGTGGTCATGGGCGATCTGAACGACGGACCGGGGCTGGACGCGTTCGAGCAGCTCTTTGGTCGCTCGGGCGTTGAGATTGTTTTGGGCGGCCCAGGGCAGACGCCCCTTTACGACCCGCACGCGGCGCAAGGCCTGTCGCGCCCGCTTGCAGCCACGCCGACCAGCGCGCGCTTTTTCAACCGCAAGACCAAGCGCTGGCTGAGTGTGCTGCTCGACTACATAATGGTGTCGCCCGACTTGGCGGCCAAGGATGGGGCGTGGCGAATTTGGCATCCGTTTGACGATCCAGAATGCTGGGCCGATGAGGGATTGCGGGACGCACTGCTGAGCGCGTCAGATCACTTCCCGGTGACGTGGGATATTGATCTCTAGCGACGTTTGCCCCTTCAAAGGCCCAGTGAAGTCCCCATATTGAGACCATCGAAGGAGGACGCCATGACCAAATCCATCGCAACACTGGCCCTGATCGCAAGCCTAACGACGGCACCCGCGCTGGCCCAAGAGACCGACCAAAGCTTCGAGGAAGGCTTCAGCTTACTCGGCGAAGGCATGGCGCTGATAATGCGCGCGCTGGAAAGCGAGATGGCCCCAATGTTGGAAGCGCTTGGCGCAATGGTCGAGGACGCCAATGCCTACGAGTTGCCCGAGGTGCAGGAAAATGGCGACATCATCATTCGCCGCAAAGAACCCCTGACCCCTGAGCAGGACTTGGACCCAGAGACCGGCGCGACGGATCTTTAGCGCACCAGAACCCTCGCCTCAGCCTCGAGTGATTTCGCCAGACTTCGGAACCGCGCGTCAGACACTTCTCCGTGCAGCACAGCCAAGTCCGGGGTCAGGTGCAAATCTAGCTCGCGCTTTTTCGGGAACCACTTGAGCGCCCCCATAAAGCCCGGCTCTTGCGCCGCAAGCATTGCGCCGAACCGCAGAGCTTTGCCGAGGATTTCGGCGCGCCGTTTGTCATCGTCTGAGATGAGACTAAACAGCGGCTCGAACCGGCTACCGCTGCGGCTGTTTTTGTAGCGGTGCAGCAGTGACAGGCCCAGAAACACGCGCTCGCTATGGGTCATGCCTGCGAGGTTGGCTTGGGTGGCGATGTCAAACACCACCTCCGAGCGGTAGTCAGGATGGGCGCGCCAGCCGACGTCATGCAGATGACAGGCGGCGCGCACGATGCGCAGCTGGTCGGGTTTTGCGGACCTGTAGAGCGGAGCGAGAAAGTCGTAGAGCGCCTTGCCAAAGCCGGGCATTCGCGCGCTTCGCGCTTCGGTAAAACGGCTGGCTTCGATCAAGGGATCACGGCGGCGTTGACCTTCGGACATCTCCTCGTAAAGCAGCCCCTCGCGGATACCGAAGCTGGACACGGCCACGCTGGACGGCTTGAACGTCGCCAGAAGCGGGCGCAGCACCGACATTGCCTTTGGGATCAGCGAGATACGCGCATGGCCGATGCCGGTGCGTTGGCGCAGATCCTCAAGTTCATGTTTTTCCACCCAATCCATCGTGGCGCGGATGGCTTTCGGCTTCATCTCGTATTCGTGCAGAACTGCCAGCGGATAGCCTTGGCGTAACATGTCGAGGCGTGCGAGCGCCCGCCACGATCCGCCGACCAGATAAAGACGCTTGCCTGTGACAGGCACGGTTGCTGCCAGACCCGCAAGTTCGGTCTTGATATGGGCGCGCAATCCCTTCTTGCCGCCTTTCACATCTGCCAGTTTCAGTGGACCAAGCGCGGACGTGGCGCAGCGCCCGACGGTGCCCTTGGTGATTTCGGCGATCTCCATCGAAGACCCACCGATATCGCACATGATGCCGTCGGCGCCGGGCCAACCCAGCAGCACACCTTGGGCTGACAAACGCGCCTCTTCCGCGCCATCGATGACCCACAGCTTCAGGCCTGTGTTTGCCTCAATCTCAGAGCAGAACGCCGGGCCATCGGAGGCCTCGCGAATCGCCGCTGTGGCCACCGGAATAAGCGGGGTGACCTTCATGCCTTGGGCAATTTTGACAAATCGCGCAATGGCGGCGGCAGCCCTTAGCCGGCCCTCGGGGTTCAGCTTGCCGGAACGCGACAGGCCCGCCCCCAAGCCGCACATGACTTTTTCGTTGTAGAAATAAGCCGGTGCGCGCGCGGCCCCGTCGAACACAACCATCCGCACTGAGTTTGAGCCGACATCGATCACGCCCACCCGGCTGAGCGCACGGGCTTCGGGTTCCAGCCACGTCTCATGGGTGTCATGCGAAAAGGGCGACCAGCCCAATTGCGTTACCGCATCTGCGTCCACGCGCATCCCCTTCGCGTCTCACCCGTTGGGCGGGACCATAGGAAAGGCGGTGCGGGCGGGTCAAGCGCCGACCAGCTGGGAGGGCTCAATCGTCGCGGCTATGGGCGAGTTTTGGCACGTCGCTGGCACCTGCTGATCCGCGCCCGGACAGCGACGGGTTTTCCATAAAGAAGCGGTGGCAGTTGAAGGCGCGTTTGCCCTCTTCAACCGGGTGACGCGTGAAGTCGCCATCAGGACCGAGCACCCAGCTTTGCGCCTCGTCGGCCAAGTTCGCGGCCATAATCTGACTAACGATCTGAGCTTTGACGGTGTTGTTGTTGATCTCCACCAGCGTTTCCACCCGACGTTTCAGATTGCGGCCCATCCAATCGGCGGAGCTGATAAACACCCGCGCCTTCTTCGAGGGCAACCCGTAGCCGTTGCCGAAACAGACGATGCGCGAGTGTTCTAAGAACCGCCCGATGATGGATTTTACGCGGATGTTCTCGCTGAGGCCTTTGATACCGGGGCGCACACCGTTGATGCCGCGCACTACGAGGTTGATTTTGACCCCGGCTTGGCTGGCACCGTAAAGCGCGTCGATCACGTCAGGCTCGATGATGGAATTCATCTTTGCCCAAATCTCGGCGGGCCGACCAGCTTGGGCAAATTCAGCCTCACGTCCGATCATCTCGATGAGGTTGGATTTCATGTCGATGGGGCTGATCGAGAGGTTTTCGAGGCCAGCGGGTTGCGCGTAGCCGCCCACGTAATTGAACACCTTTGTGGCGTCGCGCCCCAGGGCTGCATCGCAAGTAAAAAAGCTGAGGTCGGTATAAATCCGCGCCGTGATCGGATGGTAATTGCCGGTGCCATAATGCGTGTAGGTCACCAGCTGTTTGCCCTCGCGCCGGACCACAGTGCTGATTTTCGCGTGGGTTTTATATTTGATAAAGCCGTAGACCACATGCGCGCCGGACCTCTCCAGCCGCCGCGACTGGCGAATATTGGCGGCCTCATCGAAGCGCGCTTGCAACTCGATTAGCGCAGTGACGGACTTTCCGTCCTCGGCGGCCTCGCACAGAGCGGCCACAATCGGGCTGTCGCGCGAGGTGCGGTAGAGCGTTTGTTTGATCGCCACGACATCGGGATCGCGCGCGGCCTGTTGCAAGAAGCGAACCACCATATCGAAGGTCTCGTAGGGGTGGTGCAGCAGCATGTCTTTCTGCTTGATCGCCGCGAACATATCGCCTTCGTGGTCTTGCACACGCTCGGGCACGCGCGGCGTGAAATTGGGCCATAGCAGGTCCGGGCGCTCGTCGAGCACCAGCTCTTTCAGGTCGGCCACACCGATAATGCCGCGCACCTCGATTGCCTCGGCCGGGGGTACGTTCAGCGCATCGGTGACGATTTCGGTCAACGCAGCGGGCGCACCTGCCGAGAATTGCAAGCGCACGACTTCGCCACGTCTGCGGCGTTTCAAGGCGGTCTCAAACTCACGCACGAGGTCTTCTGCTTCTTCCTCAAGTTCCAGATCGCTGTCGCGCAGGATGCGGAAGCCACATTGGGCTTTGATCTCGTAGCCGGGATATAGAAGCGGCACGTTAAGCAGCAGCAACTCTTCCAGCGGCAGAAAGCGGATGCGGCCCGAGCGGTCGGGCAGGCGGATGAACCGGTCGATCTGGGCAGGGATCGGCAGCAGGGCTTGCAATGTACGTCCGTCGCTGGGGCGCTCAAGGCCGAGGACCAGCGAATAGCCGGTGTTTGCGATGAATGGAAACGGATGTGCTGGATCAATTGCCAAGGGCGACAGGACCGGAAAGACATTTGACAAAAACAGCGCCGTAAGATGTTTGAGGTCGCCTTTGGTAAGTTTGGGGCGGGTCAGCAGCAGGATGCCTTCGCGCTCCATCTCTTTTTTGACCGTGGACCAGACCGATTGCTGTTCGGCCATCAACTTGCGCGCGTTGCGGTTGATTAAGACAAGTTGCTGCGCAGGTGACAGGCCATCGGCGGCGGGCGTGGTGATGCCGCCGCGCGCCAATTCGCGCAGGCCTGCGACGCGGACGGAGTAGAACTCGTCCAAGTTCGTCGCACTGATCGACAGGAAGCGAACGCGTTCTAGCAGTGGCACACGCGGGTTGCTGGCCTCTTCTAGCACGCGCCAGTTGAAGCCAAGCCAGCTAAGCTCGCGGTTGAAGAACCGGGCAGGGCCTTCGCGGTCGGCTTTGAGGCGCTCAACAGGTGTGGGGAACGGTGCTTTGAGGAAATTGGCAGGTGTTGTCATGATATTAGTCTACTCCTGCGCGTCCTCGGGCGAAAGAGGCAGGTCGGATTGACGGTTCACGTCTAGGATATCACGCGCCAGATCGGCGGTGATCTTGCGGCGCTCGGCCATGGCGCGGCGGTCCATTTCAGCAACCAAGCGCCCGGCCTCCGCGAAAGAGCGTTCCATATGCAAGGTCAGGGTCGTCAGCGCGGACGGAGATGGGACGAGCTGCCGATCTGCGAAAAGTTTAAGAAGGATGTACGACAGCAGGTCCTCATCAGGTGTCTCAAGCGCAATGGAAAGCGTGCCTTGGATGCGGCTGGCCAGATCCGGCAGGGTAATGGGCCAGGTCGAGGGGGCGGCTTGTCCGGTCATCAATAGCCGTCCGCCAGCGCCTAGGATGCGGTTATGCAGGTGAAACAGCGCCTCTTCCAACGCGCGATCTCCGCCGATCTGGGGGACGTCTTCGACAACGATATGTGTGGCCTCAATCTGCGTGCCAATGTCTTGGGCCGCGATCACTTGCGCGCCCGCCATTTCGGCCCAGACATGTGCCAAATGGGTCTTGCCCGCCCCTTCGGGACCAAACAACACCAGCTTGCCGCTGGGCCAAGCTTGCCATCCTTCGATCAAAGTCATTGCCGCGCGGTTAGCGTACGATACGGCAAACTCCGCCCGCCCTAAGGCTGCGTGCAATGGCAACTCGAGCGGCAATTGAGCGCTCATCTCAGCTATCCTCGTCAGGACGCCCGGCGAGGCCTTTGTAGAGAAGACTATCGGTGTAGCGGCCGACGCCGTAACGGGTCAGAACGCCGATGGAAGCAGCAACAGGAACCGCGACAAGCAGACCAACAAACCCGAACATCGCGCCGAACGCAGACAGCGCAAACAGCAGCCACACCGGGTGCAGACCGACAGAACTGCCCACAAGTTTCGGGGTAAGGATGTTGCCTTCCACCATCTGGCCGCCAAAGAAGATCGCAGCAATCAGCAAGATCCAAGGCCAATCGCCCCAGAACTGGAACAGCGCAATGCCAAGCGCCAAGCCGCCCCCGACGAGCGAGCCGACATAGGGGATGAAGGTCAGCAGCCCTGCAATCGCACCAATGACGAGGCCGAAGTTAAGGCCCACAAGCATCAAGGCGATGGAATAGAACCCGCCCAAGATCAGACATACCGTTAGCTGGCCGCGCACGAACGACGCGAGCACGCGGTCCACCTGATAGGCCAGATCGCTGATCACCGGGGCATGGTCGCGTGGCAAGAGCTGTTGAATCCGAGCCATCATGTTGTCCCAGTCGAGCAGCAGATAGAACGCCACGACAGGCACCACGACGATGAACACAATGGTGTTCAGAATGGAGATGGCCGAGGCAAAGACCTGCTGGAACACAGCGCCACCCTTGGACTGGATAAATTCGCCAATGCTGGCAAGGGACTGGCGCAGGGTCGAGTCCGGGTCGTTGATCATCGGGAAGCGTTCCGACAAGCCACTCTGCAAGCGCGTAACCAACTCTGGAGCCACGTTCACCAAGCCTATCAATTGCTCGATCATCAACGGGATCACGAGTAGGGCCGCGATAATGCACAAGATCAGCGCAATCAGCGAGATCACGATGGTTGCCGCCAAGCGCGGCAGGCCCCAACGCTCAAGCAGATCCGCAATCGGGTCCATGGAATAGGCGACAGCGCCGCCCACGACGAAGGGCAAGATGACGTCGCCAAACGCCCACATCAGGACGAAGAACACGACAGCGGCAACGCCCCAATAGCTCATCTGTTGGCGGACTGGCAGTCCCATGGACGCTCTCCTAGCGCTTGATACGCCTCAGACATGGCGGGGCAGGCGGGGTATGGCAAGGCGGCGGGCGGAAGATCGGCGAAAAAAGTAGCGCTTCTTGCCGCTTTCCTCCCAATCGCCTAGAGCATTGGCAACCGTCATTCCTAACCCGCGAGTGCCTCATGCGCCTGACCCGCTACTTCCTGCCCGTCCTCAAGGAAACGCCCTCCGAGGCGCAAATCGTCAGCCACCGCCTGATGCTGCGCGCGGGCATGATCAAGCAAGCCAGCGCCGGGATTTATTCGTGGCTGCCGTTGGGCTTCAAAGTCCTCAAGAAGATCGAGGATATCGTGCATGAAGAACAACAGCGCGCGGGCCATATCCCGATGCTGATGCCGACCTTGCAGGGCGCGGATCTGTGGCGCGAGAGCGGGCGCTATGATGATTACGGCGAGGAAATGCTGCGCATCACCGACCGCCACGGACGCGATATGCTGTACGGCCCCACCAACGAGGAGCTGATAACAGACATCTTCCGCGCCAATGTGACCAGCTACAAAGACCTGCCGCTGACGCTCTATCATATCCAATGGAAATTCCGCGACGAGATCCGCCCGCGTTTCGGCGTCATGCGGGGCCGCGAGTTCCTGATGAAGGACGGCTATAACTTCGATCTGACCAAGCAGGACGCACTGCACGCCTATAATCGCCACCTCGTCAGCTATCTGCGCAGCTACGAGCGTATGGGGCTGCAAGCGATCCCGATGCGCGCGGACTCGGGGCCGATTGGCGGCGACGACACCCATGAGTTTCTGGTGCTGGCCGAGACAGGCGAGAGCGAAGTTTTCTACGACTCGGCTGTGACTGACCTGAGTTTTGGCGACCGCGAGATCGACTATGACAATGTCGATCAATGCGCAGGCGTGATGCAGGAGTTCACCGAGCTCTATGCGCGCACCGACGAGACCCATGACGAGGCCGCTTTCAACGCCATTCCAGAAGAGCGCCGCCGCGTTGCCCGAGGCATCGAGGTTGGCCAAATCTTCTACTTCGGCACCAAATACTCCGAAGCAATGGGCGCAACCGTTCAAGACAGCGAAGGCAACAAGGTCCCGGTCCATATGGGCAGCCACGGCATCGGCGTGTCGCGTTTGCTGGGCGCGATCATTGAGGCCAGCCATGACGACAAGGGCAGCATCTGGGCCGAGGGTGTGACGCCGTTCCATGCGGGGATCGTGAACCTCAGGCAGGGCGACGAGGGCACCGATGCGGCGTGTGAAGGGATTTACGCGGCGCTGACGAAGGCCGGGCTTGAGCCGCTCTATGATGATCGCAACGAGCGGGCAGGTGGAAAATTCGCAACGATGGACCTGATTGGGTTGCCATGGCGCATCACCGTCGGGCCGCGCGGTCTGAAGAATGGTGTGGTGGAACTGACCTCACGCAAAACCGGCGAAAGCGTCGAGATGAGCGCCGAGGATGCGGTGGCGCGGGTCGTGGAGATTTATGCAGGGGTTTGAGGCGGAGTAGGGCGGGTCTTGCCGCCTGTGCGAATCCATCAAGCCAGTTCTAGGGCCTGAATCCTCGCAAAGGGATTTGGGCCTGTGCTCGAATACAGAACTGAGGCTCTTTCGAAAGAGGCTTTCGCCGTGTTAACCTAACCCCATGAAAACCATCCTAGCCTTCGGCGACAGCCTCACATTCGGCGCACCGCCCGACGACATGCCGCGCCACGCACGCAATGACCGTTGGCCTATGGCGCTGCAAATCGGGCTGGGCCATGAGTATGAGGTCATTCCTGAGGGCCTCAACGGGCGCACAACCGTCTTTGGCGACCCGATCACCAGCTTTCTGCGGGCAGGCTCGGACGCGCTGCCGACGCTACTTCACACCCATCAACCGCTCGATCTGGTGATCGTTATGCTCGGCGTTAACGATATTATGGTGGCCGAGCGTTCTGCCCGCGCCGCGACCCGAGGCATGGCGCGGCTGGTCGAGATCATCCGCACGCACCCCTATCTTGACCCATCGTGGACCCCGGAAATCCTACTGGTTGCACCGCCCCCGCCGATCACCGATGCCGCAGGCGAGATTACCGAACGTGACCTGACCGAAACCCGCCAGCTCGGCCCCCGCTATGAGGCTCTTGCTGGCGCGCTTGGCACGGGCTTTTTCGACGGCGGCACCGTCACGACCGGCGCGCTTCCCGACGGCGTCCATCTGAGCGCTGAGGGCAGCAGCGCGCTAGGCACCGCCCTCGTGGACGTGGTGCACGCGCGCATTGGCTGACACCTCGCGACGCTCGGCCCGCGCTTGCCTGATAATCTGCCAAGCGCTCGACAAAAACAGGCTCGCCATCAAGCCGGCCACTGCCAAATCTGGCCATCCGGTCGCGGTCCCCCACACCCCGATTGCCGCAAACATTACCGCCACATTGCCAATCGCGTCGTTGCGCGAGCACAGCCAGACCGACCTTACATTCGCGTCGCCGTCTTTATAGGCCATCAGGATCAGGACCGAGGCGAGGTTGGCGGCGAGCGCCAGAAAGCCCACCGCGCCCATCACCGGCGCGTTCGGCACGCCGATCACGAAGGCGCCGTAGACCGTGTAGCCCATGACCCCCCCGCCCATCAGCAGCAGGCTAACGCCTTTGACCAGCGCTGCCATCGACCGCGTGGCCAAGGGCGCGCCGATCACCGCCAGCGACAATCCGTAAGTCGCGGCATCCCCTGCAAAGTCGAGCGCATCGGCCTGTAGCGCCCGACTTCCGGCCAGCGCACCTGCCGCCATTTCGACGCCGAACATCACGGCATTGATCGCGATGACCAACCACAAGCGCCGCTTATAGCTGTCCGAGACCCCATCAAATTTGGCGTTCTGGCCGCAACATCCACTCATCTTTTTTGTCCTTCTCGACTCGGCTTCAGTCTGGTCTAATTGCTCTAGTGACTAGAGGTTCAAGGGGTTTCTGAATTGTTTTCGATTGGAAAGCTGTCCGAGCAGGCACGGGTTAAGGTCCCGACCATCCGTTACTATGAGGGGATTGGCCTGATGCCCAAGGCCGAGCGCAGCGCGGGCGGGCAACGTCGCTACACGCGCGCGCATGCTGAACGTCTTGGTTTCATTCGCCATTCGCGCGACTTGGGCTTTTCGCTGGACGCCATTCGATCCTTGCTCGATCTGTCGGCGCACCCCGACCAAAGCTGCGTGGAGGCCAATGAGATTGCGCGCGACCAGCTTGGCGATGTGCGCGCCCGCATCGCACAGTTGCAAACCCTTGAGGGCGAGTTGGCGCGGATTGCCGCACTTGATTGTGACGGCGGGCCGCTGGCGGAGTGTCAGGTTTTGACCGCTCTGGGCGATCATACGCAGTGCAAAGGCGCGCATTGAGACCGGATTCGCTTAGAGGCTAATAAATAGGCATGGGCGCAATTTATCTGCACGCATCTTAGCCTCTTTGTGTTTTGCCCATGGAATGAGCACTTTTTTAGACCTGTGCCGCTTTTCCTTTCGCCGTATTGCCGCTTTTTGCAGCACGGAATGACGCAACGGGAAGAGGGAGGGATCGCCATGAACGGGGCAGATACCGCATGGATTATGGTCGCAACGGCGCTGGTGCTGTTTATGACGCTGCCGGGCTTGGCGCTGTTTTACGGAGGGCTGGTGCGTGCGCGCAATGTGCTCAGCGTGTTTATGCAATGCTATGCTATCGCCTGCTTGATGAGCATTCTGTGGTTCGCACTGGGGTACTCTATCGCCTTTGGGCCGGGGACCAGTGGCTTTTGGGGCGGCCTCGATAAGGCGTTCCTGAACGGGATCACCGCAGAAACGCTCTCGGGCACCCTGCCAGAAATTCTGTTCTTCGCCTTCCAGATGACCTTCGCCATCATCACGCCCGCCCTGATCGTCGGCGCGTATGTCGAGCGGATCGGGTTTGGCTTCGTCTTGCTGTTCTCGGGCCTCTGGATGCTGCTTTGCTACGCGCCTGTGGTCCACTGGATCTGGGGCGGCGGCATGCTGTCGGACGGTGGTATCTTCGGCGAGATCGGCGTGCGTGATTTCGCGGGCGGCATCGTGGTGCACCAAACCGCAGGCTTGGCGGCGCTTCTGCTGGCGATTTTCCTCGGCAAACGCCGCAACTCGACCACCCCGCCGCACAATCCCGGTATGGTGATGATCGGGGCGGCGATGCTCTGGGTTGGCTGGTTCGGCTTCAATGGCGGCTCGCAACTGGCCGCTGATGGTGGCGCTGCAATGGCGATCACGGTGACGCATCTGTCGGCGGCTGCCGCGTCGCTGAGTTGGGCGCTGTGGGAGAAGATCAAGTACGGCAAGGCGTCTCTGGTAGGCCTCGTTACCGGCACCATTGCGGGCCTTGCGTCGATCACGCCTGCATCTGGGTTTGTAGGCCCCATCGAGGCGCTGATCATCGGGGCGATTGCCGGGGTGTTGTGCCAAGAAGCGGTGAACCTGATCCGTAACACCTTCAAGATCGACGACACCCTCGATGTGTTCGCGGTCCACGGGGTTGGCGGGATATTTGGCACAATCATGATCGCAATCTTCGGAGCTGGCAGCTTCATGGCCCAGTTCGGAGGCCTCGCAATCGTCGGTGTCTACACCGTGGTCGTGACCGTGGTGCTGATCAAGCTGGTCGGGCTTGTGACGCCATTGCGGGTCGATGAAGAGACCGAGGTCAACGGACTAGACCTAAGCGTCCATGGCGAGCGGGCCTACGATATACGCTCTTAAGGGCGTGATCTGAGCGAGTTGGGGGGCCCTGCAGGTTTGTAGGGCCCTTTTTGTTGGAAGCTGCGATCTGCGCCATATCAACGGGACCGCGTTTTCGTTTGGCCTTGAACTCGATCCCATTCAGCACAAGGCTGCGGCCTAGCCCCCCAGATTTGTGCCGTTGGGTAGTGCTGCGACGGGTTCCGAGGAGTATGGTGGTAAAATCCCGATCCTAGCCCCTGCGGGTCTGGTCGGAACGCAAAAGCAGACCATGAACATGTGCGCTTGGCGTGCCCTTAGGCACCTTCCCAGCGCCGCAACATCCAGTACCATTGCTCGGGGTTCTTCAAGATGCGCGCTGACAAGCTGTCGTTGAATGCGCGCGTCATGGTCAGGGCGTCACTATGGGGGATTGGGGCCTCAAACTCGACATCAAAGCTGTGCCCTTTTCCGGTGCGAATACCGTAGGCTGGGATCATCGGCAGGTCGTATTTGAGCGCAAGCTGGGCCGCAGATAGCGATGTCAGCGCGTCATGGCCCAGAAATGGCAGGCGCACGCCCTCGGCATATTTCTCGTCCAGCAAGATCGAGATAATGCCGCCGTCGCGCAGGTGGCGCACGAGTGCTTTTGTGCCAACGCGGCCTGTCGCCAAGATCGGTTTGCCGCCAGCCTCAATGCCCGCAAACAGGCGCCGCTCGTAGTGGCGGTTGGTATGGGGCCGGTAGACCGCGCCGCTTTCCATTCCGTGCATCTTGACGACGGCGCGCACGGCTTCCCATTGCCCGAAATGACCAGACACGATGATTGCGCCTTTGCCAGCCTCATGAGCGGCTTTCAGCGCCTCAAGACCGGGGCCAGAGGCTTGGAATTTATGGTGCTGGGTCTGAAACTCGTCGTCGTGGTAAATCTCAAACAGGGTTTGGCCCATCTGCCGACCCATATCTTGACCGAGCTTGGCGCGGGTGCTGCGCGACATGTCTGGAAAGACCCGTTTCGCTTCGCCTTCAAAGCGGCGGGCGGCAGGGGGAAACCACCGCATGACGGCTGCAAATGTGGTGCCCAAGCCGCGCGAACGCTTCTCAAAGCTCCGCCACCTCACGGCGGTCAGTGCCGACCACAGAGGGAAGTAGCGGGCGGAATGCAAAAAAGATTTGAAAGAGGTGGAAAACATGGGGCTGTATGATCCGGTTTGCGGCAAAGACCAATCGAAAACGGTGGGTCGGGGCGTGAAGGATGCGAAGTGGTTGGCTTGCGAAGCGGCGCATCGAGACTGTCTTTAGGCGCGATCCCCTGCAATGCTAGCCGTCAGCGGATTACATTCCTTGGGAGGCGGGCAATGACAAGACTTGGCGAGGGGCCTTTTGCCGCGCTCGAACGCTTCCCACGCGCGGCTATGGGGCATCTGCCTACCCCGCTGGAGGCCATGGGAAACCTTGGGCGTGACCTCGGTCTTTCGCTGTTTGTGAAGCGCGATGACTGCACGGGCATAGGGTTTGGCGGCAACAAAATTCGGCAACTGGAATACTATCTGGGCGACGCGCAGCTGGCGGGCGCGGATGTGTTGCTGATCACTGGGGCCGTTCAGTCGAACTTTGTGCGCGCGGCGGCTGCAATGTGCTGCCGGCTTGGGATGGCGTGTCACATTCAGTTGGAAGAACGCGTGCCTGACATCTCGGCGCTGCACCGCACCAATGGCAATATGTTGCTGAACAATTTGCTGGGCGCGACCCTGCATTCGTACCCCGAAGGCGAAGACGAGGCCGGGGCGGATGCTGCGATTGCATCCATTGCAGGCGAGCTGCGCGAGAAGGGCCACACGCCCTACATCATCCCCCTTGGTGCGACGAGCAAACCGCTGGGCGCGCTGGGCTATGTCCGTGCGGCGATGGAGGTTCTGCCGCAGATCGAGGCGGCGGGCGGTATCGACGAGATAATCGTGGCGTCTGGTAGCGCGCTGACCCATGCGGGACTTCTGCTGGGGCTTCGTTTGGCAGGTGACATGACGCCTGTGCGCGGGATTTGCGTGCGCCGGGATGCCGAGGGGCAGACGGCGCGGGTTCTCAAGCGGGTGGCAGATACGGCTGCGTTGATGGGGGTGATTAGCCCGGTGACGGTGGATGATGTGCGGGTGTCGGATGTGGCGCTGGGCCCCGGTTATGGTCGAATGACAGCGGGGACACGCGCTGCGATCATGCGCACGGCCCGCGCAGAGGGTCTGTTCCTAGATCCGGTCTATACGGGCAAGGTGATGGCGGGGCTGATAGCGCTGGCCGAGGCGGATGAATTATGCGGCAACCGGGTTCTGTTTTGGCACACCGGGGGGCAGCCTGCGTTGTTTGGGTATAGCGATCAGTTTGTTTAAGCGGTGACAGGCTTGGGTCTTTAGGGTGTTGCGTGAGGCAGCTCAAATATAGACAAGGCGTCGCGACACCCTATTGAAGGACACCCCATGAACAAGTCTGTCATCCTCATTATGGCGGTCCTTTTGGCCACGCTGTTCATCAGTGTCGCGCTTGGGATGCGCTTTTCGTATGCGGTGCTTGTGTATGGGTTGGTCGCAGTGGTCCTCGCGCCGGTAGCCATTCACAAAGTGGACAACCCAAACTTGGCAATCGGTCTGATCTTGGGGCTAGCCGCGTTCGCGAGCTTTCCGGCGCGCAGGCTATATCAACTCGACGGATTGCTATGGCCTGCGTTGTTGCTGGCAGCCTACGCGGTGGTTCTGTTTGTCGTCGGGTTCGGCTGGAAGCGCAGTTGGAAGTCCGACAAATAGGCGCTGCTGACGCGCCTGCGTCGCACCTCTTCTTCTAGTCATAAATACTCAAATACAAAACGGGCCCGGCGTGAACCGGGCCCGTTTCTGAAGTGCGCTTAGACCAAGCTGCTTACGCCGCGAGACCTAGCTTATAGAGGTGGATCTCAAAGATCGGGTGGGTTTCTGCGCCCAGCACGGTGTCTTTGTGATGACGGTACACAGAGCGCCAGTACGGCTGAATGACCACGCCTTCTTCCTGCATGATCGTCTGGATCCGCGCCATGATCTTCGACCGATCGTCCGCATCTGCGATGGCCGAAGCCTCTGCCAGAAGCGTGTCGAACTCTTCATTGGCAAACGCGGTTTCGTTCCACGCCACACCGGATTTATAGGCCAAGGTCAGGTTCTGCACACCAAGGGGACGGTGGCCCCAATCGGTGGACGAGAACGGATACTTCGCCCAGTCATTCCAGAAGGTCGAACCCGGCAACACCGTGCGCTTCACTTTGAAGCCCGCGTCACGCAGCTGTGCAGCCAACGCGTCGGTGGTGTTTTTGCGCCATGTGTCGTCGATCGAGATCAGCTCATGCTCAAAATCGAGCATACCGGCTTCTTCCATCAACGCACGCGCCGCCACAGGGTCATAGACCGGTGCAGGCAGTTCGGCATATTCGGGGTGGATCGGGCAGACATGGTGGTTCTCGGCGACTGAGCCCAGACCATCATAGCCCAATTCCAACAGGACCGCGTTGTCCGTTGCCATCGCCAATGCACGACGCACGCGCGCATCTGCATAAGGCTTCATGCCGTCAGAATCTTCGGCTTGCTGGTTGGTGCGCAGCACGACGGAGTTGGCACTTAAGGCCTCGGATTTAGTCCAGCCAATGGTGTCCATCAGATTGACGAACTCGCCAACGGTCTCGTAGACCATGTCGATTTCATCGGACTCGGCCGCTGCCACATGGGCGGAGCCTTCAACGCCGAGGTCGATAAACTCGATCCGGTCAAGAGCGGCGCCTTCGCCCCACCACGTGTGATCAGTATTGCGTTCGAGGATAGCTTTCACGCCGACCTCGTACTCGACCATTTTGTATGGACCAGTGCCGACCTGATTTTCCGCCGGATCACCCGAGAAGCCGTTTTGCACGACAGCCGATGGGTAGTCCGAGAACGTCGCCACAAGCGTGATATCAGGGTTGGCGAGGTTCAGAACGATCGTCATGTCATCGACCACGGTCATCGCGCCATCGGCCATCTTGCCGGTGTCGGGATTGATCAGCGCGCTCAGGCGTGACGCCATGGAGTTGCCCTCGATGGTCGTATCGGACCAACGCTCGACATTGTAGGCCACGTCTGCGGAGGTAAACGGCGTACCGTCATTCCACATAACACCGGGGCGCAGGCGCAGGGTGTATTGGGTGGCGTCGTCATTAACTTCCCACGACTCTAGCAGCCGGCCTGTGAACACACCCTCACGGCTGTACTCAATCAGGTATTCCAGCCAACCGCGCGCGACATTTGCAAGCTGCGGCCAGTCAAAGGTGGGCGGATCTTTCAACGGACGCACGTCTTGCTGAATACGCAAGGTGCCGCCTTGGGCCATGTGGCCTGCGGCTTGGGCCGGGGCGCTGAGGCCAATCAGGCTGTAGGCTGCGGTTGCTGTCACACCAAGCGCTGTGGCCCGGCTCAGGAATTCGCGGCGCGAAAGCGTGCCGTCGAAGGTTTCCTGCGCATAGGCGATAGCTGCTGGATGCACGTTTTGTGCAGTATCTTTCATGGGTTTGTCTCTCCGGTTGGTTAGCAGACTTATTGGGGCGCGCACGTCTTGAGCGGTGCGGCTTGGATCACAGGCGGCATCGCCCTCGTGGGGCGGCGGCTGGATCAGAAGTGTCAGTTAGCGACATGGGATGATTAAACGCGACCCCCTCGCAGGGTGCAACCCAGTTTATGCGGATCGGTAATATGACATCTGCGTGATTGGAATTACCGCTTGAGGCATATATGCGAGAATTGCCTTGAGTTTGTTGCCCAAGATCAGCGCAATTCACTTCGATATCGGAGCTGCTGTTGGTCGTTGTCCTTCCCTATAATCCGGCACGGCCCGGTGCTTTTGCGCAAGAAGCAGCGTCTTTGCGCCAGGCCTTGGGCGATTTGATTGGGGCGCTCGATCATATTGGCAGCACGTCGGTGCCGGGGCTGGCGGCCAAGCCGATCATCGACATGCTGTTGGAGGTGCCTGAGCTAGGGGCGCTCGACCCGGGTAGCCGCGTTATGGAGGCGCTGGGCTATGAGGTCATGGGCGCGTATGGCATTGAGGGGCGGCGGTATTTTCGCAAGACGGACGCGCAAGGTGTGCGAACCCACCAAATACACGCGTTTCAAAGCGGGTCGCCGCATCTGCTGCCCCATCTGGCGTTCCGAGATTACCTGCGGGCGCATCCTGTGGTGGCGGCGGAGTACGGCGCGCATAAAGTCACTCTGGCTGCGACTTGCGCAAACGCACAAGCCTATATGGACGGCAAGGACGCATTCGTGAAGCTGGTTGAAGCCGATGCGCTGGCATGGGCGGCGCGCCCTGCTTGACGTTGGCTTGTCGAGCGCCCATTTTCCGCCCAGACACAACAAGACCCGAGCAGCAAAAACCGGAGGCCAAATGGCCCGCACCCACCCCAAAACCCCCAAACCCTTCGCCCCTTTTGAGTGGATGATCGCATGGCGCTACCTGCGCGCCCGGCGTGCAGAGGGCGGTGTCAGTGTGATGACGTGGATCAGCCTCATCGGCATCACGCTGGCGGTGTTTGCGCTGATCGCGACGCTCGCCGTGCGCTCGGGCTTTCGGCATGAATTTGTAGGCACGATCTTGGGTGCTAACGCCCATATCACCGTCTACACCACCCTGCGCGTGGACGAGAACGGCCAGACCACCCGCGCGCTTATTGACTATGAGGACCGCGCCGCGCGCCTTGCCGAGTTGCCATTTGTTACCCGCGCCGCCCCCTTGGTGCGTGGACAAGTGATGACATCCCTGCGCAGTCGCAATGCAGGCGTCGAGGTCTACGGTATTGCCGAGGCTGACCTGCTGAGCCTGCCCGGCATTGTGAACCCTGAGCAGGAGTTCGGATCACTTGCGCGGTTCTCCGAAGGGGTGTCGATCGGGTCGGGGGTAGCGCAGCAACTCAACGCGGCGGTCGGTGATCGGATCAAGCTGATCAGTCCCGACGGAGTGCGCACCGCATTTGGCACCAGCCCGCGCGTGAAGTCCTATGAGATCGTGCATATCTTCAGCGTCGGGCGCTATGACATTGACCGCACGCGCATCTACATGCCGTTTGACGAAGCGCAGAGCTACTTCAACCGAGGCGGGGCGGCTGACGAGATTGAGGTGATGGTTACGGATCCTGAGGCGGTGGATGAGCTGTTCCTAGATATCTTGAGGGCCAGCGGCGACGACACGCTGGTTTGGACATGGCGGGATGCGTCGGGCTCATTCCTGCGCGCGCTCGATATAGAGGACAATGTGATGTTCATCATCTTGTCGATTCTGGTGCTGATTGCCGCGATGAACATCGTGTCGGGCCTGATTATGCTGGTGAAAAATAAGGGCCGCGACGTTGGGATATTGCGAACGATTGGGTTGAGCGAGGGCTCCATCCTGCGGATCTTCTTCATCTGCGGCGCGTTTACCGGCATCATCGGAACCGGTTTGGGCGTGATCCTCGGGTGCCTGTTCGCGCTATATATCGACCCGATCTTCTCGTTTGTTAACTACGTCGCAGGCGGTGGTGTTTGGGATCCGTCGATCCGAGGGATCTACGAGTTGCCCGCACGGCTGGAGTTCGACGATGTGATGAGCGCGGTCTCGTTGTCGCTTGGCTTGTCGTTCATTGTCACGATCTTCCCGGCGCGCCGTGCCGCCCGCATGAACCCGGTGGAGGCGTTGCGCTATGAGTGATGCAGTGCTGCACCTTGAGGGGATTGAGAAAAGCTACCGCGACGGCGAGATTGCCGTGCTGCGCGGGGCCAATGTGACGCTGATGCCCGGCGAGGTTGTGGCGTTGGTCGCACCCTCGGGGGCTGGCAAATCCACGCTGCTGCATATGGCAGGGCTGCTGGATACACCTGATGCGGGGACCGTGACGCTGGGCGGGATCGACATGACGGGTCTGCCAGATCGCGCGCGGACTGAAGCGCGTCGCCACGATATCGGTTTCGTCTATCAGTTCCACCATCTGCTGCCCGAATTTACCGCCGCCGAGAACTTGGTCCTGCCGCAACTGGCAAATGGGATTCCGCGCGCGCAAGCTGAGGCGCGGGCGATGGAGCTGCTCGTAGGCGTTGGTATCGGCCCGCGCGCTGGGCACCGTCCGGCTGCCTTGTCAGGGGGCGAGCAACAGCGCGTCGCGATCTGCCGCGCGCTTGCCAATGCGCCTAAGTTGCTGTTGGCCGACGAACCCACTGGCAACCTTGATCCAGATACTTCGGATGTGGTGTTTGGGACGCTGATGAAACTGGTGCGCGAAACGGGGCTGTCGGCGTTGATTGCCACGCATAATTTGGCACTGGCCGCACGGATGGACCGGATTTTGAAATTGGAAAACGGGGTGTTGGTATGAGTGTTGTTGCCGTCAACGAGATCGAAGCGGTGTGCCAGCGCGCGCTAGAAGCCCAAGGAGCGGCGCGTTGGGTGGCCTCGCAAGTCGCGCGCGCCACTGCGCGGGCCGAGCAGGTCGGCAACCGGATTTGCGGCCTTGGCTACATGGAAAGTTATTGCGGAGCGCTGGGCACGGGCCGGGTCGATGGCGCAGCCGAGCCTGTGGTCGAGAGCCTGCGTCCCGGCATGATCCGCGCGGATGCACGGCAAGGGTTCGCGCAGCCAGCGTTTTCGCGCGCGCTGGAGACCTTGGCACTGGCGGCCTCCGCCCAAGGTATCGCGGCGCTGGGGGTGTCGAACTCGCATACATGCACCTCGCTTGGCTATTTCACCGAACAGATTGCGGCCCATGGTCTGGTCGCAATCGGCTTCACCAATGCCTCTCCCGTAGTGGCCCCTCCTGGTGGCTTTGCCCGCGTGATTGGCACCAACCCGGTTGCGTTCTCGGTGCCGGACGGGAAGGGCGGCGTTGGTCTGCATTTCGATGCGGCGACGTCCAATGTGGCGCTTGGCGCGATCAAAGATGCGAAGGCGGCGGGCGAGACGATCCCTCACACATGGGCCGTTGGACCAGATGGCACGCCGACGACCGATCCTGCGGCCGCTCTCGAAGGGGCGCTGACCTCGCTGGGGGGCGCGAAAGGATTTGGGTTTGGCCTGATGGCCGAGGTTTTGGCGGCTGGCATGACGGGCTCTGCAAATTCCGTTGATGTGGGCGGCCTAAAGCTGGCGGGTGGCCCGCCGCACCGCCTCGGGCAGTTTTATATTGCGATTGATCCCGGAACCTCGCCAGAATTTTTCGAGCGGTTTGGTCGGCTGTCTGACGCCGTGACAGCGCACCCGGGCGCGCGGATGCCGGGCACCGCGCGCGGGCATGCGAAAACCGTTGAGGTAAATGCGAAGGATTGGGCGGCAGTGCGCGCGCTTGCTGGGATGTGACAGGCTTAAATTACGGATAAGTCGCAACAGTATTTGGTTTTTGCGAACGGTTCTCATATAAAATCCCAAGACAGGCCCCCCAGCTTAGTTTTGACCGGAGACTTGAACTGATGATGACCAAACGCAGCCGCCTGCTTGCGCTGCTTTTTGGCGCCCAGGCCGAGATTACCCGGCTTGGACAGCGTGCCGGATGCGTGGCGCGTTCTGATCTCAGCCCATGATGCGTTTGGGTATTTTGGGCAGGCTTATGGATTTTAAGTGCTGGTATCCAAGGGATTTCTACGGACTCTGAGGTCGGGTTGGCCCGTATTTCCGAGCTTTTTGACCTGCTTGTTGATCGCCAGATCGGCGCGGTTTTTGTCGAAAGCTCCGTCTCGGATCGCAACGTGCGCGCCTTGTTCGAAGGGGTCGCCGCAAAGGGTCACGAGGTCCGCGTTGGCGGCGAATTATACTCCGACGCGATGGGCCCGGATGGCACCTATGAGGGCACCTGGATCGGGATGAATGATCATAACGTCACGACGCTAACGGGAGCGCTTGGTGGCGACGCCCCGGCGCGCGGCATTGATGTTGTCCTAATGGGGCTTTACGCCGACTTGGGTCTGCTGGGCCGGACGCGCCGCGACCGAACGCGCGATTATCGAGGTGCTGAAATCCGAAGGTAAAACCGTTGTTGCCGTCCACCATGACCTCGCCACCGTGCCTGAGTATTTTGACCGTGTGATGATCGTGAGCGTGCGTAAGATTGCCGAAGGCCCCGTGGCCGACGCCTTCGAGCGCGAGGCCTTGGAAGCGGCCAATGGGGGACGCTTGGCGACCGCTCAGACGGACGGACTGGGTCAGGCGGCGGGCTAAGCTAGGACAGCGTTGATTGAGGCGTTAACCCTATCTCTGGGCTACAACGCGGCGCTCGTTGCCGTTGGCGCTGGCCTGCTGGGCATCGCCTCGGGCGTAACTGGCAGCTTCGTGTTTTTGCGCAAACGCGCGCTCGTCTCAGATGCAATTTCCCATGCGACTTTGCCCGGTGTGGCGCTCGCATTCCTCGTTATGGTGGCCCAGGCGCGCGGGTTGCTCGCTGCTGCCATCCGCCAGCGCAAATCTCAGCGCCGGGTGTATCTGCGTCAAGGGCTGCTGGCGCTTGCTCAGGGGCAGGTGATTTGCGAGCCATTTACTTTGCGCCTGCTTGTGCGCGAAGGCTAGCCACGCGCCGAGGGTGTCGCGACCGAGGCCGGAGCCGCCGCCAAGGCCCTGCTGGGCGAGCAGCGCTGGCAGGTCGCCCGCGCGCTTGAAGCCCATGAGGACGTCACTGGGCGCCATGACGGATTGGGCGATATCGCCGAGGTTCTGACCCGCGACCAGATCGTCCATAGCGTCGCCTTCGCCACCCTCAGTGCTGTGCTCGGATACGCCTTCGCAAACTACGGGCCATTTTGGCTCGGAGCGCAGAACGCCGTCAGCGCAGCGGGTATGATCGCCACGGTATCGGGGATCGTTCTGGCGCTGACAGCGGTGTTTGGGCCGCACCGTAAAGGGGCTGTGGGGCAAGCCTAGTCGTAGTAAATCTCGTTATCGCCGAGATAGACGTTGGAGGCCGCGCAGATGTCGATGGAGATCTCTTCATCTATGACCTCGGTATCATCTGCGCCAAGCCAGCCTGCGGCAAAGACCTGGTCACATTCACTTGTATCAGCTGCAAAACTGGCCTCGCCTGACTCGCCCGGCAGGATCGCATCGGCAAGCCAATTGTCAGACCAGCCCGACCCGTCATTGGTGTAAAAGCTGATGAGGACATTGCACTCGGTATCATCATAGACCGTGAAATAACCCTCTGACCCGGGCCTTGGGCGAGGGCGGTTGTGGCCAAAAATGCCGTTGAGAGTGCTACAATCGAAACGGAGCGCGATACAAAATTTTGCATGATACTCCTCGTCTGTGTTGAGTTGTGGGGGCCTTATCCATCTATCGGCGCGCTTATTCGCGCAAGATTAAGCTGTTTCGCTGGAGGTGATCCGTTGCGGGCCATTTCTACCGATATTGCTGCGGGCTAAGCGCTATCGAGAATGCACGCGTAAGGCTTGTCAGACAGGTGGCCGAGGCGCAGGCTAGGGGCGCATCCCTTGACTGAGACCTGCACATGTCCCGCATCATCACCGTCACCCTGAACCCAGCGCTCGATCTGTCGACCGAGACCGCATTGGTCACGCCCGCCACCAAGTTGCGCTGTGCGGTTCCGCGCGCTGATCCCGGTGGTGGCGGCGTCAATGTCAGCCGCGCGATCTTCAAACTAGGCGGCGAGAGCCTGTGCGCGGTGGCAGCAGGCGGGGCGGCGGGCGCGACCTTGTTAGGGCTTCTGGAGGTCGAGGGGTTGCAGGCGCGCGACCTCGGCCTCGAGTTGACAACCCGCGAAAGCCTGTCGGTGATCGAGCAGGCGTCCGGCGCGCAATACCGCTTCGTCATGCCGGGACCGCAGTGGGAGGCGCGGCATGTGGCCCAAGCGCTCGCGAAGATCGAGGGGTGGTGCGCGCCCGGCGATCTGCTGGTGCCCTCGGGCAGTTTGCCGCCGGGGGTGCCTGCGGATGTGTTCTCGGACCTGAACGCACGGTTGATGGTGCGCGGGGTGCGGATGGTGCTTGATACGTCCGGGGCGGCGTTGGTCGCTGCTGCATCAAAGCGCGGGCTGTTCGCGCTGCGCATGGACGATACCGAGGCCGACGCGTTGGCCGGGCATGCGCTGTCTGATGTTGGGGCTACAGCGTCGTTCGCGGCGGGCTTGGTGGAGGGCGGAGTGGCCGAGATCGTCCAGATCGCGCGGGGGGCTGAGGGGACGGTTATGGCGACGGCACAGGGCTGCTGGCACTGTGCGCCGCCTGTGGTTGAGGTCGTCAGTGCGGTCGGGGCCGGGGACAGCCACGTGGGCGGGTTCGTGCTAGGATTGGCGCGCGGGCTGTCGCCACTTTCGGCCTGCGTGCAAGGGGTCGCGGCGGCTGCGAGTGCGGTCGGGACGCCGGGGACGGCGCTGTGCGAGCGCGAGGCGGTGGAGCGGTTGGTAGGGGACGTTGTGGTGCGGGAGGTGGTGGCGGGTTGAAACCCTCTCTACGATTGGGGCGGGTTTTGTAGGCGGGGGCTTTAGGGCACCACGTCTTTCGAGGGCCTCGGGAGTGTTTGGACATAAGTTAAGGCTGCAGAGCCTAAACCCTAGTTGAGTTCGATGCTGCCATAATCGAGCGAATGCGTTAATCTGAACATATCGAGAAAAGCGCCAAAGAAGCTGGGATAAAAAAACGCCAGAAACCCTAGAACAAGCGGCACGATAAGCCGGGCTATTCCTCGGCGTATTACGCGATAGGTTTTCTCGGCTGTCGTCCAACGGGCTACCTTAGTGGCGATCCTCTGCTTCTCTTCTCGATATTCCAGTTCCCAAGATTCTAGGTGCGGATCGGGACAAAATTCTAGATCATTTTCTTGGTCGCCGTAGAATTCAGTATTAATCTTTTCTAGTTGATCGTTGTTTATAGTGTCCTGTGATTGATATTTCCCTCGAGGCCATCGAAGAACCTCACCCAAATAGTGTGCTGAGAATGGCAAAAATGCCAAAAGAACCGACAATCTGCCTAATGCTATTAGTTGTGCTTGTTCCACCAAAACAGACAACCCAAACAAGGAAATACTGTTACCTTCAATCTCCGCATTGGTGATCGCAAGAGTAAACAAAGATGCACTGACAAGAGCTCTTCGAGCACTTTTGGGACTAACGCCGATAACGGTATTTTCCATTGCTTATCCGCCCATCTTAGTCCCGTCCTCAAACATCCAGCTCCTCCACAAACCGCGCATTGGCCTGAATATACTCGAACCGTTTCTCGGGTTTTTTGCCCATCAGCCGCTCGACCAGATCGCTTGTCTCGCCAGGCTCATCCTCGTCGATGCTGACCCGGATCAGCTTGCGCGTCGCGGGGTTCATCGTTGTGTCTTTGAGGTCTTTTGCGTCCATCTCGCCCAGACCCTTAAACCGCGAAACGTCTATTTTGCCTTTTCCGCCCAGACCCTTAGTCATCCATTTTTCACGCTCGGCCTCGTCAAGGCAGTAGACGCGTTTGGCACCTTGGGTCAGCCGGAACAGCGGCGGGCAGGCCAGATAGAGGTGGCCGTGGTCGATCATCGGACGCATCTGAGTGAAGAAAAATGTCATCAAAAGCGCCGCAATATGTGCCCCATCCACGTCCGCATCGGTCATGATGATAATCTTATCGTAACGAAGATCCTCCACATTGAAGCGTGACCCGAGGCTGACGCCCAATGCTTGGGTCAGATCGCTAATCTCTTGGTTTGACCCCAGTTTGGAGGAGGCTGCCCCCAGAACATTCAAGATCTTACCCCGCAGCGGCAGCAACGCTTGGGTCTTGCGATCCCGCGCCATCTTTGCCGAGCCGCCCGCGCTGTCACCCTCGACGATGAACAATTCTGTGCCCGCCCGGTTGGTTGCCGAGCAATCTACAAGCTTGCCCGGAAGGCGCAGGCGTTTGGTCGCTGATTTGCGCGCGGTTTCCTTTTCGGCCCGGCGGCGCAAGCGTTCTTCGGATTTCAGAAGCATAAAGTCGAGGATTGCACCTGCGGATTTCGTGTTAGCGGCCAGCCAGTTGTCGAAATGGTCGCGCACCGCGCCCTCGACCATGCGGGCGGCTTCGGTGGTGGCGAGGCGGTCCTTGGTTTGGCCGACAAACTCCGGCTCGCGGATGAAGCAAGACACCAGCGCCGTGCCGCCCCCCATGATGTCGTCGCGGGTGATCTGTGCTGCTTTGCGGTTGTTGACCAACTCGCCGTAGCCCTTCAGGCCCTTGAGGATCGCAACCCAGAATCCGCCCTCATGGGTGCCGCCTTCGGGCGTTGGAATCGTGTTGCAGTAGCTCTGGATGGAGCCATCGCGCGCGGGCGTCCAGTTGATCGCCCATTCGACCGAGCCCGGGACATTGAACTTATCGGAGAATTCTACCTTGCCCGCGAACGGTTGGTCCGCGTAGGTCGCCGCCCCTGCGAGCGTTTCCTTAAGATAGTCGGAAAGGCCGCCGGGAAAGTGAAACACCGCCTCGGTCGGGGTTTGGCCGTCATCGATCGCAGTTTTCCAGCGAATTTCCACGCCGGAAAACAGATACGCCTTAGACCGCGCCATCTTCAAAAGGCGGGCGGGCTTCAACCTCAAGGGGCCAAAGATGTCGGCATCTGGATGGAAGGTCACCGTGGTGCCGCGCCGATTTGGGGCAGGGCCGACTTTTGCGATGGGGCCTTGGGGCAGGCCGCGCGAGAATTCTTGGGCGTATAGCTCGCGGTTGCGCGCAACCTCGACGCGCACATGATCCGACAGCGCATTGACGACCGAGATCCCAACGCCGTGTAGACCGCCCGACGTTTGATAGGCTTTGCCGTCGAATTTGCCGCCCGCGTGCAGCGTGCACAAGATCACCTCAAGCGCGCTTTTGTCTGGGAATTTGGGGTGCGGATCGACCGGGATGCCGCGCCCGTTGTCGCGAATGGTGCAGGAGCCGTCTGCTAACAGCTCAATCTCGATGCGGCTGGCGTGACCTGCGACCGCCTCGTCCATGGAGTTGTCGAGCACTTCTGCCACCAAGTGATGCAACGCGCGCTCGTCGGTGCCGCCGATATACATGCCGGGACGTTTGCGAACGGGCTCAAGCCCTTCGAGCACCTCGATGGAGGATGCGTCATAGGTTTCGGGGGTTGCCCCGCCGGAAAGAAGGTCGTCGGCCATGGCTGCTGCTCATTTTTGCTTGCTTTGGAGCATTAGAGCAGGATTGCGCGAGGCCGGGAAGGGGGAGGGATGAGTTGTCCACAGGCGATCACGCCAAGTGCGGGCGAAGGGCACCTAGATAGGCGGTTCGCCTCGCCTTCCGTCTCAGGCCAGCGCATTTGGCAGAACGTCGCATAGGCCGCGTCTTCGCCAGCTTTGTAGAAGCTGCGAAGGCTAAGGGTGCGTGACGCTGCTGAAAGAAGAAAGTGCTGTGCCATGTGTCTTATCCATTACCTATGTAATGAATATAGTGCGTAGGCGTATCGAATACTATGCTCTATGTAATGAAAATGATACTTTTACTTACATAGGTGACATATGCCGGAGCAAAATGAGTGGGAAGCAAAGGTTGCGAACATCTTTAAGGCGGAGCTGAAGCGCCAAGGTGTGACCTACGCGCAGCTTGCCGAGATGATAGGCGAGAAAGAGGTGAACATCAGGAACAAGCTGTCACGCGGAAAGTTCAGCGCAGCCTTCATGCTGGGTGCACTGGATGCAATCGGGGTAGAGAACCTAAGGCTCTAAGCCTTCGATATTGAGACCTTGCTCCCTCGATATCCGCGATAGAGACTCCCGCATAATGCTCACGGCGTCAGGGACGCCCTCTGCCCCTGATAGCCCCGCCATGTTTAAGGCCATGGTCTGTTGAGCGCTGCCAGAGAAAGCCTCCAATTCTTTTCTTGCCACCTGCTCCTTTAGAATCCGAAGGTAGCCGATTGCGGCTCCCTGCTCGACGGTTGCCCGCAGCGGGATTCTAGCCAGCAAGCAGGCGGACTCGGTAAGCGTAAACATCTCGCGGGTTGCGACATATTCAGGCGTGGCGTCAAAACCTGTGCTTTCAGTTAGCGCAGCCAAACTAGCCGCAAGCTCGTCGGCGCGTTCCCTTTCGGTGCGATAAGGGGCGCAAACTAGGTTCCACAAGAACAGAAGAACAAAAGCCAGCCCAAGAGGGGCGAGCGCATAAACCGCCCAGACGTATGCCTCTGAGGACATGGCCTCAGGCCCCTCCAAGAGAAGGTGGAGAGCCATGCCGATGAGAGGAAAGACAACAAGCGAAATGACTGTTGGAGCGCCGCCCAACGACTCTTTCGTGTCCTGCCAAGCTTTCTGACGATACCGCATCCGCGCAGCTTGCCGCGCGGGTCTCAGAATGTGGAGTCCTAATCATCACTAACACCCCGCTCTGGGGTAATTGGTGCGTTTGATGCTTAATGGCGCAAATGAATAGTCAACATACTTTACCTGCCCCACAACCACCTGGCCGACCGCAGCGCTTGCGCCTTGGCCCAAGCGCTTAAATTCCGGCATGGACGGGGCTCATGTCATGCACTACCTGCCCGCAATCACTTCTCGGAGCGCCCAAATGACCGATTTAGCACCCGCACCCGACGCCGTGCCCGAACCGCGCCTCGCTGACACCCCGGACTGGCGCTATCTTCTGCGCGAGTTCTACGAGCTTTACCGCCACCTGCCGTCGGGCGGCTCGGACCGTATCCGCAGCCACCAACGGGCCGTGCGCGAAGCCATCAACCGTGTGATGCGCGCCAATCCATCCATCTGCCCGCAAGACCCGTCGCAACTGCCGGTCACAGCGCACCTTAAGCGAGCCTTGGATGAGGGGCGGATGGACCGGATGTCGCCCTCTATCCGCGCGCTGGAAAGCGTAGCACCTGAGCTAAGTTGGCAATACGGTTATGAAAAACTGTCCAAGGGCCTTGCGCGTGCTTACGGCTATGCCGAGCTTGCGGGCCCAAATGGACCGGTGCGCACCACCGAGTTGATCCTTGGCATCGTCTTATTTGCGCCGGGCTGCACCTATCCTGCGCACGCCCATAGCGGCATTACGGAAAGCTATATTTGCCTGTCGGGCGCGGTTTCCGAGAACCATCAGGGCGTTTATGCACCGGGGTCGATGATTTTTAATCCCCCTGAGCATCTGCACCGCATCACCGTTGGCAAGGACGAGCCTGCCTTGTTGGCCTATGCGTGGATGGGCTCGGCCGCGCATCTGAAAGAACAAGAAATGGTGTTTAACCGCAAGCGTCGTTGAATGTGCCATTTGACCTATCACAAAGACAGGCTCGGGTAGGGCGCGGTATCCTTAGGTGTCCCTGCCAACTGGAGCCCGCCTTATGTCTGATACTGCCCTTACGCTTACTGACGATACGATTGTTATTCCGGTGCCCGCGCCGAATGATCCGCTCGCCGCTGCCTTGCGCCGCTTTGAGGCTGGCAAATACCCCTACACGCGCAAGATGGCGCGCCCGGCTTACGAGAAGCAAAAGGCCGCGTTGCAGGCTGAGCTGCTGAAAGTTCAGCATTGGGCGCAGGACACAGGCCAGAAATTCGTAATGCTGTTTGAGGGGCGCGATGCAGCCGGCAAGGGCGGCACGATCAAGCGGTTCACCGAGCACCTAAATCCGCGCCTGGCAAGGGTCGTGGCCTTGAACAAACCCACAGATGAGGAACGCGGCCAGTGGTACTATCAGCGCTATGTTCGCCACCTGCCCACGGGCGGCGAAATGGTTTTCTATGACCGCTCGTGGTATAATCGTGCGGGGGTTGAGCGGGTGATGGGCTTTTGCGAGCCCACTGAATATCTGGAGTTTATGCGTCAAACGCCTGAGTTTGAGCGTATGCTGACCCGCTCGGGTGTGAATCTTTACAAGTACTGGTTCTCGGTCACGCGAGACGAGCAAATACGCCGCTTTGATAGTCGCGCGACCGACCCCCTGAAGCGCTGGAAGTTGTCACCGATTGACAAGGCCAGCTTGGACAAATGGGACGAATATACCGAAGCCAAGGAGGCGATGTTTTTCTATACCGACACTGCCGACGCACCTTGGACGATTATAAAATCAAACGACAAAAAGCGCGCGCGTCTGAATTGTATGAGGCACTTTTTGTCGACACTGGACTACCCCGATAAGGACCAGACTATTGCCACGCTGCCCGACCCGCTTATCGTTGGTCATGCCAGTCAGATGGTCGAGCATGGGGCCGAAACGATTGCGACCTCCATGCACCCGGATTTGCGCAAAGGGCGGGGGTAGGCTTTGGCTCGAGGGAGCTGGCAATCGCGGCGATTTAGTGAGGAATAAGGCGAAAGTTGTGCGGCTCCGTTCGCGGAGTTCCCGACGCAGAAAACCCGGTTTGACGGTAGCCTGATGGGTCATAGCTCATCGTGGCAAGCCGTGCGTGATGACAAGTGGGACTTAACGGGCGACAGGACGGGCTTTGGGCGGAATTCATCGCCGATCTGAAGGCGGTGGACCTGTACAATCGGTAGGCGCGCAAAGACTGCAAGCAGCCACGAGCCCCAGGGCATCTCCAAGCGATCCACATGACATCCCGAAAGCGGCAAAACACTATTTGAATCGCATCGCTTGGATCTTGGGCAAACTCGCGTTGGTGGGCGACCCCCAAAGTCTACTGGACCTGCGCCTTGCACTGGAAATGTTTGAGACATCGTTTAACATTGCCATTGCCATTGCCTTTCGCCGAGCAAGTGCAATTCGCTTGCTCAAGAAATCGACCAAGATGCGTTCTTGAGCATTAAACGCAACTGATTGAAATATAGTGTTCTGTCTGAGCATGGCCGATGCGGCCCTACACCATGAAGGCATCAAGATTGGCTAGACGAGTTTCGCCGGCCTACATGTTTGCGAACCTTGGGCCGTAGCATCTTGCCGACCCGTCGCGTCACCCCTACCTATCCCTTCATGCGCATCCCAGCCGTCCTCCTCGCCGCGACCCTCACCACCGCCCCGGCGCATGCGCACCCGCATATATTTGTCGATACCTCGGTGCAGTTCTTGTTCAACGACGCCGAAGACCTTGCCGCCGTGAGGATCATCTGGGTCTATGACGAGCTTTATTCCTTGCTGATCACCGAAGAACTCGGCCTCGATCCGGACTTTGATGGAGTGCTGACCGAAGGCGAAATCGAGGCGCTGTCGGGGTTTGATATGAACTGGGACGAGGGGTTTGCAGGCGACACGCGCGGCTTTGCAGACGAGCGCGCGATTTCGCTGTCGCGCCCGGTCGAGTGGACCGCCGCCTTTGAAGACGGCAAGATCATCACGACCCATGTGCGCGCGCTCGGTACGGCGCTCGATCCGCGCGACACGGAGATCGTGATACGTCTTTATGATCCCAGCTTCTACACCGCCTATTCCGCGTCAGACACGCAGCTTGTCCAAGGTGCCGCAGATTGCCTGGCCGAGGCGGCCAAGTTCGATCCCGACGCGGCCTATGCCTATCTTGAGGCGCAGTTGGACGCGGCCGAAGCCAAGGGCGCGGATGTGGAATTGGACTTTCCCGAAGTGGGCGAGGCCTTCGCAGATGAGGTGCGGCTGATATGCGGGCCCTGATCCGACCCGCCTCGGTCGGGGTCGTCGCGGTGCTGCTTGGGGCGGGCGTTTGGCTATGGCTCGGCGGTATGGACGATCTGGCGCGCTGGGCCGCAACTGCCCAACGCGACGTGCAAAATGGTATTGCTCGCGCGCTGCGGGGTTTGCGCGCGGGCGATCCGGCGGCGCTGACGGCGTTGCTAAGCGTCTGCTTTGCTTATGGGTTTTTCCATGCAGTTGGTCCGGGACATGGCAAACTGGTCGTGGGCGGCTACGGCGTGGCCGAGAATGTGCCACTTGGGCGGCTGTCGCGCATCGCACTGGCGGGATCATTGATGCAGGCTGTAAGCGCGATAGCACTCGTGGCTTTCGGGGTCTGGGCGCTTGGTTTGACGCGCACCCAGATGACCCATGCTGGTGATTTCTGGCTGGCCCCGGCGAGCCTTGCCGCAATTGCACTTGTGGGTCTCTGGCTGGTGATCCGTGGGCTGCGCCGTCTGGCCAGAAAGCCCGCCGCCCACGGCCACACCCATTCCGGTGATGACAAAGCCTGTTCCACCTGCGGCCACGCCCACGGCCCCGATCCTGCACAGGTTGCTAAAGCCAACAGTTGGGGCGCGAGCCTTGCGTTGATCGCGGCTATTGGTATTCGGCCCTGCACGGGCGCACTCTTTTTGCTGATCCTCGGTTGGGGGATGGGCTTGCACTGGGCGGCGATTGCCGGAACTCTCGCCATGGCGCTTGGTACCGCGTCGGTCACCTTGGCGGTTGCGGGCAGTGCGGTGCTGTTTCGCGAAAGTCTTGCGCGCAGTATTGGCGACGGGCAGGCAGCCGCCCGATTGGCCAGCGTAATCGAGATTTCGGCAGGCGCGCTGGTCGCGATCATCGCCACGGGTCTGTTGTTGCGACTATTATAGGGTCGCAAACGCGATTGCCTCAGGCGCGAGGGCGTCTTAAAGCCTGTCTATGACAGCCCCATTACAATCTTACCGCACCCATGCGCGCGCTGCGATGGTGCTTGGCTTGCCGCTCGTCGGCAGTCATTTGGCGCAGGCTATGGTGCAGGTCACCGATACGCTGATGCTGGGCTGGTACGGGGTGGCGGAGCTGGCGGCTGGCGGGCTTGGGGCCGGGTTGTTCACGACCGTGTTTCTGGTTGGCTCTGGGATTGCTTTGGCGGTGATGCCGATGGTTGCGACCGCCGCAAGTTCCGACAACGAGACGCAAATCCGCCGCGTTACGCGCATGGGGCTTTGGATGTCGATCCTGTTTGGCGTCCTGATCTACCCGTTCTTCTGGTTCTCGGAATCGATCTTGCTGGGTCTTGGCCAGAAACCGGAAATTGCTGCGCTTGGCAGTGACTATATGCAGATTGCAGGCCTCGGCATGGTGCCTGCGCTGTTGGTGATGGTGCTGAAAAGCTACCTTGCGGCACTTGACCGTGCGCAGGTGGTGTTATGGGTGACGGTGGCCGGGGCCATTGGCAACGGCTTGCTGAACTGGCTTTTGATCTTCGGCAATTGGGGTTTTCCCGAGTTGGGCGTGCAAGGGGCCGCGACTGCGTCTGTCTGTCTGTATATTGGGATGGCTCTGGGATTGGCGGTCTATGCTGTGCGGGTGTTGCCCGAGCACACGCTTTTTGCGCGGTTCTGGCGTCCTGACTGGGAGGCGTTTGCCCGCGTCTTCCGACTAGCTTGGCCCATTGGATTGACGCTTCTGGCCGAGGCGGGTCTGTTTTCCGCCAGTGCCTTGATGATCGGCTGGCTCGGCACGGTGCCATTGGCGGCGCACGGGATTGCGCTGCAACTCGCCTCGATCACTTTCATGGTCCATATCGGCCTGAGCCAAGCCGCCACAGTGCGCGCCGGACAGGCACTCGGTCGGCTTGACGCTGGCAATATGGTGCGCGGCGGTCTGGTTATCACTGCACTGTCTTTGGGCATGGTCTGCGTGACTGTGGCCCTGTTTGTGGGCATGCCGGAAACGCTGATCGGCCTGTTTACTGACCCCGGCGATCCCAAGCGCGACGCGGTGATTGCGGTGGGCGCGTCGCTTCTGGCGGTTGCAGCGCTGTTCCAGCTGGCCGACGGAATGCAGGTCGTCGCACTTGGCCTTTTGCGCGGGGTGCAGGATACGCGCGTCCCGATGTGGATGGCCGCGTTCAGCTATTGGGGCGTGGGCGCGCCAGCGGGCTACGTATTCGGCTTCACACTGGGATGGGGCGCTGTCGGGGTATGGGTCGGGCTTGTGGTTGGCCTCGCAGTGGCCGCAATCCTGCTGATGGTGCGGTTCTGGCGACAACGGCTTTGGGCGGCACAGATCAAGGCTGCTGTGGCCTAGTTCCCATTCATCCGGTCAGCCTTCTTTCGCACAAGCACTTGGCGCAGGTCATACATCGCCAGAAGCGTCCGGTCGGTGATCGCCTCTAGCTGCTCGGGGGTGGCCTTGGATTGTGCCCAATGGGCGGTCTGGTTCATCTGATCAACAGCGCGTTGAATATCGTCGAGCTCGCGCGCGGCCTGAAGCGCTTGGCGCTCAGTAACCCAATTCTGCATAGCGGTCATTTCCGCGTCTGAGACCTCGGCCTTGCCTTGGACCTTCACCTCGCCATTGCGAACGTTCACATTGGCAATCTGATCAAGCTCGATCCGTTTCTGACGATTCTCAGGATCGACACGAAAGACCACAGCCCCGTTGTCTTTGATCCGGAAATAGAGCTCAGGGAGATCAACGGCCATGGAATTCGGTCCTTTTTAAAGGTCGTGATGTTTGAACAACCGTAACGGAGGTGGACAGAGGGGGGAAGGGGGAAGGTTAGGGGGGTGGCACCGGCTGCCCGAATTCCGCATCCTTACCGATC